>CATZIT010000009.1:0-127199 GCA_958420225.1 uncultured Roseburia sp. | reverse complement strand
GAGCGCCGCCCTGTCACGGCGGAGGTCGCGGGTTCGAGTCCCGCTTGGGTCGTTTGAGTAGATGCAATACTCATTAATATCACATGGGATCTTAGCTCAGCTGGGAGAGCATCTGCCTTACAAGCAGAGGGTCATAGGTTCGAGCCCTATAGGTCCCATATGCCGGCGTGGCGGAACTGGCAGACGCGCAGGACTTAAAATCCTGTTGTGGTGACACAGTACCGGTTCGATTCCGGTCGCCGGCATTTGTTATCCGAAAGGATGCAAAAACAGATATGTGTGTGTAGCTCAGCTGGATAGAGCACTTGGCTACGGACCAAGGTGTCGGGGGTTCGAATCCTCTCACGCACGTGAAAACAGAGTCAGGACATTTGTCCTGACTCTGTTTTTTGACCTTTTGGGTGCTATGCGCAGCTCGCGAAAATTACAGAAACCAGATATCTTCGTTTGTAGAAGAAACGGAGGTAACACCTGCCTGCAACAACGCCATAATGTCTTCTTTTTCTGAGACCAGGCCGCCCGCAATAATCGGCGTAGTAGTCTGGTTACAGATGCGGGAGATGATTTTGGGCATTAATGCAGGAAGGATTTCAATTAAATCCGGGTGTGCAGCTTTTACCTGACGGTCGATGTTTTCATATGCCATCGAGTCAATCACGAACAGACGCAGGATAGTGTAGAGTCCAAGCTCCCTCGCGCGTTTGATAAGGGTTGGCTTCGTGGTGATGATGCCGTCTGCATGAGTATATTTTTTCAGAAAATCCACCGCAATTTCCTTGGAGCTTAGGCCGTTGATTAAATCCAGATGTACCATGGCAATTTTTCCGGAGGACTTCACACAGTCCACGATATCTGCAATATTACAGATGTCTCCGTACAGAATAAAAACCACACGGCTTTCACTCGAAAGACATTTTTTTAAACCGTTGTCATCCTTGATGGCAGCAATGATAGGAGAATCTTCTAACGCTTCTTTAAATTCTTTTTTCATGGGAAAAGACACCTTTCGTATATGATATTCCCATTATATAAAAATTATTGGCGGACTGCAACGGACTTTGCGGCAACAATGGCAACTCCGGTGCCGCAGACATCGGAAAGAATCACGTCACCGATATGTACCGGGGCAGAAATTTCCACGTCGCGGAGTGCCTCAATGCAGTCAAAAATCCGGGTTTTTGGAATATCGGAAGCAGTTTTTACATTTACCATCGGGGAGACGCCGCCTTTGACGCGGACGGTTGTGGTGACAATCCGGGTCGGGTTGGTGACTTCCTTTCTGGCGTAGGCATCGCCTCTTGGACAGGTATTTCCGGTGACGGAGGAGACAGTACCGTCTGTCAGGGTCACGGTGATGGCACAGCCGAGTGGGCAGCCAATACAGGTCAGTTCTTTGGTTTCAGATATATGTTCACTCATGAGAATGCTCCTTTCTAGTTTTCAGTGGCAGGTGCGATTTTGATGGTAATCTGCGCAAGGTCAGGAAATGCTTCAATTTTTTTGCGGTCGAGAATGACCTGTTCCATTTCTCCCGGAGCCATTACCGGACGCTTGCGGCTTGAAATTAATGTATCGTTAAAATAGGTGGCGATACAGCAGTTTTTATAAACATCACCGACACGGAAGCGGACGGTAAGGGTGTCGTCCATCTGCTCCGGGCGGATGCAGGACGGAACCGTATAACGCACGCCGTCAGTAGGGATAATCTGGATGGTTTTGCCTGAAAACTTCTCTACTGGTGCCGTATCGGAATGGTCTTTGATGTAACGTGCCGCATTTTTTCCAGCGGCGGCAGCCTCCTGGGAAACATAGTCGACCAAATCGTGGACGTGAAGGACATTTCCACAGGCAAAGATACCATTGACATTTGTCTCCAAAGCGTCGTTTACGATTGGACCGGAGGTAACCGGATTTAAGGTGACGCCTGCACTTTTACTCAGTTCATTTTCCGGAATCAGACCGCAGGAGAGTAACAGGGTGTCGCAGGTGTAGCGCTCTTCGGTGCCCGGAATCGGCTTTCTGTCCGGACCGACTTCGGCGATGGTGACCGCCTGTACACGTTCTTTTCCCTCGATATCGACAACGGTATGGCTTAACTTTAACGGGATATCAAAATCGTTTAAGCACTGGACGATATTCCGCTTGAGACCGCCGGAGTAAGGCATCAGTTCTGCGACAACTTTTACCTTGGCGCCCTCTAATGTCATACGTCTTGCCATGATTAAACCAATGTCACCGGAACCTAAGATGACAACTTCCCTGCCCGGCATATAGCCTTCCATGTTGACTAATCGCTGTGCAGTTCCGGCGGAATAAATGCCTGCCGGACGGTAGCCCGGAATATTCAAGGCACCGCGGGAGCGTTCCCGGCAGCCCATTGCGAGAATGACCGCTTTTGCATGAAGCTCAAATAAGCCGTCGGTGCGGTTCATGGCAGTTACTTTCTTGTTGTAGAGCCCGGAATCGGTAACGGTGTCGATTGCGAGCACCATGGTATTTAATTTGTAAGGAATTTTGCGCTCGGCTGCCTGGTCGATAAAACGTGCTGCGTATTCCGGGCCGGTGAGTTCCTCTTTGAAGGTGTGGAGACCGAAGCCGTTATGGATGCACTGGTTTAAGATGCCGCCAAGTTCCTTGTCGCGTTCTAAGATTAAAATGCGTTCTATCCCGTTGTCTCTTGCAGAGATGGCTGCTGCAAGTCCTGCCGGACCTCCGCCGATGATAACTAAATCGTATGTATTCATAATCAATACCGTCCTTTCTGGAATTAAAGGTTTTTATTTATGCCAACTACAAAGTTAGAGCCAACACCGTTTTTGGTAATGTCAAACATGGACATTGGAACCTCGCGCTCTAAGATTTCCATGACTCTTGGAGAGCAGAAGCCTGCCTGACAACGACCCATACCGGCACGCGTGCGCCGTTTGACGGCATCTAGGGAGCGTGCACCGAGCGGGCGGTGAATGGCATCCATGATTTCGCCCTCGGAAATCATTTCACAGCGGCAGATGATGTTGCCGTATTCCGGGTGTTCTTTGATGAGTGTGTTGCGCTCTTCCATGGAAAGTGTTTCCGGTCGTAAAATACCTTTTCTTGTGCTGATAAAGTCTGTTTTTTCCTTTAAGGAGAGCATGGAGCAAATCTGTGTTGCAACCAGTTCGCCGATTGCCGGAGCGGAAGAAAGTCCCGGGGATTCGATACCGGCAACGTTGAAAAATCCTTTTGCGTCTTCTGTTTCTCCGATGACAAAATCGTCTCCGTCCTCATGGGCGCGCAGTCCGGCAAAGGAAGTAATTACCTGACGCATTGGAAGATTTTTGACACTGAGGGAGGCGGTTTTTGCGAGACTGTCAAGACCAGTCTGGGTCGTGTTGACGGCTTCCTTATTTTCCACATCCACGGCGGTAGGACCGACTAACAGATTGCCGTGCACAGTCGGGGTGACAAGAACGCCTTTTCCCATTTTGGATGGAAGCTGGAAAATGGTGTGGGAAACATGGGTTCCTGCAGCTTTATCCAAAAGGCAGTATTCTCCTTTGCGGGCGGTGATGTGAAGTTTGTGCTCACTTACCATATTGTTGAGCACATCTGCATAAACGCCGGCGGCATTGACAACAACTTTGGCATCAATACTGTCTGCTTTATTCGTGTCGGTGTGAAGGGTTTCGATATGGTAGCCCTCCGGTGTTTTGCTGATATTTGTCACGCTGGTGTTTAAGAAAAATGCAACGCCGTTTGTGTACGCATTTTCGGCAAATGCCATTGTCATATGGAATGGACAGACGATACCGCCGGTTGGAGCGAAAAGGGCACAGGTGACATCGTCACTTAAATTTGGTTCCATGGAAAGCAATTCTTCGCGTTCTATGATGCGAAGCCCCGGAACACCGTTTGCAGTACCTTTTTCTAATAAATTTTCCAAAGCACTTCTGTCCTGATTTTTCGTGCAGACAACCAGGGAGCCGTTGCGCTTAAACGGAATGTCAAGTTCTTTGGCGAGTGTGTCCATCATGGCATTTCCGCGGACATTTAATTTTGCCTTTAAGGTGCCGGGCGCTGCATCAAATCCAGCGTGGATGATGGCACTGTTTGCCTTCGAGGTTCCGTTACATACGTCCTCCTCCCGTTCTATGACACAGGCGCGTACCTGATATCTGGATAATTCTCTTGCGATGGCGCTTCCGGTGACCCCTGCGCCGACAATAGCTACATCATAAGCGGTATTCATAGTCATTCTCCTTTTCTAGGTAAAAAAAGAGCAAGAAAAACAAAACGATTCGACTCGTCTTATTTACCTTGCTCATGTCTCTCGGTAACATTTCTTAAGTTAATTTTATTATAGCATACCAGATGCCAAAATCAACCTTTTTTTACAGTAGAAAATGCTTTATAATGGAAATAGGACGCTGCAGAAAACAGGATGGATGAAATATGAAAGAAAAGACCTATCAGATTACAGTGGAAGATATCGTGATTACGGTAACGAAAAAGCGTATGAAAAATATGTATCTGCGTATCCGCAAGGAGGACGGGAGTGTTCTGATTTCTGCACCGCATGGAATGAGTGAACAGAGGATTCTTGCGTTTGCGAGGGAACGTATTGACTGGATTCGCAAGTACCGGAAATTATATGAAAAACATCCGGGCGAAACAGAACCGGCGAAACAGTACACCGAGGCAGAGCTTAAGGAGAGGAAACGCCTGCTTTTGGAGAAGGCGAAGGTTCTCATCGCAAAATGGGAACCCGTGATGGGCGTTAAGGCATCCGGCATCACCATCCGCCAGATGAAAACGCGCTGGGGTTCCTGCAATGTAAAAACGCATCATATCAACCTGAATCTGGCGCTTCTTGATATGCCAGAGGAATGTCTGGAATATGTGGTGGTGCATGAACTGACCCACATTTTAGAGGCAAGCCACAACGGGCGCTTCTGGGGATATATGACGGCATTTTACCCGGACTGGAAGCGGGTGAGAAAGAGCTTAAACAATTGGAATCCTACTTAAACTGATTGGAAGCGGAATCGTAGGTGTAGTCGATGGATGCGAGTTTTTCTGTAATCGCAGAAGCATCGGCATGAAATGCCTGAACGAGTTCCTCAAAGGAAGGATAATTGTCCCGAAGCTGTGTGTTGACAAAGCTTAGCAGCATAACCGGGTCATTTGGGAGTGCAGCGTATGTTTCCATCATAGAAACCTCCTGTAAAAATTTTTTAAAAAATAAATTTGTGAATTTAAAATAACACAATAGGAAAGGGATTGCAACGAATGGAACCAAAGATTGATAAAGAAGTATTTGATAAATTTTTCACAGAGAGCTACTGCCCGATGGAGTATGCCACGGTAAAAGAGGAGTTTGAAGAGATTGCGGCAGCGGGAAATGATATTTTTACAGGGAGCTATGAAGCGAGAAACTTAAACCGGGAAAATTTTATCCTGTATCTGACAAGCGAGGCGTACTGCGATTTTGAGGCGGTGGTCCAGGAGGCGATGGACGATTTGAACCCGGAAATCCTCGATGCTGTGATGGATGTGACGGAGAGTCAGCCGGACGGCGATGAGATTACCGAGAAGTACTGGGAGACGCAGAGAGAACTGTTAAATGACTTTTTAAAGCAGCTTTATGACGATGTGATTTCTGGTTGGAAGTAGGAGGCGATTATGGCAAAGGCAAATTGTGACACCTGTGTATACAATGTATACGATGAGGAGGATGAGGCATGGTACTGCGAGGTCGACATGGACGAGGACGACGCAGCGCGCATGATGCAGGGACAGTTAAAGAGCTGCCCATATTATCAGAATGATGATGAATATGCGGTGGTGCGGCATCAGATGTAAAGTGGAGTGCAGGGATGCTGATTTATTTATGTGCACTGGATTCCGAGGAAGACAAAAGTCGTTTCCAGATTATTTATGAAGAAAATTATCTGCGGATGTATCACGTTGCATTTGGAATCTTAAAGCGCCAGGCAGAGGCAGAAAATGCCGTCCATGAGGCATTTCTTGGAATTGCAGAAAATTTTAAAAAATATTCCCGGATTTCCTGTAGTGAAATGACGGGACTGTGCGTTACTATAGTGAAACATAAAGCAATTGACATCTGGCGCCGGGAACAACATCTGTCCGAACAGGAATTAGAAACGTTTATTTTTGCGGAAGAATCGGCAGAGTTTTCACCGGAAGGGGTGGCAGAGCAGAAGGAGCAGAGTGCGCTCATGCAGCGCGCCCTGTCCGAACTGCCGGAGGTTTTAAAGGAGACGCTGGTGTTAAAGTATTATTATGAGTATGGAAACCGCGAGATTGCTAAAATTCTTGATATTCCGGTAAAAACGGTAGAAATGCGGCTTTATCGCGGAAAAGCAAAGCTCAGGGAGATTCTCGATGAAAAGATTTGAAAAAGAGGATGATATCCAAAAAATTGTCTGTGAGATGCACCGATACGAGATGGAACATCTGCCGGCAAAGGAAGTATTAGAGGAAAAATATCAGCTATCCGAAACTTTTTTTGCAAAAATGCGTCAGCTTGTGGAACGGATGACACGCAGAGAGAGAAGGAAGCGCAGAGAACAGTATGTGGCAGCAGCGGCAGTAATCGCCCTGCTGCTTTTTGGAATGGCAAATCCGAGCGTGGTGGCGCAGACATTTGCGGGTATCTGGGAATGGTTTACGGACCATGTCGAAATTCACTTCAAGGAAGAAGATACCGGGCTTACGGTGGTGCCGGAATATACCCTTAGCTATGTGCCGGAAGGTGTGGCACTTGTAAATGAGATGTATGGGGAGCATGGCGGATTATTAGAGTACAGTGGGGAAGATACATTACTGGTATTTGACTACATGCTAAGTGACGGAATTAGTAATGTGAATAATGAAAATGTACGGTATTCTACATTAGAATGGGATGATGGAACAGTGTTATACTGTTTTGAATCAGAAGGAGACGCGGATAATCTTGTGATGTGGCTGTCAGAGGACGATAAGATTGTATTTCAGATTAGCAGTAATTTAAGTATGGATGAAATTTTGAAAATATATGAGGGCGTGCAGAAAAAAATTGTAAAATAATGTAGAGAAAACGCAGACTTCTCCGTTTCCTATATAGATGTGAATGAGACAAGCATCAATTAAGAAGGAAAGGGGGGAAACGGATGAAGCACGTTCAGAAAATTTTGGGAGCTGTAGTAATATGCATATGTATTCTATTTTGTGGAGCAGATACTGCCAATGCACAGATGTTGTTTAAAGATGTAGCACCACGTTATCAGGAAACGAATAGAATATCAATGGTGATGGACTACAAGGATAACATTGCAAGTTGTACTGTTAGGGTTGTAGGAAAAAGCGGAACATCTAAAATAAATGTTAGGATTGTACTTCGCGAGACAACGACAAATGCAACGATTACGTCATGGACAGCATCCTCAAAGACCAGTACATGTGGCTCTGATAAGGAAGTAGCTGTAAAGTCTGGAAAAAGTTATACATTGGAGTGTGTTGCTACGGTATATGGTTCAGACGGCAAGAGTGAAGAAGTGAGTTCAACTCTTACAAAGGCTAATTAGAGAAAGGAGAAAGGTATGAGAAAAAGTTAAAAGTGGCAATCGTTTTGATAATGACAATTCTGCTTTGTAATAATGTTATGGGAATGGCAATGGAAATGGAATCAACATCAGATATTACAGCATCGCAGATTAAAGAGCAGGCAGTAGCACTTTTAAAAGAAGGATATGAAGAGTACTATGATTTTAAGGAAAGTGATATTACACTATGTGAAAGAAAAACATCGGAAAATCAGGTGGAAGAAAAATATCTTTTAGAGGTTGTGGTTCAGCTGAAAGCAAAAGATGTTTTGGAATTGGATTACTTTAAGGGAATGGCTGCATATAATGAGGAATTGAACCGCGAGGTGGAGCTCCTTTGCGAAAAAAGTAGTTTGGAGCCTGAGACAGATATGCTACAGACTTTGGAAATATCCAACGCAGAGTTGAAGAAAACATATAATAATCTGGAACAATACATAGGACAAGACCAGGAACTTTGTTTTTACCTTGAAGTGATTTATCATGATGATGAAAGACATATACTGTTTGAAAATGGATTAGACTACGTTCCAGTTGAACAAATATTTCCACAAAGTCCTGAAGAATTAAAAGAGGACGGTTATGCGGCATTAGAGGAGAGAATCGAAAGAGAGACGATAGAACAGAAAACTAGAACACAGAGAGCATCGTCCTACTCAATCTATAATGCAGTATGGTATACGGAAGCATACACATCGAATCCGAAATCATGCAGTATACATGGAACATCATGTGGGATGTTAGTAGACACATCAAAATATAATTCTTCTTATAAAAATTATGCAGATGGTCACTCGGATTGCGCAAACTTTATGTCCCAGACATTATGTGCGGGAGGAATACCGACTGATTCAACGTGGTATGCAGGGGCAAAGGCATGGATTAATGTGGCATCATTGTGCAATTATATGACAGGAAAGGGATACTGGAAGACAGTTTCATCGTCAAGTGTAGCTGTAGGGGATTTCCTAAAATTTAAAAATTATTCACATATAGTAATGATTGCAGCGCACGATGGGGTTACGTTCAGATATTCGGGACATACAAATGATAGAAAGGACTATCCAATTACGCTGAGTAGTTCTGATACTTATTATCGGATAACTTATTAACTGGATTAAAGGGGATATCTTCAAAATAAAGGTGGATATCCCTTTTTAAGAAAGAGGGGGACGGATATGAAAAAAATGTTATGTGCAGCGACGGCAGTCATTATCTGCAATATTGGTCTGACAGGCTGTGGGGGCAGCGCTTCAAATGCACATCCAGAAGATTATTTCACAGAAATAAGAGCAGAGATGCAGGGTGACTTTGATGTTGGAAGAGCAGCCATACAGGATAAATACCGGGATGAGGGGCTCGCGGCATTGCAGGAGACGGAGTCGGAGGATGGTTATCGGTATACGTTCCAAAATATTCAGATAGACGATTCCAAAACGGTGGAGCAGATAGAGATTGATTTGAGTGAATATCGGGAGCAGGCGGAAGGGTTTACGGATAATGAATATTTTTATGATGAAAAGAAAAATGCAATTTATTTTATATTCGACCCGCTTCCTGCGACTGACCAGGAATTGAATAGTTCCATGGAAGAGACAGAGGAAAAACTGCTGATGGTACTGGTGGTATACCAGTTAGAGGATGGGAGCTGTGAGTTGATTCCTTATACCTCAGATACGGAGGAAGGATTGTGGTTTACCGAGGGTTATTGTCTGGGAGATAATATTTATGAGAATACGGGAAAAGCGGATGTGATACCGTATGTGCTTAACAAAACCACAAAAGAAGTAAGAAAAATGGACAAGGAGTATGAACAGGCAGAGGCAGAGATTGAAAAATATAAAAAAGAAAAAGGGCTGGATGAAAGGCAGACCGTCTTTTTTACACCTGTGATAGATGACGGAACCTGTGTTGTTGTGGCTGTGGATATTGCACCGGCGATGGATTTGCCGGAGAAAGGCTGCATTTACATGGTGTTTGAGGAACAGAAGCTGCTTGACAGCATGGTAATCTGGAGAGACGGGGAAGACGATGTTACTGATGCAAATATTGAAAAGGCAATGGCGGTTGTCTGGCATGAATTTGATGAGGGAAATAATGACGATATTACGACAGAGAGAACTTACAAACAGTATCTTTCCGGATTAAAGTATGATGAAAAACTACAGGAGGCGAATAAGCTGTCAGACGAAAACAGACAGGGAAAGGTGATATATCTGCAGGCAGATGTGGTTTCAGTCCTGGTAGAGGGAGAAGGCTGGGATAGTGTTGTGGAATATCCTAATTATGGGTACTGGCTGGTACAGGAGGACAGTGAAGCAGGATTTCGGATTGTAGAGAGGGGCTACTAAAAAATATCATACAAAATAAAAAATATTAAAAGACTTGTAGAGAAAAAGCAATCTTTTTCGTTTTATAAATAGATGGGATTGAAAAATACAAATATAGGGGAAAGGAGCGGAAGGAAGAAATGTAATATCAACTCATCTGTTACATAAAGAAGATTAAAACGAAAAGGAGAAAATGCTATGAAAAATTAAAAAAAAGCAATACTTGTTTTAATGGTAGGAGTTTTACTGTTTAGTGGTCAGCAGATGCAGGTAAATGCAGCCACAAATGAAGAAAGCGATATTATGGTAACTTCATTTACCAACAATGTTAATGTCACAAAGCAGGGAATGACGGTTAGCTTTGTATTTTACTATTCAGATGGCAGTACTGCAGACATTGCGGAATGGAGTTATAATAAATCGTATAATGAAAATTATACATTTGCATTAACGAAGGAGAGTTTTTCTGGAGATACGGAAACTGTTGTTGTAGTTGCAACAAATAAGAAAACAGGAGCACAGATTTCTTTTGGAGCATGGTGTGATATTTATGGTCGCACAGGTACATTTTAAATAAGTGATAATTTATTTATGCAGGCAAACTTTAGAAGGCGAAAAGTTTGCCTGCATAAACAGACAGAGAGGGGCTCTTAGATGTCTGGACGATGGAGAAGGTATGCAGCCTGCATGATGTTACTGGTTATTTTTGTATTGCCTGTAGGCTGCGGAGATAAGGATTTGGTAGAGGTCGAAACGATGTCCTTTGAACAGTACTATTTGCAGGAAAAATCAGAAATCTGTGTGCCCGAGCAGGTGGTATGCGGAACAGAATGTGCGTGGGCAATCACTACGGGAAAGAATGATGTTATCTATCAGGTGGCATATGGGAATGAATCACCGGAAGTGAAAGAGATAACATGGCAGCAGGATGAGGCGGAACATCTGATAAGTATTGCATATGAGAATGGAAAATTGTATGCAATGGTCCGGATGGATGAGGGAAAAACACTGGAAATACGATATTATCGGCTGGGCGGAGAATTTGAGACATATCGGGCAATAGAAGCGGAAGCGGAACAAGGGTTAGCGGTTGGAACCTTATTTTGGGTGGATGCAGAGAAAAACGTGTATATTGCAGAAGGGAACGTCGTGACGCGGTTTGATGCAGGAACGGGAGAAAAAACGGGGATTACATTGGATGGTACGCCGTGTGTTTTCCTGGAAACTGAGAACGGTGTGGAATGTCTTGTAGAGGAATCAGATGGCATTGGATTGTATGGGATAGAAGGAAAAAATGTAAAAAAGCGTTGGAAGATAAAAAAGGCGGTCCGAAATCTGAAAACGGTCCGAAACAGTGATGCAGAAACGTTATTTCTGGTATCAGGGAGTGCGTTAATGCTTGTTGACAGAGCGACGGGGACACTTTTGGCAGAAACGGATTTGCTGCTCATGGGAGCGCATGATGTACTGGCTGGAAATTATGAGACAGAAGACAGCACATTATGGTTGTTTCAAAAGGGGAATGGAACGGAGGGCAGGCTGGAGATAAGCCAGTTTGAGAGAAAGGAAGCGGGCACAGAGGAACGGCGGATTCAGCTTGTCTATGGAACAATGGGAACCATAAACGAAGATGTGGATGACAGTATAAAAGCGGCAATTATGCAGTTTAATCAGGAAAATAAGAACTATTATATTACGATAAAAAATTATCATGATGATGTTGATTTGCGGAGGCTGCATGCTGAATTTGCAAGTGGAAATGCACCGGATATTCTGGATTTGACCTATTCTTTTTATTATGAAAGCTATGTGCAAAACGGATATCTGACGGATTTGCGTCCATATCTGGAACGGTCGGACTATAAGGATGATATCATATGGAATGTACTGGATACGTATCAGATAGATGGGGGTCTGTATCTTCTGGCACCACAGTTTTCAATTACGGCAATGGCGGTTCATCCGGAGTATGCGGCGGAGATTGAGACATGGAATATGCAGACATTTCGTACCCTGTTGGAAGAAAATCAGTGGGAGAAGGATGTATGGCAGGGGTATGGAGAGGCAGAGCGTTTACTTTATAAGATGCTGACAGGCAGACAGAGTGAATTTATTGACCGGGAGAATGAGACGGCAGCATTTGAGACAGAAGAATTTATGAAATTGTTGGAATTATGCAAATCATATCAGGAGTCGTATCGGGAGGATGCCTATGAGTGGACATCCGAGGATTTGATTCAAAATGAATTGTGTATGCCGTTAATATTTGAAGATGTAGGCACGTATCTGTCAGGAACAGAATTTTATGGAAGAGAGTATGCACTGTATGGATATCCGACTGAGCAGGGACAGGTGTACGGCGTGGATGTCTGTCCGGATTGCTGCGGAATTTATGCCGGAAGTCCGAACAAGGAAGGGGCATGGGAGTTTATAGAAAGCCTTTTGGAGGAATCGCATCAGAAGTGGCATACAGGAGTAAACAAAGGGTTCCCAATCCGTAAATCACTGTTACGGGAAGTTCAGGAGGAGTGGCAGCCGATAACGTTCTCAAACGGAGAGAAGGTTTCCATGACAGAGGCTGAATATGAGATTTTAGAAACGATTATTTATGAGGAAAATCTTGTGAGGGATACGATTGACAAGAATGTCTGGAATGTGATTGAGGAGGAAGCTGCGTCTTATTTTGCAGGAGATAAAAGCGTGGAAGAGGCTGTGGGACTGATACAGCGCCGGATAGAATTGATTTTAAGTGAATAAAAAGGAGTCGTTTAATGAAAAAGGGGGATACCACACTTTTGTATGGCATCCCCTTTCTGGAAATTTGTTTATTTTGTTCCAAACTGAATAGCTGCTTCTACGAATCCCTTGAATAACGGATGTGGGCGGTTTGGTCTGGATTTTAACTCCGGGTGTGCCTGGGTTGCGATGAACCATGGGTGATCCGGAATCTCAATCATCTCAACGATTCTGCCGTCAGGAGAAGTACCGCAGAGCTTCATGCCATGCTCGGTTAAAGCGGCACGGAAGTCGTTGTTTACTTCGTAACGGTGACGGTGTCTCTCGTGAATCTCCTCAGAGCCGTATACCTGATAAGCCTTTGAGGACTTGTCCAGAATACATGGGTAGGAACCAAGCCGTAAGGTTCCACCGATATCTTCCACACCGTTCTGGTCCGGCATTAATGCGATAACCGGATGGGTGGTGTTCGGGTCTAACTCGATACTGTGTGCATCGTTGAAGCCGCAGACATGTCTTGCATATTCAATGATGGCAACCTGCATACCAAGGCAGAGACCAAGGTAAGGAACTTTGTGCTCACGGGCATATTTTGCTGCGAGAATTTTGCCTTCCACACCGCGGGAACCAAAACCGCCCGGAACAAGAATACCGGATACATCGCCGAGCATTTCGTCCACGTTATCCTCGGTTAAATCCTCGGAGTCAATCCACTTGATGTCAACTGTGGCACGTCCGGCAATTCCGCCGTGCTTTAAGGCTTCTACAACAGAAATATAAGCGTCATGCAGGGCAATGTATTTTCCGACAAGAGCAATTCTGACTTCTTTGTCCGGATGACGGAGTGCGTCTACCATTGCTTCCCAGTCTTTCAAATCCGGTTCCGGACAGTCTAAGTGCAGACACTTGCAGGCAACCTTTGCAAGATTTTCTTTTTCCATGGCAAGAGGTGCCTCGTAGAGGTATTCCACATCCAGGTTCTGGAGAACGTGACCGTTTGGCACGTTACAGAACAGCGCAATCTTGTCCTTAAGGCTCTGGTCAAGCTCGTGTTCGGAACGGCAGACGATGATATCCGGCTGGATTCCCATTCCCTGTAACTCTTTTACGCTTGCCTGGGTAGGCTTCGTCTTAAGCTCGCCGGATGCCTTGAGGTAAGGAATCAGGGTAACATGAATGAGAATGGCATTCTCGTGACCAACCTCATGCTGGAACTGACGGATTGCCTCTAAGAACGGCTGGCTTTCGATATCGCCGACGGTTCCACCGACCTCGATGATGGCAATATGCGTCTCTTCCGAGGTGAAATTGCGGTAAAACCGGCTCTTAATCTCGTTTGTAATATGAGGAATCACCTGTACCGTTCCACCGCCGTAATCGCCACGGCGCTCCTTCTGAAGGACGGACCAGTATACTTTACCGGTGGTTACATTTGAATTTTTCGTCAAGCTCTCATCGATAAAACGCTCGTAATGACCTAAGTCCAAATCAGTTTCTGCACCGTCATCGGTAACGAACACCTCACCATGCTGAATCGGGTTCATGGTTCCAGGATCGATATTGATGTATGGGTCGAATTTCTGCATGGTTACTTTGTATCCGCGGGCTTTCAATAATCTTCCAAGGGAAGCCGCAGTGATACCTTTTCCCAAACCGGAAACTACACCACCAGTGACAAAGACGTATTTTACAGGCATAGGTTTTTCCTCCTCATAATATATGCTGCTAAATTGGTAAATAATATAAGATGCTGATAATAACTAAAATAGTATACAACTAAGTGTGCGTAAAATCCAGTGTAATTTATAAATTCTTTAGAAATGACAAGAAAAGTTCACCAAGTACGTATTGCTTTTGTGAAATAATTTCAATATAATAAAGAGGATATTTTAGGAAAGAGAAATCCGGAAACGAAATCGCAGGTTTTTGTTTCCGTCAGAAAGGATAGACGAATGGACAACCAGGGACCTGATATGTACAATAACAATAATGGCGGCGATAATAAAAACGGCAATAACGGTAACCGGGGCGGAAACGGAGGAAATCATAACGGTCAGATTCTGATGACCTTTATTTTGATTTCACTTGTAGCTTTATTTATTATGAGCATGGTCGCAAACCGCTTCAGCCAGATGAGCTCCAAGGAGATTACCTATACGGAATTTTTGCAGAAGGTTGAGGACGGTGAAGTAAAATCCGTTGTAATAGGAAGCTACCAGATAGACATCACGTTAAATGATACGGAACAGAAATCAGCTTACGGCAATGTCAGCTATTACTGCGCGAGAGTGGCGGATGAAGATTTACTTCCGCTGTTAAAAGAAAAGAATATTGAAATCAGCGGTGTAATACCGGACAATACTTCAACGCTTATCTACAGCGTGTTAAGCTGGGTACTTCCATTGGTTTTAATCTGGGTTGTGATGGGATTTCTGATGCGCCGCATGGGAAGCGGAGCCATGGGAATCGGCAAGAGCAACGTCAAGATGTACGACATGGAGAAGCAGACCGGTGTCACATTTAAGGACGTTGCAGGACAGGATGAAGCAAAGGAATCCTTGCAGGAGGTTGTAGATTTCCTGCACAATCCGGCAAAATATAAAGACATCGGTGCGAAGCTGCCGAAGGGTGCCCTTTTAGTGGGCCCTCCGGGAACCGGAAAAACATTGCTTGCAAAGGCGGTTGCAGGAGAGGCAAAGGTACCGTTTTTCTCACTGGCAGGTTCCGACTTTGTGGAAATGTTTGTCGGTATGGGTGCATCCCGTGTCAGGGATTTGTTTAAAGAGGCACAGAAGCAGGCACCGTGTATTATTTTTATTGATGAGATTGATGCAGTCGGAAAGAGCCGTGATTCACGGTATGGCGGCGGCAACGACGAGAGAGAGCAGACCCTCAACCAGCTTTTAGCAGAGATGGATGGATTTGACACTTCAAAGGGACTTCTCGTGTTAGCGGCAACAAACCGTCCGGAAGTGCTTGATAAGGCGTTGCTTCGTCCGGGACGTTTTGACAGACGGATTATTGTCGATAAGCCGGATTTGAAGGGACGTCTGGAAACCTTAAAGGTACACAGCAAGGATGTCATGATGGATGAAACCGTAGACCTTGACGCACTTGCACTTGCAACCGCAGGGCTCGTGGGTTCTGACCTTGCAAATATGATTAACGAGGCGGCAATCAATGCAGTAAAGCATGGAAGAAAATTTGTCAACCAGGCGGATTTGTTTGATGCGTTTGAGCTTGTGGCTGTAGGCGGAAAAGAAAAGAAGGACCGCATCATGGGCGATAAGGAGCGCAAGATTGTTTCCTACCATGAGGTTGGACACGCAATGGTGACCGCTTTACAGAAGAATACTGAGCCGGTACAGAAGATTACGATTGTACCGCGTACGATGGGAGCACTTGGATATACCTTACAGACGCCGGAAGAGGAGAAGTATTTACAGACCAAGGATGAGCTTCTGGCAAAGATTACGACTTACATGGCAGGACGTGCGGCAGAAATGCTGGTATTCCAGTCGGCAACCAGCGGTGCGGCAAACGATATCGAGCAGGCGACCGCAATTGCGAGAGCGATGGTTACCCAGTACGGTATGTCGGATAAGTTTGGCATGATGTGCCTTGCAACGGTGGAGAATCAGTATCTCGATAACCGTGCGGGATTAATCTGCGGAGAAGATACCGCCGCAATGATTGATGAAGAGGTTCTTTCGATTATCAATCACTGCTATGATGAGGCGATGCGTCTGCTGACAGAGAACCGGGAAGTGCTTGATAAGATTTCCGAGTATCTCTATGAGCATGAGACCATCACCGGTAAGGAATTTATGAAGATTTTCCGCGAACTGAAAGGAATCCCGGAGCCGGAGGGCGGGGAGAAGAAGACCTTCTTCGAGCAGGCAATGGAAGTACAGGAGGCAGAAAATCATAAGACAGAGAGCAATGTAGGACAAAACGTGGACTACACTGCGGATGACAATACAACCCTGCATAGTGAATCATGAGAATGAGGAAAAGATGTTTAATATTGCAGAAGAATTAAAAAAACTCCCGGATCAGCCGGGAGTTTATATTATGCACGACAGTAAGGATGCCATTATCTATATCGGAAAAGCGGTAAGTCTTACCAAGCGTGTGCATCAGTATTTTCAGGCAAGCCACGACGAGGGCATCAAAAAGGCGCAGATGGTAAAACAGATTGCCCGCTTCGAGTATATTGTAACGGACTCGGAGCTTGAGGCGCTGGTGCTCGAGTGTAACCTGATTAAAGAGCACCGGCCAAAATACAATACCATGCTGCGGGATGACAAGACCTATCCCTATATCAGAGTGACGCTTGGAGAAGATTTCCCGAGGGTCCTTTTTTCGCGTCAGCAGAAGAAAGACAAGTCGCGCTATTTTGGACCATACACGAGTGCCGGGGCGGTAAAGGATACAATAGAGCTGATGAACAAGCTTTATCAGCTTCGCACCTGCAACCGTTCTCTGCCAAGGGATACGGGCAAGGAGCGTCCCTGCTTAAATTACCATATCCATCAGTGTATGGCTCCGTGTCAGGGCTATATCAGCAAGGAGGAATACTGCAAGCGTGTGGATGGTGCACTGGAATTTTTAAATGGCAATTATGCCCCCATTTTAAAATCGTTAGAAGAGAAAATGCTTGATGCCTCAGACAAGATGGAATTTGAAAAGGCGATTGAATACCGGGAACTTTTAGGCAGTGTGAAGCAGATTGCGCAGAAGCAGAAGATTACGCATAACGATGGGGAGGATAAGGATATCATCGCAATGGCGGCAGACGACCGGGATGCGGTGGTACAGGTATTCTTCGTGCGGGACGGAAAGTTAATAGGACGCGACCATTTTTATGTACGCATCGGAAATGATGACACGAGAGCACAGATATTAACTACATTCATAAAACAGTTTTATGCGGGAACTCCGATGATTCCGAAGGAAATCATGCTGCCACAGGAAATCGAAGACCCGGAGGTTGTCGGGGAATGGCTGAGCGCAAGGCGTGGAAGTAAAGTGTATCTTCGGGTTCCACAAAAAGGCATGAAGGAAAAGTTAGTGGAGTTAGCATACAAAAATGCGCTGCTGGTATTATCGCAGGATAAAGAGAAGCTAAAGCGCGAGGAAGGCCGTACCATCGGGGCGATGAAAGAAATTTCAGAACTGATGGGACTAAAGGATATCTCGAGGGTAGAGGCATACGATATTTCCAATATCAGTGGATTCGAGTCGGTAGGCTCGATGATTGTCTACGAGAAGGGAAAACCAAAGCGCAGCGACTACCGCAAATTCAAGCTGCGCACGGTGACAGGACCGGATGATTACGCATCGATGTATGAGGTGCTGACCAGAAGATTCACGCACGGTATGCAGGAACAGGAAGAACTAGAGGAAAAAGACCTGTCAGAGGAATACGGAAGCTTTACACGTTTTCCGGATTTGATTATGATGGACGGTGGACGCGGGCAGGTAAACATTGCACTCAAAGTGTTATCAGAACTTGGCCTTTCTATCCCGGTCTGTGGAATGGTAAAAGATGATAATCATAGAACGCGCGGATTGTATTATAATAATGAAGAAATCCCGATTGACCGTTATGGAGAAGGGTTTAAGCTGATTACCCGCATCCAGGACGAAGCGCACCGGTTTGCCATCGAATATCACCGTTCCTTACGAAGCAAAGAACAGGTACATTCGGTGCTTGATGATATTCCGGGAATCGGTCCTGCGAGAAGAAAGGCACTGATGCGCAAATACCAGTCCTTAGAGGCAATCCGCAATGCCACGAGAGAGGATTTACAGGAAACGGAATCCATGAGTCCGCAGGCGGCGGAAGCGGTGTATTTGTTTTTTCACAAAGAAGCGGAAGCGTAGAGTCAGCGGCTTGAAGAATCGGGATAACTGTGCTATATTGAGAGTGATCAGATCACACACGGAGGAGAGCGATTATGGGTAACAGTAATGGTGTTGGAGTTGCAAAAGTGGCACAGATTATGGATCTGCGGAACTTTATGCCGGATATGGAATTAAAGGGACACCGCATCATGGTAAGTGATGTGAACCGTCCTGCCTTACAGCTAAGTGGTTATTTTGAGCATTTCGAGCAGTCGCGTGTTCAGATTATCGGTACGGTAGAATATACCTACCTGCAGCAGTTAGATGAGGAGAAGAAGGAACAGATTTATCGGGAATTTATGTCATACGATATCCCGTGCGTTATTTTCTGTCGGGACCTAAAGCCGGATGACACATTTTTACGTTGTGCGATGGACAACGACATCCCGGTTCTTGGAACCAGACGCACCACATCTGCATTTATGGCAGAGTTAATCTACTGTCTGAGCGAACAGCTTGCACCCTGCATCACCATTCACGGAGTGCTGGTAGATGTTTACGGTGAGGGAATCCTCATTATGGGCGAGAGCGGAATCGGTAAGAGCGAGGCAGCACTCGAGCTTGTGCGACGTGGGCACCGACTTGTTACGGACGATGTAGTTGAAATACGCAAAATCAACGAGCATATGCTGGTGGGAACTTCACCGGATATCACCCGTTATTTTATCGAGCTTCGAGGCATCGGAATCATCGATGTAAAGACGCTTTACGGAGTGGAATGTGTAAAGGAAAAACAGCAGATTGACCTGGTAATCAAGTTGGAGGACTGGAAGAAGGAAAATGAATATGACCGTCTGGGACTCGAGGAAGAATACACAGAATTCCTTGGAAACAAAGTGGTATGTCATTCATTGCCAATCCGTCCGGGACGAAATCTTGCCGTTATCTGTGAGACGGCGGCCGTAAATCACAGACAGAAAAAGATGGGATACAATGCCGCACAGGAATTATACCGCCGCGTGCAGGAGAATCTGACAAAGAAGTCTGAGGACGAGGAATAGGAGAGACTGAAAATGGAAAGAAAGAATGCCTGGGAGAAATACCCGGAAGGAACAAAAAGAAATGAAGTATTTGATTTTGCAGAGCATTACCGCAAATTTATCTCTGACTGCAAGACAGAGCGTGAGTGTGTAAACTACTTTGTAGAGAAGGCAGAGAAGGCAGGCTTTGCAAACCTTGATAAAGTGATTGCAGAGAATAAAACCTTAAAAGCAGGTGATAAGGTTTACGCAAACAATATGGGAAAAGGAATGGCACTGTTTGTAATCGGTAAAAAAGAGATGCAGGAAGGAATGAACATCCTTGGTGCGCATATCGATTCCCCGCGTATGGATTTAAAACAGGATCCGTTATACGAGGATACCGATTTCGCAATGCTTGACACCCATTATTATGGCGGTATCAAGAAATACCAGTGGGTAACTCTTCCGCTTGCATTACACGGTGTGATTGCAAAGAAGGACGGAAGTGTCGTAAAAGTTTCTATCGGAGACAAGCCGGGTGACCCGGTATTTGGTGTCAGCGACCTGTTAATTCACCTTTCCGGTGAACAGTTAGAGAAGAAGGGAGCAAAGGTAATCGAGGGAGAGAACCTTGACCTTCTGGTTGGAAGCATCCCGGCAGAGGAAAAAGAAGAAAGCGATGAGAAAATCAAAGAAAAAGTAAAAGCAAATATCATGAATCTTCTTGAAAAGGAATATGGTATAGAGGAAGAAGATTTTCTTTCTGCTGAAATTGAAGTGGTTCCGGCAGGAGAGGCAAGAGACTACGGCTTTGACCGCAGCATGATTATGGGTTACGGACATGATGACCGTGTCTGTGCATATCCTTCTTACAAGGCGATTGCAGAGATGAAGGATCCGGAGTACACCAGCGTTTGCCTGCTTGTTGATAAGGAAGAAATCGGAAGCGTGGGCGCAAGCGGAATGGAATCCCGTTTCTTTGAAAATACGGTTGCGGAGGTCATGAACGCTGCCGGAGATTATTCCGAATTAAAATTAAGACGTGCGTTAAAGAATTCCAGAGTGCTTTCTTCTGACGTGTCTGCAGCATTTGACCCGAACTTCCCATCCGTTATGACAAAGCGCAATACCGCTTATTTCGGAAAAGGACTTGTATTCAACAAGTACACCGGTGCCAGAGGAAAATCTGGTTCTAATGATGCCAATGCAGAATATGTCGGAGCACTGCGTCAGCTCTGTGACAAGAATGAAATCGCATTCCAGACAGCAGAGCTTGGAAAAGTTGACCAGGGCGGCGGCGGAACCATCGCTTACATTCTTGCAAACTACGGAATGAGTGTTATCGACAGCGGTGTTCCAGTGTTAAATATGCACGCACCATGGGAAATCATCAGTAAGGTAGACCTGTATGAGGCATACAGAGGATATGTTGCATTCTTAAAAGAAATGGCATAAATCTTTATAAAGTAAGGAAGAAAAAATGAATCAGCAGTTTGTGGAAGCATTAAAAAGAAGCATAGGGCAGGAAAAAGTGTTTGAGCAGGAGCCGATGAAACGTCATACGACGTTTCGTGTCGGCGGTCCGGCGGACGTTCTTGTACGACCGGCAGCAGGGGAGCTTCCGGAAGTTCTTGCACTGTGCAGAGACCATGAGATTCCTTATTTCATTATCGGAAACGGAAGTAATCTTCTTGTCGGAGATAAGGGAATCCGCGGACTGGTGATTGAGATGACCGGAGACAGGGAACTGTTGACGGTAACAGGAAATGTGCTGACTGTGGGTGCGGGCGTTCTGCTCGCACGCGCGGCGCGCAAAGCCGCAGAAGAAGGACTTTGCGGTATGGAATTTGCCGCAGGAATTCCGGGAAGCATCGGCGGTGCAGTTGTGATGAACGCCGGAGCTTACGGCGGTGAAATGAAAGATATCATAGAGTCTGTGAAAGTTTTAACAAAAGATGGAGACGAAAAGCGGCTTACCAGGGAAGGACTTGCGCTTGGCTACCGCACAAGCTGTATTATTCCGAAACAGTATATTGTGACAGAAGCGGTTTTAAAGCTGGAACAGGGCGACCGCACACAGATAGAAGCCAGGATGGAAGAATTAAAGCAGAAACGTGTGGAGAAACAGCCACTTGAATATCCGAGTGCAGGAAGCACCTTTAAGCGCCCGGAGGGATATTTTGCAGGGAAACTGATTATGGATGCCGGGTTAAGAGGCTATCAGGTCGGCGGTGCACAGGTTTCGGAGAAGCACTGTGGGTTTGTGATTAACAGAGGGGACGCAACGGCGGCGGATATCTGCCGTTTAATGGAAGATGTGCGTGAGAACGTGCAGAAGCAGTTTGGCGTGACCTTGGAACCAGAAGTAAAGTTGGTTGGTGAGTTTTAGGAGGCAGTTATGAAATTTGTGATATTGACAGGAATGTCTGGAGCGGGAAAAAGTACGGCAATCAAGATGATGGAAGATATGGGATTTTTCTGTGTGGATAATCTGCCAATACCATTGTTAGAAAAATTTGTGGAGCTGTCGAGTCTGCAAAGCGCCAAGTTACAGAAGGTGGCAGTCGGAATTGATATCCGGAGCGGACAGGCACTCGGAGAAATGAAAGAAATTCTGGAACGGATTCGCGCAAAGGGAGCAGGCTATGAGATTTTGTTCTTAGATGCCGAGGATTCGGTTCTGGTCAAACGATACAAAGAGACGAGAAGAAACCACCCATTATCCGGCGGGGAACGCGTGGATAAGGGAATTGAGGAAGAAAGAAGCCGTCTGAAGTTTTTAAAGGAACAGGCGGATTACATTATAGATACCAGCCAGCTTCTGACAAGAGAGCTGAAAATTGAGCTGGAAAAAATTTTTATACAGAATCAGGACTATAAGAATCTGTTTATTACCATACTATCTTTTGGATTCAAGTATGGAATTCCAAATGATTCTGACCTGGTTTTTGACGTGCGTTTCCTGCCGAACCCTTACTATGTGGAAGGACTTCGCCAGAAGACAGGAAATGACAAAGAGATTCAGGATTATGTAATGCAGTTTGAGGAAGCACATATTTTTCTGGATAAGCTGACAGATATGCTGGAATTCCTGATTCCGAATTATATTACGGAGGGAAAGAACCAGCTTGTCATATCCATCGGATGTACCGGTGGAAAGCATCGTTCCGTGACACTTGCAAATGAAATATACAAGCGTTTATCCAGCAGAAAAGAGTTCGGACTTAAGATTGAACACCGCGATATCACGAAGGATGCACAGAGAGGTAAATAAACCGGAAGAATGGAGACAAGCAGATGTCATTTTCAAGTGAAGTAAAAGAAGAACTCTTCCGGCACATCGGAAAAAGCAGGCACTGCCAGTTGGCAGAATTAGCGGCGTTACTGGCATTTGACGGAAAGGCGCAGGTGGAGCAGGAAACGGTGTCCATTGAGCTTGGTACTGAAAATCCACTTTTGCTTGAGAAATACCAGAAGTTAGAAGAGAGCCTGTTTCCAGGAGAGAGAGCAGATGCAAAACGCATTTTGGAAGCCGTAAAAATGTGGGATTCGGAAAACAAAATCCCAGTGGTCACAGATGTGGTGAACGGACTATTATTGCAGCAGGGATGTTGTAAGCGGGCATTTATCCGCGGTGCATTTCTTGCGGGAGGCTCCATCAGTGACCCGAATAAGTCCTACCACTTTGAAGTGGTCTGCCGGACACTCGCGCAGGCAAAACAGCTTCAGGAATGCATGAACAGCTTCGAGATGGATGCCAAGATTGTCGCCCGCAAAAAGTATCAGGTGGTTTACTTAAAGGAAGGCGCCCAGATTGTGGAGATGCTTGGGATTATGGAAGCTCATGTCGCACTTATGAATCTCGAAAATGTGCGGATTCTTAAGGAAATGCGCAATTCGGTCAACCGCCAGGTAAACTGTGAGACAGCAAATATCAGTAAGACGGTTAATGCTGCGGTAAAGCAGCTGGAAGATATTGAATATATCAAACAGACGGCGGGAATTGACAGTCTGCCTGAGAACTTAAAAGAGATTGCGCTGCTACGGCTGGAACATCCCGATGCAACATTAGGAGAACTGGGAATATATTTAGACCCGCCGGTCGGAAAGTCAGGGGTGAATCACAGACTGCGCAAAATCAGTGCGGTTGCAGATTCACTCAGAGCATGAAAGATTCGAGGAAGAGAGGGAAAAGTATGAAAAAAGAAGTCATTGTCCACATGAACGATGGAATGGAACCGAGACCGATTGCCCTTTTGGTTCAGACGGCAAACCGTTACGGAAGTCAGATTTATCTGAACATGAAGGACAAGCACGTCAATGCAAAGAGCATTATGGGGATGATGAGCCTTGCATTGTTAAATGGTGAGAGTGTTACAATTGAAGCAGAAGGGGAAGATGCGGAAATGGCAGTTGCAGAAATCGAGCGTTTCCTCACACAGGCATAATGCGCATTAAGAAGAGAGTATAAATAAAAAGATAAGGGTTGTAATGATTTATGGAATTGATGGAAAAGAAAAAAAGATTATTATTTATCTTTAATCCGCACTCCGGCAAAGCACAGATTAAAAACCAGCTTTTGGAAATTATTGACACGATGGTGAAGGCAGGCTATGAGGTCAATGCCTATCCGACGCAGGCGAGAGGCGATGCCATCGAGAAAGTGAAAAACGAAGCGGGAGAATATGACCTTGTGGTTTGCAGCGGCGGAGATGGAACACTGGATGAAGCCGTGACCGGAATGATGAGCCGGGAGGAAAAGAGGCCGCTCGGATACATACCTGCGGGAAGCACCAACGATTTTGCAACATCGCTTGGAATTCCCAAGGAAATGACAAAGGCAGCAGCCGTAGCTGTCAGAGGAACGCGGTTCCCGTGTGATATCGGGGCATTTAACGGGGACTATTTTGTGTATGTGGCAGCATTTGGGCTGTTTACCGAGGTCTCCTATAAGACAAGCCAGGAATGGAAAAATGTGTTAGGACATGCCGCTTATATTTTAGAGGGGATGAAGAGCCTGCACGATATTCTGTCTTATCATATGCAGGTGGAATATGATAACATCCGGATTCAGGATGAATTTATTTATGGAATGATTACGAATTCTACATCGGTAGGCGGATTTAAAGGCATGACCGGCAAGGATGTAAAATTAGATGACGGACTGTTTGAGGTGACGTTAATTAAAAATCCGAAAAACCCGATAGAGCTGAATGAAATTATTGCATCGTTGATTAACCTCGTGGACGATACAGATATGATTTATTCATTTAAGGCGAGTAAGGTCAAATTTACGTCCAGAGAGAAAATTTCCTGGACACTTGATGGGGAATATGGTGGAGACCATGACGAGCTAGAGGTAAAGAACCTGCATCAGGCGGTGGAGATTATGGTTGACCGCAGGGAAGAATAAGAATATAATAGGAAACGGGTAAAAATATTAAATTATGGAGGAATCATTATGTTAGTATCTGCAAAAGAAATGTTAGACAAAGCAAAAGCTGGTCACTATGCAGTTGGTCAGTTTAACATCAACAACTTAGAGTGGACAAAATCCATTCTTTTAACTGCACAGGAGTTAAATTCTCCGGTTATCCTTGGTGTTTCCGAGGGTGCAGGTAAGTATATGACAGGTTTCAAGACCGTAGCAGCTATGGTAAAGGCCATGGATGAAGAACTTGGAATTACCGTTCCGGTTGCATTACACTTAGATCATGGTACCTACGAAGGATGCTATAAGTGCATCAAAGCAGGTTTCACCTCTATCATGTTTGATGGTTCTCACTATCCAATCGAAGAGAACGTTGCAAAGACAAAAGAATTAGTAGCAGTTGCTCACGGCATGGGAATGTCTATCGAAGCTGAAGTTGGTTCTATCGGCGGAGAAGAAGACGGTGTTGTAGGAATGGGCGAGTGCGCAGATCCGGACGAGTGCAAGGCAATCGCAGACCTTGGGGTTGATATGCTTGCAGCAGGTATCGGTAATATCCATGGTAAATACCCGGCAAACTGGGCTGGATTAAGCTTCGAGACCTTAGCAGCAGTTCAGGAGAAGACAGGTGCTATGCCGTTAGTTCTTCACGGTGGTACAGGTATCCCGGCTGATATGATTAAGAAAGCAATCGACCTTGGTGTATCCAAGATTAACGTAAATACAGAGTGCCAGTTATCTTTCCAGGAAGCTACCCGCAAGTACATCGAAGCTGGAAAAGACTTAGAGGGTAAGGGATTCGATCCTCGTAAGTTATTAGCTCCGGGTGCAGAAGCAATCAAAGCAACTGTAAAAGAGAAAATGGAATTATTCGGTTCTGTAGGCAAAGCAAACTAATTCACTTGTTGAAAGTGCCGAAAAACGTCTGGATTTGTAAAGTAATTTAGAAAAAGTTTATAAATTTCAATTTTTGTTTAAATTCTACTTGAAATTCAGAAGAAAGTGCGGTATCTTAATACCAACGAAATAAATGTGAGAGATGAACAAGGGTGTTCCAATAAGCTTGGAATGCCCTTTTTTTTACATCAGGGGCTCATCGGTGTAAAATTTCCGCATAGCGGCATACTCACAAAAATAAGCAAATCTGATCTTAGGGGATTTAGATTGTGAGAAGAAAGGATGTATGACATGAGCGAAAATGGATTCGTAGACGTAGCAGAGATTTTTGGTGAAAACGTATTTAACGATGCAGTAATGCAGGAGCGTTTACCCAAAAAAGTTTACAAGAAATTAAAAGAGGTCATTAACGAGGGAAAAGATCTTGACCTTGAAACCGCAGATGTAGTTGCACATGAAATGAAAGAGTGGGCACTGGAAAAAGGTGCAACCCACTACACCCATTGGTTCCAGCCGTTGACCGGTGTGACTGCAGAGAAACATGATGCATTCATTACAGCACCGATGGAGAACGGAAAAGTACTGATGAGCTTTTCCGGAAAAGAATTAATCAAGGGAGAACCGGATGCTTCTTCTTTCCCGTCAGGTGGACTTAGAGCTACCTTTGAAGCAAGAGGTTATACAGCATGGGATTGTACCTCACCGGCATTCGTAAGACAGGATGCAGCAGGCGCAACACTTTGTATTCCGACAGCATTCTGCTCCTACACAGGAGAGGCACTGGATCAGAAAACACCGTTACTTCGTTCCATGGAAGCAATCAACGACCAGGCACTCCGTTTAATCCGGTTATTTGGAAATACCACTTCCAAGAAAGTAACACCATCTGTTGGTCCGGAGCAGGAATATTTCATTGTTGACAGAGAGAAATATTTACAGAGAAAAGATTTAATCTTTACCGGACGTACTCTTTTCGGAGCAATGCCTCCAAAAGGACAGGAGATGGATGACCATTACTTCGGAAGCATCCGCGAGCGTATTGCAGCATTCATGAAGGATGTCAACATCGAATTATGGAAGTTAGGTGTTTCTGCAAAGACACAGCATAACGAGGTTGCTCCGGCACAGCATGAGTTGGCACCGATTTATGCACAGGCAAATATTGCAGTAGACCACAACCAGCTGGTTATGGAGACTTTAAAGAAAGTTGCTTATCGTCATGGCTTACAGTGTCTGCTTCATGAAAAACCGTTTGCAGGCGTAAATGGTTCCGGTAAACACAATAACTGGTCCATTACCACAGATGATGGAATCAACCTGCTTGAGCCGGGCACGACACCGCATGAGAATATTCAGTTCCTTTTAGTTCTTACCTGTATCTTGAAGGCAGTTGATACACATGCAGATTTACTTCGTGAATCCGCAGCCGATGTAGGAAATGACCACAGACTTGGTGCAAACGAGGCTCCGCCAGCAATCCTTTCCATTTACTTAGGTGAGCAGTTGCAGGATGTCATCACACAGCTTGTCAGCACAGGAGAGGCAACACACAGCTTAAGCGGAAGCAAGCTTGAGACCGGTGTTAAGACATTACCGGATTTCATGAAGGATGCAACCGACCGTAACCGTACTTCACCGTTTGCATTTACCGGGAATAAATTCGAGTTCCGTATGGTAGGTTCCCAGGATTCTATTGCACAGCCAAATGTAGTTTTAAATACCATCGTTGCAGAGGCATTTGCAGAGGCTTGTGATGTATTAGAGAAGGCAGACGATTTTGATATGGCTGTCCATGACCTTATCAAAGAGTATGCAACCGATCACCAGAGAATTATCTTTAATGGTAACGGTTACTCCGATGAATGGGTAGAGGAAGCTGAGAGACGTGGTCTTCCAAACATCAAGTCCATGGTAGATGCAATTCCGGCACTCAACACCGAGAAGGCTGTAAAACTGTTTGAGAAGTTTGGTGTATTTACCAAGGCAGAGCTTGATTCCCGTGTAGAGATTGAATATGAGACCTACGCAAAGGAAATCAATATCGAAGCAAAAGCGATGATTGACATTGCAGCAAAACAGATTATTCCGGCAGTTATCAGATATACAACTGTACTGGCACAGTCCATTTCTTCCGTAAAGGCAGCATGCGATGCAGATGTCAGCACACAGACAGAGATTCTCACAGAGGTTTCTGACCTGCTTGCAGAGGCAAAGACAGCACTTGGCAGCCTTCAGGATGTTACAGAGAAGGGTGCAGCAATGGAAGAGGGTAGAGAGCAGGCTGTATACTACAGAGATGTAGTAAAAGCTGCGATGGATGCTTTAAGAGCACCGGTTGACAAATTAGAGATGTTAGTTGATAAGTCCATGTGGCCGATGCCATCTTATGGCGATTTAATCTTTGAAGTTTAAGATTGATGTAAAAAATTAAAATAACGACACTTTTTCGAGAACCACGACGCTGTGGAGAAGGGAAAAGTGTCGTTTTTTTATGAAAATGAGGAGGATAAGATTATGAGTGAAGAGATTATGACATTTATATCGGACAACATATTCGGTGTCTGGTTTTTAATGGGAGCGGCACTGGTATTCTGGATGCAGGCAGGATTTGCAATGGTAGAGGCTGGTTTTACCAGAGCAAAGAATGCCGGAAACATCATTATGAAGAACCTGATGGACTTCTGTATCGGTACTGTAATGTTCATCCTGATTGGTTTTTCACTGTTACTTGGAGAAGATTTTATAGGATTTATCGGAAAACCGGGATTTGATATTTTTACCGCATATGCTGATTTTGATTTTTCAAACTTCGTGTTTAACTTAGTTTTCTGCGCAACGACAGCTACCATCGTATCAGGTGCTATGGCAGAGCGTACCAAGTTTTTATCCTATTGTATTTATTCCGCAGTTATTTCTGCTCTGATTTACCCGATTGAGGCTCACTGGATTTGGGGCGGCGGCTGGCTTGCACAGCTTGGCTTCCATGATTTTGCAGGTTCCTGCGCAATCCACATGGTTGGTGGTATCTCCGCACTGATTGGAGCTGCATTCCTTGGACCACGTATCGGCAAGTTTACAAAGGATAAGAGTGGTAAGATTGTAAAAGTAAATGCTTTTCCGGGACATAACCTTCCGATTGGAGCTCTTGGTGTATTTATCTTATGGTTTGGCTGGTATGGATTTAACGGTGCTGCCTGCACAAGCATTGAGCAGTTAGGTTCTGTATTCCTTACCACGACAATTGCTCCTGCAGTTGCAACCGTTGTATGTATGATTTTTACCTGGATAAAATATGGAAAACCGGATGTTTCCATGAGTTTGAACGCTTCCCTTGCAGGTCTTGTTGCAATCACAGCACCATGTGATGTAACAGATGCACTCGGAGCATTAATCATCGGTACTGTAGCAGGTCTTCTGGTAGTATTTGGTGTCTGGTTATTAGATAACAAGCTTCGTGTGGATGATCCGGTAGGTGCTGTCGCAGTTCATATGATGAACGGTATCTGGGGAACCATTGCAGTAGGTCTTTTTGCAACAACTTCTGCACCGGGAAATGATTCTGTAGTAGGTCTGTTTTATGGCGGCGGATTCCATCAGCTTGGAATTCAGTTATTAGGATTTGTTACCGTTGCCGCATGGGCAGCAATCTGCATCACAATTACTTTTGTGGTAATTAAGGCAACAATTGGACTTCGTGTCACAGAAGAAGAGGAGATTCTTGGTCTGGATATTAAAGAGCATGGCCTTCCGTCCGCATATGCAGGCTTCAGCCTGATGGATGTTTCCAACACAATGACCATGGATGTCAATGAAAATACAGATCTTGGTACTTCTGATTATGAGGAAGCATCTGATGTTAAGAAAAATGCTGCTGTCAAGGTGGTTGCAATGCCACATGATGCAACTGGAATGTATAAAGTAGTAATTATTGCAAAACTGTCAAGATACGACCACTTAAAGAAGGCAATGAACGATATCGGTGTAACCGGTATGACCGTAACACAGGTTATGGGTTGTGGTATCCAGAAAGGTTCCGGCGAGAAATACCGTGGAGCAGAAGTGGATGCAACCTTATTACCGAAGGTCAAAGTTGAGGTTGTTGTCAGCAAGATTCCGGTTGACAGGGTTGTGGAAGCTGCTAAGAAGGCACTTTACACAGGACACATCGGAGACGGCAAGATTTTCGTATACGATGTTGCCAAAGTTGTCAAGGTTCGTACCGGCGAGGAAGACCTTGCAGCATTGCAGGATGTGGAATAGGATTGCACGAATCTAACACGATTAGATTCGTGAATCTAATCCCCTTAGTTAGTTATACATCAACAGTGAAAACCCCAGGCGGGAGCCTGGGGCTTTTGCTGGTTGTATGGGAAAAATGGGGAATACTAAGGGAAGCAGAATGCCAGTAAGTATATCTAATATTTTGAGAGAATATGTTAATGGAATAAAAACATTTTCGGGCGTGATTATGAGAAAACGATTTTATATGGGTCTTATGCGAGAGGCGATAATCGCCTTGATTCTGATATTGATATTCTGATATTGGTAAAATGTGATGATGATATGATTCATGAACACATGCGGGCGGTAAGAGACTATAATTTAGCAAAAGGACGGTTACAGCAGGTAAGAGATGATTTGAAATCTGCACAATTAAATTTTTCGGCAGGACTTTTGAAGGCTGCGAACAACAGAGCTTATTATGCGATATTTCATGCAGTAGCAGCGGTGAAATGATACATTTGGTAGAGGAATATCTTGAAAAACAATAGTCCCTTAGTTAGTATATACATCAGTGACGTGCGTTATAGATTGTTTTTTTGAGCATAATTGTACCAAAAAATCGCTCAGACTTCACGTCTGGGCGATTTTTCTGTTAGGGGAGTTTTTTACAGTCCCTTTTGTTGTACCTGGTGGAGAAAATGCCTCTATTCTCCGCCATCTGGAGTCTGGTTATCGGTGCTTGTGTCGGCTGAACCACCGGTGTCAGTATTATCGGGCGCGTTGGCGGAATCCGGTATGACAGCGTTTGGCGGTGTATCGGTCGTGCCGGTCGTGTCGGTCGTATCGGTTGTATCAGTCGTTGTGCCCGGTGTGTTTGTGACAGGAGCCTGATAAATGGAATCAGGACTGCCATGCAGCGGACAGAGATTTGAGTAGGCATCTTCGGTCAGAAGATACGGGGAATCCTCCGTACCCTGGGAACCGCCAATGATATACACGCCACTGACAATCTCAGGACAACTGCTGGTTGCAAGAGCCATGGAAGCTGCACAGAGATTTACACGGATGTGGTGGTCACAGTAATCAGTAGGTTCCGTGCCTTTTGCAAAATATTCGGTGTAAACACAGCTTCCACGCGGATCACTGTCGCAGACACCTTCGATGGCAAGCTTGCCGGATTTGGAACATACCTGGGCAGTTACAATATCATCGCAGGTGCCAAAATCGGCATACGGAAGATTCTCGTGAATCCGGCTCATAACAGCCTTCCAGATTTTCTTCGGGTAGGAAGACTGGCTGTTTGCCTGTGGGCTGTTGTCGTCGTAGCCACCCCAGACTACACAGGTGTAGTAAGGTGTGTAGCCGGCAAACAGAGAGTCACGGTTTTTCGTGGTTGTACCGGATTTTCCCGCCTGTGCCATCGTGGAGCCGAAGTAAGCAGAAGTACCGGTTCCCTGTGTCATGACATCTTCCATGGCGTTGGTTAAAAGCCATGCAGTTGTCTGCTTTAAGACCGTGTGGGACTCGGATGCGGTGTTGTCTAATAAAATATTTCCTTCATGGTCTAAGATTTTCGTGTAAAATTTCGGTTTAATGTACGTGCCCTGGTTTGCAATTGTTGCATAGGCAGCAGTTAATTCGAGGTTGGTAACACCGTTTGTCAGACCGCCAAGTGTTACGGTCTGGTTATCAACTTCGTTGTCCAATAAGGTTGTGATTCCGAAATTGCGGATATAGCTTGCACCGAGGGCAGGACCAATCTGCACATAATTCTTGACGGTAACAACGTTCATGGAAAGGGTGATTGCCTGGCGTATTGTGGTAAAGCCGCGGTAACGTCCGTCATAGTTGTTGACTGCGGCACCGCTTCCGGTCGTATAGGAGTAAGGTGCATCATCCTGTACGGTAGCGAGCGTGAGACCGCCGGCATCAAGTGCAGGTGCGTAGCAGGCAATAATCTTAAAGGTAGAACCCGGCTGTCTGGTTGTGCTGGTTGCACGGTTTAAGGTCTTGCTGGCATTTTTGTCACCGCGTCCGCCAATCAATGCGACTACCTCTCCGCTGGACTGATCCATAATTGTCATTGCAACCTGCGGCTGGAGTGTATAGGCAACCACTTCACTTCCGTCGATGATGGTATCGCCGTCTTTCATAATTTCAGCCTTGTAAGCTTCAATAGCGGCTTCGGCATCTTCTTCGGTGTCAAAATTTAACGTGTAGTTGGCATCTGACCACTGATAATAGGAAAGCATGGTCTGTTCGCTGTAGTTTGTAACAGTACCGTCGGCGGATAATACGGACAGACGGTAGGAGAAAGAAACCTTCGGGTCAAAACCATAATTGTCCAGGTTGTTGACTTCCGCGTCAGCAATCGCCTGTATATCCGGATCCTGTGTACTGTAAATGGTAAGACCGCTCTGGTAAAGGGCTTTGTATGCCTGTGTCTCCGTATATCCCTTCTGCTCAATTAAATCCTGAATGACTTCATCTGTCAGTTCGTCTACAAAAGAAGAATAAACATTTTCGCTGTCTGTCTCAATATTTACAAGCTGGATACGGTCGTAAACATTGTCGGCGATTGCAGCATCGTACTCTTCCTGCGAAATATATTCCTGATCCAGCATATCGTTTAACACCTTTTCGCGGCGTTCCGCATTATTTTCCGGATGTGAAATCGGATTGTAGCGGGAAGGGTTCTGTGTAATCGCAGCAAGCACTGCACATTCGGAAAGCGTAAGGTCAGACACATCTTTTCCAAAGTAACGCTCCGAAGCAACGGCAACACCTAAGGTATTCTGTCCAAGGTTGATGGCATTTAAGTAGTTTTCCATAATCCAGTCTTTGCTGACCTTTTTCTCAAGCTCAAGCGCAAGATACTGTTCCTGAAATTTACGCTCAAACTTATCTGCCATGGAAGACTCGCTTGTCCAGTCCGTAAAAACTGTATTTTTTAAAAGCTGCTGGGTGATGGTACTTGCACCTTCTGAAAAATGAAAGCCCGATGCAATTCCCTTGACACCGGCACGGATGATTCCCTTGATATCAATACCGTTGTGCTCGTAGAAACGGGAGTCCTCAATGGCAACAAACGCGTGCTGTAAATCTAATGGAATCTCGTCAATCGTGACAAATTTACGGTTGGAACCGGAGGAGACGAGCGTGGCAATCTGATTGCCCTGGCTGTCTAATACGGCGGTCTGGTAACCGGTAGGTGTTGCGTCGATATCATCGATGGAGGGGGCAGAAGCGATGATGCCCTGAATGACACCAAAAGCTGCGGACCCTCCTACCACCAGAACTGCAAAAAAGCATATAAGCAACGCCTTGCAAAAAATTACACTGAATTTTTTGCGAATCATGGTACCCTTAGAAGTAAGCTCTTCGTCTCGCTTACGGGTACTTTTTTTCCCATAATTCATAGGAGGCCTCCTTTTTAAAGTTAAAATAAACCATGTTGTATTATACCAGAGAAATGTGTCGGAATAAAGAAAAAACTGAAAATATAATACTCTCTTAAGAATTTGTTGCGGGTAGACGGCGCGCCATGTTAAAATAGGAAAAAACAAAAAGGAACAGGTAGTAATTCATGAAAACAGTATTCGAGGGTGGCGAAGGTGAGATTGTTGAGAAAAAATCCCGTTTCATCGCAACGGTGCGTCCGGTTTCTTCAGAGGAAGAGGCAGCAGCGTTTATTGCGGAGATGAAAAAGAAGTATTGGGATGCAAAACATAACTGCTCGGCATTTGTAATTGGAGACCATCAGGAACTGACACGCTGTTCCGATGACGGAGAGCCGGCGCAGACGGCGGGAAGACCGATGTTAGATGTTCTTCTTAGGGAAGAAATCCATAATACAGCGGTTGTGGTGACACGTTATTTTGGCGGCGTGCTGCTTGGAACCGGAGGATTAGTGCGGGCCTATCAGAAGGCAGTACAGGAGGGTCTTGCAAACAGCATCGTTATTGAGAAGCAGCCCGGCAGAAAGCTTGTAATCGGAACCGACTATACCGGACTTGGAAAATTGCAGTATCTGATTGCGCAGAAAGGACTTGCGACAATAGATACGATTTATACGGACAAGGTGGAGCTGATTCTGATGGTTCCGGCAGAATTAACCGCTGAAACAGAAAAAGATGTCATCGAGGCAACCAACGGAAATGCAGATATTTCCTGGGGGGAAGAGGTACTCTATGCAATGATAGAAAAAAAATTACAAATTTTTCAAAAAAACTGTTGACAATTTCCTTTTAGCCCTATATAATAGCTATTGTTGACGGCGCGAAACGCTGAAAGCAAAAAATGAAGGGCTATCGCCAAACGGTAAGGCAACGGACTCTGACTCCGTCATTTCAAGGTTCGAATCCTTGTAGCCCTGCTAATGAGACCTCAGTAGAGAAATCTGCTGGGGTTTTTTGCTTTATAGGAAAATCTTATAAAGCAAAAAGACTCCGGGCAATATGTGCACCTCGCGCGGATAGTTGTAAAGATTTGCCAGAAACGATATAATATTATCGAATTCCGATGGAAAGGAAATCGTACCTATGGATTACAGAACAGAAAATCAATGTTACTGGGAGAACCGTGCCGAGGGGTATTCCCTCGTGAATCAGACGGAGCTTCATACTGCACAGCATAAAAGATGGCAGGCGCATCTGGATGCGCAGATTCGCGCGCAGCATCCGGGCAAAAGCAGGGAAGAAATCCGTGTACTTGAGGTGGGATGCGGACCGGGATTTTTTGCAATTATTTTATCGGAGCTGGGCTATGCGGTGACAGCGGTTGACTATACTGCACATATGTTAGAGCAGGCAGGGAAAAATGCCAAAGAATATGGACAGCATCCGTGCTTTCTGGAAATGGATGCATCAGAGCTTGCATTTTCAGATGCGTCATTTGACGTTGTCGTGTCGCGGAATCTGACGTGGAATCTGCCGGAACCGGAAAAAGCATACCGCGAGTGGCTTCGGGTGCTTGTAGAAGGCGGTACGCTGCTTGTCTATGATGCAAACTGGTATGGCTACCTCTATGATGATGCAAAGCGGGATGCCTACGAAAAGGACAGGCTTCATACCGCAGAGCTTGGTGTCAAAGATGAATATGAGGGAACAGACATTGATGCGATGGAGGCGATTGCGCGCAAGGCGCCGCTTTCCGGAATCATGAGACCGCAGTGGGATGAGCAGGTCCTGAAACAGCTTGGAACAAGAGAAATTTTGTGTGATGCGGTGGTCTGGAAAAAGGTCTGGTCGAAGGAAGAACAGGTTAATTTTTCTGCGACACCGATGTTTGAAATCATTGCGATAAAATAGAACACTTATCAGAATGTAATGTAAATAGGAAAGAGTACATTTCAAGTACGCAGGGGAGTGAGCATATGGCAGCAGTTATTTTTGATATGGATGGGCTGATGTTTGACACAGAGCGGGTCTTTGTGCAGGCATGGGATTATGCAGGAGAGCAGCTTGGAATCGGAAAAGCGGGTTATATGACGTTAAAGACGCTTGGGATGAACATTGCGGCTTCGAGGGAACTGTGGAGGCAGGAGTTTGGAGAGCGCTATGACGAGGAGGCGTTACGCCGTTATACAAAGGAATTTCTGACAAAATATTATACCGAGAATAAAGTTCCGGTAAAACATGGGCTGTACGTGCTGTTACGCTATCTGAAAATTCACGGATACCAGCTTGCGGTGGCATCATCCTCACCGCAGTGGGAGGTGGAGCATCACTTAAAGGATGCCGGGGTGTATGAATTTTTCACGGTGATTGTGTGCGGGGATATGGTAAAACATTCCAAGCCCGACCCGGAAATCTACAAAAGAGCCTGTGAGCTGTTAGGAGAGAAACCGGAGGACTGCTATGTGCTTGAGGATTCTAAGAGTGGGCTTCGCTCGGCGCATGCGGCGGGCTGTAAGCCGATTATGATACCGGATTTGTGGCAGCCCGATGAGGAGACCACACAGCTTTTATTTGCCAGATTTGACAATCTGGTGGAGTTAAAGGAATATCTGGAAGAACAGGAAGTAATGACAAATGACGAGAATTGACAGAACAAAAGCAAAAGAAACATTTGCTGCATATGTGGACAATTATAACAGCGAGGACCCCAAGATAAAATTAAAAATTCTGCACACCTACCGCGTGGCAGAGCTCTGCGATACCATCGGCGCATCGGAAGGGCTTTCCGGTGAGGCACTGGATGCGGCATGGATGTGCGGGCTTTTGCACGATATCGGACGGTTTGAGCAAATCAGGCGTTATGGAACCTTTCAGGATGCCGTCTCGATTGACCATGCACTGCTCAGTACGACGATTTTATTCGGGGAGGCATCCGTCTGTGAAGAGAACGGCAGCAGGGTGTTTGTGCCACAGAATGCGAAGGGCGGCAGTATCAGAAGCTTTTTCGCACCGGCAGAATGGGATGCCGTCATCGGCACCGCAATTTTTTATCACAGCAGCTACAGGCTTCCGGAAAATCTGGATGAAAAAACAGCCATGTACTGTAAGATTCTGCGGGATGCGGACAAGATAGACATTTTACGGGTGAACCTTGACACACCGATGGAAGAAATCTACAATGTCACCACGGAAGAATTAAAAAACAGCCAGGTGACACCCGAGGTCATGCAGGCATTTGATGAGCATCATGCGGTGCTTCGGGCATTAAAGAAAACAGCGATTGACAATGCAGTCGGACATATTTCACTGACTTATGAGCTGGAATATCCGATGAGCAGAAAAATGATGAAGGAACAGGGGTATCTGGATAAGCTGATGAATTTTGAATCAGAAAATCCGGTCACAAGAGAACAGTTTTTACACATCAGAGAGGAGATGAACCGATATCTTGCAAAAGATTCCGGCGAAGAAGAACACATGGATTTTTTAACAGCAAATTATCATACGCATACTTACCGCTGCCTTCATGCAACCGGCACGGAACGGGAATACATTGAAGAAGCAATTCGTTATGGAATCAGAAAACTTGGATTTTCGGATCATATTCCGTGCCCGTTTAAGGACGGCTATGTCTCAAAAATCCGCATGACGATGGAGCAGGCAAAAGAATATTATGACTGCATCCGCAGTCTTGCGAAGGAGTATGAAAATCAGATTACACTTTACGTTGGATTTGAGGCGGAATACATTCCGGAATTTTACGAGGAACAGATTGAGATGGTGCGAAGCATTGGATTTGACTATCTGATTATGGGACAGCATTTTGTCGGAAATGAGAAAGAGGGTCCTTATACTGGAACGCCGACGGAGGACGAAAAAATGCTTATCCGCTATGTCGACACGGTGATTGCAGGGGCAGAAACCGGAAGCTTTACCTATATCGCACACCCGGATATCCTCAATTATATCGGGGAAGAGGCAATTTATGACCGGGAAATGAAGCGGCTCTGCACCACAATGAAGGAACTTGGAATTCCGCTTGAAATCAATATCCTTGGAATGACAACCGGAAGACTGTACCCAAATGAGCATTTCTGGAAGCTTGTGGCAGAAGTTGGAAATGATGTGGTGCTTGGACTTGACGCACACCGCAGGGAAGAAGTCGGAAATGTGGAAAATTACCGCAAATGTATGGATATCGTGGATAAGTACGGACTGAAGCTGTGCAACGATATCATATTGAGAAGACCATAGAGGAGAAACAGATGTCTTATGTATATTTTACCCGTCACGGTCAGACGGTCTGGAATGTAGAAAATAAAATCTGCGGTGCAACCGACATCGCGCTCACAGAGCTTGGCCACGCACAGGCAATCGAGCTGGGAGAGAAAATCAAAAGCGAGGGCTTACCCATTGATGAAATTCTCTGCTCTCCACTCATTCGTGCGGCGGAAACGGCAAGACATATTTCGGAGGTGACCGGAGTAAGCTGCCGCGTGGAGCCAAGGCTTACAGAACAGAATTTTGGCAGATATGAGTCGACACCGCGGGATGGCGCCGAATTTCAGCAGGCAAAGAGAAGCTTCATCTGCCACTATGACGGTGGAGAGACGATGTTGCACTTAAGCCAGCGCATTTATAACCTGTTGGACGAAATCAGACAGGACGAAAAGACGTATCTTTTAGTGGCGCACAACGGAATTTCAAGAATTGTGCAGTCCTATTTTTATGATATGACAAATGAAGAATTTGCAGCCTTTGGAATCAAAAACTGTGAGATTTTAAGATACGAATTTTAACCCGGTGTAAAAAGAAGGGGGAATACGACAGATGGATAACAAAACGATGATGCAGTATTTTGAGTGGTATCTGCCCGCAAACGGATGCCTGTGGGAGCGTGCGGCTTGGCAGTCGAAGCAGTTAAAAGAGGCGGGAATCAATATGCTGTGGCTGCCGCCGGCATACAAAGGGGCAGCAGGGGCAGCAAGCGTCGGCTATGACGTGTATGACACCTATGACCTGGGAGAATTTGACCAGAAGGGGCAGAAAGCCACGAAATACGGAACCCGGGAAGCCTATTTAAACGCAGTGAAATGCTTACAGGAAAACGGCATCGAGGTTCTTTCTGACATCGTTTTAAATCATATGATAGGTGCGGATGACACGGAGACAGTTTTAGTGGAGGAGGAACTTTGCACAAACCGCAACCAGGACATCAGCGGCAAACAGGAGATTACCGCATGGACGCGTTTTACATTTCCGGGGCGTGCAGGAAAGTATTCGGATTTTACCTGGAGCGCAGAGAATTTCAGTGGAACCGACTGGGATGACAAGGCAAAACGCGGTGGAATTTTCCGATTCGATGGAAAGGAATGGAACCACGAGACGGACAGCGAGAACGGAAATTATGATTACCTGATGGGCGCGGATTTGGACACGGATAACCCGCAGACCGTAAAAGCCGTGACCGACTGGGGAAAATGGTATCTCGACACGGTAGGGATGGACGGATTCCGGCTCGATGCGGTAAAACACATTGGTTTTGATTTCTACAGAGAGTGGTTAAAGGAGATGCGTGCCCACGCCGGAAAGAATCTCTTTACGGTGGGAGAATACTGGTCGCCGGATACGGGCAGGCTCACGCATTACCTAGATGTGCTTGAAAATAGTCTCTCACTGTTTGACGTGCCATTACATTTCCAGTTCTCTAAGGCGGCAGCCTCCAACGGAAATTTTGACATGGCACAGATTTTTGGCGGAACGCTTGTGGCGGCACGCCCGGAACAGACGGTGACATTTGTCGATAATCACGACACACAGCCGGGACAGGCACTCGTTTCGTTTGTGCCGGCATGGTTTAAGCCGATTGCCTATGCACTGATTCTTCTTAGAAAAGAGGGAATCCCCTGCGTCTTTTACGGCGATTATTACGGAATTCCGCACGACCACATTGCACCGGTGGAGGGACTGAAAAAACTGTTGTTTTTGCGCAAAAATTATGCTTACGGGGAACAGAGAGAGTACTTTGACCATCATAGCCTTGTCGGATTTACCAGAGGCGGGGACGATGAACACGAGGATTCCGGGCTTGCGGTGCTGCTGACGGACTCTGTTGCAGGAAAAAAATGGATGCAGGTGGGAGAACGGTTTGCCGGATGTGCGTTTTATGATGTGATGGGACATTTTGATACGCCGGTAGTATTAGACGATTCCGGAGCCGGGGAGTTTGCCGTGGACGGCGGCTCCGTGTCGGTCTGGGTGCCGGAGAAGGTTTACCGCAGAATCAGAACAGAATTGGAGTAGTGTTATGGATTTAAAACAGATGACAAGGCATCTGATTTATGACAATAAGAATCAGCATATTCCGGGTATTTATGCGCGTTTCCGGATTCTCTGCCCGGAGTATTCCGCACATGAGGAGGAGCGAAAGCCTTATCCTCTGCCGGAAAATGAGCATATGTTTGCACTGTTTTGGGATATCCACGATGGAAACCGGCTTTCTGCGACGATTGTGCCCTCGGAAGTACCTTTTTTATATGAAAAAAGTTTTGAGCCGGGGATGCGGACGCAGATGCACTCTCATGAATATCTGGAATTTTTCTATGTTGTGGACGGAGAATACAGACAGCGGATTCTTGGAAATGAGTATACATTCCACAAGGGGGAACTGTGCCTGATTGACAGAAACTGTCTGCATCAGGAAATTTTAGATGGAACATCGGCGACGATTCTGTTTTTTGGAATTACAAACATCATGTTTAACGATATCATGGACCGGAATATCACGACTGACCGTATCGCTTCTTTTTTCAATATGGCGCTCTTAGAGCAGAAATCCTTACAGCAGTATCTGCATTTTAAACCGCAGGGAGAGGATTCCGCCGAAATTGAGGAAGCGCTGATGGCACTTGTGAGTGAACTGCAAAAGCATGATATCGCTTCGACGTACATCTGCAAAGGACTGCTTCTTCGGATTTTCTGGATTCTTGGGACACGCTATGAATACTCGCTTTCCAAGCAGTTACGCAAGAAGATGAACTGGATGCTGTTTGAGGAGATTACGGACTATATGGGAAAGAATTTAAACCGGATGTCCGTGGGACTTCTCGCGGAAGAATTTCATTTTCAGGAAGATTATTTTAACCGTTTCCTAAAGGCACAGACCGGAATGACCTACACAGAATATCTGCAAAATCTGCGATTAAAGCGTGCGGAGATGCTGCTTTTAAATTCGGAGTACACAATTGACGATATCGTCAAGGAAGTGGGATACAAAAATAAGGGATATTTTTATAAAATATTTACGGAACGGCACCAGCTGACACCGGCGCAGTTCCGTAAGAGAATGTTTGAATAAGAACGGGAAAGCCCCGGCTGGCGGAGACTGGCCGGGGCTTTCTATTTATCAAAAATTACTTGTTTGTCCATTTCCAGTCACGGATTTCCGGCATATCAATACCGTACTCATGGATGTACTGTTTGTGCTCAACCAGCTTGTCGTTCATCTTCTGAACCAGGTAAGAACCACGGTTTCCTAACTGTGGCAGATACTTGATTGCATTCTTTACGAGATGGAAGCGGTCGATTTCGTTCTGTACACGCATATCGAACGGTGTTGTAATCGTACCCTCCTCTTTGTAACCAAAAACATGGATATTGCGGTTAGTACGACGATAGGTCAGCTCGTGAATCAGTGTGTGGTAGCCATGGAAAGCGAAGATAATCGGCTTATCCTTGGTGAAGAGTGCATCGTATTCTGCATCGGTGAGACCGTGCGGATGCTTGGTGCTTGGCTCTAACTTCATCAGGTCGACAACGTTGACAACACGAATCTTTAACTCCGGCAGAGCCTCTCTTAAGATGGTAACAGCAGCCAAAGTCTCAAGGGTCGGTGTGTCACCGCAGCATGCCATTACGATATCCGGCTCTTCGCCCTGGTCGTTGCTTGCCCACTCCCAGATACCGATACCCTGGGTACAGTGTTTTACAGCCTGCTCCATGGTCAGCCACTGCTGTCTCGGATGCTTGGAGGTTACCAGTACGTTTACATAATTACGGCTTCTGATGCAGTGATCGAAGCAGGATAACAGACAGTTGGTGTCTGGTGGCAGATAAAGTCTTACGACATCTGCTTTTTTGTTAGCAATATGGTCCAAAAATCCCGGGTCCTGATGGGTAAATCCGTTATGATCCTGCTGCCATACGTTTGAGGAGAGAATCAGGTTTAAGGAAGCAATAGACTGTCTCCACGGAAGCTGGTTGCAGACCTTTAACCATTTTGCATGCTGTGCACACATGGAGTCAACAACGCGGATAAATGCCTCGTAGCTTGCGAAGAAGCCGTGGCGTCCGGTGAGAAGATAACCCTCTAACCATCCCTCACACATATGCTCGCTCAACATGGAGTCCATAACACGTCCATCGTTTGCCAAAAATTCATCGGTGTCATATTTTTCATTATTCCAGTCGCGGTTTGTTACCTCGAATACCTTGCCAAGACGGTTGGACATTGTCTCATCCGGTCCGAAGATACGGAAGTTCTTTGCGTCCTCGTTTAACTTGAAGATATCTCTGACAAAGCCACCGAGCTCAATCATATCCTGTGCCTCGACAGCACCCGGAGTCGGAACGTCGATACCGTACTCGCGGAAATCCGGCAGGCGCAGGTCACGTAACAGCTTACCGCCGTTTGCATGCGGATTAGAACCGATTCTTCTGTCTCCGGTAGGAGCGAGAGCCTTTAATTCCGGAATCAGTCTGCCGTTCTCGTCAAACAGCTCTTCCGGATGATAGCTTAACAGCCAGTCCTGTAACATCTGAAGATGTTCCGGCTTATCCATCATAATCGGAACCTGATGTGCACGGAAGGAACCTTCAATCTGGTTTCCGTCTACAACCTTCGGACCTGTCCAGCCCTTCGGGGTACGCAGAACAATCATCGGCCACTTCGGTCTTGTGGTATCGTTGTTTTCACGGGCATTTTTCTGGATTGCTTTGATTTCATCCATTGCCTCGTCCAAAGCGGCAGCCATCTTGCGGTGCATATCCATCGGCTCGTCGCCTTCTACGAAAATCGGTTTCCAGCCGCATCCGTCGAAGAAATGCTCTAACTCTTCGTGGGAGATACGTGCCAGTACGGTCGGGTTGCTGATTTTGTATCCGTTCATGTGAAGGATTGGAAGAACCGCACCGTCAGATACCGGATTTAAGAATTTATTACACTGCCAGGAGGTTGCAAGAGGACCTGTCTCAGCTTCGCCGTCGCCGACAACGCAGGCAACCACTAAATCAGGGTTATCAAATGCAGCACCAAAGGAGTGTGCGAGAGAGTAACCAAGCTCACCACCCTCGTTGATGGAACCCGGAGTCTCCGGAGCAACGTGGCTTGAGATTCCGCCCGGGAAAGAAAACTGCTTGCAGAGTTTCTTAAGACCGTCCATATCTTCGCCGATGTTCGGGTATACTTCACTGTAGGTTCCCTCTAAGTATGTATTTGCGACGAAGAAGTTTCCGCCGTGACCCGGACCGGAAATTAAAATCATATCCTGGTCATATTTTTTGATGACACGGTTTAAGTGTACATAGACAAAGTTCTGTCCCGGTACGGTTCCCCAGTGTCCGACAATCTTTTTCTTGACATGGTCTAAAGACAATGGTTCGCGGAGCAGCGGGTTGTCTAACAGGTATAACTGTGCTGCGCCAAGATAGTTGGCTGCACGCCAGTAGGCATCCATTTTCTTTAAATAGTCCTCGGTGATGGGCTGTTTTTCCACAACATCTGCCATGATAATTTTTCCTCCTAAAATTTAATACAATCAAAAATAATTTAGACACTACAAAAACGTCTAACTTTGTTATATTTTAAACAATCTTTTCCGACTGGGCAATTTCCGAGGGGGATTAAATTTTTAAAAAGTTACCTGAGACGACTTTTTAGTTCTTCTTTCATCAGCATCACATAATGTTCGGCATTTTTGTGGTTCGCCTCGATTTCATCTTCGGTCAAGGGGCGGATGACCCGCGCCGGATTTCCGAGAGCAAGGGAATTGTCCGGGATGTTCATTTTGCCGGTGACAAGAGAACCGGCACCGATGATACAGTTTTTGCCGACGGTGGCACCGCTTAGGAGAATACTTCCCATTCCGATAATCGTGTTTTCCCCGATGGTACAGCCGTGGACGATGGCGTTGTGCCCGATGGTAACACCTTTTCCAATATGGACATGAAAGCCCGGGTCGGTGTGTACGGTACAGTTGTCCTGAACATTTGCATCATCGTCAATTTGGATGGGACCGGAGTCACCGCGCACGACGGCGTTGTACCAGATTCCTACATTATTTCCAAGTGTGACATCGCCGAGTACATATGCACCCGGTGCAAGAAATTGATTTGTCATGAAAACCTCTTTTCTGCGCACGTTTTTCATACATAATGAGTTTGTGCCTGCGACTTTTTCTATATTAAATTATGCACTTCCGGGGCAAAAAGGCAAGGCTGCAAAATAGTACAGGAAGAAGTCCGTTTGTGACATTGACTTTCCACTGCCCCTTGGTTAGTATAATAGAATAACAGAAAAATACAAACGAAAAGGAGTTTGTTTATGGAAATCAAGGGCTACACGTACGGCTATCATGCCGAAAAGGGGCTTTATGTATCAGAGGAGGGAAAACGCAGCCAGGATGCACTTATGGATATCGGCATCAACTGGGTCTGCCTGGCATTTCCGGTGGAGCAGAAGACGTTTACTTCCACAGAGATTTTGTTTGATTACCGGAAAAATGTGCCGGATTTGGAGATTATCAGCACGATTAAGAGGTTTCATGACAGGGGCATCAAGGTGTGCTTAAAGCCGATGATTAATAGTGCAGACGGGGTCTGGCGTGCCTTAATCGACTTCCCGGACCAGAATATGTTTGAGGAAGATAACTACTGGAGCCGCTGGTTTGCAAGCTATCAGGCATTTTTAACCCATTATGCAGAGATTGCAGAGTACACGGGCTGTGAAATGTTCTGTCTGGGCTGTGAGATGCTTGGAACGGAGCGACAGGAGACTTACTGGAGACAGACGATTGCGATGGTGCGGGAAATCTATCACGGACCACTTGTATACAATACAAACCACGGCAAGGAAGAGCTGGCAAAATGGTATGATGCGTTAGATTATCTGGGAACCTCTGCATATTATCCGGTGGGGGATGCACCGGGTGCCTCCACCGAGCAGATGAAGGAAGAATGGGATAAGATTGCAGAACGGTTAGAAGGGGTGAGTAAGCGTCTTGGCAAAAAACTCATTTTCATGGAAATTGGCTGCCGCAGTGCATTAGGCTGTGCACAGATGCCGTGGGATTTTACCCATACGGAATTCCCGGTAAATGAGGACGAGCAGGCGAACTTCTTTGAATCTTCCATGGCAGCGCTCTCTGACAAGGAATGGTTTGCCGGTTATTTCTGGTGGGACTGGGGAACCATTGTCTACCATACAAAAGAAGAAGCGGCAGTAGACGATGGATTTAACATCCATCTAAAGAAAGCGGAGGATGTTGTGCGCAAATGGTATCAGAAGTAAAAGTACAGACAAGGCGCCACATGGTATTTCTGGTGCTCGCGGCGGCAATCTGGGGAATGGCGTTTGTCGCACAGCGAAAGAGCACTGATGCGATAGGACCGTTTACATTTAACGGCATCCGTTCGCTGCTAGGCGGCGTGGTATTACTTCCGGTGATTGCGCTGCTTGATAGGGCAGGGCTTTCAGGGAAGAAAAAGAGCTCCAGAATAGCTGAGTCAAAAAAGAAGCTTGTGGCGGGAGGCATTTTCTGCGGGATGGCATTGTTTGCGGCAAGCTCTTTTCAGCAGATTGGAATCTATCAGGGAACGGCTGCCGGAAAAGCCGGGTTTCTCACCGCCTGCTACATTCTGTTAGTACCGGTGTTTGGACTTTTCCTAGGACAAAAGAGCAGCTACAGGATTTGGGCTGGCGTGGGGCTTGCGGTTCTGGGACTTTATTTTCTTTGTATGAATGATTCCATGAGCATCCAGAAAAGTGATGTGTTCGTGTTTCTTTCTGCGGTTTGTTTTGCGGTACATATTCTTGTGATAGACCATTATGCGCCGTTTGTCGACGGCGTGCGGCTGTCCTGCATACAGTTTTTTGTGTGTGGAATCTTAAGCGCGGTTCCGATGGCGGTATTTGAAACCGGACATTCCGCGGCGGAAATCATTGCCTGGGCAGGCACGCTTTCCGGTTTGGATGCATGGCTTCCGATTCTGTATGCTGGTATCTGTTCCTCGGGGGTCGGCTATACCTTGCAGGTGGTCGGACAAAAGGGCGTGAATCCAACCGCAGCGTCCATGCTCTTAAGTCTGGAATCCGTTTTTTCTGTGCTCGCAGGCGCACTTTTTCTCGGAGAGCGGTTGACTGGCAGGGAAATCTTCGGCTGTGTGCTGATATTTTCTGCGATTGTGTTTGTGCAGCTTGTACCGTCTCAGACATCAGAAAAATGATAAATATAGTTCAATAAAATGCTATAGACAGATGCAATAGAGATGCGTTATAATAGAGAAGCTTTCACCAAAGAAGGACTTTTACAAAGGAGGGTTTTGTTATGATTAAGGACAAAAACATCGCAGTCTGCATCATCTTATGTATTGTGACTTGCGGCATCTATGGAATTTACTGGTTTATCTGCCTCACCAATGACGCTAACACGGCATCTAATACGTTTGGCACTTCCGGTGGTGTGGCATTTTTGCTCACGCTTATTACCTGTAATCTGTACGGATTATACTGGGCATATAAGCAGGGAGAGAAGATTGACGCTGCAAAAACACAGCGTGGTGTTCCGTCAAGCAACAGCGGAGTACTTTATCTGATTCTGTGCCTGTTCGTACCGATTGTGGCATGGGCACTGATGCAGAATGAATTAAACAATATGGCAAACTAGGATGAAAAGACGGGCTTTTAAAGCGGCGGGAGTTTTGGCATTGCTCTTATGTGCGGGACTTTTGTATGGATGTTTTTTCCTGCACTCTGGAATTGGGATTCCCTGTCCCATCCGTCTTATAACGGGATTCAAGTGTCCCGGCTGCGGTGTCACACATATGTGTGCGGCACTGTTGCAGATTGATATTTCTGCGGCGTTTGCGGCAAATCCGATGGTTTTGCTGCTAAGCCCGGTGCTTGTGGCAGTTTTTCTACCGGCATTTTGGAGATATCTGAAAACCGGACGTTTTTGCTTTGGACATGTGCAAAATATCGTGGTGTGGATTTGCATCCTTCTGCTGCTGGCATTTGGAGTCGTGCGGAATTTTCTGCCGGGGCTTTGAGAATAACGCAGGCATGCCATGACGGTATGTTTTAAAAAAGAAAACTGTGGGAAATACAAAAATGTGTTTCCTGCGGTTTTCTTTTTCTTTACGTGACAGAGGGATGTTGCTATAATAAGAAGAATCGGAAAACGAAAGAAAGAGAGATGCCAAAGATGACGTTAAAGAAACTCGAAATAGGGCAGTCTGCCAGAGTAACAGTTGTAGGGGGCGACGGTGCATTGCGCCAGCATTTCCTTGATATGGGCGTTATTCCAGGAGCAGAAATTACACTTGTAAAATATGCCCCTATGGGAGACCCAATGGAACTGCGGGTGCACGGATATGAATTGACACTGCGTCTTGCAGATGCGGAGAAAATCGAGATCTGTCCTGTGGAAAAACCAGAAGAGACAAAAGCAGAAAAACAAACGAAAAAGAAACGGGTGGCAGAACATCCAGGACTTGGGGAAGGCGGAAAATATCACGTAAAGGCGGAGGAACACCCACTTCCAAAGGGAAGTATTCTGACATTTGCACTGGCGGGAAACCAGAACTGCGGAAAAACAACACTGTTTAACCAGCTTACCGGGGCGAGCCAGCATGTGGGAAATTTTCCAGGTGTTACGGTGGACCGCAAGGACGGTGTTATCCGTGGACATGAGAACACGCTGGTGACAGATTTGCCGGGAATTTATTCAATGTCGCCCTACAGCAGTGAGGAGATTGTGACTAGACAATTTCTTTTAAAGGAGAATCCACGAGGAATTATCAACATTGTAGATGCGACAAATATCGAACGAAACCTTTATCTGACCATGCAGCTTATGGAGCTTAATATTCCGATGGTGCTGGCACTTAATATGATGGACGAAGTGCGGGAAAATGGAGGTTCCGTCTTAGTTAATGAGATGGAGGAAATGCTTGGGATACCGGTTATCCCGATTTCTGCGGCAAAAAACGAAGGAATTGATGAGCTTGTGGATCATGCGATTCATGTGGCACAGTATCAGGAATGTCCAGGCAGACAGGATTTCTGTGATGAGGAAGAACATAATGGAGCAGTGCATCGTGCAATTCATGCCATCATGCATCTGATTGGGGATCATGCTATCCGTGCCGGGATTCCGGTCCGTTTTGCAGCTGCAAAGCTGATTGAGGGAGACCAGCTGATTCTTGATGCCCTGCGGTTAGAGCAGAATGAAAAAGAGACCATCGAGCATATTATTGTACAGATGGAGGAAGAGCGTGGACTTGACCGTGCAGCATCGATTGCGGATATGCGTTTTGCATTTATCCAGAAAGTATGCGACCGGACGGTGGTAAAGCCAAAGGAAAGCAGGGAGCATGCGAGAAGCCGTAGAATTGACCGGATTCTGACCGGAAAATATACAGCAATTCCTGCATTTATCGGAATTATGGCACTGGTATTTTTCCTCACTTTCAATGTCATCGGAGCGGTACTGTCGAATCTGCTTGATATGGGAATTGCGTGGGTGACAGATGTGACGGATAGGGCACTCACAGCAGCAAATGTAAACGGTGTGCTGCATTCGCTCATTATAGATGGTATTTTTAATGGCGTCGGAAGCGTCTTGGGATTTCTTCCGGTCATTGTGACGTTGTTCTTTTTCCTGTCCATGTTAGAGGACAGTGGTTATATGGCGCGTGTGGCATTTGTGATGGATAAACTGTTACGTCGGATTGGACTTTCCGGCAGAAGTATTGTTCCGATGTTAATCGGGTTTGGCTGCACGGTTCCGGGTGTCATGGCAAGCCGGACGCTGCCGTCTGAGCGCGACCGCAAGATGACGATTCTTTTAACACCTTTTATGAGCTGTTCGGCAAAACTGCCGATTTACTCCTTCTTTACAGCGGCGTTTTTCCCGCAGTATGGAGGACTTGTAATGGTGCTTTTATACTTTACGGGAATTGTAGTCGGGATTTTGATGGCGCTTGCCATGCGAAAGACCGTATTTCAGGGGGAACCGGTTCCGTTTGTGATGGAGCTGCCGAATTACCGGATGCCGGGAGCAAAAAACGTGGCACAGCTTCTGTGGGAAAAGGCGAAAGACTTCTTACAGAGGGCATTTACCATTATTTTCCTTGCAACGATTATCATCTGGTTCTTACAGACCTTTGATTTGCACTTAAACGTTGTGACAGACTCGAAGGAGAGTCTTCTTGCGGCCGCAGCAGGACTGATTGCGCCGGTATTTGCACCTCTTGGATTCGGAGACTGGCGGATTTCAACAGCACTCATTACCGGATTTATGGCAAAAGAGAGCGTTGTGTCTACCTTATCAATTCTGTTTGGGGATACTGCAAATCTTCTGGCTGCGATTACACCGCTTACGGCAGCGGCACTTTTGGTATTTTCACTCTTATATACACCGTGTATTGCCGCAATTACTTCTATCAAGAGGGAGCTGGGAGGAAAATGGGCAGTGGCGGTTGTCATTGGACAGTGCCTGGTTGCGTGGATTATGGCATTTTTTGTGCATGGAATAGGTGTATTGATTGGCTTTTAAACGTGGGAGGGACGTATGACACTTCAACAGATTAAATATGCACTGACAATTGCAGACTGCGGTTCTATGAATGAGGCGGCAAAGGAGCTTTTTATTTCGCAGCCGAGCCTTTCTGAGGCGGTGAAGGAACTCGAACAGGAGATTGGACTTGAAATCTTTCTGCGCTCAAACCGGGGAATCATCATTACGCCGGAGGGGGAGGAGTTTTTGGGCTATGCGAGACAGGTCAGCGAGCAGTTCGGTCTGTTACAGTCCCGCTATATCGAGAAAAAGAAAAAAGAAAAATTCAGCGTTTCCATGCAGCATTACACATTTGCGGTGAAGGCATTTGTGGAGACAGTCAAACGCGCTGGGATGGAACAGTATGAGTTTGCCGTTCATGAGACAACTACAAGCGACGTAATTGGAAATGTGAAGAATTTTAAGAGCGAAATGGGGGTGCTCTATCTGAATGATTTTAACGAGAAAGTAATGACGAAAATCATTCATGAGAATGGTTTGGAATTTGTCGGGCTGTTTGACTGTGATACCTATGTCTATCTGTGGGGCGGTCATCCGTTAGCTGAAAAAGAAAAGATTTCCATGAGCGAGCTGGATGCCTATCCGTGCCTTTCGTTTGACCAGGGAAAACAGAATTCTCTTTATCTTGCAGAGGAAATGAAAAGTGAGTATGAATATAAGCGTTTGATTAAGGCAAATGACCGCGCAACGCTTTTGAACCTGATGGTGGGATTAAATGCGTATACGCTCTGTTCGGGAATTATCTGTGAGGAGTTAAACGGCAGTGATTACCGTGCGGTGCCGCTTGTGGAGACAGAAAAAATGCGTATTGGCTATGTGAAGCGCAAGGGGGCAAAGGTCAGCCACATCGGGGAGATATATATCGAGGAATTGAAAAAATATAAAGAGAATGTCATGTGACAGAAAATTTAGATGAGGATAGATAGAACGTGGAACGGATGAACGGAAATACATCGGAAACAGACCAGAATATGGAGGAACTTGAAAAAAGGTTTCTACAGACGTTAAAACAGAATAACATTACCGTGTGGGATTACGATATTTGTAATAAGAAAAATATTGAATACCATATGGGACAGGGAAGCGGCGATATTGCAGCGATGCTTGAAAATCCTGAAATGATTCACGAGGAGGACGCCGCAAAATATCAGCTGCTTTACCGACGTATTGATGAAGGGGAAAAACAGGTCAGTGCGGAAATCCGTGTCTGGTCACAGACCAAGCAGGAATACATCTGGCTTTTAATTATTTTTACCGTGGTAAAGGACAAGGACGGAAAGCCGGTGCGCGCCATTTGTTCCGGCAGGGATATCTCCTACGAGAAACAGATAGAACAGAGTTATTTTGAGGAGGTGCGCTATCGGGAGGAGGCGGCGTCTTCCATGATTGCAACCTGCCGCACGAACCTCACAAAGGGGGTTGTGGAGGAAGTCATTGTGTCCGGGAAAAAGGTTCCGGTGCCGCGGGAAGCACAACATCTAGTGGACTACAAAGACCGTTGGAATTATTACGTGGGAGTGGATGGAATCTCGGATGAGGATAATGAGAAGCTTACGGCAAAGAATCTGATTCGTGAGTATAAGCGTGGAAACAACACGATTTCGGTTGAGTACAGCGCAACAAACAGCGTGGATAAACGTCCGATGCGCATCCGTGTCGACGCGAAGGTCTTAAAGCGCCCGGAGACGGGGGATTTAGTTTCTTTCTTCTACGAGCGGAATGTGACAGAGGAGTACTGTACCCGCAATATTACGAATTCGATTATCCAGAATGACCATGACCTGGTGGGAACGGTCTTTGCGGACAGCGGATTTGTATTTTCCTGTTCCGGAAAACGTGATACTCTGCTGCCGGAGCTGGTGTGTGATGACTACGATGCGGAATGCGAGCGGTTTTTAAGGGAGTATGGCTGTGGCGAGAATCTTGATGAGACGATACGGCAGATGCAGATACCATATGTGGTGGAACAGCTTGCAGGGAAAGAGCAGTACGTGGTGGAGTTTTCCATGCGGGAGGCAGATGGCTCTGTCAGGAGAAAAGAGGAGCGCTTTTCCTATGCGGATAAGGATGAAGGGCTGATTGCATTCTCCAGACGGGATGTGGAGGATATGGTACAGGAAGAAAAACGCAAGCAGGAGCAGCTTGAACGAGCCAGAGAGGCGGCGGAGCGGGCAAACAGTGCAAAGAGCGAATTTTTATCCCGGATGAGTCATGAGATGCGTACGCCGATGAATGCCATCACAGGACTGTTGGCGCTGGCGGAGCAGGAGGTAGGAAATCCGGATGCAATGCGTGATTACCTTGAAAAAATTGAGGTGTCAAGCCACTATCTGTTGAATCTGATTAACGATGTGCTCGATATGTCCAAAATTGAGAGCGGAGAGTTAAAGCTCAGACCGGAAATCTGCAATTATCAGATATTTGCGGAGGAGACGGCGGCGATGATCCGTCCGTTGTGTGAGCAGAAGAACATCACATTTTTAGAGGAAAATCAGAAGGTGGAAGCAGTATTGTATACTGACAAGCTGCGGTTTAAGCAGGTATTGATGAACATTCTCTCCAATGCGGTAAAATTTACACCCGAGGGCGGAACAATTTATTTTCGCAGCAGGGCAGTCATAAAAGACGGCTTTTTGTCTGCGGATTATGAAATTGCAGACACCGGAATCGGAATAAGTCACAAATTTCAGGAGACGATGTTCTGTCCGTTTACCCAGGAGCAGCGGGAAATCGTGGCGGCGACGCAGGGCACCGGGCTTGGACTTGCCATTGCAAAGGCGGTGGTCGACCAGCTTGGGGGAAATATGCGCGTGTTAAGCGATACGAATCAGGGAACACAGTTTTTTATTCATGTGAAATTTCCGTTAGCGGAGCCGGGAAAACGGATTCCGGGTGTGGAGCGGCGCAGGCATAAACGGGCAGTTTCCCTGCGTGGAAAACGTGTGCTTCTGGTGGAAGACCATCCGTTAAATCAGCTCATAGCCAAGCGGATTCTGCAAAACAGCGGCGTGGAAGTTTTTACGGCAGACAACGGAGCCGAGTGTTTAAAGGTGTTAAGTGAGAGTCAGAATGGTTATTTCGATGCAGTGTTAATGGATATCAGGATGCCGGTCATGGACGGACTGACTGCGACCGAGAAAATTCGTGCCATGGAGCGGGAGGATTGCAGGGAAGTTCCGATTATTGCGATGACGGCAAATGCGTTTGAGGAGGATGTCAAACGGACAAAAGAGGCAGGAATGAATGCACATCTTGCGAAACCGATTGAGCCGGCATTAATGCTTGAGACACTTGCGGACTGCATTGCAAAAAGAATGAGCGGGGGGCAGAGATGATACAGGATTTACAGGAGATTTCCGACGGAAAAATTTATGGAACAAATGACATGGCAAAGGTGGCATGCGCAGACTGTGCGGGCTGTCATGCCTGCTGTGAGGATATGGGAAACTCTATCGTGCTTGATCCGTATGATATGTACCGCCTTGCCTGTGGACTTTCGAAAAGTGCAGAAGAGCTTTTGAGCGGAGAGTTAGAACTACAGGTACAGGAGAGCGTGATTCTTCCGAATATCCGGATGAAAGAGAGAGACGGCGGCGTGCCTGTCTGTCCGTTTTTAAATGAGGAAGGGCGGTGCAGGATTCACACGTTTCGTCCCGGACTTTGCAGGGTATTTCCGCTTGGAAGAATTTATGAAGAAAACGGAGTTTCTTATTTTTTACAGAAGGATGCCTGTAAGAAGGGAACCGGAAGCAAGATGAAGGTGAGCCGCTGGTTAGACACGCCGGAGTTAAAGCGCTATCATAAATTTTTATCTGACTGGCACAATCTGCGCAAAAAGTTGGAACAGATTGCAGGAGGAGATGAGACAACTGCAAAGCAGGTGAATTTGCTTTGCCTTAAATTATTTTATTTAAAACCATATGAAAAAGATGTGGATTTTTATGCGCAGTTTGAGACGAGACTGGCGCAGATGACAGATTTGCTTGTATAAGAATGTCCGATTTGGAAAAGCTATGAGGAGAGACCAACGGGAAAGGAATCACAGCTTATGTCAACAATCTGGACGAACCACAGCAATCTGCCGGAATTTCCAAAATTAGAGAAAGACCTGCGTACCTCGGTGCTAATTATCGGCGGGGGTATGACAGGTCTTTTGTGCGCTTATTTTTTACAGCAGGCGGGGGTGGATTACTGCCTTTTAGAAAAAAATACGATTTGCAGCGGGATTACGGCGGGAACAACCGCAAAAATCACATCCCAGCACGGGCTGATTTACAGCCGGCTGTTAAACTGGGAGGGAATGGAGAAAGCGCAGGAATATTTTCGGGCAAATGAGGCGGCAGTCAAGCGGTTTAAGGACATCGGCTGGATGATTGACTGTGGGATGAAGGAAGAGGACGCGTATGTGTATGCGACAGAGAACACCGTTAAGCTTGAAAAAGAGCTGCGGGCGTTGGAGCGGATTCGCGCCGGAGCAGGGAATGTGCGTCTGCCGCAGCCGGAGCTTGTGGGAGCGTTAAATCTTCCAATTGACACAGTGGGAGCAATCCGCTTTCCGGGACAGGCACAGTTTCATCCGTTACAGTTTGCGGCGGCGATTGCCAAAAATCTGCGTATCTATGAGCATTCCGGCGTGCGGGAGATGACAGAGTATTTCGCACTGACCGAACACGGAAGCGTGGCGGCGGAGAAGATTATCGTTGCAACCCATTTTCCTTTTATCAATACAAAAGGAAGCTATTTCTTAAAAATGTACCAGCAGAGAGCCTATGTCCTTGCACTTGCGAATGCGCCGCTGGTTACGGGTATGTATATTGATGAAAACAAACGCGGAATTTCGTTTCGGGAGGCGGAAGGACTGTTATTAGTCGGCGGGGAGAGTCACAGAACGGGAAAATGCGAAAACGGGATGGAGCGCCTAAAGGAGCGGGTAAAGCAGTTTGCGCCGGAGAGTGCCATCGTGGCAGAGTGGGGAAATCAGGACTGTATGTCGCTTGACGGGATGCCTTATATCGGGAGGTATTCGAGTTCCACACCGGATTTGTTTGTGGCGACGGGCTACAACAAGTGGGGGATGACAGGCTCTATGCTTGCGGCAATGATTTTATCCGACCTTGTGCAGGAAAAAGAAAATGAGTTTGCAGAAATTTTCTCTCCGTCACGAAACATTGTAAAGCCACAGCTTGCGGTCAATATCTTTGAGGCAATGCGCGGTATTTTAATCCCCAAAGGGAGCAGACGCTGTACGCATATGGGCTGCACCCTGCAGTGGAACAGGGGGGATGGAACATGGGAATGTCCCTGCCATGGTTCGAGATTTGATGAGTGCGGAGAGCTTCTTGATAATCCTGCCGAAAATAGACTGCGAAAAAAATAAAAATCTGTCGAAAAATCGCATTGTGCATCCTTTCAAATACTGCTATTATAATGAATTGAAATTTTACATTATAAAAGAGGAAAGAGGCATTTTTATGAAATACATCCGACAGTTTTTAATTATTCTGCTGATTTCATTTATGGGGGAGCTTTTAAAGGAACTGCTTCCGCTTCCGGTGCCGGCGAGCATCTACGGGCTGGTACTGCTGTTTCTTGCACTGGAATTTCATATCATTCCGCTTGAGGCGGTAAAGGAGACCGGGAAATTTCTCATTGAGATTATGCCGATTCTGTTTGTTCCGGCGGGCGTCGGTTTAATCGAATCCTGGGATGCCCTGCGCCCGATTTTTGTGCCGGTGCTTGCGATTATGGTGGTATCTACAGTCATAGTAATGGCGGTATCAGGAAGAGTTACCCAGTCTGTGATGCGTCACACCAAAGGAAGGGAGCAGTCATGAAAGAATTTTTAAATGAGTCGGTCTTTTTTGGCGTTGCAATCAGCGTTCTTACATATGAAATTGGGGTTCTGTTAAAGAAAAAATTAAAACTGGATATTATAAACCCCCTTCTGGTCTCCATTGTGGCAGTGATTCTGTTTCTGCTGGCATTCCAGATTCCGTATGAAAAATATAATGAGGGTGCAAAATACATCAGTTATTTATTGACACCGGCGACGGTCTGTCTGGCAATTCCTTTGTATGAGCAGGTGGAGCTTCTCAAAAAGAATGTGAAGGCAATTCTTGCCGGATTATTATCCGGAGTGGTCACAAGTGTTTTATGTGTGCTGGTGCTTTCCTATCTGTTTCACCTCGACCACAAGGTATATGTCACACTGCTTCCAAAGTCCATCACGACGGCGATTGGAATGGGTGTTTCGGAGGAACTTGGCGGTTATGTGACGATTACCGTGGCGGTGATTGTCGTCACGGGAGTGCTCGGCAATGTGATTGCAGAGGCGGTATGCAAACTGTTTAAGATTGAAGATCCGGTGGCAAAAGGAATTGCAATCGGTTCTGCGGCGCATGCGGTCGGAACGGCAAGAGCAATGGAAATTGGTGAGGTGGAAGGTGCAATGAGCAGTCTTTCCATCGCGGTAGCAGGACTTCTGACGGTAGTTGCCGCCCCTATTTTTGCAAATTTTCTCTAAAGAGAGCGGGAAAGTCACCTTGTGCAAAAAGCAGCATAAGATGATAGGGAGAAACAAAGTGGTAATGGGACGATATGTATTGTCAGAACAGAATAGTACACATTGTGCAGGAGGGCGATTCCCTCTATAAGATTTCGCGTCAGTACAAGACAACTGTCGACGAACTGATTCTCGGAAATCCGGGTGTGAACCCTTACAACCTTCAGATTGGGATGCGCATGAATGTGTGTCCGGGAGAGGACTATGAGATGGAGGTCCGGCCGGGACAGACGCAGATGCCGGGAGAAACTACCGGTAACCGGAACGAAAACTCGCTTCGGGAGGATATGCGCTTAGCATGGCTGTCTCATGTTTACTGGATGCGGATGCTGCTTATGGCGGTCGCTGCCGATACACCGGATGTGCAGCTTCTTGGCGAGCGTGCGGTGCAGACAGCAGACGAGATTACAGATGTATTTGCAAAATATCTTCCGATTGCAGTGACAAGACAGCTTCGGAATCTCTTAGTTGAGCATGTGGAGATGACCGGAGAGGTAATGCAGAGCTTAAAATCCGGCAATATGGAAGGGTATGACGAGTTAATCAGAAACTGGTATGCAAATGCCAACCAGATTGCAGCATTACTTGCCAATGTAAACCCGTATTTTGGCGGAAGAGAAACCCGCAATATGCTCTTAAACCACCTCGATTTGACGAGAGAAGAAATCGAGCAGCAGATAAACGGGGAGTATGCGCAGAGCATTGATACGTTCCGTGACATCGAAAAACAGGCGCTTGAAATGGCAGACCACTTTACCATGGGGCTGATGGCGCGATAAATTTGAGAAAAAGCATTTGACGTATCTTGCATTTATGATAATATATATATCATTAGCCAAAGAATTTGACGGTGCCCGGCAGCAGACTGCCGGCTGCCGCCTATGAGTGACGATAGAGGCAGATGGAGGATTGTGAGAAAATGATAAAAGTTGTGAAATTCGGTGGCAGTTCCTTAGCAAGCGCAGAACAGTTTGCAAAGGTGGGGAAGATTATTCACGCTGACAAAGAACGCAGATATGTAGTGCCAAGCGCTCCGGGCAAGAGAACTCCAAAGGATACCAAGGTGACGGATATGCTCTATGAGTGCTACAGACTCGTGGAGGCAGAGGAAGATTTCCGCATACAGCTCATGAAGATTAAAGACCGTTATGATACGATTATCAACGGACTGAATCTGAAATTATCCCTGGAAGATGAATTCAAAAAAATCAGTGAAAACTTCAAGAATAAAGCGGGAGTAGACTATGCGGCATCCCGCGGAGAATATTTAAACGGTATTGTCATGGCAAAATACTTGGACTACGAGTTCGTGGATGCAGCAGAGGTAATTTTCTTTGACGAAGAAGGAAATTTTGATGCAGATAAGACCAACAAGGTTCTTTCACAGCGTTTAGAGAACATTGAGTGTGCCGTTGTACCTGGATTTTATGGCTCCCTGCCGGATGGAACGGTAAAGACATTTTCCCGCGGCGGTTCTGATATCACAGGCTCTATCGTGGCAAAGGCGGTTCATGCAAGCTGCTACGAGAACTGGACGGATGTTTCCGGCTGCCTTGTGGCTGACCCGAGAATCATCAAAAATCCGGTGCCGATTAAGACCATCACCTACCGTGAGCTTCGTGAGCTTGCCTACATGGGCGCAAGCGTACTTCATGAGGATGCAATCTTCCCGGTCAGAAAAGCCGGAATTCCGATTAACATCCGCAACACCAATGACCCGGATGCACCGGGAACCTGGATTGTAGAGAGCACCTGCCACCAGTCACAGTATACGATTACCGGTATCGCAGGAAAGAAGGGCTTTGTCTCTGTCAACATCGACAAGGATATGATGAATTCCGAGGTCGGATTCGGAAGAAAAGTCTTAAGCGCATTTGAGGAAAACGGAATATCCTTTGAGCATATGCCATCCGGAATTGATACGATGACCATCTTTGTCCATCAGCCGGAATTTGAGGGAAAAGAGCAGTCTGTCATTTCCGCCATTCACCGTCTTGCAAAGCCGGACAGTATTGAACTGGAAAGTGACCTTGCACTGATAGCTGTAGTTGGACGAGGCATGAAGTCTACCCGTGGTACAGCCGGACGAATCTTTTCTGCACTGGCACATGCCAATATCAATGTAAAGATGATTGACCAGGGTTCCTCTGAGTTAAATATTATCATCGGTGTCAGCAACAACGATTTTGAAGCTGCCATCCGTGCAATCTATGATATTTTCGTTGTGACCCAGTTATAAAAAGGAACGGGTATTTATGGGGAAATGGCTTGGAAACAGGTGCGTGTGTATTCTGATTCTTTTGGGAACCCTGTTTCTTGCAGCACTCACGGCAGTTGAGTATGTGACGCTGGAATTAGAGGAAGAGGTGCCGGTTCTTGCCGTGTTTGTCGGGCAGGAAAATAACTGGTTAAAAGAGTACCAGAGAGAAGAACTTGCACTGGATGACAGTGCCCAAAACGAGCTTTTGGAGCAGCCAAAGCAGGGGGAAGATGGGACACCGCCGGAAGCGGCAGAAGTGGTGGAAATCACGGAGACAGAGGCGATTGAACCCACAGAAGTGGTGGAAACATCAGAAACGGTGGATGCCACAGAAATGCGGGAGACTGAGGCTGCGGAAACACCGGAAGCGACTGAAACACCGGAAGCGACTGAAACACCGGAAGCGACTGAAACACTGGATGTAACGGCAGCGTTCCCTTATTATATCAAAATCAACCGCATGCAGAACTGCATTACGGTTTACACGCCTGACGAAAACGGGGAATACACAATTCCTTATAAGGCGATGGTCTGCTCGACGGGATTATATAATGCGACACCGAGCGGAACTTATCAGATATCGACAAAATACCGCTGGCGGGAACTATACGGCGGTGTTTACGGACAGTATGCAACAAGAATCCACGGTGCGATTCTGTTCCATTCTGTTCCGTATTATACAAAGTCGAATGACAATCTCTGCACGGACAAATACAATAAGTTAGGGCAGCAGGCATCCATGGGCTGTGTACGTCTGACGACGGAGGACGCTAAATGGATTGCAGATAACTGTCCGTCCGGAACCTCGGTGGAGATTTATGATGACGAAGACCCGGGACCGCTAGGCAAACCGGAGGCGGTAAAGATTGATGCGGATGATGTAAACCGTGGCTGGGATCCGACAGACCCGGATGAAAATAATCCCTGGATGGAATAAAACAGGACATGAAAAGGCGGCATTGAAATCATTTTTCAATGCCGCCTTTAAATTATTTCGTCCATGGGACTGTACCTCTCTTTCTTAAATTACGGGGTAATTCATTTTGTTTCTGGTGGTTTGTACCTTCCTTTCGGTTGTATTTGTTCTTCCTTGTTCTTATCTCTTTGTTTGATTGTATATTAACGCATATTAATTAAAATGTCAATAGTTAAATCAGAAAAAATAGAAAAATATTTAAAATAAATTAACTTATTGTACGGATAATATATAAAAATCTGACAATTAAGACAATAATGACAGAGAAATTTCTTGTGGGAAGCGTACCGTACCACTATAATAAACATATCGAAGAAGGAAAGAGGAAGATTGTTTATGAAAAAGACAAAACGTTTTTTGGTGCTGCTATTTGCACTGGCGGTTACATTTGGGCTTGCTGCCTGCGGAAAAACATCAGAGCAGACAGTGGATTTTATCTGCGGAATGGACGTATCAAGCATGCTTGCGGAGGAGGAGAGCGGCGTCGTTTATTACAATGAAGCAGGAGAACAGGCGGACCTTTTTGAAGTCCTCTCCGATGCGGGTATTAATTATATCCGCGTGCGCGTGTGGAATAATCCTTATGATGCGGACGGAAACGGATATGGCGGCGGAAACTGTGATGCTTCAAAGGCGGCAGAAATCGGGGCAAGAGCGGCGAAATACGGAATGAAGCTTCTGGTGGATTTCCATTATTCTGATTTCTGGGCGGATCCATCGAAGCAGATGGTGCCAAAGGCGTGGGCAGATTTTACAGAAGCCCAAAAAGAACAGGCGATTTATGATTATACGAAGGAAAGCCTTAACACCATTCTGGATGCAGGGGCAGATGTTGGAATGGTTCAGATTGGGAATGAAATTAACAATGGACTCTGCGGCGAGACAGACTGGACATACATTTGTGCACTTTTAAATAATGCAGGTGTGGCAGTGCGTGAGGTGGCAGCAGAATCCGGAAAAGAAATTCAGATTGCAGTTCATTTTACAAACATAGAACAATATCCATTGATTTTAAACTATCCGAAAACACTGGAGGAATACGATGTCGATTACGACGTATTTGGCGTATCCTATTATCCGAGCTGGCATGGAAGCATGCAAAATCTCACAAGGGTTTTGCAGGAGATAAGCGGGACTTACGGCAAAAAAACGGCAGTGCTTGAGACCTCCTATCCGTATACGACGGAGGACGGGGATGGCTCGGCAAACAGTATTTCAGATGCGGAGCCGGTGACAGGATATCCGGCAACGGTGAAAGGACAGGCGGACTGCATCCGTGATGTGATGCTGTCTGCGGCAGCAGCAGGGGAAGAGATGCTCGGCGTATTCTACTGGGAAGGAGCCTGGATTCCGGTGGGAAAAGCGGAAGAGCTTGCGGCAAACCAGAAGCTCTGGGAGACTTATGGAAGCGGCTGGGCGAGCAGTTATGCGGCGTCCTACGACCCGGATGATGCAGGGAAATATTACGGCGGAAGCTCCTGGGACAATCAGGCATTGTTTGATTTTAGCGGGCATCCGCTCGAGTCCTTACAGATATTTCAGGAGACCTGCGAGGAAATTTTAAACGACAGAGAAAGTACGCAGACTAAATAGCACACGCAAACGCTCTCTTCATATAATAAAGGGAAGGGAGCGTAATTTTTATGAACAGACAGACCATACTTTTTATCAGTGATATGCGTCAGGTATATCTGGCAGAGATTCTGACGAAAAAAGGACGCAACGTACGCTGCCTGGATATCAGAAACAGCAATGCCGTCCTGGAACAACTGGAAAAACTGAGTGATTTTCTGGCTGAGGCAGACACGTTGATCCTGCCCATTCCCGTATCCAAAATTCCGGAACAGGAACGACTGAACGATATATTGAACAAAGACCTGACCAAACACACACTTGTGCTGGGGGGATGTTTTTCCGGGGAGCAGAAAAAAATGCTTGAACGCCGGGCAATTTCCTACCTCGACTTTATGGAGGATTCCATTGTGACCGAGGAGAACGCCGTGGCGACCGCGGAGGGCGTGATTGCAGAGCTGGTGCGGCAGAGCCCGTATAACATTAAGGATGCCAAAGTTCTGGTTTCCGGGTATGGATATTGCGGAAAGGCAGTTGCAATGCGCCTTGCGGCACTTGGCGCGCGGGTTACGGTGTTAGCGAGAAGGCGGGAAGTGCGCAAACAGGCAAAAAGTGACGGTTTTTACGCGGTGGATTTTGCGTTTGGACCGGAGGAAGCCATGGGCGCAGCCATGTTAGTCAACACGGTTCCGGCCCAGGTTATCTCGGAGCTGATTATCCGTGAACTGCCCCGGGACGCCTATATCTTAGATATTGCCTCTGCCCCGGGCGGGTGTGATTTTGAGTGTGCAAAAAAGCACGGAATCAGGGCGGATCTGCTGCTTGGTATCCCCGGAAAGTATGCACCGAAGGAAAGTGCCTATATCTTAGACCGGGCAATTGAAAGATTTACGCTCCGCAAACAGCGGCAGGAGGATGTTCTTCTGACCGCAGAAAGCAGGGAATAAGAATGGATTTTTCAAAATATAATATCGGACTGGGGATAACGGGTTCTTTCTGTACGTTTGCGAAGACTCGCAAAGAGATACAGCGGTTAAAGGATATGGGGGCGAATGTGATCCCCATTTTTTCCTTTAATGCGCAGACCTGCGATACACGGTTTGGCAGTGCGAGAGAATATGTGGAGGGAATCTGTGAGATTACCGGAAATGAGGGAATCCGCACCATCTGCGCGGCGGAGCCTATCGGACCGAATAATTTTCTCGATATTATGGTGATTGCGCCGTGCACCGGCAATTCAGCGGCGAAGCTGTGCAACGGGATTACGGATACACCGGTGCTCATGGCGACAAAAGCGCACATGAGAAACGGAAAACCGCTCGTGATTGCCATTTCCACAAACGATGCGCTCGGCGCGAACTTTAAGAACATCGGAATGCTTTTGAATATGAAAAACGTGTATTTTGTCCCCTTCGGACAGGATAACTACAAAAGTAAACCAAACTCGCTGGTAGCGAGGATGGAGCTTTTGCCGGAAACCATCGAATATGCGTTAAACGGAAAACAGTTGCAGCCGGTGCTCTGTGATTTGAACAGTTAAATAAGAAAATAAAAAAGCTGCTACGTCATGCTTGCATGACGTAGCAGTTTTTTCTAAGATGAACCACCTGAAGAGCCAGCTGTCCGGATAAAAATAAATGTTGCTTTTCTTCTGTAATCCGTTTTACGGTTCATGAAAGCTCATCCAAATTAGTTGGCAGCTTTGCTTGCCTCATATGCCTCTCTGCATGCTTTTGCAAGCTGGTCTCCGCAGGAAGTACCTTTTCCGTTGCAGGAGATGCCGCCAATTTTCTGCTCGACCTGCTCAACGGTAAGTCCTTCGACAAGCTTTGGAATTGCCTGAAGATTGCCGTTGCAGCCGCCGGTAAATTTTACATTGTGTACAATATTTCCATCGAGTTCCAGCTCAATCAGCGTGGAACAGGTTCCTTTGGTTTTGTATGCATAAGTCATAAACAAAAATCCTCCTGTTTTATCAATAAATGTAACCTGACCTTGCGGTAACTGTGTCCAACTAGAGTATATACGCAGGATTCCCCGGATGCAAGCCATTTTCCGTTCTGTTCACAAAAAATTTATAAAACCTTTACTACTATTTAGGTTGTGGTGAAGTGGAAAAAGTGTTACAATATCGGTATTGTGCGGGGATTAGACCGCAAATCTGTAAAAACAGGACAGGAATAGGAGTTTGTAATGAGCGCATTGACAAAAATCTTCGGAACCCACAGTGAGCGGGAACTGAAACGTATCTATCCTATCGCAGATAAGGTAGAATCTTACCGGGATGCCATGCAGGCACTTTCGGATGAAGAATTAAGAAACAAGACGAGAGAATATAAAGAACGGTTCGAAAAAGGAGAAACATTAGACCAGTTGCTGCCGGAAGCATATGCAACCGTGCGCGAGGCTGCAAGACGTGTGCTTGGAATGGAGCATTACCGTGTGCAGATTATCGGTGGTATTATTTTACATCAGGGACGTATCGCAGAGATGCGTACCGGTGAAGGAAAGACACTTGTCTCCACATTGCCGGCATACTTAAATGCACTTGAAGGAAAAGGCGTCTGCATCGTCACCGTCAACGATTATCTGGCAAAGCGTGATGCAGAGTGGATGGGACAGGTACATGAATTCCTCGGACTGAAAGTCGGTGTCGTGTTAAATGATATGAGCAACGATGAGCGCCGGGATGCTTATAATTGTGATATTACGTATGTGACCAACAACGAGCTTGGATTTGATTATCTGAGAGACAACATGGTCATTTACAAGGAGCAGCTTGTTCAGCGCGGACTTCACTATGCAATCATCGATGAGGTGGACTCCGTATTGATTGATGAGGCGCGTACACCGCTTATCATTTCCGGTCAGAGCGGCAAGTCCACAAGATTATACGAGGCATGTGATATTCTTGCCAATCAGATGAAGCGTGGTGAGGATGTTCCGGAATACACCAAGATGGATGCCATCATGGGTGTGGAGCAGGAAGAATCCGGTGACTTCGTGGTAAATGAGAAGGACAAGGTTGTAAGTCTGACACAGGAAGGTGTCCACAAGGTAGAGCAGTTCTTTAAGATTGACAACCTTGCTGACCCGGAGAACCTTGAAATCCAGCACAATGTCATCCTCGCACTGCGTGCACATAACTTAATGTTCCGCGACCAGGATTACGTTGTAAAAGATGACCAGGTTATGATTGTAGATGAGTTTACCGGACGTATCATGCCGGGACGCCGTTATTCAGACGGTCTGCATCAGGCAATTGAGGCGAAGGAGCACGTTAAGGTAAAACGTGAGAGCAAGACCCTTGCAACCATTACCTTCCAGAACTTCTTTAACAAGTTCGAGAAGAAAGCCGGTATGACCGGTACGGCTCTTACAGAAGAGAAAGAGTTCCGTGATATCTACGGCATGGATGTAATCGAGATTCCGACCAACCGTCCGGTTGCCCGTATTGACCATCACGACATTGTATACAAGACCAAGAAAGAAAAATATCACGCCGTCGTAGAGGCTGTTAAGGAAGCACACGCAAAGGGACAGCCGGTACTTGTCGGTACGATTACCATCGAAACATCCGAGATTATCAGCGGACTGTTAAAGAGAGAGGGAATCCCGCACACCGTATTGAACGCAAAATTCCATGAGATGGAGGCAGAGATTGTTGCAGGAGCCGGTGCACACGGAGCGGTAACGATTGCAACCAACATGGCAGGACGTGGTACGGATATCAAGCTTGACGATGAGGCAAAGGCTGCCGGAGGTCTTAAGATTATCGGTACTGAGCGCCACGAGTCCAGACGTATCGACAACCAGTTGCGCGGACGTGCCGGACGTCAGGGAGACCCGGGTGAATCTCAGTTCTTTATCTCCCTTGAGGACGACCTGATGCGTCTGTTTGGTTCCGAGAAGTTAATGGAAGTGTTTAACACACTCGGTGTACCGGAGAACGAGCCGATTCAGCATAAGATGCTGACAAATGCCATTGAGAAGGCACAGACCCGTATCGAGGGTAACAACTTTGGAATTCGTAAGAACCTGTTAGAATATGATCAGGTTATGAATGACCAGAGAGAGATTATTTATGCAGAGCGTCTTAGAGTATTAAATGGCGAGAGCATGCGCGATGTCATCTTTAAGATGATTACCGATCGTGTGGAGAGCTGTGTAGATACCTGTATCTCTTCTGACCTTCCGAAAGAAGAGTGGGACCTCAATGAACTCAACCAGCTTCTGACTTCCATTATTCCGTTAGAGCCGGTAACAATGGAAGATTTGGATTCCATTAAGAACAATAAAGAGTTAAAGCATACCTTAAAGGAGCGCGCTGTAAAGCTTTACGAGGCAAAGGAGACCGAGTTTCCGGAGCCGGAGCAGTTCCGCGAGTTAGAGCGCGTGGTGCTCTTAAAAGTTATCGACCGTAAGTGGATGGACCACATCGACGATATGGAACAGCTTCGTCAGGGAATTGGTTTACAGGCATATGGACAGAGAGACCCGTTAGTAGAATACAAGATGGCAGGTTTCGATATGTTTGACGATATGATTGCAAATATTCAGGAAGATACCGTGCGTCTGCTCTACCATGTCAAGATTGAACAGAAGGTAGAACGTGAGCAGGTGGCAAAGGTGACCGGAACCAACAAGGATGATTCCGCAAACACCCCGAAGAAACGTGTCGCTGCAAAAGTTTATCCGAATGATCCGTGTCCGTGTGGATCCGGCAAAAAATATAAACAGTGCTGTGGAAGAATGGCGTAGGAAAACAAAAGCATCCTGCATAATTTTATGCAGGGTGTTTTAGAATTGAAATTTAGGAGGCAAGAAGAATGTACAATATTAAAAATGTGACAGAAGATATCGTATGGGTAGGTGCAAGTGACAGAAGACTGGCATTATTTGAGAATATTTTCCCGATTCCACGCGGGGTATCTTATAATGCCTATGTGCTTTTAGATGAAAAAAATGTATTGCTGGACACCGTGGATGCTTCCGTGGCCGGACAGTTTTTTGAGAATCTGGAAGCAGCACTCGGGGAGAGAACGCTTGATTATCTTGTAGTAAACCACATGGAGCCAGACCACTGTGCAATGATTGGCGATATTATCCGCAGATATCCGCAGATTCAGATTATCGGAAATGCCAAGACCTTTGGAATGATTCGCCAGTTCTTCGGAACAGATTATGCGGAGCGTGCCATTACCGTGAAAGAGGGAGACACCCTTTCCACCGGAAAGCATACGCTTCATTTTGTGATGGCGCCGATGGTACACTGGCCGGAAGCAATGGTGACTTACGATGATGCGGACAAGGTGCTGTTTTCCGCAGACGGTTTTGGAACCTTCGGAGCAATCAACGGCAATCTGTTTGCTGATGAGGTTAATTTTGACAGAGACTGGCTGGACGATGCGAGACGTTATTATACGAATATTGTAGGAAAATATGGCGCTTCCGTGCAGGCGTTGTTAAAAAAGGCGGCTTCGCTTGAAATCGCTGTTATCTGCCCACTGCATGGACCGGTATGGAGACAGGATTTGGGTTATATTCTGGACAAGTATCAGAAATGGAGTACTTACGAGGCAGAGGATAACGCGGTTGCAATCTTATATGCGTCGATGTATGGAAATACGGCGAGTGCGGCAGATGCGCTTGCAGGAGCACTTGCAGACAGAGAAATCAAAAATATTGCGGTATACGACGTGTCCAATACGCACGTATCCGAATTAATCAGCGAGATTTTCCGTGTCAGCCATCTTGTATTTGCAGCACCGACCTACAACGGCGGCATTTATCCGGTGATGGAGAACCTTCTCTCTGATATGAAAGCACTTGCGGTTCAGAAAAAGACCGTTGCACTGTTAGAAAACGGAACCTGGGCAGCAACCACTGCAAAGCAGATGCGCGCAGAGCTTGAGGCGATGAAGGATATGTCGGTTCTCGATGCACAGGTTACAGTGAAATCTGCCATGCACGCAGAACAGAAAGGGGAACTCGATGCACTTGCTGATGCCATCGCAGCAAGTATGAAACAGGTATAGAAATAGACAACAGCTTTTTTGGCACAGAGAAAATCGGCTGGCTTCCGTCTGGGGGCCAGTCCTTTTTTATAGGAATGTCTGCATAAAAAAGAGAAAAACAGAACAAAAGTTCGATTTTCTCTGTACTTTTGCAGGAAAGTCTGCTATAATACAAGCACAAATGGTGCAGACTAAAATTCATTGGAGGCTTTATGGATCATTTTAAATTACACTCCCCATACCAGCCCACAGGAGACCAGCCGCAGGCAATTGAGGCACTGGTACAGGGATTTCGGGAGGGGAATCAGTTTCAGACATTGTTAGGTGTCACCGGTTCCGGCAAGACCTTTACAATGGCGAATGTAATTGCACAATTGAATAAACCGACATTGATTATTTCCCATAATAAGACACTGGCGGCGCAGCTTTACGGGGAGTTTAAAGAATTTTTCCCGGAAAATGCAGTCGAGTATTTTGTGTCATACTACGATTATTATCAGCCGGAGGCATATGTGCCGCAGACGGATACCTATATCGCGAAGGATTCTGCAATCAATGAGGAGATTGACAAGCTGCGGCTTTCCGCCACGGCGGCGTTGGCAGAGCGCAAGGATGTCATCGTAATTGCATCCGTTTCCTGCATCTATGGTCTGGGAAGTCCGGACGACTTCCTGGACATGATGGTATCGCTGCGTCCCGGCATGGAGCGTGACCGGGATGATGTCATCCGTGCACTGATTGATATTCAGTACACCAGAAACGATATGGATTTTCACAGAGGAACGTTTCGTGTGCGTGGGGATACGCTTGAGATATTTCCTGCCAACTTTGGAGATACCGCGGTGCGCGTGGAGTTTTTCGGGGATGAGATTGACCGCATTACCGAGATAGATGTGCTGACCGGGGAGGTAAAGTGCAGCTTACAGCATTTTGCCGTATTTCCGGCATCCCACTATGTAGTGCCACAGGAGAAGATTCTAAAGGCGTGTGATGCCATTGAGGAAGAACTGCAGGAGCGTGTGAAGTACTTTAAGGGGGAGGATAAGCTGTTAGAGGCACAGCGCATTGCGGAGCGGACGAATTTTGATATCGAGATGTTAAAAGAGACCGGTTTCTGCAGTGGAATCGAGAACTATTCCAGACATCTGGCAGGGCTTCCGGCGGGGGCGACACCGCATACGCTGATGGATTATTTTAAGGATGATTATCTGATTATCGTGGATGAGTCACATATTACGATTCCACAGATTGGCGGAATGTATGCAGGAGATCAGTCACGCAAGAGCACACTTGTGGATTATGGATTCCGTCTCCCTTCGGCAAAGGATAACCGCCCGTTAAATTTTGAAGAGTTTGAGCAGCACATTGACCAGATGTTATTTGTTTCCGCGACACCGAATGTGTATGAGGGAGAGCATGAGCTGCTGCGGGTAGAGCAGATTATCCGTCCGACGGGATTACTTGACCCGAAGGTGGAAGTACGCCCGGTGGAAGGACAGATTGATGACCTGCTCGGCGAGGTCAGCCATGAGATTGCGGCACATCATAAGGTGCTCATTACGACACTGACGAAGAAGATGGCGGAGGACTTGACTGACTATATGCGGGAGGTTGGAGTCCGGGTGAAATATCTGCACTCGGATATCGACACCCTGGAACGGGCGGAGATTATCCGGGATTTGCGTCTGGATGTTTTTGATGTGCTTGTTGGAATCAACCTTTTGCGTGAGGGACTTGATATACCGGAGATTACACTTGTAGCGATTCTGGATGCAGATAAAGAAGGATTCCTGCGCTCAGAGACGTCACTGATTCAGACGATTGGACGTGCGGCGCGAAACAGCGAGGGACACGTCATCATGTATGCTGACCGTATGACAGATTCCATGCAGCGCGCTATCAGCGAGACGGAACGCCGTCGTAGTTTACAGGAGGCATATAATAAAGAACACGGCATCACGCCGAAGACCATTCAGAAGGCGGTGCGGGAATTAATCAGCGTCTCGAAGAAGGTTGCAGCGGAAGAATTGAACTTTAAGCGTGATCCGGAGGCAATGGATGCGGCAGAACTGACCAAGCTGATTGCAGATATCCAGAAGAAGATGCAGAAAGCGGCGGCAGACCTTAACTTTGAGGCGGCTGCCGAGTACAGAGACAAGATGATTGAGCTGAAGAATATGCTGCGTGATTTAGACGATGACGGGGCAGCAGGGAAACGGCGCAAGAAGTGAGGAAATTATGAAGAAAGAAGAGATAAAATATATAAAAATCCGGGGTGCAAAAGAGCATAACCTCAAGAATATTGATGTGGACATCCCGAGAGATTCATTCGTAGTTCTGACAGGACTTTCCGGTTCCGGAAAATCCTCTCTGGCATTTGATACCATTTATGCAGAGGGACAGAGACGTTATATGGAGTCGCTTTCCTCTTATGCAAGACAGTTCTTGGGACAGATGGAGAAGCCGAATGTCGATAAGATAGAGGGATTGTCTCCGGCAATTTCGATTGACCAGAAGTCCACGAACCGCAATCCAAGGTCAACCGTTGGAACGGTCACGGAAATCTATGACTATTTCAGGCTTCTCTATGCGCGTGTGGGTGTTCCGCATTGCCCGAAGTGCGGCAGAGAGATTAAACGCCAGTCGGTGGATCAGATGGTCGACCAGATTCTGACACTGCCGGAACGCACGAAAATCCAGCTCCTTGCTCCTGTCGTGCGGGGAAGAAAGGGAGAGCACGTCAAGCTGTTTGAACAGGCAAAGCGCAGCGGCTATGTGCGTGTAATCGTAGACGGCAGTATGTATGAGCTGACAGAAGAAATCAAGCTCGACAAGAACAAAAAGCATAATATTGAGATTGTCGTAGACCGTCTGATGGTAAAAGAAGGCATTGAGAAGCGTCTGACAGACTCGATTGAAAATGTATTAGAGCTTTCCGGCGGACTGGTCGTTGTGGACGTGATAGACGGGGAGCGGATTCAGTTTTCCGACAGCTTCGCCTGTCCGGACTGCGGAATCAGCATTGATGAAATCGAGCCGCGCAGCTTTTCCTTCAACAATCCGTTTGGTGCCTGCCCGACGTGTTTTGGACTCGGTTATAAAATGGAATTTGATGAGGATTTGATGATTCCGGATAAGAGCCTCAGTATCAACGAAGGGGCAATCCAGGTGATGGGATGGCAGTCCTGCACAGACCCTTCGAGCTTTACCTATGCAATCTTAAAGGCATTGATGGAAGAGTACCACTTTGATTTGGACACGCCGTTTGAAGACTATCCGAAGGATATCCAGAACGTGATTCTAAACGGAACAGATGGAAAGGTGTTAAAGGTCCGCTATAAGGGAATGCGCGGGGAGGGTGTCTATGACGTTGCGTTTGAGGGACTGATCCGCAATGTACAGCGCAAATACCGTGAGACCGGTTCGGATGTCATGAAGCAGGAATACGAGCAGTTCATGCGGATTACGCCGTGTGAAGACTGTAAGGGACAGCGTCTGAAAAAGGAATCCCTCGCGGTGACGGTTGCGGGCAAAAATATTTACGAGATGACCTCGATGTCTGTCAAAAATCTGAATGCCTTTATTCAGAATATGGAATTGAGCAACCAGCAGCATCTGATTGGAGACCAGATTTTAAAGGAAATCCGGGCAAGAGTCGGCTTCTTAAATGAAGTCGGACTGGATTATCTGTCATTGTCGAGAGCAACGGCAACGCTTTCTGGCGGGGAGGCACAGCGTATCCGTCTGGCAACCCAGATTGGTTCGGGCTTAGTCGGTGTGGCGTATATTCTCGATGAGCCGTCCATCGGTCTGCACCAGAGAGATAATGATAAGCTGTTAAATGCGCTGAAGAATTTAAAAGACCTTGGAAATACGCTGATTATAGTAGAACATGACGAAGATACCATGTTAGCGGCGGACTATATTGTGGATATCGGACCCGGCGCCGGCTCTCACGGTGGAGAAGTGGTAGCGTGCGGAACCGCCGAAGAAATCATGAAATGCGAGAAATCTATCACCGGTGCCTACTTAAGTGGCAGAATTCAGATTCCGGTGCCCAAGGAGCGCCGTAAGCCGACAGGTTATATTACGGTAAAAGGAGCCAGGGAGAACAATCTTAAGAACATTGACGTGGAGATTCCGCTTGGGGTCATGACCTGTATCACCGGTGTTTCCGGTTCCGGAAAGAGTTCGCTCACAAATGAAATCCTCTATAAGCATCTGGCGAGAACCTTAAACCGTGCGCGGTGCATTCCGGGAGAGCATGATGCGATTCTTGGATTAGAGCAGCTTGACAAGGTCATTGACATTGACCAATCACCAATCGGAAGGACACCACGTTCCAATCCGGCAACGTATACGGGCGTATTTGATATGATTCGTGATTTGTTTGCCGCTACCCCGGATGCGAAGGCACGCGGCTATAAGAAGGGCAGATTCAGCTTTAATGTGAAGGGCGGACGCTGTGAAGCATGCTCCGGAGACGGAATCCTAAAGATTGAGATGCATTTCCTGCCGGATGTGTATGTGCCGTGCGAAGTCTGTGAGGGCAAGCGCTATAACAGAGAGACACTGGAAGTAAAATATAAAGGGAAAAGCATCTATGATGTGTTAGATATGACCGTGGAGGAGGCACTTGAGTTCTTTAAGAATGTGCCGAGTATCCACCGCAAGATTCAGACCCTTTATGATGTGGGATTATCCTATGTCAAGTTAGGGCAGCCGTCCACGGAGCTTTCCGGAGGAGAGGCACAGCGAATCAAACTTGCAACAGAATTGAGTAAGCGCAGCACAGGAAAGACCATCTATATTCTCGATGAGCCGACTACCGGACTGCATTTTGCAGATGTGCATAAGCTGATTGAAATTCTGCACCGGCTGTCAGAGGGCGGCAATACGGTGGTTGTCATTGAGCATAATCTTGATGTCATCAAAACCGCAGACTATATCATTGATATGGGACCGGAAGGCGGAGAAGGTGGCGGAACCGTGATTGCACAGGGAACACCCGAGGAGATTGTGAAGGTAAAGAAATCCTACACCGGACAGTTCCTAAAGAAATATCTGAAAAAGAAATAAGATGCGTGCAAAACATAACAGAAAAACAGGTTTCCAAATTGGAAACCTGTTTTTCTGTTGTGTGCAAGGATATATTTTTATTTATGAAAACCGCGGATGCGGTCTGTTTCGGGGAGTACTCCCCGAATCCCTTGCGGAATCCGGGAAGCATGAGTTATGAAAAATTATATTAGCCGTCCGAAATGCACCGGACACATCAGCTAGTACTCTTATAATATAATTTGGGAATGTGACCATTATGTGATGAAAAAATGAAAAGTGAAGAAAATCTTATTTTTTTCAGAAAACGAAAATAACAGAAAAAAAAACTTGGAAAAATCCCAGTTTTTGTATATAATGAGACTGCGTATGCAAAAATATGATTAAATGCGTTTCTATGTCCATTCGGACATGGAAATAATTTCCATAGATTTGATAGTAGAAGATTAGAGACAAATGTCAGAAACAGAAAGGGGAAAAAGAAAATGATGGGCACAGACATCGGAATTGATCTGGGAACCGCCAGCATATTAGTTTATATCAAAGGAAAAGGTGTGGTATTAAAGGAGCCGTCTGTAGTGGCATTCGACCGTGATACCAATAAGATAAAAGCAATCGGAGAGGAAGCACGTCTGATGCTTGGAAGAACGCCGGGAAATATCGTGGCAGTACGTCCGCTGCGTCAGGGAGTTATTTCTGACTATACTGTTACAGAGAAGATGATTAAGTACTTTATCCAGAAAGCGCTTGGCAAAAAGACATTCCGCAAGCCGAGAATCAGCGTCTGCGTACCGAGCGGTGTTACTGAGGTGGAGAAGAAGGCAGTAGAGGATGCAACTTATCAGGCAGGTGCCAGAGAAGTTGCAATTATCGAGGAACCGATTGCAGCAGCCATCGGAGCCGGAATTGATATTTCAAGACCGTGCGGAAATATGATTGTAGATATCGGTGGCGGTACAGCGGATATCGCAGTGATTTCTCTGGGAGGTTCTGTTGTCAGCACCTCTATTAAGATTGCCGGTGATGATTTTGACGAGGCAATCGTCCGTTATATGAGAAAGAAGCACAATCTTCTGATTGGTGAGCGCACCGCAGAGGATATCAAGATTAAAATCGGAACCTGTTTCCCGCTTGCACAGAACGAAACTATGGATGTAAGGGGAAGAAACCTTGTGACAGGACTTCCGAAGACCGTTACCGTATCTTCCGAGGAGACGGAAGAAGCACTTCGTGAGCCGACCCTTCAGATTGTTGAGGCAGTACATTCCGTATTGGAGAAGACGCCGCCAGAGCTGGCAGCCGATGTTGCGGACCGCGGAATCGTTCTTACCGGAGGTGGTGCATTGCTTCGCGGATTAGAGGAACTGATTGAAGACCGTACCGGAATCAACACCATGACCGCAGATGAGCCGATGACCTGTGTGGCAATTGGAACCGGAAAATTTGTAGAATTTTTAGCCGGAAAGCGTGATGACGATTAAGAAACCGGTGCTTTGTACCGATATAGATTTAAGTAGATTTCTGCTTTGAAAGGAGTCATCGATGGTAAAAGGGTTGTATACCGCATGGAGCGGTATGATAAATGAACAGAACAGACTGGATGTTCTTTCTAATAATCTGGCGAATGCAGATACGAATGGTTATAAGAAAGAGGGAACAACTTCCCAGACGTTTGCGGATGAGCTTGCAATCAAAATCAAGGATACTTCTGCTTACGGGTTAAATCGTAAATTAGGCGGTATGAGCATGGGAGTTCACATTGGTGAAACCTATACGGATTACAGTATGGGTGGATTTAAGGTGACGGATGGCCAGACCGACTTTGCATTGAGTGAAAATGGCTTTTTTGCAATAGAATTCCGGGACAAGGCAGGAAATACTTCTGTGAAGTACACCAGAGACGGTGCATTTGCGATTAATACACAGGGATATCTTGTAACCAAAGACGGAGATTATGTGCTGAACCGTAATGGCGCCACAAATGGCACTGGCGGAGAGGCAAATTATATCCGGGTTAATCCAAATCTTCCGATTACGGTTGATGAGACGGGTGCCATCTATCAGAATGGTGAACTGGTAGGAACTATCGGGGTTGTGGATTTTGAAGATTACAATTATCTGTCAAAGTATGGAGAGAATATGTACGACCTGGTGAATGGCGGTGTGCGTGTCGCATCGAATGCCAAAGTGGAGCAGGGAATGATTGAAGGCTCCAATGTCAATGTTGTTTCCGAGATGGTAGATATGATTACCATTTCGAGAGCTTATCAGGCAGGACAGAAAGTAATTAATACCATGGATGAGTCGCTGAACAAAGCAGTCAACGAGGTCGGAAGGGTATAAGGAGGTAGCAGACTATGGTTAGATCGTTATATACAGCCGCAACAGGTATGCGTGCGCAGCAGCAGAATGTGGATAATATTTCTAACAATCTTGCAAATGTAAATACCGTTGGATACAAACAGCAGAAGACAGAGTTCAAATCTTTGCTTTATCAAACGATTCAGACGAGAACGACAACTGCAAACGGAGAGCAGAAGCCGATTGGTGCACAGGTAGGACTTGGAACCAGAGTTGCATCCAATACGGCAATCTATACACAGGGAACCCCGACAGCGACAGAGAGCGGCAGTGATTTCGCTATTTCAGGAGAGGGATTTTTCCAGGTGAAGGGAATTGGCAATGAAGTTTATTATACAAGAGCTGGTAATTTTACCTGGGCAGAGGGTAATAACGGTGTGACACTCTGCACCTCAGACGGATATGAAGTGCTGGATTCCACTGGAAAAGAGATTGTTCTTCCGAAAAATGTCAGCTCAGAGAATGTCAGAGTTTCCACAACCGGTGCACTTGGTTATCTGACAGCAGCAGGCAATTATGTAGATATGGGACAGACGATTGGTCTGTATCAGTTCAATAATCCGGGAGGTCTTGAACTGTCCGGTTCCAATCTGTTATCTGTTACAGATGCATCCGGTCCGGCAATGAGCGAGGTAACAACAGCAGGACTTACCCGAAGCAAACTGTTACAGGGATATCTGGAAAATTCCAATGTAGAAGTTGCGGATGAGATGGTAAACCTGATTATTGCACAGCGTGCTTATCAGTTAAACTCCAAGGCAATTACCGTTTCCGATGAAATGTTAGAACAGGCGAACAATCTGAAACGTTAATGTGATTGTCAGCTGAAATGAGAGTGAGGGAAAATCATGGACGCAATCAGTTCTATGTTAAATACAAATGCATCAAATGCGCTTGACGAATATAATACCAGCAAGATTCAGGGAAGCTTAAACAGTGTGTCCTCTGACTCTACCGAAGAGGAACTGTTAGAGACCTGCAAGGACTTTACTTCCTATTTCGTGGAAGAGGTATTAAAAGAAGTAAAAGAAAATATGATACCGGAAGATGAGGATGAGGATTCCACAACATCGATGCTGACCGATTATCATATGGACAGCGTTATCGAACTTATGGCGGATAAAGTGACAGATGAGGTCGGTGACAGCTTCGTCCAGCAGCTCTATGAACAGATGAAGCGAAATTATAATATTGATTAATAGAACGGAAAGAAAAAACCTTGAGCAATCAAGGTTTTTTTGCTCTATAGCAAATTTGGGGGAGAGACTTGGAAAAAATAACGGGATACGTAGAACATATTGTCTATCGAAATACGGAAAATGGTTATACGGTATTAAACCTTGTGAGTGGAGAAGATGAAACTACATGTGTAGGAATATTTTCTTCCATTGCAGAAGGCGAGAATATCGAAGCAGAAGGCGAGTTCACAGAGCATCCTACCTATGGAGAACAGTTTAAGGTAGCACGGTTTGAAGAAAAAATGCCGGAAGACAGAGAGGCGATTGAACGTTATCTTGGCTCCGGTGCCATTAAGGGAATCGGACTTGCACTGGCAGCGCGGATTGTGCGCAGGTTCAAAGAAGACACCTTCCGGATTATAGAGGAAGAGCCGGAGCGGTTGGCAGAGGTAAAGGGAATCAGTGAAAATAAAGCGCAGGAGATTGCCTATCAGGTGAATGAGAAACGTGACCTCAGACAGGCAATGATTTTTTTGCAGCAGTATGGAATTACAATGAACCTTGCTGTCAAAATATATCAGGCATATGGGCAGGAAGTGTATACAATTATCCGGGAAAATCCATACCGTCTGGCGGACGATATCGAAGGGGTCGGATTCCGCACGGCAGACGAGATTGCTTCGAGAGTGGGAATTAAGATGGATTCGGATTTTCGTGTGAGAAGCGGTGTTTTGTATACTCTGCTTACAGCAAGCACAGAGGGGCATACTTATCTGCCACAGGAGGAGCTGACAGCGCGCACGGCAAAACTCTTAGAGGTGGAACCGGAACAGATAGAAAAACAGTATATGGACCTGGCAATTGAACGGAAAATTGTCATGAAACAGGGAGAGACGACTGAAATATATGCATCATCCTTTTATTATATGGAAGCAAACACGGCAACGATGCTAAAGCAGCTCAATGTTCCATATGATGTGCCGGATATTGAAATTGAGGCGCGGATTCGCACAATCGAAAAGCAGACGGGAATGGAACTGGATGAGCATCAGGTTACGGCGGTAAAAGAGGCAGTGCGCAATGGCCTCCTTGTGATTACCGGAGGTCCTGGAACAGGAAAAACTACAACCATCAATACAATTATCCGCTATTTTGAAGGCGAAGGGCTTGATATATTCCTTGCGGCACCTACGGGAAGAGCTGCAAAGAGAATGAGTGAGACGACCGGATTTGAGGCGCGCACGATTCACCGGATGCTAGAACTTTCCGGAGGGGTGGAAGGAACGGCTGGATTTGAACGAAATGAAAACAATCCGTTAGAAACAGATGTCATTATTGTGGATGAGATGTCGATGGTAGATATTACCATTATGAATTCGCTGCTAAAAGCAGTTGTTCCGGGAACCAGACTGATTTTAGTGGGTGATATCAACCAGCTCCCGAGCGTGGGACCAGGCAGCGTTCTTAGGGATATCATTGACTCCCACGCCTGCAATGTGGTGAAACTGACGAAGATTTTCCGCCAGGCAGCCACAAGTGATATTATCGTGAATGCACATAAAATTAACAGGGGCGAGGAGGTTGTGCTGGATAATAAGAGTATGGACTTCTTTTTCCTGAAACGGTATGATGCAGATGTTATTATAAATGTGGTGCTGCAGCTTGTAAAACAGAAGCTGCCGAAATTTGTGGATGCGACACCTTATGATATTCAGGTATTAACGCCGATGCGAAAAGGGCTTCTCGGAGTGGAGCGGCTCAATGGAATTTTGCAGAAGTATTTGAATCCACCTATGAGCGGCAAGGCAGAGAAAGAGTACGGGGATACACTCTTCCGCGAAGGGGATAAGGTTATGCAGACCAGGAATAACTACCAGCTTGAGTGGGAAATCCGTACAAAATATGGACTTTCTGTGGATAAAGGAACTGGAATTTTTAACGGAGATATGGGAATTGTACGGGAAATCAACGATTTTTCGGAGACGATGACCATCGAATTTGATGAGGGACGTATGGTGGAATATCCGTACAAACTGTTGGATGAACTAGAACTTGCGTATGCAATCACAATACATAAATCCCAGGGAAGCGAATATCCGGCAGTGGTGATTCCGCTGCTGAAAGGACCGGCAATGCTCTTAAACCGCAATCTCATTTACACGGCGGTAACGCGTGCGAGAAAATGTGTGACGTTAGTTGGAAATGAAAATACGTTTTATGAGATGGTTCAAAACACGTCCCAGCAGAAGCGCTACAGTGGATTGAAAGCACGTTTACGGGAAGAAACAATGTAAATGAGGCATTTTTCCTTAAAAAATGTTGCGGAAAAATTAAGAAAAACTTTATGGTATGGGAAAGGGAAACGTGTTAGGATGAAACGCGGAGAGATTTAACAGATAAAAATGATAGTTGACATTCTGTATCCACCCAGATGCCCGTTGTGCGATGAGGTTTTGTTCCCGGGGCAGAAAATATGTGATGAGTGCGCACCGGAGGTAAAACTGATGCGCGAGCCGGTCTGCAAGAAATGTGGAAAATCCATCACGGATGAAAGAAGAGAATTTTGCATAGACTGTGGAAGAAAGAAACATTCCTACTGTCAGGGCAAGGCTGTTTTTGTCTATGAAGGAAAAATCAAAAATTCCATGTACCGTTTTAAGTATGCAAATAAGCGGGAATATGCAGCGTTTTATGCGGAAGAAGCAGCTTTTTTATACAAAGACTGGGTAAGGGAAAAACAAATTGAGGCAATCTTGCCGGTACCAATGTATTTCTGGAAAAAGCGGCGACGCGGGTACAATCAGGCTGAGGTATTCGCAGAGCACCTTGGAAGGAAGCTAAATGTTCCGGTAGATAAAAAACTTGTGAAACGGATACGAAACACAGTACCACAAAAAGAGTTAAATGACGTACAGCGCAAATCTAACTTAAAAAATGCTTTTCAATTGGCGTCCGATATAGTAGAATATAGACAGGTGTTACTTGTGGATGATATTTATACCACAGGCAGTACAATCGATGAAATCGCAGGCGTGCTGTCAGGCGCCGGAGTGAAAAATATTTACTATATCTGCATTAGTATAGGAAGCGGATATTAATGGAGAGGGAGGGAATACAATGGAAGTATTAAGCTGTAAGGGCTGTGGAAGACTGTATAATTATATTGGGGGACCGAAACTCTGCCCGGCATGCCAGAAGAAACTTGAGGATAAGTTTCAGGAGGTAAAGCAGTACCTCAATGAAAACCCGAATGCAAGCATTTCAGAAGTGTCTGAGAAATTGGATGTATCTGTCAAGCAGATTAAGCAGTGGGTGAGAGAAGAGCGTCTTGCGTTTTCCGAGGCATGTGCAGATGGAATTCTTTGTGAACATTGTGGAGTACCAATTCGCACCGGACGGTTCTGCGACAAGTGTAAGAACCAGATGGCAAATAATCTGGCAGCAACACTGGATAAGCCGAAGCCGGAAGAACCGGTCAAGAGAGAACGTGATGGAAATCGTATGAGATTTCTTCAGCAATAGAACTTTATAGAAAAACAGAGCCTGACCGCTCTGTTTTTTTTTCTTTGAAAATCCGGGGTACTGTGTTATAATGATAAGTAAGAATGCGTAACTGCGTGCAAAAAGCAAAAGCGCGGGAAAGGACGGAGTCTGACATGGTGAATGAAGAACGTTTGTCCCATATGATAAAGATGGCAGAATTTGATGCGGTAAACGGAAAGAAATGTAAGCCAATGATTCAGTATACCAGAAAAGATTATGTTGCAATGCAGTTACTAAAGAGCTTTGTGGCAGGTACGATTACTTTTGGCATTATACTTGGACTTTGGGCATTAAGCTCTATGGAAGAACTGGTTCATACAATTAATACCGTGGACCTTAGAGATTATTTGGTTTCCCAGCTATTGAAATATATCGTTTTTCTGGTGGTATATCTGTCTGTTACCTATGGAGTATACAATCGAAAATACACCGTTGGACGCAAGAAAGTGAAGCAGTATTATGCCAGCTTAAAGCGTGTGGAACAGATGTATGAGCGGGAGGAACGGCTGAAGATACCCGTAGAGCGGGAAAGCGAGTAGGACGGAGGGTGAAAATGACTGGTCTATTGGAATTGAAGGAGCGGATTGCCCGTTTTTACGGGAAATATGAAATATATATTACACCAATTATCAGATTTGCTGTTGCATTTGCAGCATTTATGACGATTAATGCAAAAGTGGGATATATGAACAGCTTAAACAGTACTCCGGTGGTACTGATTCTGGCACTTGCCTGTGCATTGCTTCCAATCAATGCGACACTTGTACTGGCAACCGTGCTGATTCTGGCACACCTTTATGCACTTTCGCTGGAGGTATGCCTGGTGGGAGCTGTTTTGTTTTTACTGTTATATCTGCTGTATTTTCGATTTGCACCAAAGAATGGATATGGCACGGTTCTGACAGCGTTGGGGTTTGCGTTCCGGGTGCCGTATGTGATGCCGCTTGGAATGGGGCTTGTGAGGGAAATCTCGGCGGTACTGTCATTTGTCTGTGGTACAATCGTATACTTTTTTCTGGATGGAATCCGGACGAATCAGGCATTGCTTGGTGAGGTGACCGAGGAACAGGAGAGTTCTAAGATTACCATCGTATTAAATCAGATGCTGGATAATAAAGAAATGTTTCTGGTAATGGGTATCATGGCAATTACAATGGTATTAGTGTATCTGATTCGCCGTCTGGCGATAGAAAATGCATGGACAGTTGCAATTATATCCGGTGTTTTATTTCAGACAATCGGACTGATTGCCGGATATATGCTGCTTGGAATTTCCGGAAAGGCCGTGGAAATTCTGGTTGGGAATGTAATCGGATGTGCGATAGCGTTTATATTGCAGTTTTTATTCTTCCATCTGGACTATTCCAGAACGGAGCGGCTGCAGTTTGAAGATGATGATTACTATTACTATGTGAAAGCGGTACCGAAGGTATGTGTCTCCGGAAGTGATAAGAAAATCAAACGTTTCAGCGCCAGGGAAGATGAGCGGGAGCGTCTGACAAAGAAACAGTTTGCGCAGGAGATGGATATTGATGAGGAACTGCTCGATTAAAGTGAAGTTTAAAGTGGAAGGGAAGTGAAGTGTGTGCAGAATGCAATGCTGACTCTGGAAGGATTGTGGGAAAAAGCAATGTCGGCGCTTAATATCCGAATGACACCGACAGATGTTGTTGAAATTGTCATTATTGCTTTTTTACTCTATTATATGCTGGTATGGATTAAGAATACGAGAGCATGGATGCTGTTAAAGGGAATCCTGGTCGTATTACTTTTTGTTGCGCTTGCAGCAGTATTCCAGATGAATACCATCATGTGGATTGCAAAAAACACACTGAGCGTGGCAGTGATTGCCATTGTGGTAATTTTTCAGCCGGAACTTAGAAAGGCACTTGAAAATATTGGAAGAAAGAGCTTCGTAAATTCACTGTTTGGAATCGAGGTGTCGAAAAACAATACCGGAAAGTTTTCCGATAAGACAATTAATGAACTGGTGAAAGCATGTTACGAAATGGGAAAGGTGAAAACAGGGGCATTGATTGTTGTGGAAGATTCCATCGTACTTACAGAATATGAGAGAACCGGAATTGTAGTAGACGGAATCCTCACAAGCCAGCTTTTGATTAATATTTTTGAGAAGAATACACCACTTCATGACGGTGCGGTAATCGTCCGGGGAGACCGGGTGGTATCTGCAACGTGTTATCTGCCGCTTACGGATTCCTTGAGCCTCAGCAAGGATCTTGGAACAAGGCACCGTGCCGCAGTGGGAATCAGTGAGGTGAGTGATTCGATGACAATTGTTGTCTCGGAAGAGACGGGGGGAGTTTCAATTGCAATGGGCGGAGAGCTGTTTCGTAATGTAGATGCGGATTTCCTGCGAAGCAAACTGACCTTCCTGCAGAGACGGGAACAGAAGACATCAAAAATCGAACTGCTGAAAAGGAGGCTTAAAGATGGTAAAGAAAATCGGACAAAAAATAACCCATAATTTTGGTCTGAAGCTGCTTGCGATTTTATTTGCCATTGTGCTCTGGATTGTTGTAGTAAATATTGATGATCCGACGCAGACACTATCATACACTACAAGTGTCAATCTTGAAAACACGAGTTATCTTACTTCCATGGATAAGTACTATGAGGTATTGGAGGGAACCAACACGGTGACATTCCGTGTGACGGCGAAACGTTCTGTTCATGATAAACTCAACGGTTCTGATTTCTCGGCAGCAGCGAATATGGAAAAAATCGAATATGATGAAAAGACAGAAACCTACCGTGTGCCGGTGACGATTACAGCACCACAGAAATACAGCAAAGAAATCGAGATGGCGAATAAACAGAATTATATTGAACTTTCGCTAGAGGATTTAAGCAGAACGCAGAAGGTAATAAAGGCAACGACAAAAGGAAGCGTCGCAGATGGATATGCGCTGGGGGATGTAAAGATTACTTCCTATAATGTGCTTAAAATATCCGGACCGGCATCGATTGTGAGTCAGATTGATACTGTTACGGCGGTGATTGACGTTGATAATGTGGATACGGATGTGACTGATTCGGTGGCACCGATACTGCTGGATGCAGATGGAAATGTGGTGGACACTACGAAGCTGACACTAAGCCTCAGCACAGTTACCATCAGTGCACAGATTTTAAGCACGAAGGATGTGCCGGTACAGTTCAGTATCTCGGGAACACTTGAAGATGGGTATATGGTGACCGGAATTTCCTATCAGCCGACAGAAGTCCGCATTAAAGGTGAAAGTGCAATCCTTAATACGATAAGTGCAATCAGTGTGCCAAAAGAGGTATTAAACCTCGATGACAGAACGACTGATTTGGAGACGGATGTGGACATTACAGCATATCTTCCGGAGGGGACTGCGCTTGTGTTAAACTCCGATGGAAAGATTACGGTTACGGTTAAGGTAGAACCGATTGTGGAGAAAACTTATCAGGTACCGATAGAGAACATCACGGCGGAGAATCTTTCGGAGGAATACGAGTGCGAGTATGATGCCAAATATATAAAGCTGACCGTATCGGGAAGCGAAGAGGACATGGATATCCTCAAAAGACAGAATATTACAGGAACGCTCGACCTGACAGGATTGACAGAGGGAGAACATACACTGACTCCGAACTGGAATCTGGATGGCACTAAATATAAAGTAGATAAGACGGAAGTAATTGTAATGCTTGTGAAGAAGGAGCAGACGGAGGATACACAGACCGAAGATACGCAGACGGAAGACACACAGACGCAGGGAACAGAAGCGACCGAAGCAGAAGTAACAGAAGAGACAGAAAATACAGCAGAATCAAATACTTCCACGGAAACAGAGACGGTGGAACAGGAATAAATTTATCTGGAGGAAAAGATGGCAAGACTTTTTGGAACAGACGGAGTGCGCGGAGTGGCGGGTTCCGAACTTACAATTGAACTGGCAACACAGCTTGGACAGGCAGGAGCATATGTGCTCACAAAGGAGCAGGAACATCAGGCAACGATTATGGTAGGCTGTGACACCAGAATTTCCGGTGGAATGTTGGCAAGTGCATTGATGGCAGGAATCTGTTCAGTGGGAGCAAATGTAATATTTGTGGGCGTGATGCCAACTCCTGCAATTGCATATCTTACAAGAAAACATAAAGTAGATGCGGGAGTTGTGATTTCTGCATCCCATAATCCGATGGAATTTAACGGGATTAAATTCTTTAACGGGGAAGGCTATAAGCTTTCCGATGAGCTCGAAGACGAGATTGAGGCACTGATTCGCAATCAGATGAAGGATGTGGAGCTTCCGGTTGGCTCCGGGGTTGGAAAGATTGATTATCGCTTTGATTTGCGGGACGAATATGTGGAATTTATGGAAGAGTGTGTTCCGGTGGATTTGAGCAAAATGAAAATCGTAGTGGACTGCGCAGAGGGCGCTTCCCATTATACTTCCGTAAAAGCACTGACAGACCTTGGCGCACAGCTCGTGGCAATTCATACGGAACCTGATGGAACGAATATCAATGCAAACTGCGGTTCTACACATATGGATGAACTGAAAGCAAGGGTTGTGGCTGAGAAAGCAAATGTCGGAATTGCTTTTGACGGAGACGCCGACCGGATGCTTGCGGTTGATGAAAACGGAACGTTAGTTGATGGAGACCAGATTATGGCAATCTGCGGAAATTACATGAAGCAGAAGGGAACCCTGAAAAAAGATACCATTGTTGTGACGGTAATGACAAACCTTGGATTGACTCTGATGGGCAAAAAACAGGGAATTCATATTGAAAAGACGAAAGTAGGCGACCGCTATGTTCTGGAAAATATGAGGGAAAATGGATATAATATCGGAGGAGAGCAGTCCGGTCATGTCATTTTCTTAGATGATAATACGACCGGAGACGGACTTTTGTCGGCACTGCATCTGCTTGAAGTGATGCACGAGACCGGAAAACCGCTGTCAGAACTTGCTTCTGTTATGGAAATTTTGCCGCAGTCGCTTGTGAATGCGAAAGTTCCAAATAACAAGAAGGAACATTTTATGGACTATCCGGAAATCGCTTCTGCAATTGCAGAAATGGAGGCAAAATTTGACGGAGAGGGACGTGTGTTAATCCGCCCGTCCGGAACAGAACCGTTAGTCCGTGTCATGATTGAGGGAAAAGACCAGGCAGTGATTGACGAAGAGGCAAAACGCCTTGCAGAGCTGATTACAAAAATCATGCATTAAGAAACCAGGAATTTTATTGGAGGGAAGAATATGGTAAGCCAGAAAGTTACAATAAAGAATCCGACCGGACTTCATTTAAGACCGGCGGGGATTTTATGCAAGGAAGCGATGCAGTTTAAGTCACATGTCACATTTCAGTACAGAGAGAATACAGCGAATGCCAAAAGTGTATTAAGCGTTCTTGGTGCTTGTATCAAAACCGGAGATGAGATTGAACTAATCTGTGATGGAGAAGATGAAGAAGAAGCTTTAGCGTCCATTGTGAAAGCAATTGAAAATGGACTGGGTGAATAGAGAAAGAAAGGCTGGAACAGAGAATGAAAAAGATTTTGGTGACCGGCTGCAACGGGCAGCTTGGAAGGGCGGTCCGCAAGGAATATGCCGGAGAGAAAGTTACATTTATTAATACGGATGTAACGGAGGGCGAAGGTGTTCTTGCACTGGATATTACAGATGTGGATGCGGTAATGGAACTGGTGCGCAGGGAAAAACCGGATGTGATTATCAATTGTGCCGCACATACAAATGTAGATCTCTGCGAGAAGCAGTGGGACAGTGCGTACCGGATTAATGCGATTGGACCGAGAAATTTAAGCATTGCGGCAACGGCAGTGGGCGCAAAAATGATTCATGTCTCAACCGATTATGTGTTTGAGGGAAATGGCACAAGACCTTATACGGAGTTTGATGCGCCGAATCCGATCAGTGCTTATGGAAAGACCAAGTTAGAGGGAGAACGTTTTGTACAGGCATTTGCAGACCGTTATTTTATTCTGCGTACCGCATGGCTTTACGGAGAGGGAAAGAACTTTGTAAAGACAATGCTGCGCCTCGCAGAAACCCATGACGAAGTGAGCGTGGTAGATGATCAGGTTGGCTCCCCTACAAGTGCAGTGGAACTTGCCAGAATGATTCATTATCTGGAGAAGACGGACAATTACGGTATTTTCCATGCAACCTGTGAAGGAGATACCAACTGGGCAGATTTTGCTGAGACCATTTTTAAGAAAGCGGGAAAGGTAACGAAAGTACGTCACGTATCTTCTGAGGAATATGCTAAGATGAATCCTGCATCGGCAAAACGTCCTGCATACTCAATTCTTGATAATTATATGCTGCGTCTCACCGGTGACTATCGTATGGCAGACTGGCAGGATGCACTGGATGAATATATGAAAACATTATAGGAGTGATAGAACATGGGAAAGATTAAAGTAACAGAAAACTGTGGTGGAATTAAGGGCTTAAAGATTATTGAGCCATCCGTATTTGGAGATGCACGTGGATACTTTATGGAGACCTACAATTACAACGATTTTGCAGAGGCAGGAATTGACTGTCAGTTTGTACAGGATAACCAGTCTGCTTCCAAGAAAGGCGTGTTGAGAGGACTTCATTCCCAGAAAGAATATCCGCAGGATAAGCTGGTCCGTGTTGTAAACGGAGAAGTATATGATGTGGCAGTTGATATGCGCCCGGAATCAGAGACATTTGGAAAGTGGTTTGGTGTCCTTCTTTCTGCGGAAAATAAAAAGCAGTTTTTTATTCCAAAGCGTTTTGCACATGGATTTATTGTATTGTCTGATTATGCAGAGTTCTGCTATAAGGTAACTGACTTCTATCATCCGAATGATGAGCTTGGCGTCAAATGGAATGACCCGCAGATTGCAGTTGAGTGGCCGATGCCGGAAGGAATGACGGAGAAAGACCTGATTTTCTCGGACAAGGATTTAGTACTTGGAAGCTTTGCTGACTATGTAAAAAGCATCGAAAATAAATAAAGACTGAGGAGAAAGAATATGAGAACTTATTTGGTAACTGGAGGAGCCGGCTTTATCGGTTCAAATTACATTCATTACATGTTCCGCAAATATGGAAATGAAATCAAAATTGTCAATGTAGACGCGCTGACCTATGCAGGAAATCTTGAGAATCTCAAGGATTTGGAAGAAAATCCGAATTACATCTTTGTAAAGGCAGATATTACAGACAAGGAGGCAATCGAGAAGGTATTTGCACAGTATGATATTGACCGTGTCGTACATTTTGCAGCAGAGAGCCATGTAGACCGCAGCATTAAGAATCCGGAAGTATTCGTAAAGACAAATGTACTCGGAACAGCTGTAATGCTCAACTGTGCAAAAGCAGCATGGGAACTTCCGGACGGAAGCTTCAAAGAAGGCAAAAAGTTTTTACATGTATCTACAGATGAAGTATATGGTTCACTGGAAGATGACGGAACCTATTTTTATGAGACAACCCCTTACGCACCGCACAGCCCGTATTCCGCAAGCAAGGCATCCAGTGATATGCTGGTAAAAGCATATATTGATACCTATAAGTTCCCGGCAAATATTACGAACTGCTCAAACAATTACGGACCGTATCAGTTCCCGGAGAAACTGATTCCGCTTATCATCAATAATGCATTGCAGGGAAAGAAACTGCCGGTTTACGGAGATGGAAAGAACGTACGTGACTGGCTGTATGTGGATGACCATGCAAAGGCAATTGATATGGTACAGGAGAAGGGACGTCTCGGTGAAACCTACAACGTAGGCGGACACAATGAAAAACAGAATATCGAGATTATCAATATCATCATTGATACGCTGTTAGAGATGCTTCCGGCAGATGACCCGAGAAGAAAACTGGTAAGCAAAGACCTGATTACTTACGTAGAGGACCGTAAGGGACATGACAGACGATATGCGATTGCGCCGGATAAGATTAAGGCAGAGATTGGCTGGGAACCGGAAACGATGTTCAAAGACGGAATCAAAAAGACCATCGCATGGTTTTTTGAGAATGAGGACTGGATGAAGAACGTGACAAGTGGTGACTACCAGAAATATTATGAGGATATGTATCGCGGCAAATAAGAATTGACAGCAGTAACGCCCTGGGGCGGTACTGCTGGTTTGCGTTTAATTAAAATCGAACAGGAGAAATGAAATATGAAGGGAATTATTCTTGCCGGAGGGTCCGGAACCAGACTTTATCCACTGACAAAGGCGATTTCAAAACAGATTATGCCGGTATATGACAAGCCGATGATTTATTACCCGCTTTCTACACTGATGCTTGCAGGAATCCGTGAGGTGCTGATTATCTCTACACCGAGAGACCTCCCGGTTTTTAAAGAACTGTTAGGAGATGGAAGCCAGCTTGGAATGTGTTTTGAGTATGCCGTTCAGGAGCAGCCGAGAGGACTTGCAGATGCGTTTATCATCGGAGAATCCTTTATCGGAAAAGATGCGGTTGCGTTAGTTCTCGGCGACAATATTTTTTATGGACAGAGCTTTTCCAAGGTGCTGATGCGCGCAGCAGAGCGCACGGAGAAAGAAGCGGGAGCGACCATTTTTGGCTACTATGTAAGAGACCCGAGAGAGTACGGAGTGGTGGAATTTGATGAAAACGGAAAGGCAATCTCCATCGAGGAAAAACCACAGAATCCGAAGTCAAATTATGCAGTTCCGGGTCTGTATTTCTACGATAATGATGTTGTGGAAATTGCAAAGAATGTAAAACCGTCAGCCCGTGGTGAGATTGAAATTACAAGTGTAAATAATGAGTATTTGAATCGCGGAAATCTTTCCGTTGAAACACTTGGAAGAGGTTTTGCATGGTTAGATACCGGAAATCATGATATGCTGCTTGCAGCGGCAGATTTCGTATCTGCGTTCCAGAAGAGACAGGGACTTTATATCTCGTGTATTGAAGAAATTGCCTACAAGAGAGGATTTATTGATAAAGAGCAGCTCATAAAGCTTGCACAGCCGCTTTTGAAAACCGATTATGGTAAGTATCTGATGGAAATTGCAGAGGGATTATAAATGAAAGTATTTTTACAAATACTGACCGCAGGGTATGAACTTGGCGTGCTTCCGCTTGCAATTGGAGGAGCGATTACGTTTTTACAGAAAAAGCAGATAAATCCCTTTTCCTACCTGCTGGGATATCTTGTGGTTTTTGCGGGCTTTCTGGTACTGGCAGTACCGCTTTTGTGTCTGCACACACCGCTTGCGACGATTGTTTCGATATGGAAAGCAGTTCTGATGGGAATGGGAGTGCTCATCTTTCTTTTTGTTGTTTTAAACTGGAGTGAGCTGCTGCTGTGGGCGAAGAAATTCGCAGAGCGCATCAGGCACTGGGATGTCATGCGGAGTTTTTTTATCGTAGTATGCCTGATGGTGACACTGATTTCAGTTGTATGGGTTCTGCCATCGAAAGAGGATAGTACGGCAGAAGTTGCGGCAGTGATGGATGCGACCGGAACAGTTTATCAATATGAGCCGTACACGTTAAATCCGGTTGCAAGTTACCCGAATGAGAATGTATTTTCCCCGCTAGAGGTATTTTATGTGGTAAATGCGAGAATCGCAGGTGTGAATACCACCCAGTTCCTCCATATGTTTCTTCCTTTTTTTCTGCTTCCGTTAGTGTTTGTTACCTACTGGCAGGCGGGAGAATATTTCTGGCCGGGATGTGTGGAAAAGAAGGAACTGTTTGTGATACTGGTGATTCTGTTTTACTCGGTTGCTGCATACGCATCAAAATCGTTGATGGTTGGAGCAATTCAGAATGTATGGAATGGAACGAGCCTTGCTGCGGCGAGTATCTTCCCGGCAGTTATGATTGAAAGTTTTTCTCTGATGGATGTATGGGGAGATGGCAAAAAAACAATGACAGGGCAGATTTTGTTTCTGCTTCTTTGTTATGTGGCAGGGCAGCTTCTGCTTCCGGAAGCATTTATTGTGACAACAGCCATTATCTTATGCAGTATTGCGGGAAAAATTACAGAGAGGTACTTAAAACGTGACAAATGTAATTAAAACAATCATAGATAACTGGCACGCATACGGCGTACAGACGACACATATGGTGCTGTACTGGATTGCGCTGGTGTGGATTTACCTGTATGACAGGCGGCAGGGCAATGCAAGGCTGCCTCTTCAGGCGGTCTTTAGTTTTTTGGGGATTACTGCGATTATGGCAGCAGGAAGAATTTTTCTGGGCGGATATCTGCCGTATAAGATTTTTCTGATTCTTCCGACAGCAGCGCTTCTTGCGTATGTCGGGGTAGAACTGCTTGGAAGAACAGAGCTGCTCAAAAAGCGATGGATAATTATATTGTTATATGCTATAATCATTCAGGCAGGAATCGGGCTTCGATATGAGCCGGAATTTTTGACCGGAGCACCGAATACATACAAAATTTCCGCTTCGGTAATCGGACTGGATCATTATATCCGGCAGATTGATCAACCGTTTCTGTTAGCACCGTCTGAGGTGGCAGCAAGTATCCAGGAATATGACCCTGGGGTACGGGTTGCGTATGGGGAAGGTTACGGCTATGCAGAGGGAAATCTGCTGGCGTTGATAGAATCAGCAGAGGGATATGGATGCAATTGCCTTCTGCTTCGCTCGGAAACGGCGGATATGGAGTATATGCAATCGCAGGGGTATGAACTGGTAGTGATTTTGGAAGGCTATCATTTATACCGTCTCTGAGAATAATTCACAAAAAGAAAGTTGATGAACATGAAAAAATTAGGAAACTCTGTTTGGGCGAAAAGAATACTATTAATCTGTTATGACATACTGGCAGTTGCAGCGGCCAGTTATCTGGCACTTCTGTCACGATTTGATTTTAATCCGATTATTATACCGAAGGCATATCTGCACACAGCGAATCGTGCACTGCCGCTGCTGATTTTAATTACAATTATCGTATTTGCTGTGCTGCGTCTGTATAACAGTCTGTGGTCGTATGCGGGCGGTACTGAATTAATGTATATGATTTGTGCGTGCCTGATAGCGGCATTCCTTGGAATGGTTCTCATTATGCTGACCAATCCGAGTAACGTATATCCGCTGCCGCGAAGCTATTATGTTTATTTTGCGATAGCACTGGTTATATTTACAGCAATCAGCCGTTATTCTTACCGCGCTGTGCGGGCACTTTCAAACCGCCGTGTGAATGCGGCAACCAGAAAACGTGTGCTTGTCGTAGGTGCGGGAGAAGCTGGAAATGCGATTATCAAGGAAATTTCCATCAGCAACTACATTGATATGAACGTAGTGGGCGTGATTGATGATGATAAGAAGAAACACGGAAGTTATATCCATGGAGTGAAAGTTGTGGGAGACCGGTACGACATCGAGGAGGCGGTTAAAGAGCTTGATGTCAAAGAAATTATTATCGCAATTCCAACGGCTGCTCCGAAGGAGATGAAAGAAATACTCGACATCTGTAAACGGACAGGCTGTGAACTGAAACGTCTGCCGGGAATGTACCAGCTTGTAAACGGCGAGGTAAGTATCAGCAAGTTAAAAGATGTAGATGTCAACGACCTTTTAGGACGCGAACCGATACAGGTAAATCTGGAATCTATCATGGGCTATGTGTCCGGCAAAGTAATTATGGTAACCGGAGGCGGTGGTACCATCGGAAGCGAGCTGTGCCGTCAGATTGCATCCCATAAGCCGAAGCAGTTAGTCATTGTTGATATTTATGAGAACACAACGTATGATATCCAGAATGAATTAAAACATGATTTCCCGGATTTAAATCTGGTGGTTCTGATTGCGTCTGTGCGCAATACCAAGCGTATGGATGTGATTTTTGAAACCTATCATCCGGAAATCGTTTATCATGCGGCTGCGCACAAGCATGTGCCGCTGATGGAAGACAGCCCGAATGAGGCAGTGAAGAATAACGTACTCGGCACATGGAAGATTGTAAGGGCAGCAGATAGATACAAGGTAAAACGCTTTGTCATGATTTCTACGGATAAGGCAGTAAATCCGACGAATATCATGGGTGCAACGAAACGTATCTGTGAGATGATTATACAGACCTACAACAATCGTTCCAATACAGAATACGTTGCAGTACGTTTTGGAAATGTACTTGGAAGTAATGGAAGTGTGATTCCGTTATTTAAGAAACAGATTGCACAGGGCGGACCGGTAACCGTTACCCATCCGGATATTATCCGGTATTTTATGACAATTCCGGAGGCAGTGTCACTTGTGCTTCAGGCAGGGGCTTATGCAAAGGGCGGAGAGATTTTCGTTCTTGACATGGGAGAGCCGGTAAAGATATTAGACCTGGCACGAAACCTGATTCTTCTGTCCGGACACAAACCGGATGATGATATCAAGATTGTCTTTACAGGACTTCGGCCGGGAGAAAAACTTTACGAAGAAATGCTGATGAAAGAAGAAGGCTTGCAGGAAACAGAAAACAAGCTGATTCATATCGGAAAACCCATCGAGATGGATGAGGAAAAGTTTTTAGAGGACTTACAGAAACTTGCAGATTATGTTGTGACGGAACCGAGTGATATCCGTCAGAAAGTTCATGAGATTGTGCCGACATACACAATCCAGCAATACTAAATAAATATGAGGTGGCAGAATGAAAAAATCAATTTACCCGAAAATAAAAAGACTGATAGATATTGTGGTAAGTCTCCTGGGATGTATCATTTTGTCACCTCTGTTTTTGATTTTGTGCATTGCAATCAAAATCGACAGCAAAGGACCAATCCTTTTTAAACAGAAGCGTGTGGGAATCCACAAAACCTATTTCAATATTTTAAAATTCCGCACGATGCGGATTGATACCCCAAAGGATATGCCGACGCATATGTTGACAAACCCGGAACAGTATATTACGAAAGTTGGAAAATTCTTAAGAAAGAGCAGTTTGGACGAACTGCCTCAGATTATTAACATATTAAAGGGCGATATGAGCATTATCGGACCAAGACCGGCACTGTGGAATCAGGACGACCTGATTGCCGAGCGCGATAAATACGGCGCAAATGATGTGATGCCGGGACTTACCGGATGGGCGCAGATTAACGGAAGAGATGAATTGGAGATTCCGGTGAAGGCGGCGTTAGACGGCGAGTACGTGAAAAAAATGAGCTTTGGCTTTGATGTGAAATGTTTTTTTGGAACCATCACGAGCGTGTTACACCATGATGGAGTAGTGGAAGGAGGAACCGGCGCAATGGAGAGCCGGAAACCGGAGAAATGAAAAGAATACTGATTACAGGTGCCAACAGTTATGTTGGCACTTCATTTGAAAAATGGATGAAACAGTTTGACAATTATCAGATTGATACACTTGATATGTTAGATGCAAACTGGAGAGAAAAAGACTTCTCACCGTATGATGTGGTCTTTCATGTTGCAGGACTTGCACACGCAGATATTACGTCTGTCTCAAAAGAGATTCAGGATAAGTATTATCATGTAAACTGTGACCTTGCCATTGAAACCGCACAGAAAGCAAAGCGGGACGGCGTAAAGCAGTTTATCTTCATGAGCAGCATGAGTATTTACGGGGACAGCGCCCGTGTCGGCAAAATCAAGGCAATCTCCAAAACGACAGAAGCAGTTCCATCAAACTTCTACGGAGACAGCAAGTTAAAGGCAGAGAAGGGAATTCTTGAACTGCGCGATGAGACATTCCAGGTTGTCATTATAAGACCGCCGATGGTGTATGGATATGGCAGCAAGGGAAACTTCCCGACACTTGAGAAGCTTGCGGCAACGATGCCGATTTTCCCGACGGTGAGAAATCAGCGTTCCATGATTTTTGTATATAATCTCTGTGAATTTGTTCATTTGTGTGTGGAGCGCAAATGTGATGGTATCTATTACCCACAGAATGAAGAATATGTCTGTACCGCGGATATGGTGCGTCAGATTGCCGGAGAGAGCCAGAAGAAAATCTGGCTGACCGGGTTATTTAACTGGGGCATTTACCTTTTATCCGTTGTACCTGGCAAAGTCGGAAAATATACCAATAAGGCATTCGGAAGCCTTATCTATGAATTTGACTTAAGCAGTAAGGACATTGATATCAAAGAATATCAGACCGTAGATTTTGCACAGTCCATCCGGCTGGCAAAAAACGGTGACCAGGCGATGAATTAGGGGAGATGAGAATGACAGATACAAAGCAGGAGATACTTGTAAGCATTGTAACCGTCTGCTATAACAGTGAGGCGACCATCCGTGACACCATCGAATCGGTGCTGCATCAGACTTACGGAAATATCGAATATATCATTGTAGATGGAAAGTCAAAAGACCATACATTAGACATTGTGGAAGAATACAGACTGGCATTTGAGGAAAGAGGAATTCCCTTACAGGTGTCAAGCGAGAAGGACAATGGCGTGTATGATGCGATGAATAAGGGAATTGCCAAAGCAAAGGGAACCCTTGTCGGTATGATTAACAGCGATGACTGGTATGAGGAGAATACAGTAGAGCGTGTGGTTGATACGTTCCGGAAGGAAGATTTCGATATGTTTTATGCAGATATCCGTCTGTATAAGGGAGATTCCTATATCGTAAAAAAGGCGCGTTACAGAAAGTATGCGACTTCACGGGACTGGAACCATCCGACAACGTTTATGCGCCGCACCGTATATGATAAGTTTCAATATGCGACAGACTGCGTGTATGACGACTGGGATTTGATGTTGAAAGTATTCAAGGGAAATTATAAAGTTGTGGTACTAAACGAAGTGCTTGCAAATTTCCGTATGGGAGGTTTGAGCAACGAGGGAGGCGTCGGAACGGCGTTCCGTAAGTGCAGGGAACGTTACCGGATTTACAGAAGGAATGGATACAGCCGGATATATCTTCTGGAATGTATGCTTACTGAGCTTGCAAAGCTCATTGTAAAATAGGAAATCGCGATGAAAGTATTAGAAATCAATACCGTATATGGAATCGGAAGTACGGGAAAAATTGTGTCGGATTTATATGAAATGCTTACTGGACAGGGGCATGAGTGTGTCATTGCATATGCAAGAGGCGAGGCACCGGAGAATATCCGTACAATTAAAATTGGAAATAAATGGGATGTTTATTATCATGGCATCATGACAAGAATCACGGACCGGCACGCCATGTATTCAGTGCGTGCAACAAAGAAACTGGTGGAAGATATCAGACGGTATGAACCGGATTTGATTCATCTTCACAATCTTCATGGGTATTACCTTGATATCCGGACGTTGTTTGCTTTTTTGAAAGAATATGACAGACCGGTCGTGTGGACATTGCATGACTGCTGGACTTACACGGGACACTGCTCCCATTATACCAATGTAGGCTGCTACCGCTGGAAGAGCCAGTGTGAGCATTGCCCGCAGAAGAAGGAATATCCGGCGAGTATGCTTCTTGACAACTCCTATCAGAACTACCGGATAAAAAAAGAATTATTTACATCTGTAAGGAATATGCACCTCGTCACACCGTCGAAGTGGCTGAAGGGAGAGGTGGAACAGTCCTTTTTTAAAGGAATTCCGTGCAGTGCGGTGCCAAATGGATTAGAGCTGGAAACATATTATCTTAAGCAGGGAAACGAACAGGAGAAGCTTAAGGAAACATATGGATTATCCGGGAAAAAGGTTGTGCTTGGAGTGGCGAATGTCTGGACAAAACAGAAGGGATATGAAGACTTCATAGAACTTTCGGGGCACCTGCCAGAGGAATACCAGGTTGTGATGGTAGGACTGAATGAAAAACAGTTGAAGGAGCTTCCGGAAACAATTGCAGGCTATCCGAGAACGGCAGGATTATCCGAGCTTGCAGATTTTTACCGGATGGCGGATGTCTATTTTAATGGAAGCTGTCAGGAGACAATGGGAATGACCACGGGAGAGGCAATCTGCTGCGGAACACCTGCCATAGTCTATAATGCAACGGCAGTTCCGGAGAGTGTGCACGAGGGCTGTGGCATTGTTTTGGAGCCGGGTGATGTAAAAGGAGTTGCAGAAGCGGTACAGCAAATCTGTAATGAGCCAACACCCTGGTATGAGGGCTGCAAAAAGGACAGAATCCGGTTTGACAAGGCAGTCTTTTTAGAGGCTTATGAGCAGATTTACCGGGAACTTATGAAGGGCGTTACAGGATAGCAGGAGAAAGAAGAAAATATGAGATTTAAAATCAGGAACTCGCTGGCAAATTTTACAATTCACAGAAAAATAGAAAAAGACTGGGAATCCAAAATCATGGAGTGGCTTTTATACTTCGGATGTTTTTTCCCGTTTATTCAGTTTGTGATATATATCGGTTCTGATACACAGCCGACCGGACTTCTGGTTTCAGTGGCAATTGTATTATGCTATTTTTTGCAGAAAAAAGTGGGAATGTCCGCTCGTTTCGGACTTCTGGTTTCGATGGTATTACTTGCGGGCGTGCTTGCAGTCTTTGGTGTGATGCAGGTGAGCCTGTATGATACGCTGCGCGCCTATTTCGGATATATTTCCCTTTTCTTTATTCCGGTGGCAACTTATCTGGTGTTAGAAGCCAGGGGAGGTGTCAATGAGCGCCTTTTAAAGCTCATTACCTGGATCTGGTTTGCGGTTGGATTCATCCAGAAATATATCAACAGTACTTTTTTGCATAATATTCTGTCAAGAGCCGCTACAAACGAGGCGCGCGGTGTCGTAAGCCTGTTCTCGGAACCGTCTGCTTACGGCTATATGTGTCTGGTGATGCTGTTGTTCGTAATGAAGTTTGAAAAAAACAAGGTTCTTTATATGGCAAACCTGCTGATTCAGATTGTGGTGTTTGCGCAGTCATCCGTAACACTTGTTTATCTGGCAGCGTACATCGGAATGTATATGATAAATGAACTGGTCTACTGCAAGAAACACGCACTGTTTAAGGCGGTGGTACTCTTTGGCGGTGGAATCGGTTCACTGCTTCTGATTGAAAAGTTTGCAAGACAGGGGTCACGTATCCAGGTGCTGGTACATTCTCTGTTTAACGATCCGGAACGTCTCTTAAATGATGGAAGTATTACGCTGCGTGTAAATGCCATCACCTATTCCATCCAGGAATTTGTTGCAAATTATGGAATGCCGCACGGAATGTCGCAGAAAATCATGAGTGGAATCGGCACCGTGCTTTATGAATTTGGAATTTTTGGAATCATTCTGGTTGCAATCATTGCAGCAATTATCTGGAGAGGATATGAGCGGGGCGAGGGAATTACCTATACCTTTGGATTTCTGGTTATGATGTTTTCTTCCATACCGTTTTCTGCACCAGTGATTTCCTTCTATCTGGGCTGGTGTCTGTATTGTAGAAAACAGCGTGTGATGCAGCATGAAAACGCTTCCGGCGAGATTATCGCAGTGAAGGGAAGAAACATTATCAGGAGGAAAGAATATGAGAGTTCTGTGGATTTGTAATGTGCCGATTCCTGAGGCAAAGGAAGTGATGGGAGATGATACCGAAGTCAGAGTCTCCTGGCTGGTGGGAATCAGCAAAGCATTAAAAGATTCCGTGGACCTGTATATTGCATACACGTCTGTGGGGCAGACAAAGATTCGCACGGGGGAAGGCGACCGTGTCCATTTTGTATCTGTTCCGAGAAAAGAAAAAGACGCAGATAAGTTTGACCCGACACTTGAGGAACAGTTTGTGCAGGTCTATGAGATGGTAAAGCCGGATGCCGTGCATATTTTCGGAACAGAGTTCCCGCATACGTTAAGTGCGGTGCTTGCAAGCAAGCGTGTGGGGCTTTCGGATGCGACAGTGGTTTCGATTCAGGGATTGGTCTCTATTTATGCAGACCATTTTATGGCGGGAATCCCACACTGGGTGGAGCGTTTCTTTTCCATCCGTGATATCTTACGCCGCAGCAATGTGCGCACCGTGCAGAAGAAATTCCGCAAAAAAGGTGCCTATGAAATCGAGGCAATCAGGCAGGTACCAAATGTCATTGGGCGTACCGACTGGGATTTGGCATGTACGACAATGTATCACCCGGGCGTTTCCTATCATCACAACAATGAGATTTTACGTGACAGCTTTTATGAGAACCGCTGGCAGTATGAATCCTGCGAAAAACATCGGATTTTCATGAGCCAGGGAAGAGTGCCGTACAAGGGATTTCATTTTGCCATTCAGGCGCTTGCGGTATTAAAACAAAAATATCCGGATGTCACATTGTATATTACAGATGACGATATCATACACCCACAGGGATTTTACAACAAAATCAAATTGGGCGGCTATCAGATTTATCTGCGCAGACTGATTAAGAAACTGGGCGTGGAAGAAAACATTCATTTCTTAGGGACACTAAATGAGAAAGAGATGTGTGAGCAGTACCGGAAAGCAAATGCTTTTATCCTGCCGTCTGCGATTGAAAATTCGCCGAATTCACTTGGCGAGGCAATGTTACTCGGCGTGCCGACCGTGACCGCAGATATGGGCGGCGTCAAAAACATGATAACTCACGAGAAGGAAGGCTATGTCTACCAGTTAGATGCGCCGTATATGCTGGCGTTTTATGTGGGAAAACTGTTTGATGCAAAGGAGGGCGTTGCACCGATGTGTGAGGCGGCGCACGCGCATGCAGCACAGATTTTTGACCGGGAAGAAAATATAAAAGAGCTTGTTGCAATTTACCGCAGAATCAGCGGAAATGAGGAATAAATCATGAGTGAAATAAAACAATATGCACCGATTGTGCTGTTTGTATACAACAGACCGGAGCATACGAAAAAGACAATTGAATCACTGCAAAAAAATGAAGGAGCTTCTGAGAGTGACCTGTTTATTTACTGCGACGGCGCAAAGAACGAGGCAGCGGAAGCAAAAGTGAAGGAAGTGCGCCAGTACGTGCACTCGGTTACGGGATTTAAAACGGTAACTGTAGTAGAACGAGAGAAAAATTATGGACTTGCCCGCTCGGTTATTACCGGGGTAACCGAAATCGTAAACCGTTACGGCAGAATTATCGTGATGGAGGACGATTTGCTGACCAGCCGGTATTTTCTGACCTACATGAACGAAGCATTAGAGCGCTATAAGGATGAGAAAAAGGCATTTTCCATTACCGGATACTCCCACTTCGGAGACGGAAACCCTGCCTTGCCGGAGAGCTATTTTATCCGTATTTTTTCCTCCTGGAGCTGGGCAACCTGGAAGGACAGATGGGAGTTGTTCGACGAGAATGCGACAGGCTGGGAACAGGTCAAAAATGACGAGGCGTTCCGCAAAACCTTTGACTATGAGGATTCCTTTGACATGAGCGTGATGCTCCGCAATCAGATGGAATATCACACGATTAATTCCTGGGCAATCCGCTGTTACTGGGCAATGTTTCAAAGCGGCGGCTTAACTCTTTTCCCGAACCGTGGGCTCTGCGAAAATATTGGATTTGACGGCAGCGGCGTTCACTGCAATGTAGAGGTGCGGGATAAGATTGCGACTTTAAAGGAATACCGTGTGACACAGTTCCCGGAAATAGTGGAGGAGCGGAAAGAGGACAGAGCGGCATTAATTGCCTGCAAACATCAGGAAAAACGTGCTTATAAAAGAAGCAGGATTCGCTATTATCTCACACATCCGGGAAAAGCGATACATAAGATTCTCGGAAAATAGACAGGGGGATTCCTATGAAAAAAATCGGTCTGGTGGTCTCATCCGTGTTTTCCATGGGCGGAGAACAGCGTGTGACAGCGGTGATTGCAAATGAGCTGGCGAAGGAATATGAGGTGACCATTTTTACAAAGGATACAAAAGAGGAAATTGCAAAAAATCCCTATCAGGTCAGCAATGCCATTAAAATTGTAACCTATCAGGACCCACACTTAAATAAGGTATCACGCATCCTGCGGCGTATCCTAAGAGACATCAATGAGCGCACAGGACTCTGGTATCAGAAAAAAAGTGCCGTTAAGCTGTTGCGGTATGCGTATTTCCCGAAAAAATGGCGCAAGGAATGGATACAGATGTTGTCGGGAGAGCCGTTTGACTGGATAATCGGGGTCTCCGGCGGCAACTCCATAAGGCTTGGATTAATTGCAGACGAATTAAATGCAAAGACGGCGGGCTGGGAGCACAATGCCTATGAGGCATATTTCAAAACGCCGCACAGATATTTCTGGCATATGGATGCACTGTTTGGGGAGAGCGCACGCGCGATGGATGCCTGTGTGGTGCTAAACGATTACATTGCGGGAAAATACAAGGAAGCGTTTGATGTTTCCTGTAAAGTCATCTATAATCCGCGCAGCTTTGTGAGTGAAAAAAAGAGTGCACTTACGCAAAAGACGTTTATCACCTGCGGAAGATTTACCTATCAGAAGGGGTATGATTTATTATTAGAATCGTTCCGGTATTTTGTGGAGCAGAACAAAGACTGGAAGCTTGTGATGGTCGGAGACGGCGAGCAGAAGGAAGAACTGCGTCAGATGGTAAAAGACTACGGGCTTTCCGATTATGTGGAAATGCCGGGCAGAACCGACCGCGTGCAGGATTACCTTATGAATGCATCGGTCTACCTGTTATCCTCCCGCTGGGAAGGATTCCCGATGGTGGTGACGGAGGCGTTTGAGATGGGGCTTCCGGTGGCGTCTTATGATATCACGGCGGTAGGACCGCTCATTACAGACGGCGTGCAGGGAAGACTGGCAAAGGCTTACGATACGAGAGATTTTGCACGGATTATGCTTGAAATGGCAGAAAACCGGGAAGCGTTAGAGCAGATGGCAGCGAAGGCAGTTGAAATGGCAGAGACACTTTCCGTGGAACATATTATGGTACAATGGAAGGAATTATTAGAAACAGAAGGAAAGGGAGTGGCAGTTTGAAGGAAGCAATCAAGAACCGGTTTCCGGGTCTCTATGAAAAATGGCTGGAATTCAGAAGAATGTCGGAATATAAGGCAAAAGATAAAGCGTACAGAGAGCACAGCGAGAAAAAACAGGCGTTTTATAAAGAACATTTAGAGCCATATCACAATCTTCATAAAGGAGAGCGCTGTTTTATCGTGGCAACGGGACCAAGTCTTCGGATAGAGGATGTGGAGAAGTTAAAGGACGAGTGGACGTTTACCGTAAACTCCGGTTTTAAATTATATGATAAAACAGACTGGCGTGCAGATTATTATGGAATCGTAGATTCCCATGCAATTGAAACATTCCGTGAAAATCTCAAATCAAAAGAGATTCGGAAGCTGTTTTACAGCGACTTTGATGTGGATTATAATGAGGAAAACGGTCTGGCATTTCCAAAGAATGATGCGGCAAATTCACTCACCAATACATTCTGGCAGAAATGGTTCCCGAAGCGTTATCCGGAGACGAAATTCAGTGGAGATATTACAAAAGTAGTGTATACGGGAAAATCCGTCGTGTATGCAATGCTTCAGATTGCAGCATACCTTGGATTTGAAGAAATCTATCTGCTCGGTGTGGACTGCAATTATGCACAGCCGAAAATGTATAATGAAGCGACTGCCTATGTGGACCATAAGAAAACCTGGTCAAAGGAACGGCTGATTCAGAATGGAAATGAGATGTTAGCAGAATACGATATTGCACAGGAATATGCCGGTGCACATGGATTCCGTATTTACAACGCAACACGCGGTGGACAGTTAGAAGCATTCCCACGCGTAGACTTTGATGAAGTGATAAAGTCAACAAAGGGAAAGAAAAAGAAGTAGATTAAAGGAGAACAAGATGAAAAAGCAGAACCAGTATTTTGTGGAAGAGCGTGAAATTGATTTGAAAAAGGTCCTGTTACAGGTGCTCAAAAAATGGCGCCTCGTTTTAATCCTCGCAGTGCTTGGAGCAGTGCTTGCAGTGGCAGCGGATTACCGCAGCACGAAGAAGGAAGCGACAGAAGCAGCAATTGCAGCAGCAGATAAGGCAAATGCGGGACCGGTCACCATCGAGTCTATAGAAGCGAAGATGGACGACTATTCCATTCAGCGTGTATGGCGCTTCGTCTATATGACAAATACCTTAGAGCAGCGCAGAGCTTATCAGACAGAATCCATTCTCATGACCTTAAATCCGTATCAGGAAAATGTGGTGGATTTAAGCTATGAAGTCGTGGCAGAGGACAGTAAAGCGGCTGAGAACATTGCAAATCAGTATGTGTCTTATATTCAGTCCGATGAAATCGGCGCAGAGATTAAGACACAGCTTGGACTGGAATTACAGTCCAGCTATATTACAGAGCTTTTATCTGTATCCCGCACGGATGCAGTGCTTAAAATCCGGGTACGTGCAGAATCCGAAGAGGCGTGTGAACGCTTGGCGGATGGTGTTGTTTCCGCAGTAGAGGGCTACGCATCTGTAACAACAGCTTCTGAATATGAATTGAAACAGGAAAGCCGTGAGAGCAACATTGTTATCGATGATGAAGTTGTGTCACGTCAGGCATCCATGAATTCTGATCTGGCTCTGTATGTAAGCTCCTACACGGCATTACAGAATTCTTTGTCAAATGAACAGCAGGCACTTGCAGCATTGATTCTTCAGGAGGGAATTACTTCCCAGAACAGTATCCTTCCGGCAGAGGAAGAGACAGAGGAAGAGGAACGTGCCCATGTAGAGCCGGCAGCGGTATCTGTCTCTGTACGCCCGAACAAGGCACCGCTTGGAATTCTTGGCGGAATCCTGCTTGCAGTCGTGTGCGTTGTAATCGGATACTCAGCATCACAGGGAATCCACGGAATGCAGGAAGCAAAATATCTGTTTGGTGTCCGTGACATGGGAAGCGTCAGTGCACTTTCCCTGAAGAAAAAACGGATTGGAAATGGAATTGACCGCTGGGCAGATAAAATTGCGATGGAACATTCCGATTATGCACAGCAGTTTGCAATGATTCGTTCTAATATCCTGCTTGCATGCAGAAAAGAGAACAGAGACCATGTATATCTTGCAGGAAGCAAAATGAACATGGTTCCGGAAGCATTTTTAACGCAGCTTTCGGACAGCCTGAAAGAGGATGGTATCACGGTTGAAATCGGTGGAAACATCAACCGCGATGCAGAGGCATTGTTAAAGCTTACCGAGGACGGGGCATGTGTTCTTGTGGAAGCAGATGAGAAATCAAATTGCAATGAGATTGCGAAGGAACTGAACAAGTGCCGTGAAAATGAGGTACAGTTACTTGGAATGGTACTTGTTTCAAATTGTTAAGACAGAAATTTCGATGGAGATAGAAGCGTGGGTGCAGTAACACTTATTTTGGGAATCATAATCTTATTGTTGATACTCGGTGTTGTGCCGGTTGTGCTGGGAATACTGGTGACACCGTGGATACACCGGGAAAATGCGGACAGCGTGACATTTAACTATATTGTTGGAATTATGATTATGCTCTGTCTGATGCAGCTTTTTTCCGTGCCCATGACGCTTGCCAAGGTTCATTTTTCCAAGCTGGTATTTTGGTACAATGTAGTGTTGGCAGTGCTTGTGGTATGCGCACTCTGCCTGCGCCATAAGGCTTTGAAAAAAAGCATTCTTGGGGCAGTGGAGCGCATACGCAGTGCGGGAAAAATCTGGATATTTGCAATAGCAGCCATCTATATCCCGATTGTGATTCTGAACTTCTATACACCGTTTATTTATGGAGATGACAAGACGTATCTTACGATGGTAAACGATATGATTTCTTCGGATACGCTGTATCTGGTGGATACGATTACCGGGGAGATGCTCACCTGGGTGTCGGCGAAGTATGCGCTGTCATCGTACTGGACGTTCCTTGCCTATCTGGCAAAGATGACAGGGATTCATCCGCTGATCCTGTGCAAAACCATTTTGTGCTATTTTATCATTCCGATGTATTATGCGGTGCAGATGCTTCTGGCGTCCTGGCTGTTTCGCAATGATAAGCGCAAAATGGCAGTGTACCTTCTGTTTGTGAATCTGGTCAGCGTGTTTGGAGGATTTTCCAACTATACCATCACCTACCGTCTGCTGACCTGGATATGGCAGAGTAAGGCATTTCTGGCATTAATTGTCATGCCGTTTCTGTTTTACTTTGCGAATCTGATATTTGAAAAGAAAACAAAGGTGCCCGAATACATTCTGCTTGCTGTGACGATTGTGGCAGCATGTTCCACAACGCTTACCGGAGCGGGACTTGCAGTGGCAATGGTAGCGGCGTTAGCGCTTCTTTATGCGATAAAGAGAAAGCGTTTGGGTATCTTAATCGGAACCGGAATTGCCTGCAGTCCGGCACTATTTCTTCTGGTGGTATATCTGAAATATGATATTATCGTTTCAGCCGTGAACCGGTTTCTGTTTTAGAAAGGGGAGACAGCATGGAATTAATCAGTTTTATCAATGAGACGTTCTGGGGAACGAGCGGCTATGTGGTACTGTTTGCCATTTCCATTTTCTTCATCCTCTTTTCGAGGGACATGGAATCCAGAGGAAGATTTATGGCAATCTATTCCGTTTTAGTCTTTGTATGTGTCATCTGCAATCCGCTGTTAGGACTTATTGCAACAGAAAAATTTATGTCAGATGACGCATATGCGTATCTGCGGATTTTTTATGTATTGCCGTTAATGTCTGTCATCGCATATGCAATCACGGAATTTTATACCAGAGGTGTGAAACAGGAGGACGGGACCAAGAAAAAGGCGTTTATGGCGGTCATCCTTGCAGTGACGGTTATGATAGCAGGACAGCTCTATGGAAGCAGTATGTATGTGAAAGCAGAAAACCTGTATAAGATATCGCAGGATGCAATCGAAATCAGCGATATCATTGAAAATGACTGCGGAGGGGAGACGGCACGCGCCCTTGTTCCAAGGGATGAAAACATTTCTTACGGAATCCGTCAGTATACAGGAAACATTATCATTCCGGGTTATTCGGATGAGATTACGAACAGAAAAACGTTAGAAACATTTGAGGAACAGAAAGATTTTACGTATATTGTAGTTGAAAAGAATGAGACAACGGAAAAACTCCTTGAGAGATATGGCTATGTGCGGACAGGGGAAACTTCCGGTTATGCCGTGTATAAGAAATCATAAGCAGCATGGAAAAGAGGAACAGGATGGGAAAAACCGTACTATATGTGACGAATTATTATAAAGAGGATGTCATAAACCAGCGCCATTCAAAACCGTTTATCTCCCAGGCAGGGCAGAATAAGGGAAAATACATTATGGATGTCTTAAAAGAAGGCGGGAATAAGGTAATTACCTGGTCAAATGCGTGGACATCAGGGCGCAGCTTCCGGTTTTATAAGGGATTTCAGTCCACACTGGAGGAAAATCTTTATTACGCGTCCATCTTTGGTGCGCCCGTATTAAATTCCCTGAGCTGTTATGTAAGCAGCAAACATTTTTTGAAACGCTATCTGCGCAGTCATACCCTTGATGCAATGATTATTTATAATATGCGTCTGGAAAATTCCCTGCTGGCACTTTACGCGAAGAAGCACTATGGAATTCCGGTAATTCTTCAGTATGAAGACGGACTGACCGTGGATTCCCATATCAATGGCATCAAGCGTCTGGTATACGGAAAAATGGAAAAAAAGGTTTTTGACTGTCTGGATGGGGCATTTTTAGTAAATTCCAAGATAAAAGTGCCGTGTCCTGCGGTTGTCATCCGGGGCGCAATGCGTGAGCAGAACAAAATGGCAGAGTTTCCGCTTTTAAACGGAACACCAAAGCTTTTGTTTTCCAGCACATTGGATGCCCAGCGTGGTGTCAATGTCCTTCTTGAGGCATTAAAATATACAGATGCGGATTTTAACCTTAAGATTACCGGGCGGGGAGATATGGAAGAAGCGGTAAAAGCGTGCAAAGACCCGCGTGTACAGTTCCTTGGATATCTTGATTATGAGACGTACCAGAAGGAGTTAGAGCAGACAGATATCTGTATCAACGCACAGCTTGCACAGCATGAATTTGCAGAATTTTCCTTCCCTTCCAAAATATTTGAGTACCTCTCCTATGGGAAACTTGTGGTATCATCTGATATGGCAGATGTGGAAGAGGGTCTCGGCGGGGCGGTTCTTGTCTATCATGAGGATTCTCCGAAACAGCTTGCGGCGGCGATTGAAGAAGCGATTGCCATAAAGCGGGATGTCTCGCGCAATGAACAATATGGAAAAGCAGTCCGGGACATTGTGGAGGAAAACTCCATCGCACGGGTTGCAAAGAAGGTAAATGACTTGTTAGATAAGGTGAGATAACATGGGAATATCAGTATTAATGTCTGTTTATCGAAAAGAACAACCGCAGTATTTAAGGGAAGCACTCGAGAGCATGCTAAACCAGACCAGAATGCCGGATGAAATTGTGCTGATAAAAGACGGTCCGCTGGCAGAAGAACTTGAACTTGTGATAAAAGAGGTGTCAGACCGTTATGACAAACTTGTAACCTATCAGTTTAAGCAGAATGTCAAGCTTGGAAGAGCACTGGCAAAGGGCGTACAGCTGTGCAGCAATGAGCTGATAGCGAGAATGGACTCGGATGATGTTGCCGTTCCGGAACGATTGGAATGGCAGTACGATTTTATGCAGGTACATAAGGAAATTGCAGTGTGCGGCGGCTGGGTGGAGGAGTTTAACGATTCCCATTCTTATGAGAGCATCAAAAAGATGCCGGAACAGTCCAAAGAGCTGCTTCGTTTCGCAAGATACCGGAATCCGTTAAATCATATGACGGTCATGTTCCGGAAGGAAAAGGTTCTGGAATATGGAAATTACGAGCATTTCCCACTTTTGGAGGACTATGATTTGTGGAGCCGTATGCTGACCGGAGGAGAGCAGTTTTATAACCTCCAGGAGGTGCTAGTGCACGCCAGAACCAATGAGGGAATTTATGACAGGCGGGGCGGCTGGACCTATTTCAAGTGCTATGTACAGCTTCGGAAGAGACAAAAGGAGCGTGGGCAGTTGTCGAGGGCAGAGTATATCACTGCGCTTGCCATGAGTTTTACGATAACAATGATTCCGGGAAAAGTCCGCAAGTGGATTTACCGGTATTTGCTGAGAAGGTAGGATATCACAGATGGGAAAAATACTGAGCATTGTTGTACCGGCATATAATGTGGAAAACTATTTGGAACGCTGTCTTTCTTCGATGGTCATAGAGAATGGAATGGATGACATAGAGGTGTTGGTTATTGATGATGGCTCCAAAGACGGAACCGCATCCATTGCTAGAAAGTATTGCGAAAAATATCCGGCTACCTATTATCTGTACCAGAAGGAGAATGGTGGACACGGTTCCGGCATTAATTACGGAATCCGGTACGCATCCGGAAAATATTTTAAAATTGTGGACGGCGATGACTGGCTTGATACGGCAGAGCTGCCGCAGTTTTTAGAAGTGCTGAAAAAAACAGATGCGGATGTGGTTGCAGCCGATTACCGGTGTATTCAGGATGAGACAGATATAGTGCTTGCGGAGAAATATGCCACTCCAAATCAGAACCAGTACGGAAAAATCTGTTCCATGGAAAAGGGTGAAATAGAAGAGGTCATAAAAATGCACTCGTTTACCATCCGGACGGAAATTTTGAAAAATCATATTCCAGCCATTGATGAGCATTGCTTTTATGTGGACAGTGAGTATATCACATATCCGGTTCCGTTTGTTGAGACGGTGTATTTTTATCAGAAATTTTTATACTGCTACCGCTTAGGACGTGACGGTCAGAGCATGGATATTGTGAGTATGCAGAAAAACCGCGCACAGCATCTGCGCGTGTTAGAAAGCCTGCTGCACTTTTACGAACAGTTAGACGGACAGGTGAAGGAAGCAAACCGCCGTTATATCGAAAAATGTATTGCGCAGATTGTGGAAAATCAGTTTCAGATTTATATCAGCATGGGATTGGAAAAGGGAATCTTCGGGGAACTGAAGAAATTTGACAGGGAATTGCTTGAAAAATACCCGCGGGTCTACCATGCGGTATCGAAGAAAAGTATTTATCTGCTGCGAAGAACGAATTATCTGATGCTGCCATTTGGGGCGGTGCTGTATCGAATCGTTAGGAGAAACAGATGGAAAAAACACTGACAATCATCGTACCTTCTTATAATTCGGAGGCTTTTTTAAAGAAATGTCTGGAATCATTTCTTGTCGCCGAAGACATTCGGGGAGGGCTTGAGGTTATTATTGTAAATGATGGCTCGATGGATGGGACACAGGAGGTTGCGGAAGGGTATTGTAACAAATACCCGGATACCTTCCGGGTAATCCGCAAGGAGAACGGCGGACACGGTTCAGCTATCAACACAGGCGCGGCTGCCGCAGCCGGAAAATATCTGAAAATCATCGATGCGGATGACTGGGTCAATCCAAAAGAACTGGAAAAATATCTCGAATTTCTGGCAAATGCCGAAAGTGATGTTGTATTTAATCATTATGTGACCTATAATATAGCAACCGGAGAGCAAAAAAAATATACCGTTGAGGTGCCGGCAGGCGAGACCGTATATACACTCGATACGCTGATGCAGGACTGGAGTAAGATTGAATGGGGAACAACGTTTCATGGAATCGCTTATAAGACCTCCTTTTATCAGGCCTGTGGCTATCAGCTTACGGAAAAGGTATTTTATGAAGACCAGGAATATGCGACGATGCCGTGCTGCAGGGCACAAAGCATCCAGATTGCAGACTGTGAACTGTATGTATACCGGATTGGTGATGTCACACAGAGCGTTTCTGCCGAGAATCAGGTGAAACGGCTGGGACATTTTGAACAGGTGATAAGCAATATGCTGGCAAAAAAGCCGGAAGGGCTAAGCACCGGAGGAGAGCTCTACTGGGAAAAGAAAGTCAGTATGTGTATCACCAGCTATTATGAGATTGCCCTGCTTAAGAATAAAAATTACCGGGCAGGAAGAAAACGGGCAGCCGGATTCAACCGGAAGATAAAAGAGTTGCAGCCGGAAGTTTACCAGAGGTTAAGAAAGAAGTATCTGGTGTTTTGGGTACTCAACCAATTTCACGTAGAAGCAGAGCAGTATGAAAAATGGTGGTCTGAGATTAAGAGGAGATGGACATGAGAGCAATATGGAAAAATTTTTGGAACTATAGATTCCTGGTAAAAGAACTTGTAAAAAAAGGAATCCGCTTAAAGTACCGCAGATCCTATCTTGGCGTTTTGTGGTCCATGTTAGAGCCATTGTTAAACGCAATCGTTATGGCAGTGGTATTCGGTACTTTATACGGAAGGACAGACAAGAGCTTTATCGTTTATGTATTGTCAGGACGACTGATTTACACCTGCTTTTCAACAGGAACCAAGGGTGCACTAAAGTCAATCAATGGAAATGCTGCCATGATTAAGAAAGTATATGTACCCAAATATATATTCCCACTGTCGAGTGTATTGTTTAACTATGTCATATTCCTGATATCGCTGGCGGTGCTCGTTATCGTATCACTTGCAAGAGGTGTCTTTCCGACCGTCTATGTGTTTGGAACCGTGGTGCCGCTTGTGATTGTATTTTTTATGACTCTTGGCGTAGGACTGATTCTGTCCACGGTTGCAGTATTTTTCCGGGATATGGAATATATCTGGTCGGTAGGACTGACACTGTTGATGTACTGCTGTGCAATCTTCTATGAGCCGACGAGACTGTTAAATACAAAGTATGCGTTTATCATTAAATACAATCCTGTTTATGCAGTAATCTGTAATTTCAGACATTGTGTATACGGAGAACCGATGGAACGATTTTATCTGGTATATTCGGCTTGTTTTAGTTTGGTTGTAATGTTAATTGGATTAATCCTTTTCCGCAAAAAACAGGATCAGTTTATCTTACACATTTAATAAAAATCGTTATTAGTGAAAAAGAGATTCAAACTCTACACGGGGAAAGACCTCTAAACTGCCGCCACGTGTCGCATTATAAATGCTGGCATTGTGGCGTGCTGCATTTTTGGCAGATTCCTTATAACCGTCGGTGGTCAGGTCAAGATGCGCCTGCGTAGGAGCCTTGCGTTTTCTGTCATCCTCGGTTTCAGCAAAATGTCTCTTGCCATTATAGTTGTGGTCAACTCCAATGAGGTAGATTTCCTTAAAGCCCATATACAACGCGATGTCGATGGCAGCGTTTGTCACAGTGCCTCTGTCATAGATGCAGATATCGATATTTTCTTCGGAACGCATTTTTAAGGTAGGATCCTTGTAATGCTCTGAGGTACGATGGTTGAAAACAAAACCAACGGTTTTTGTAGTAAAACCTTTCTGGAACTGCAAAATCCGGTTGTTTAAAAAAACGTTCTGTGTGCTGTAGGATTCAAAATCCCAGGGCGTTTCCTGCCGTCTGTAACCGCTGGCATCACACATGACATAGTAAGTCGGGCGCCATGTAGTGGAGTCATAGGCATTAAAAATATGATTCACGCCAAAAGTATATTCATTTTTTAAAAATTCCAAATCGCTGATTTTCAAACTCGGGCCGGTGCACACAATAAAGCAGCGGTCATTTTCATGGATGTTTTTAAACTGTTGCAGCCGGGTCATGCCTGCACAATGCTGGGTGAGGTTCAGGTGGGTCAAAAGCTGTCGGTAAAGAGTCTGTACATTGCCGTAGAGTACATCAATATAGTTCCCACGGTATTCCTGGGTGGTGAGAACTTTAAACATCCGGTATGCAAAAAGGATGGGTTTGGATTTCGTTTGCACGTTTGTGACCTCCTGTGGATTAAAATCAATCTATTATAGCATTTTGGGCAGGAAGTGTAAATTCTTTTGACACCGGAATCATTTCAAATTTCTGGACAGAGAGACACGTTTGTGGTAAAATAAAATCATTCGAGCATTTTTAATTAGGACAAAAACCGATTCTGGGAGTATAAAAGATATGGGAAAGAATGCGATTGAAGTTCGTGATGTCAGTATCAAATTTAATTTGAGCAGAGAGCGGGTTGACACATTTAAAGAGTACTTTATTAAATTGTTGCACGGTGAACTGCAATATGATGAGTTCTGGGCACTGAAACATGTAAACTTTACTCTGGAAAAAGGGGATAGGCTTGGAATTTTAGGACTTAACGGAGCGGGAAAGAGTACGCTGCTTAAGGTGATTGCAGGAGTGTACAAGCCGACCGAGGGAACCGTGGTGCGCAATGGAAGAATTGTGCCGCTATTGGAACTTGGAGCAGGATTTGATAAGGACTACACCGGCAGGGAAAATATTTATCTGTACAGTTCTGTCTTAGGATACAGCAAGGAATTTGTAGACAGCAAGATTGATGAAATTATAGAATTCTCGGAACTGGAACAGTTCATGGATGTTCCGATTAAGAATTATTCGTCCGGAATGAAGGCAAGACTTGGATTTTCAGTGGCAACAGCAGTAGAGCCGGAGATTCTGATTCTTGATGAGGTATTATCAGTCGGCGATGCAAAGTTCCGCAAGAAGAGTGAGAGACGTATCCTTGATATGTTTGACAGAGGAGTGACGGTGCTTTTTGTTTCCCATTCGTTGGAGCAGGTAACAAGATTGTGCAATAAGGCAATTATATTAGAGCACGGCACGGTCATTGCTGACGGCGGAATCGACGAAGTGGCAAAGATTTATACAGATTTGACAAAATAATTTAGGAGGATATAGAAAAATGAACGTTGCATTTATACCGGTAAGAGGCGGGAGCAAATCAATCCCATTAAAAAACATCAAGGTGATTAACAAGAAACCACTGGTGTATTGGACCGTGAAGGCAGCAGTCGAGAGTAAAAATATCGACAAGGTTTATGTGGCAACCGACAGCCCGGTGATTAAGGAGACAGTCGAGAAATTTGAATTTGACAAGGTAGAAGTCATCGGAAGAAGTGCGGAATCTGCATCTGATACAGCATCTACCGAATTTGCAATGTTAGAGTTTGCAAACCAGCATGAATTTGACAACATTGTGCTTGTGCAGGCAACTTCACCGTTACTTACAGCGGCGGATATTGACGGCGGATTTGAACTGTATCATCAGGAAGGAACGGACAGCGTTTTATCTGCGGTAAGACAGTATCGTTTTAACTGGCAGGTGGACAAGGACGGATTTGCCGCTCCGATTAACTATGATTTCTATCACAGACCGAGAAGACAGGAGTTTGACGGATACCTCACAGAGAACGGTGCTTTCTATATTACAAGCAAAGAGCGCCTGCTCAAGTATGAATGCAGACTGTCCGGAAATGTACGCGCATATGAGATGAGCGAGGATACATTCTTTGAAATTGATGAGCCGAGTGACTGGGTGATTATTGAGCAGTTGATGAAGCGTCATGCACAGAGCATGAAAATGCCAAAAATCAAGATGTTCCTGACCGACTGTGACGGATGTCTCACCGATGCCGGAATGTATTACACCGAAAAAGGCGATGAGCTGAAAAAATTCAGCACCAGAGACGGTATGGGAATCGCCAGAATGAGGGATGCCGGAATTATCACAGGAATCGTTACCAGCGAGAATGTAGAGATGGTAAAACGCCGTGGTGCAAAGCTTCAGATGCCGGAGGTTCATCTCGGTGTAAAGAATAAGTTGGAAAAAGTGACTGAGATTGCAGCAAAATACAATATCAGTCTGGATGAAATCGCATATGTAGGAGATGACATCAACGACCTTGAGGTAATTAAGAAAGTAGGATTTGGATGCAGTGTCAACGATGCAATGCAGTGTGTCAAGGATGCCGCTGACTATGTGAGCGAGTACAATGGCGGAAACGGCGCAATCCGCGATATTGCAGAGAAAATTCTTGCAAATGCTGGGGAATAGAAATGATAGAACATAATTTGTTTGTGATAACCGGTGTAGGACAGCTTCGCAATATCTATGGATTTATTTCAGAATATCATGCGGTAGACAATATGCTGATTGTCTTGTATACGGAACAGAATGTTTCTGTAGTAAAGAATATACAGAGCAATGTTGTGGATGGTGTGTTCCGGGAGATTTATTATCTGAAGCAGCCGTTAAAGACACTGAACTGGACAAGGCAGAAGGGAAAAACCATCTGGAAGGCATATGATGAGCAGATAAATCGTCTGAAAGAAGCTTATGGTTTGCAGAACCTGTTCCTGTGCAACCGGGATAACTACTATTACTTTTTTAAGCGGCTTACACACAAGTATGGACTGAGCCTGAATATGCTGGAGGAAGGTCTTACGACATACCGCCTGTTCCAGGAGGAGTGGGATGCACATCACACACAGACTTCCGGGGAAGACCTGAAATGTGAGTTGAAAAACATGTCAAAGGCACTTAAGAATTTCGGCAAGGCATTTGTGAAGTTCTTCTGCAATTTATTCTCGCTGATTTTCCACAGAGACTTACTCCGGGACTTAAAACAGCTTGCTGCCAGGGTGAACCGTTACCGTTATGGAATCATCTACAAGTTTGACAACTATTATGTCTGCTACCCGGAGATTGTTCAGAAGTACCGTCCGAAAGAAAAAACAATTTACCCACTCACATTCCGCACGGAGCAGTCTGAAATTCAATTTGTGGATGACCTGAATGAAGAAAATATACTGTTTGTAAACCAGAAATATGGAATTAACTACAGCGATCATTTTAGAATTATTTTCACACTGCTATATAATTATGGCATAAAGAAAATCTATATTAAATTCCATCCAAGGGAAGATAAAGAAGCCGTATTTTCCATGGTGGATTTGTACCGTCCGATGTTTCCGGGAATGGAGATACGGTTAGTTGAAAATGCAGACAGTATACCGGTAGAGGATTTACTGGTAAGCAATAACATCAAAAAAGTAATTGCACTTACCTCATCTTCTCTGTTTTATGCAAAACTGATTAAGCCGGATATCGAAACTTACAGTATTGCACAGGAATATGCAGCACTGTGCGATAAGATAGAAATTCCGTCTAGAAAGCAGAAAACGTTTTTGACAGACTATCAGAATATTGACCGCATCTTTCAGCCCAAACAGCTTGAAATACCGTTTGATAAGGTACATTTCACGGGACAAAATGACACGGCGGATGAGCGTGTGATGTTCGTCAATGAAAAACTGGGCCTGGATGAGTTAGAGCAGTATGATTTGATATTCCAGATATTGACAGAACTAAACGTCAAAAAGGTTTATCTCAAATTTGCAATGCAGAATAATCTGTTAGCGTACTGTAAGATGGAAGAGGAATTTAAAGCACAGTACAAAGAACTTGAAATTGTTCCGTTGTACAGTTTGAGTTATGCGGAATCTGAGGAACTTGTGAAACAAAACGGCATTACTTCGATTATTTCTATCACAGATGAAATCCTGTATAATGAGAGCCTGAAAGATACGGGAGTAGAGAGAGTAAGCATTGCTGACAGATTTATTGAGAAGACAAATGGCTCCGTAAGACTGTATGAGAAGTTCGAGACAAATTACCAGATTTTAAAGGAAGCAGGGGTAAAACAGGTGTAACGGATACAATGTTGATTTGTATCAGAAAAGAACTTGTCAAAACACGGCAGGAATGATATAATGTCACTGTTTTTAGTATGTTAATTATTTAGAAAATAGAGGTATAACAATGGAAAAGTATAATAAACCTTATGTTATTGCAGAAGCAGGATGCAATCACAAGGGCGAGATGGAGATTGCAAAAGAGTTAATCAATGTAGCGGCTATGTTCTGCCATGCAGATGCAATCAAATTCCAGAAGCGCTGCCCGAAGGAACTTCTGACAGAGGAGCAGTACAATGCACCTCATCCAAACCCGGCAAACGCATATGGTCCTACCTATGGTGCACACAGAGAGTTCTTAGAGTTCACAGTTGACCAGCACGCTCAGTTAAAAGAGTGGTGTGAGGAAGCCGGAATTACTTATTCTACTTCTGTATGGGACATGACTTCCGCAAAGGAAATTGCAGGATTAAAGCCGGAATTCATCAAGATTCCTTCTGCCTGCAACAACCACTTTGAGATGTTACAGTGGCTCTGCGACAATTACAAGGGTGAGATTCAGCTTTCCTTTGGTATGACAACTCATGAAGAGGAAGAAGAAATCGTTCAGTTATTCGAGAAGAACGGCAGAAATAAAGACCTTGTAATCTTTAACTGTACTTCCGGTTACCCGGTTCCGTTTGAAGATGTATGTCTGTTAGAGTTAAAGAGAATGCAGAAAGCTTACGGCGAGAGAGTAAAGAAGATTGGTTTCTCCGGTCATCACCTCGGAATCGCAGTTGACGTAGCTGCTTATACCTTAGGCGCAGAGGTTATCGAGCGTCACTATACTCTGGATCGTACCTGGAAGGGAACTGACCATGCAGCATCCTTGGAGCCGGATGGAGTACGTAAATTAGTAAGAAACCTGGATGCAGTGCATAGAGCACTCACCTACAAGACACAGGAAATCTTACCAATCGAGCAGGTTCAGAGAGACAAGCTGAAATATCGCAAGAAATAATAAAAAAGTTGTGAAAAAAGCGGGCATTTGGGTGCCCGCTTTTTTAGTATTTTGTGATTGTTCTAACTACAAATAATTTTTGCCATAATGGCTATGATATGGTATAATATAACAACATGGGTTGTTTGCAGTGTGCTTGATGAAAAATACACGGGACGGAATGATTTGTCAGACAACGATATATTTAGAAAGGAAGAGCGCGCGTAACAAAGGAGAAACGCGGCGATAGGAAGATTAGTTATGGGATTGAAGGCTTTTTTGAGAACTGCACCTGGAATTAAGTGGGTATACAAATTTTTATTTGTATGCAAATACGAGGGTATCCGGATGGCGATTGTAAAAGGGGTAGCGAAAGTTTTAAGAGTAAAACTCAAGCCTAAAACGATTGTCAAGACAAAGACGGTAACAAAAACCAAGACCGTAACAAAAGTGGAAGTCAAAGAAAAAAGATTCTGCAGCGTGCCGGACATTGTTTATAATGCGAAGGCAATGGATGCGAACCGACCGAAGATATATGCGTGTGCATATCGTGTATATGATGTCGCAAGAGGGCTCACAGGTGGTCCGGGCGGTGTTTTGGCAATGCAGAAATCGTTGTTTGGAGGACATTATCGGGGGTATGATGTTACATATGTATTTGAAGAAGCGAGCTTTAAATATCCGCCGACACTTATGAGGCTGATTCGGGATTATGCTCCGAGTGTACAAAAAATATTTAAAGCAGCATTTTATGTTACTCATAATTTGAAGGTATCAGATGATGTGGCAAATGGTGTGGAACCGATTTTTGTGTGTCATGATATTGGAAGCGCCTATGGCGCATATTTAATGGGGCGTAAGTTTGTTGTGATTTATCATCAGCAGGGCGGGTTAATTAATGAGTTAGAGGGTTTTAATAACGTCTTGAATGAAAAGGAAAAATATCTGATTAATACAGTGGAACGTATTGTTTTTGAAAATGCTTCCAAGGTTTATTTCCCAAGCATGGGAGCGGGTGAGGCATTCAAGAATACATCCGAAGAAGGACGTACAAGAAGCCAGTATATTAATTTTGCGGACCATGCTTTGTATAATACGATACCGGATGCACCGAAGAGGATTGATTATGCAGAGAAACTGAGTCAATATGAACTCCCAAATCGTGATGAAGAGGATATGGATGTATTCTTAAGTATTGGCGATTTTAACTCAAATAAAGGTTTAGACCGTGTACCGGCAGTTTTAAACCGATACGCAGAAAAAACAGGAAGAAATGTACTTTGGATTGCAATTGGAAACAGGACAGAGATATACGACAAGCTGCTTGAAGAGAGCAAGGACTGGAAGTTTAAGGCCTTATTAATTGGTGCAAGAACAGACCATGATACAGTATTATCCCTGATTCATTATGCGGATTATTACATTATGCTGCAGAGAGTTTCTATTTTTGACCTGGCGATTCTCGAGGCTATGCGTGGTGGCGCTGCGATGATTCTGTCAAAAGCGGGTGGAAATCTGGAAGTTAATACAGAAAACAATATTGTTTTCTGGGAAGAAGGAGAAGAAGATAAAACAGTAGCGGAGATTATTGCACGCGATAAGAAAGCCTGGGGACAGCAGAACGCTGAGATTTTCAACAAGTATTTTTCACAGAAATCGTTCTTTGCAAAATATGCTGCAATGATAGACGAAGAAATTGTAAAGGCTGGTTATTATCTCAATGGAGGTACTTCGGATATCAATAAAGAGAATCTTATTCCATGGAAGAATCGTTTTGAAGGGAAAAAGGCGATTATTTGTGGTTCCGGAAGCAGCTTGGATGACTGTGATGGTTCAGAAGATGCAGTGTATATCGCATTAAACCGTGCCCTATTTTACGATAAAGTAAAATTTGATATGTTATTTATGCAGGATTTACCGCAAAACCAGCCATATACCATTGAAGATTACAACCAGTATCCATGTACAAAATTCTACGGCGATATCACGAATCCAAGGACACAGAAGATTGGGTTTGAAATAGATTCTTATACGGATTGCAAGGGTGAGATTGTAAACTATGAGCTGGCACCACGCTGGTATGATTATAAGGTCGATGATATTACGTTTGACTTGCAAAAGAATTATGTTCTGGATATGCAGTCTGTATTGTTTAGTGCAGTTCAGTTTGCTATATTTGCAGGTTTTAAAGAGATTGAACTTTATGGTATTGAATTCTCGGATGCTAATTATGGCGGAAATGAGAACCCGAATAAATACAGCTATTATGTACCGTTCAACATGAGAAAGATGAAAGATACGATTTCTGAAAAATATCCGGATGTAGTTTTTAAATTCGGAAGCACTACAAATGAGAAACTCAAAGCTTATTTTGAGGAATGTGATATGCGTAAGGCTGAGTAGAGATACAGCTACGAGGGGAAAATGATGTTTGAAAAAATTTGCAGAAAACATAACAGAATGGCGTATTATGGCTGTTATCTGGCAGTTTATTTGCTTTGCGCATGGGCAATATTTGGCACTTATTTTTATTATAACAAGAGCGTTTTCTGGACGGTAGACGGAGCCCTGTGGCAGTACCCGGGGTTCCGGTATGTGAGAACATTCTGGATGGATTTCTTTCAGAATCTCATCCAGAATGGAACCTTTCAGTGGAAAATGTGGGATATGTCACTGGGGGAAGGAGCCGATGTACTGACACTACTTGTCTCCGGAATATTATTTGACCCGTTCTTTATGCTTTCAGGACTTGTAGGTGAGGCAAGCCTCGAAAAGTATTATTTTCTCGTTTTAATTGCCAAACTTGGACTTTCGGGAGTTACATTCTCGGAGTATATCTTTTATATGGGGGGCGGAAAAAAGTCTGCGTTACTTGGAAGCATCGTTTATGTATTTTCCGGCTTCTCGCTTGTTCTGATGTTCCAGCCAACATTCCTTTGGGCGGTGATTTTACTCCCGCTAGTGATGATTGGTGTGGAGAAGGCTCTCTGTGGAAAATGGACAATTTTTCTTCCGGTCTCCGTAATGATGATTTCCATCTCATTGTATTACTGGCTGTATATGGCAACGTTATTTGCAGTTATTTACTGTCTGGTACGTTACTTTTATATACGAAAGACGAAGACGATACAGGATTTTTTTAAAACCGCATTGTTTGTAGCAGTGCAGTATATGCTTGGTGCTTTCGCAGCGGGTTTTGTTTTGCTGCCATCTGCATATGGCTTCTTACATTCTGCACGGACATCTGCCTCAAGTGAAATCGTAACGTCACTCTGGCATTATGACATGGCTTACTATAAGCAGCTGCTTGGAGGAATGATAGTGCAGGCGACAGAGTATACCGGTTATGCAACACATACTTGGAGTCCTGTACTTGGAATTGTTGCATTGATGCTCTTGTTTACAAGAAAAAAGGCACCGGTATGGCTGAAACAGTTGATGGCAATTATGACTGTGATGCTTTTAATACCTTTTGCAGGCAAGGTAATGAACGGATTTTCCTATGTGTCAAACCGCTGGGTATTCTGCTGGGCGTTTGGAATAGCAGTATGCGTGGCAATGCTTGCAAAAGAATTTGAAACGATAAGATGGCAGGAAGTAGTTGGAATTGCGCTGTTTCTGGGACTGGTGTACTATTGCAATCCAAACCAGTATACCATACGCGGAATTGCAATTGTGGGAATGGTGCTGGTGCTGATGCTGATATCCTCTTTCCTGAATCATACCGGTCAGAGAAGCAGAGTGCAGGAATTACTTTATTGTGGTGCATTGGTTGGAACAAATGCGGTTTCTGTGTTTGCACTTGTCTGCAGCAGCTCCTATGAAAATGTGGCAAACACAGACTGGTGCAGAACGCAGGAATATATTGAAAGCAGAACACCCTCTACATCTGCGGCACAGATTGAAGATGACACATTGTACCGTATTGCCTACCCATTGGTAAGTGAGAAGCATGTAATGCAGTCAGAAATGGTAAACCAGAGCCTGTTCCAGAATTATAACGGAGTGACCTCTTATTTTTCAATGTCGGATGCCGGCCGGACGAATTATTATATAGACGCGGAATTATGTACCTTATGGTCTTCATTTAACTTATACGGTTTTAATGACAGAACGGTACTGAATGCGTTAGATTCTGTAAAATACTATATTGTTCCGGAAGGAATGGAAGATACAGTTCCTTACGGTTACAGCTATATAAAAAGCGTAAACCGGACAGAGGATATCGTCGATAAAATATATGAAAATGATAATTTCCTTCCAATAGGTTATGCTTACAATAGCTATATGGCAGAGGAACAGTATGAGAAACTAAATGTATTAGAGAAGCAGGAAGCGCTGTTGAATGCGGTGGTACTTGAGGAAGACGTGGACGGAGTAGAGAAAGCAACAGATGTGAATTCCACTGTAAAACCGATAGAGTATCAGGTGGATGAACTGGTGAATATGGAGCTTGACGGAGAGCGTTTTGTTAAAACAGAGGATATTAAGAGCGTGATTCACCTGACTACGAAAGACGCTGTGAATGGAGAACTATATCTTCGATTTGTAAATCTGACAGGCTTTACTTCGATAACAGTAGAATGTGGGGATGTTGTAAAATACTTTAATGTCAAGGGAACGTCAAGCAAATATAAGTCACCATTAGATACCTTCCTTTGTAATGTTGGGTATCTGGATGGAGAACAGGCAGAAATTACCATTAGTGTATTTGGAAAAGTAGCGGATATGGGGCTTGAACGGCTTGAAATGTATGAGTATCCAATGGATGGAGTGGAACAGAGTCTTCAGAAACTGAAATCTGATAGTCTGCAGAATATCAAAGCACAGACAAATGAATTCTCGGGCAATATTACAACGAGTGTACCGCAGGTGCTTTTCTTCAGTATTCCATACAGTGCAGGATGGTCGGCATATGTGGATGGAGAAGAAACGGAGGTATTGAAAGCGAATAAGGCATATCTTGCAATCAGGTTAGCACCTGGTGAACATATGGTTACGTTGAAGTACTCCACACCGTGGATAAAGGAAGGTATCATCATGACGGTTGCAGCACTGCTTACAGAGGCTGCAGTTTGCACAGGAAGCTGGTATAAAAGGAGAAGATATGCAGGCGTCAAATGAAGGAAACAGAACGATAATATGTAAATGGATACTGGTACTTTTAATAATTTTTTCCGGGATTACTGCTCAGTGGAACAGCATGGAACTGTTTCAGACAGGCGAGATTGCTGAACGCATGAAGTTCCTGCAGAGATTCAGCGGAATTGCAGCAGATGGGAATCTATTGAACCTGCTGTTTGTTGTGATGGGAATTGAAGTCAGTGACAGAATCGTGCAAAAAAAGAAGTTAAAGAATGCAGCACTTGATTTATTGGGCAGCTGGTGGCCATTGACGGCATTTACAATTGTGATTGGAATATTTCTGGGATTGATGGGTTGCATGAAACTCACAATAGCGGATGACATTCTTGGCTTTTTCTTTTTGAATAATGTGGGACTGACAATTTCGCCAAATGCCAACAGTCTGTTGTGGTTTACAGCATCAGCGGTATTGGCTTCTTTTGCCGCTGCGGTATTGAATTTAAATGTACCGGAGAAAAAATGCTGGCTGTTAGGGCTGGCTGGTGTGATAGCAGGGTATATTGCTCTGGTCCAGACAGGAAAAGGAGCGATAAGCGGTACGTATCAGAATATTGGTGTCATTTTTAATCTGGGCTGGCTGCGGGCTTTTTGTGGAATAGAAACAGGTGTGCTTTTAACATGGCTCAAGGAAAAGCTGCTGAACAGGAATTTTCACAAATCCTATAGAAAACAGATAATTGTAATTGTGGCTGCATTGGGAATTTACATGCTGCTTGAGGCAGTTGGACGTGTCAGAGGAATTGCAAATGAAATGGCAGTGATTCTTTTATGGGCAGTACTTCTGGAGGGAGTTCTGTTATTGGATGCAGGAAAAAATGCAAAGAGAGAGATGTCCCGAATTGCAGATGTAATATTAGTTTTTCATCCGCTGGTGCTTGGGGTATATAAGACGTGGATATGGATCTATCGTTATAACTTTGTTCTAAGACATCCACGGCTAAATTTATTTGTGTTGTGTGCATTGATACTAATTTGTGGGGTAACCGTGTTCTATCTTATGGTTCATCCCGCAGAAAAATACATGGAATCATATATAGAAGAGGAACAGAAGAAGGGAGAATGTTATGATACCATTTAATAAACCGCCTTATGTAGGCAATGAAATGAATTATATTCAGGATGCAATCAGTAAGAGAAAAATCTGTGGTGATGGAGAATATACCAAAAAGTGTAATGCCTGGCTGGAGGAGAATACGAAAACAGCGAAGGCACTTTTGACCACTTCCTGTACTCATGCAACAGAAATGGCAGCACTTCTGGCTGATATCAAGCCGGGAGATGAAGTGATTATGCCGTCCTACACATTTGTATCGACAGCGGATGCGTTTGTATTGCGTGGCGCAAAGGCAGTTTTTGTGGATATCCGTCCGGATACGATGAATATTGATGAAACGTTGATAGAAGATGCAGTTACTTCCAAAACAAAAGCAATTGTTCCGGTGCATTATGCGGGAGTGGCGTGTGAGATGGACACAATTATGGATATTGCAAAACGTCACAATCTGTGTGTCATTGAGGATGCAACGCAGGGAGTCTGCAGCAAGTACAAGGGAAAACCATTAGGTGCCATCGGTGACTATGGATGCTATAGTTTTCATGAGACGAAAAATTACAGCATGGGAGAGGGAGGAGCACTCCTGATTTCAGACGCTGATAATATTGAAAGAGCAGAGATTATCCGCGAGAAAGGAACGAACAGAAGCAAGTTTTTCCGTGGACAAATTGACAAATATACCTGGGTGGATGCAGGCTCTTCCTATCTGCCGAGTGAATTAAATGCCGCATACCTGTGGGCACAGTTAGAAAAGTCAGATGTGATTTTTGAAGATAGAATGAAGACATGGAATACGTATTATGCTGCATTTAAGGAACTGGCAGAACAGGAGAAAATCGAATTGCCGTTTGTTCCGGAAGAATGTGAGCACAATGCCCATATGTTCTATCTGAAAACAAAAGATTTAGAAGAACGCACACAGTTTATTACATATTTAAAAGAAAGAGGTATTATAGCCGTATTCCATTATATACCGTTACACACGGCTCCGGCTGGAGTGAAATATGGACAGTTCCATGGAGAGGACAAGTATACCACGAAAGAAAGTGAGCGTCTGGTTCGTTTGCCGTTATATTATGATATGACGGAAGAAGAGCGGGATAAAGTGATAGAAGCTGTAATTGACTTCTATAAGAACAGATAAAGCAGGTGTGAGATGAGAAAAATAAAAGTTTTGGTACTCGGGGTAGGCGGAAACGTCAGCCAGGGGATTATTAAGGCATTAAAACATTCAAAACTGGATTTGTATATCGTTGGGGCGTGTGTTACCACAGATAATGTTGGATATTTGTGGTGCGATAAACACGATATTTCTCCATACGCATCGGATGAAAAATTCATTCCGTGGGTGATTGAGACGTGTCAGAAAGAAGAGATTGATATCATTTTGACCGGAGTGGAAGAAAATATTTTGGCATTGGCGAAGAATATTGAACGGATAAAGGAAAAGACAAATGCGATATTTATTTCGGCAGATTATGAGCACCTTTGTATAGGTCAGGATAAATATGAAACCTGTCAATGGCTGAAAGAAAATGGATGCAACTATCCGGAGTATGCGTTGTTAACAGATACTGACGGGGTAAAACAGCTGATTGAAAAACACGGTTTTCCTTTGTTAGTGAAGCCGCGTGCTGGCAAAAGTGCCCAGGGAGTGCAGAAAATTAAGACACAGGAAGAACTAGACGCGTTAAAACCGGATGCTGATATGGTGTTGGAAGAGTACCTCGGTTCTGCGGATGAAGAATACACGGCAGGGTGCTATGACGGACATTTTATCATAATGCACCGGGAATTAAAGAATGGAACCACGTACAAGGCGGAAGTAGTGGACGATGCTGTTATACAGCAGGAAGTCGAGAAAATATATAAAAAATTTGGACAGGCTGGACCGTTAAATGTTCAATTGAGAAAAACAGAGGACGGAAGGGCTGTCTGCTTTGAACTGAATGTACGCTTTTCAGGTACAACAGCGATGCGTGCTAATTTTGGGTTTGAAGATGTAAAGGCAATGCTGATGGAGTATGTACTTAAAGAAGACAGTGCATCTTGTTTCCAGATTCGTCACGGTAAGGCATGGCGTTATGATGAAGAAGTATATCGGTTTGATTAGAAGCTGAGAAATATGATGAGGAAATGTTAGGATGGAAATATTAATTACGGGTTCTAATGGTTTCGTTGGAAAGATACTGGCGGAGATGCTGGGGAAAGGGCATCATATTATTGGAACAGGGACGAAACAGGAGTCTCTGACAAAGACAGATGAGTATGTGAAGTGGAATCTGGCGCAGGAAGACTGTCCAAAAGAATTATTTGAAAAAAATTTTGATATGATTATTCATATCGCAGCCTGTCTGGACAAAGACAATATGAGTATGAACCTTGTAGAGACAAATTGTGTGGGAACCTACAGGATATATCAGCTCGCCTGCCAGAAGAGGGTAAAAAAAGTGATTTATATTTCAGGGATACCAGTGATAGGGCTACCTTTGGAGCATCCCATTACGGAGTCCCATCCTGTGTTTCCGGTTACGATGTATCATGCTACCAAACTGGCAGGAGAGACGATTCTAAGCCAGCTTATGTATCAGGGCATAGAGTCAGTGGTTTTGCGATTGCCGTCACCGATTGCACCGGGAATGCCGGTAAAGACAATTCTGCCTATTTTTGTGAGAAAAGCACTGCTTGGAGAAGATATCAGTATTATGGGGGCAGGAACAAGGAGACAGAATTATCTTGATGTAAGAGACTGCGCTGAAGTAATAAAAAATTGTATGGAAGTGGAAAATATCAGCGGAGTTTATAATATCGCATCTTGTGAAACAGTTTCAAATCTTGAACTTGCAGAATTATGTATCAGTCTCACGGAGAGTAAATCAAAGATTAGATTTACCGGTGAGAAGGATGTTTTGGATGGACAAATCTGGGATGTCGATACGACAAAAGCAAAAGAAAGACTGAATTATAAGCAAAACTACGGGATGACAGATTCCCTGCGGGATATTATTGAGGAGATGAAAAAACAGTTATGAAAGAAACAAAAAAGCTCAGTTTTGTAATTCCGTGTTACAGAAGTGAGCTGATGGTGATGAATGTTGTAGAAGAAATCCGTGAAAAGATGACGGAGCGGCAGGAATTGGGCTATGAGATTGTCATGATAAATGACCAGTCACCGGATAACGTATGGTCTGTGATAAAGAAGGCTGCTGAGGAAGATTCAGCAATTACAGTGATTGATTTGGCGAAGAATGTCGGAAAACATGCGGCATTGATGGCAGGATACTCTGTTTGTACGGGTGATATTATAGTCAATGTTGATGATGATTCCCAGTGTCCGTTAAATGAACTCTGGGAACTGTTAAAACCGATTTTTGAGGAGGATTATGATATTTCCATTGCACAGTACAGTGAGAAGAAACAAAGCCGACTTAAAAACTTTGGAAGCTGGGTGAATGATTTTATGCTCAGAAAATTATTAAACAAACCAAAGGACTTATATATTTCTAATTTCTGGGCAGTAAAGAAATACATCTGTGATGAGATGCTGCGGTATAAAAATCCGTATCCGTACGTTATTGGACTATATTTGAGAAGTACAAACAGAATCGCAAATGTTCCAATGGAGGAACGTGATAGGGAAAGTGGTACAAGTGGATATACATTTCGCAAGTCACTTACGTTGTGGCTGGATGGATTTACGGCTTTTTCCGTAAAGCCATTGCGTTTTTCAACGTTTATGGGATTCTTTTTTGCAGGTGCAGGTTTTATTTATGCAGCAGTGACAGTAATACGCAAACTATTGAGACCGGAGATTATGGTGGGCTATAGCTCTCTTATGGCGGTATTGCTTTTTATCGGTGGAATGCTGATGTTGATGTTAGGGCTGATTGGAGAGTATCTGGGAAGAATTTATATCAGTATTAATAATTCTCCACAATATGTAATTCGTGAGGTTTACCATAAGGAGGATGAAAGATGAAAAAAGTCGTTATATTTGGATTGGAACAGTTTGCGGAGATGATATACAAATTATTGAGGGAGGATGGGCGTGAGATAGCTGCATTTTGCCTTGATGAGGCGTATATAAACGGTGTGACAGAGAAATTAGGACTTCCGGTAGTGGCATTTGAGAAACTGGAAGAATATTATCCGTCATCCGAGTATGCAATCATTTTTTGCATCGGTTATACGGATATGAACCGGTTAAGAGAAAAGCGGATAAAGCAGGCGAGAGAACGCGGATACGAGGTGCTGGGGTATCGCCATCCGACTGCAATTATACAGACTGAGGATATCGGAGAGGCAAATATTTTTATGGAGGGATGTGTAATTGGTCAGGGAGTAAAAATCGGTGAGGGTAATATCTTTTGGCCGGCATCACATGTTGCACATCATACGGTTGTGGAAAATTATAATTTTTTCACAATATCCTGTGCTGTCGCAGGAAATACAAAAATCAATAATTACTGTGTATTTGGTAATAACTGCACAGTAAAAAATAGAGTTGAAATTGGGGAGGGAACCTTGGTGGGTGCAGGGGCTTACATTGCACATTCGACGGAACCGTGGTCAGTCTATGTACCGCCTCGTTCATACAGACTGGAAGGGAAAAGTAGTCTTGATTTTAAAATCTGATGCAAAAGGATGACGTATGAGAATTTGTTTTTTTTCAGACATACATGGAAATACATATGCGTTTCAGGCTTTCTGGAAGGATCTGGAGAAAAAGGGAAGCCTGGACCTTGTGATTTTTGGCGGGGATGTCTTTGGCTATTTTTATGGTGCAAACGAGATTATCATAGAGCTTAGAAAAAGAAAGGTTCATTGTCTGCTTGGAAATCATGACAGGATGTTTTTAGATATTGTAGAGGGAAAGAGGACGACAGACGAACTATGTGGAAAGTATGGCAGTACTTATCGTGGAATTGAAAGAAGAATTTCTGAAGAAAATATTTCATTTCTTTCTTCTTTGAAATCAGAGTATAGAATGGAAGCAGATAATACAAAAATGGCATTTGTGCATGGTTCTGTGGCAGACCCGTTAAATGGAAGAATTTATCCGGATACGGAAGTCAGGGAAGAAGACTGCGATGGTCTGGATGTGATTTTTATGGGGCATACGCATCACAAGATGCTGCGAAGCGCCGGAAACTGTCTGTTAGTGAACCCGGGTTCTGTAGGACAGCCAAGAGATGGAAAGGGAACTTCTTATGTCATTTATGACACAGAGAAAAAAGAATGTGAATTCTGCGTGTTTCCTTATGATTACAGCAGACTTCTTGCGGATATTGAAGTCAATGAGAAGGGAAATGAAGCAATGGAAGAAAAACTAAAGGAGCTGGTAACTCGTGTCAGGTAAGGAAGGAAAGATTAAGAATTTTCTATTTTTACATAGTATTTTGCTTGTATATTCGTTGAGCAGTGTCTTTTCCAAGCTAGCCTCAGAACAGACATTTTTATCTGGAAAATTCATTGTGCTTTATGGTGTTGTTCTACTGTTGTTTATATTTTATGCAGTTATGTGGCAGCAGGTGCTAAAACGGATGAATCTGATTACTGCGTATGCAAATAAAGCGGTTACAGTTGTATGGGGACTTATCTGGGGAGCACTGCTTTTTCAGGAAAGCATTGGCATCTGGAATATAGTGGGCACACTGATTATTATTGCGGGTGTTTACTTTGTTGTGACAGGGGAGGAACGTGAATGATATATTTGGGACTCTTTATGGGAGCACTTTTTGTCTCCTCCATTTCACAAATTTTATTAAAACGCAGTGCGGATATAAAATATGAGAATCGGATTCGGGAATATTTGAACCCGAGAGTGATTGTTGCTTATGGTCTATTTTTCAGTGCTTCCTTGATTACTGTAATTGCGTATAGGGGAATTCCTTTATCAATGGGACCCGTTCTGGAATCGGCAGGATATGTCTTTGTAGCAATATTAGGACGTATTTTTCTTCATGAAAAAATTAGTCGGCGGAAATTGCTTGGATTGGCTTTGATACTGGTTGGAATTATGGTATTTAATATTTAGGGTATTACGGAATAGAAGGAGAATACAGAAATGTTGTGGTTTTTATGGCGGCTGTATACATGGTTATTTCATTTATTGATGTTGATGCTGGATGTTATGCCGATGTGTATTAGAAATATAGCCTGGAAGGTTATGTTTAAGCAGTATAGTGGAGGCTTTATTGATTATAAGACTTATTTCCGTTATCCGCATAAGATTTCAATTGGAAAGAAAGTTGCCATCAATCGTGAGTGCAGATTTTTGGCATCTGCACATTCCAAAGAAAAAGTTGATATTTTGATAGGAGACCACTGTGTGTTTGCACCGGGAGTCTCACTGCTTTCTGCAGGGCATGATTATCACTATCTTGATTTACCAGATACGAGTGCGCCAATTACAATTGGAAATTATGTATGGATAGGAGCTAACAGTATCGTGCTTCCTGGGGTAACAATTGGGGATGGAGCGGTTATTGGCGCAGGCTCGGTTGTTACAAAGGACATCGCTCCTTATACGGTATGGGTTGGGAACCCTGCACACCAGATTAACGAGAGGGTTATAAATAACAAGTAGGAAGAAAGGAAATGCGAAACAATGCTGTTTAACTCATTTAAGTTTTTATGTTTTTTCCCAGCTATTTCTTTTATGCAAACTGGGAGCCCGTGAAATAATCTCTGTAAATTCAACACTATAAAGGTCTTCTATGATAA
>CATZIT010000008.1:0-131181 GCA_958420225.1 uncultured Roseburia sp. | reverse complement strand
ATCGAGGGCTTGACCAAAAGTTATAATCGGAAATCTGTATGAAGTTTTGAAGGTATAATCAGTATTGCAGTTACATAAGATATTGTGTATCAGGAATGACGTAACGATTACGTCATTTTGTGCAATCATAGAATACCTGGTGCGAAGGAAACTTCGTATTATTATTCCTCGATAGCTCAGTCGGTAGAGCACGCGGCTGTTAACCGCGCTGTCGTAGGTTCGAGTCCTACTCGGGGAGTTATTTCTTTTCAGAGAGAAATAATTGAATATGGTGACTTAGCCAAGTGGTAAGGCGTGGGACTGCAACTCCCTGATCATCGGTTCAAATCCGTTAGTCACCTTGTGAGAAGCTGTGTATGAAATCATACACAGCTTTTTCGTTATATAGAAAATGCCGCTGTAATTTCCTGTAAAGCTTCACTTTACAGGGATGCGCAGCAACACGCAACCTGTTAAAACAGGAAAAATAAATTTATAAAAAAGATACTTGACATTTAAAGATATTAAGTTATAATTAATTCATACCATTCCTACCAAGCAAGTGGGAAATGAGAACGAGAACAAATTTTAAAGATGTGCGGAGAGAATAAAAACAGCCGTACAGCAGAGAGGAGAATATTCATGAGCAAATATGTTGAGAGCGCATTGGAACTGATTGGAAAAACCCCATTATTAAAATTAAATGGTTACAGCAAAAAAACAGGTATTACCGGAGCAACCGTTTTTGCAAAACTTGAGTATCTGAATCCGGCAGGCTCCGTAAAAGACCGTATTGCAAAAGCAATGATTGAGGATGCAGAGAGCAAAGGATTATTAAAGCCAGGAGCAACCATTATCGAGCCGACATCCGGAAATACCGGAATTGGACTCGCAGCGGTAGCAGCAGCAAAGGGTTATCATGCAATCCTGACATTACCGGATACAATGAGTGTAGAACGTAGAAATCTTTTGGCAGCATATGGCGCAGAACTGGTGCTGACAGAGGGCGCAAAGGGTATGAAAGGTGCAATTGCAAAGGCAGAGGAATTAAAAGAATCCATTCCAGGTTCTATTATCCTTGGACAGTTTGTAAACCCGGCAAACCCGAAGGTGCACAAAGAGACCACAGGACCTGAAATCTGGGATCAGACTGACGGCAAGGTTGATATTTTCGTAGCCGGTGTTGGTACAGGTGGAACCGTTACCGGTGTTGGTGAATACTTAAAATCCAAGAATCCGGATGTAAAAGTAGTTGCAGTTGAGCCGGCTGGCAGCCCGGTTCTTTCCAAAGGTACACCAGGTGCTCATAAGATTCAGGGTATCGGAGCCGGATTTGTACCGGATGTATTGAACACCAAGATTTATGATGAAGTTATCGCCATTGAGAACGAAGATGCTTTTGCAGAAGGAAAGGCATTTGCAGTCAGCGAGGGAATCTTAGTAGGTATTTCTTCCGGCGCAGCATTAAAGGCTGCCGGAGTTCTTGCAGCAAGACCGGAAAACGCAGGAAAAAATATCGTTGTATTATTGCCAGATTCCGGAGACAGATATCTGTCTACACCGCTGTTTGCCAACAACTAAAAATAATATAATTAGATGTGAAACGGCAGGAGCCGCTACATTCCAGAAGGAATGTGGCGGCTTTTTTTCTAATTTGTGCAATTTCAACAAATTCTGGCAAAATAAAATGCTTTTCGGTTGAAATTCTTATATTCTAAGAATATAATAGAAATACAAATTCTTAGAAATAAAGAAAATAATAAGAAAAATTCTTATGAACAGAAACGGTAGTATTTATGATTACATATATTTGTCATAATAAGGACAAAAAGACCGGAGAGCCGTTGCCGTGTACGGGTACAACCTGTAAAACAAGTATTTGCCCTAATTGTGGGGAAAGGGCAGAAGCAAAATCGCAGATTTTCTGGTGTGAGGAGTGCAAGGTACCGATTTATGAACAAACCTGCGGTCTGTGTCACAGCAAAGGGAAAAAATTAACCACAGACTTACGGCCGGTATTTCCGGAAGAACGTCTTTTGATAGAAATTATTCTGGGAAAACCATTTCAGTTTCTGGAGCAATCCATATGGAATGGAAATGGAAATCATTATTATGTAGACGGCAAAAAGATTCCATTTTCCGTTAGAGATTTAAAGAAAATAGATGCTGATAAGATTCGAATTGAGTATGAAAAGCTAAAAGAACAGAATACGTATGAGTATTTTGACTCTGTTATTCAAAGGTTTGTAAGGGCAAATAGCAGCCGTTACAAATCTATTACAGAGGAAGCAAAGGATTATATCCGAAAGACGGTCGAAGGCTACGGAATCATGGATATGTTCGTATCTTTCAGCGGAGGAAAGGATTCGACGGTTACAGCAGATATTGTGACGCGGGCGCTCAGCACTCCCCAGATAATGCACATTTTTGGAGATACGACACTCGAATTCCCATTTACTTATACATATGTGGAGAGATTCAAAAAAGCACATCCTAAAACACCTGTGCTGTCTGCGCGGAATAAGGAGAAAGATTTTGAAGAGTTATGTAAGCTTGTTGGACCTCCAAGCCGTGTAATGCGCTGGTGTTGTACTATCTTTAAGACAGGAACTATTCAAAAGAAAATCAAATCTCTTTATCGGGATAAGAGTAAAATATTAACTTTTTACGGTATACGCCGCAGTGAATCCTTAAACCGCAGTAAGTATGACAGGGAATCTGACAGCCCAAAGATTACAAAACAGAGAATTGTTTCCCCGATTATTGACTGGATGGATTTTGACGTCTGGTTATATCTTCTGACGACTGGCATTGACTTTAATGACGCATATCGCCTTGGGTATGCGAGAGTAGGATGCTGGTGCTGTCCTAATAACAGTGGCTGGTCAGAATTTCTTTCCAGGGTTCATATGGCTGAGCAGTCAAAGCATTTCAGACAGATGTTAATTGATTTTGCGAAAAGCATCGGAAAGGCAGATGCAGAGGTCTATGTGGATGAGGGAAGCTGGAAGGCAAGACAGGGTGGAAACGGAGTGCCGTACGCACAGAAATCTGTCGTATCTTTTGAGCCATGTGCAACGGAAGAAAATGCTTTTAACTATGAGTTACAGAGACCAATTTCGGAGGAACTTTACGAACTGTTCCGTCCATTTGGATATTTGAATTACGATATGGGCAACGCAAGACTTGGGGAAGTATTTGTTCTGAATAAAAAGGACGAAATTCTTCTGAAATTGCAGGGACGTATTGGAACACGGAATTTAAAGGTAACGATTCTAAATGATAAGATTGCGGGTGCAGGTGACAGGAAGACGGCAGAAGAACGAATTAAATGTCAGTTGACAAAGTATCAGATGTGCATGGGCTGTCTGGCATGTGAAAGTGTGTGCCGTTTCAATGCACTTTCTGTCAAAGAAAACAAGGACGGTACCATCAATTATTGTGTTTCGGATGAAAAGTGTATGCGCTGTGGGGAATGTGTAAATCATTTTATTGCAGGATGCTATATGAGAAAGGTTTTGACCATTAAAAGAAAATAGGTGGGTGCAGATAGATGGCGGAGAAAAGTACATTTCGATTTAAGGGACACGAAACATTCTTTTTAAGAGAGGGATGGCTGAATAAAGGACTGTTTGCTGTGAAAGCGGATGCGCGGGTATTTACGGACAATTATGGTGCAGATGCGCTTGGAGTGGGCCCCAATATGGCAAAATCTATCCGCTACTGGATGCGATGCGCGGCAATAATAGACGATACATCGCGAAATGGGGTATGGCTGACAGAGCTTGGAACATTGATTTATGAAAATGACCCTTATATAGAAGACTGGTTTACCCTGTGGCTGGTTCACTGCCAGATTGTGCAGAGAAAGGAGCTTGCGACGGCATGGTATTTATTTTTCAATCAGTTTTCTTATGAGGAATTTGATAAAGACCAGTTATTTCAGGAAATGAAGAGACTTGCAAAGGAGCTTCCTCAGGGAGAGCAGGCATTGGATGCTTCGATTGCAGCGGATTGTGACTTGATTCTACGAATGTATGCGCCGGTGGAGAATAGAAATCACAATCCGGAGGAGAAAAATGTAAGTCCGTTTGGAAAGCTTGGATTACTAAAGGTATCCGGTACTCTGTATGAGAGAAAACAGCCGGATTTAAATCATTTGCCAGTGGAAATGGTGGAGTATCTTCTGACGGAACTATTGGAGACAAGAGATTCCATTTACCTGGAGGATTTGCTTACGTTACCGCAAGGTCCCGGCAGACTTCTGGGACTAAAGAGAACGGCACTGATGGAATATTTGGAAAAACTAGAGGAACGGGAAATCATTACGGTCAATCGGACTGCGGGACTTGATATGGTTTATCGGAAGAATAAAGAAACGTCTGTGGATGTTATAAAAAAATACTACGAAAGTCGCAAAAAGGAATAAGACGAACAAAGGAAAGGTATAACGATAAAATGGAACAATTAATGAATCTGATACAAATTAACCGGAATTTTCAAAAGTCAGTAAATCTGCAATTGGATTTAGGGGATACAAAGCGGATAGCCGGTTATATTCCGACACGTTCATCGACGACCATTTTACGTTGTTATCTAGAGACGGTTGCGGGAAAAACAAAAGACCATGCAACAATTTTAATTGGACCTTATGGGAAAGGAAAATCGCACCTTTTACTGGTATTGTTAGCGCTTCTTCACGGAGATTTGTCGGAAGAACTTTGGAAGAAATTAAATGAGACGGAACCGGAACTTTCAAGGTTGTATCCGGTGGATGTTACAGACGGAATGGTAAAAGGATGCAAAAAATATCTGCCAGTGCTCGTCTCTTCTGGTTATGGGGTGGACTTGAACCAGTCATTTTTAATTGCGCTGCAGGAAGCGCTTGAGTGTGAAGGATTTTCAGAGATTGCTCCGGAAACATATTTTACACAGGCACAGAAGGTAATAGAAGACTGGCGGAAGGACTATCCGGCAGTCTATGAGGCGTTGGAAGAGACGTTAAAAGCAAAGGGGAGCAGTATCCCAGAGTTAAAAAAGCAGTTTGCACACCAGAACGGAAAAGCACTTGCTCTGTTTCAGGAAATTTATCCGATGCTTACCGCCGGAAGTACTTTTGCGCCAATGCTGCAATCTGAGGCATTAAAGACCTATTTGCAAGTCAACAGGATTCTCACAGAAACTTATGGTTACGCAGGGATGTTTCTGGTATTTGATGAGTTCAGTAAATATATAGAAGGGCATGAGACTGCCGGATTTTCTGCGGACATGAAAACACTTCAGGATATGTGCGAACTTGCAGACAACTCCAGAGGTACGCTGTTTCTTACAATGGTGGCGCACAAAAGCATCCATGAGTACGGAAGAAGTATTCCCGAAGAATTAAAAAATGCGTTTCGCGGTGTGGAGGGACGTATCAAAGAAATTTCATTTGTAGTATCCTCTCGCAACAACTATGAATTAATTGCAGATACAATCCAAAAGAAAGAACCTGATTTTTCAAAAGAGTATGAAAAGATGTGTAAAAAAGATGAGGAGTTTGTCAGAATTATAGCAGATTCTTATGAACATTCTTTTTTGGCAAAATTATTTTCCCCAGAGGAGTATCACAAAATAGTCGGCATTGGGTGTTTTCCGCTGACACCGTTTGCCGCATATGCCCTGCTTCACATCAGTGAAAAGGTTGCACAGAATGAACGAACCGTTTTTACATTTCTTTCCGGGGAGGAGCAGGGAAGCCTGCCATGGCTGTTAAAACGGGGAATAGCATCCTATGTCGGAATTGACAAAATCTATGATTATTTTAAAAATCTGTTTCGGGAAAATATAGACGCAGTGCAGCTTCATAATGAGTGGCTCAAGGCAGAGTATGCGATTTCTAGGATTAAAACGATATGTAAAAAGGAAAACGCAGAGACAGAGATTGCAATTGTAAAAGCAGTATCTGTTATTCGTATGATTCACAGGGAAGAGGAATTCCCAGCGCAGGATGCGGTTATCCGTCTTGCACTTGGGATTTCCGGAGATATATATGCGGAGGCGATTGGAGAACTCAAAGCAAAGGATATCTTAATTTACCGCAGTAGTCGCAGTGTATACGCATTCCGTAGCAATGTCGGTGTTGACGTAGAAAAAGAAATCACGCGCAAAATGGAAGAATACCGGGGAAAAATAAATACTTGTCAGACGGTACAGGAAATATCGGAGCTTGATTACGAATTGCCGAAGCAATATAACCAGGAATATGCGATTACCCGCTATTTCCAGTATGAGTATCTGTTGGAAGAGGAATTTTACAAACTACAAAATACAGAGTATCTGTTTTCAGAGAAATTTTCGGACGGGAAAATGATTCTTTTAATTGCAAAGGGTGAGGTAAATCTAAAACAGGTTCAAAAGCATCTCGATGAGCTTTCGGATGAAAGGGTTCTGGTGCTGGTATCGGAGCATAGATTTTCCATGGATGATTTGCTGTGCCGGTATGAGGCAGTCAGCGCATTGATGCAGGATGCCGGATTTATGGAAGAAAATCAGGTATTGTTCCAGGAACTTGAGCTTTGCAGAGAAGATATTGCATTTGAGGTAAATGTCTGTCTGGAACAGAATTTTTTGCCGGAATATGGAAATGCAAGTGTACTTCGGGCGGGAGTTGTGCCGCAAAAGTGCAAAAATAGTGCCGGATTTAATGCAATTTTGAGTGAAATCTGCCGGGAATATTACGGATTTTCGCCAAAAGTCAACCATGAACTTTTGAATGTGGAGCATATCGGAAGCCAGTATCTGAGAGCCAGAAATCAGGTTGTGCAGATAATTTTGCAGAAAAAAGATACAGAAGAGTATTTGACAGGTACGACACCGGCGGCGATGGTTTATCGTGCGGCGTTCGTGCATACAAAATCGGACGCCGGCTGTCGGCAGATTTATGAGGTTATCCGTGAATTTTTCCTATCCTGCGCGGGGACGCGAAAGTCGTTTAAAGAGTTATATGAGCAGTTGCAGGGAAAACAGTTTGGAATGAGAAAAGGGATTTTTCCACTGTTTCTGGCAAAGCAGATTGCAGATACAGAAGGGACGGCGGTTATCTATATTGAGCATAAAGAGCACGGAATTGATGCGGAAATACTCAATAAGGTAAATGAGTTTCCATGGCGCTATGAGTTATATATTGAGCCGGAGTCTGCGGCAAAGGAACAATACATACTGCAATTGTTAAAACTGTTTAAAATTTCAGGAGAAAAAACAGAGAGTCAAAACCGGATAGCTTCTATTGCCGCAGAAATGCAGAAATGGTACCGGGGTCTGCCACAGTATACGATGGTGACAGGGGATTTTCCTGCGGAGTGGAAAAAACCGGTCGTAACGCTGCGCAATTTGCTGCGCAAGGCAGAAGTAAATCCGCGCGAACTTCTTTTTGAGCGGTTGCCAGAGTGTTTCTCCGGACATGGCTATGACAAGACAATCGAGGGACTTTCTCATGCAATGAAGTTATTAGAAGAGCGGAGGGACAGGCTGAACCAGGAGATGGCAGTGCGTATAAAAAAAGAATTTGGAGCAAAAGAGGAGGAAAGTCTGAAAGGATGTCTGACAGAGTGGTATGACAGATGTGGAAGAATGGCAAAAAATCACGTTCTCACGGCGTCTATCCAGGCATTTTTGAATTATATCGAGAGTATTGCAACAAATGACGAGACCATGATAACAGAGCGGATTGCCAAAATCGTTTCGGATTTATACTTAGATGACTGGAATGACAGGACGTCAGAACAGTTTGCTACAGAACTTCATGCCATTCGTGAAGAGGTTGAACTTACGGGCACAAAAGAGACTGAGCTGGCAGCAGGAAATTGTATTATCTTAAAGGGAGCAGATGGCAGTGAGATGCAGCGGTTTTATGATGCGGATACGTCGGATTCCACCAGTCTTTATTTCAAAAATATGCTGGAAGAAGCAATCGAAGACTTTGGCAGTACGCTTGAGGTCAACCAGAAGGTTGCAATTTTAGTACAAACGCTGGAGGGATTGCTGAAATGATGGAGAAATGTATATATCTGGATAACGCGGCGACAACTTTCCCAAAGCCAGAGGCGGTTTATCAGGCAATGGACGAAGTCAACCGGCAGTATGCGGTAAATGCCGGACGGGGAAGCTATGCCCTTGCCAGTCATGCTACCGCGGTGATTGCGGAGACAAGAACACTTCTAAAACAGATTTCTGGCGCAGATGAAACGATGCAAGTAGTTTTAGCGCCTTCTGCAACCATTGCATGTAATCAGCTGCTAGGAGGGATTGAATGGAAATCGGAAGATACGGTGTATGTGTCACCTTTTGAACATAATGCAGTCATGCGTGTGCTAGCGTTGCAACAGGAAAAATATCATTTTTCGATAGAGGAGCTGGCATTGGATGAGGAGTCATTATTGCTTGACCTGGAGAAAATCCAGTTTCAGTTTCTAAGGAAAAAACCATCCGTTGTTGTATTGAGCCATGTCAGCAACGTTACGGGGTATGTTCTTCCAGTTGAGCAGGTGGCATCTTTTGCAAAAGAGTATGGTGCTCTGGTGGTGGTTGATGGAGCACAGGGATTAGGACTTGTCCCGGTCTGTTTGTGTGAGACGGACATTGATGCCTATGTATTTGCAGGGCATAAGACATTGTATGGACCGTTTGGAACAGGTGGATTTCTGATTCGGGAGAGTATCTGTGAAGCAGGGTGTGTAAAACCGCTTCTTGCGGGGGGAACAGGAAGTGATTCTTTAAATCTTAAGATGCCGCAGACGGGGGAGCTGGCATTTGAACCAGGAAGCCCCAATATAGTGGCAATAGCAGGGCTTCGTGCAGCATTACAGGAATTATGCAGCAGAAAAAATGAAAGTCTGTTTACGCAGGAAAGAAGACTGACAGAGTATCTCATCGAAAAGCTTTCCAATATTCCGGAAGTAAAATTATATTTTCCGGCAGATAAAGAAAGGCATGTGGGAATTGTCTCATTTTCCATGGAGGGGTATCAGCCGTCTGATGTGGGAATGATTTTAGACCAGGATTATCGGATTGCGGTGCGGACCGGCTATCAATGTGCCCCGCTTATTCATAAGTATTTGCGGGATGAATCATCCGGTGGAGTTGTGCGAGTTGGTATTGGCAGGTATACAACAATGGAGGAACTGGATGCGCTGGTGGACGCAGTCCGTGATATGATTTAGGTTTCGGAAAATCGCTGAGGAAGAAGGAATCGTATGATAGCAAAAGAAGCATCTTTAAAAGAAATTATTGAGAGTGAACCGCATTTACTGGAAATTCCCTTTTTCCAGAGAAGATATGTCTGGAAAGAGGAGAACTGGGAGGAGCTTTTGGGAGCGTTGGAGCGTGTCGGAGAGGAAAAAATCTTCTGGGGCTCGGTCATCATTAAACGTGCGAAAGAGCGTGACCCGGAATATCATTTTTCAAAAGGCTATATTATTGATGGACAGCAGAGATTAACTACGATTGCAATTTTAACAAAGGCAATTTATGACAGTCTTGATGATAAGGCGAAGCAGGACTGGGGTAAAAAAATTGTTGACTCGGATTTGTTCTTTAAGCCGTATACCTCTGCGCCTGCAGAAAAGCAGCAGATTATCATACGACATTCAAGAGTCGACCGTAAAGAGTATGAATATGTTATCCGGACAGGTATTTCTGACAATAAGACTGTGGAAATTGCGGAGGACGGCGGACAGATTATGCGTTGCTATGCGTATTTTAAGAAGATGTTAGAGCAGAAAACGCAAAGTGATGTGGCGAAACTGGCAGATAACCTTTATGGTGATGAAAAGGTGTTTGTGCAAATTTCATTAGATGAAAATGATGTAAACGAGCAGGCAATTTTTGACTCCATTAACCGGGCCGGACAGAAATTGTATACATCGGATATTATAAAAAATAATTTGTTTAAAAAACTGGTCAGCCTTACGGAGAGTGATGATGAGGCGGGAAAACTCTGCGATAAGTATTGGGACAATCTTTTCTGGACGGAGGAGTTCTGGGATGAAAAGAGACAGTTTGGAAATGTGGGAAAGAGCCACCTCGACTTTTTACTTTATGCAGTTGCCTGTATCAAGTGGACGGATGAGCCATTGCAGAATATTAATGACAATCTGGAGAGTGTTTTTGAGAAGCGGACAGCCGGTTATGATGAAACGCAAATAATAACGCTTATTGAGGAGATTGCCATATATGCGCTTATTTATAAAAAATATATCTACGAATATAGTCTGAATTGGGAAGATATTTCATTCGGGGCGGAAGAGCATATGAAGCGTCTTTTACTGATTATGGATAAATTTAAAATACAGATGTTTTATCCGTATATTTTAAAGTGCCTGTTTGACAATAAAACGAGCGTTAATATTGAAAAGAAAGAGATTGAGTGTAATCTGCTTGATGAAAAAATGAACTGTGAAATTAAAGTTTTAGAAGCTTATATCGTGCGGAGAAAAATTGCCGGTGCGGGCACATCCGCCTATTCCAAAAAGTGTATGGACATTTTGAAAAATGGTATCAAACAACTTTATTCTGATTACAAACTTGGTACACAGGAAGATTCACTAAATGACGAAAGTAACCAGATAAGAGAGGCATTAAAAGATATCCGGCAGCAGGAAGTTGCCAAAATCGTACTTTTCTGCCTGGAGCTTACCAGATGGAACGATAAGGATGACCTTGAAAAACTGATTTATCACTATCAGATTGAGCATATTATGCCTAAAAAGTGGGAGAAATATTGGAAGCGTCCATCTTCTATGGCGGAGGATGAAAGGGACCGCCGCATCCGGGAAATCGGAAATATGATTTTGCTCAGTCAGAAACTCAACGGTCATTTGCAGAACAGGGAATATGTTGTGAAGATGGAAGGAGAGCATGACGGCAAAACACAGAAAGAAGGATACAAGGCAAGAACGCAGTTAAAAATGACAAAAGAAGTGATTGATGCGTATGACGGGGGAGATAAAGTCTGGGATGAGGAGCATATTCGCAAGCGGACAGAAAAAATTTCAGACGAAGTCATTGCGCATTGGAATGTACGGAAGCTGTTAGGGGAGGTAGTTTTATGAAAATAGAAGAAAATATTATGCGTCAGATGATTTTACAGGTATTGCAGTTGGAAAAGAGAAATCTGCGGAGCAAGGCAAAAACAGACCAGAAGATGGTTGATGAGTTGATAAAAATTATCAGTGAGTATGCAAAAATGACTTCATAACAACACAGGAGGGGTGGGGATGAAATTTACAGGTATTACAATGAAGAATTTTATGCGCTATAAGGGGCTTAATACCATAGAGTTCAGTTGTGCACCGGACAAAAATGTAACAGTGGTACTGGGGGATAATACGGTTGGAAAAACAACCATTGCACAGGCCTTTCGTTGGGGACTTTATGGAGCAGTACTTGCAGAAAAAGGAAAGCGGCAGGAGGACTATCAGCTTTTAAACAATGACATCCTTGCTGCTATGGATGCAAATAGCCGGGCAGAAGTTTTTGTTGAGATTTCAGCGGAGGATGAAGAAAAACATTATATGCTTCGCAGAATCAAACAGTATACAAGAATGTATCCGCAAATGGTTGCAAGAGAGGCATCCAGTAAGGTAGAACTGACGATATCTGACCGTAAAGAATTAGAAGCCTGCATTTCAGTTGAACCGGATAAAATCGATGAAGTGATTAACGAAATGTTTCCGAGAAGTCTGTCACATTATTTTTTGTTTGATGGAGAACGCTGGAATGATGTCACGGTAAACGGTGTCCGGGAAAGTATCAAGGAATCGGTACATATTCTGACAGGATTGTCAGCATATCAGCAGGCAATCTGGCACTTAAAGGATATGGGAAGCAATTCTGTCATCAAAAAAGCCAGGGGAAAGATATCCGGAAGCGGAAATTTCTATGACCAGTTAGAACATAATAGAAAAGAAGCGGAACGAGAGGTAGAACAGCTTCAGGACAGAATCAAAAATATTGAAATTACAATTGAAAACAATAACAAGAAGAGTGAAGAAATCGAACATTATCTGGAAGAAAACCGAAATACGGAGACGATGCAGGGCAGATATAAAAATCTTCAGAAAGTACTTGTAACGCAACAAAAATATGCTTTGAACGGTTACAAGAATCTAGTCGACAAATTTAGTGAGAAAGCGGCAATGCTTTTTGCCAGACCGATGATTGATGTGGCTGTTAAAATGGTACAGTCCGTAGAAGGGGAACGACGGGATATTCCGCATATGCACCAGAGCAGTATTGACTATATTCTTAAAACTGGAAAATGCCTTTGCGGCACAGAGATAAAACCAGATTCCAAAGAACTGGAATGTTTATTGGAATGGCGGAATTACCTGCCACCGGCGGATATCGGTTCGCTGCTTGGAGAGTTTGAACGGACGGGTAAACGTTGGAGGAACACCACCAGAGATACGTGGGAAGAGTTGACAAAAGAGGCGGAGAATACGGACCGGGGCATAATAGAATATGAAGAGACGTTAAATCAGATTGCCCAACTGGAGCGGCAGATGGATGAGCGGATAGATTTTGCAGAAAAAAGAGCACAGCTAAAACATTATCAGGAGACGATACGTAGACTTTCTGCGGAGAAAGGAAGCTGTGAGGGGAGAATTGAGGATGCAAAACGCAAGATTGCCAATATAGAATCGGAGATGCAGTTGCAGGAGGCAAAAAACGAGGAGAATGCACGTTGGAGAAAACGAGTGGATGTAGCGGAAGCGTTGTATGAGCGTTTGCGACAGGACTTTGAGGAACGGGAGAAAAAGACGTTCCAAGAACTGAACACAAGCGTGCAGGAGAATTTTGAACGGATGTTTAATGCTAAGGATAAAAAAATCCAGTTGACGAATCAGTATGAAATTCAGATGCTATATCGCACAGACATTGGATTTAGAGAAGAGAAGAATCTGTCTGAGGGGGAGAAGATTGCCAGAAACTTTGCATTTATTGTCACAATCATGGAGTATAGCAGAGAAAAGAAAGCGGAAAAGCTCGGAACGGAGATTGTGGGCGATACGCTGCCAATTGTGCTTGATGGTCCCTTTTCCAAGCTTGGAGATGAAAATATACGGCTGATTGCAAAGGTGCTGCCGGAGGTGTCGGAGCAGGTTATCCTGTTCATGTTGGATAAAGACTGGAAGTATACAGAACTTGATTCGTATGTGGGTGCGGCATATCGAATTGAAAAGGCGGCAGATGAGGCATATGCATCCATAAAGCGTGTTGATACGATAGCGGACAAAATGCCTTAAGAGAAGGGCAGGAATGGAGATTAGTATGGCAGATTATGAATTTTTCAAAAGGGAGTTTGAATTTCGTGGAAGGCATGCTCGGATGGCAGGGGAGTTGTGGATAAAAGATGATTATGAACATACTTATTTTAAACGACTGATAGACTTGTATGTAATTGCTGCTGTAGTTGGACTTAGAATTGACCGCAGAGCAGAGGAAGACTTGTCCCCGGTACCACCAAAGAGTATATTTCCGGAACAGATGCTTGGAGCGAAAGAGAATCTTGACTTTATCATGCAGATGATGATAATGCTCGACAGCAGAGTCGGTTTAAGCAATGAGGAACGTGTAAAAAGAGCATTTCGTGGTGCGGAAACGGCGGAAGAGTTTCGATACTATCAAAATATGTTCAATTCTTATGTAAGAGGCGGTGTGGAAGAACTGTATGAGCGGCTGATTGTAAGAAAGTCCGAGCCGGGGGATGAATATCAGGATAACCGGACGGCAAATCTGATGGAAGTTGTCATGCGGTTTGGCGAAAAATTGTAAAAATAAATGTATTTTGTCATATTTTTAGAGAAAAGGACTTTACAAATGTAAATAGGACGATTATAATAAAGAAGAATTATATCATACCAAGTAGTAACAGGTTTCTACAGTAAGGTAGAATACCTAAAAGCTCTAATCCCATTCTTCGGAATGGGATTATCTTTTATCCGGAAAGGAGAAGGTTATGGAACGTAGATTTGATTACAGAATTGGACTTGATATCGGAATTGCTTCTGTGGGATGGGCGGTTTTACAGAATAACAGCAAGGGTGAGCCGGTGCATATCATTGATATGGGAGTTCGTATTTTTGATAAGGCAGAACAGCCGAAGACAGGCGAAGCATTAGCGGCACCGAGAAGAGATGCGCGCACGAGCAGACGACGGCTTCGCAGGAGAAGACACCGGTTAGAGCGTATCAAGTGGCTTTTTGTGCAGGAAGGACTGCTTGAGGATGCGGAAAAATTTATGGAGCGCTACCACAAAGCGGGGCTTCCGGATGTTTACCAGCTCAGGTATGAGGCATTAGACCGGGTATTAGAGGATGAGGAATTTGCACAGATTCTGATTCATATTGCAAAACACAGAGGTTTTCGTTCTACAAGGAAGGCGGAAACAAAGGATAAAGAGGGCGGCGCTGTTTTGAAAGGCACCGCTGAAAACGAGAAGCTGATGGAGGAAAAAGGATATCGCACGGTTGGTGAGATGATTTACTGTGATGAGAAGTTTCATTCGGAATGTCTCTGGACAGAAAAGGGATATGTTCTGTCTCCGAGGAATAAACCGGATGACTATCAGCACACCATTTTGCGCCGGATGCTTGAGGATGAGGTGAAACAGATTTTTGAAAGCCAGCGGAATCTTGGAAATAAGAAAGCAACTGTCAGCCTGGAAGAAAAATATCTTGAGATTTTTAACAGCCAGCGCTCGTTTGACAAGGGACCGGGCTTACAGCCGGACGGAACGCCAAGTCCGTATTCCATGGAAGGATTTGAGGGAAGGGTTGGAAACTGTTCGCTTGAAAAAAAGGAACTGCGTGCAGCAAAGGGAACTTACACGGCAGAATATTTTGTGGCATTGCAGAAGATTGCACATACACGACTTGTCGATATAGCTGGGGAAGTTAGAAATTTCACTGATGAGGAACGGGAGACTTTAATCGAACTGCTTCATACACAAAGAGAAATTAAATATGAAACGGTGCGTAAGAAGTTAAAGCTGGATATTGAAACACGTTTTTATAATTTGAACTACAAAAGCAAAAAAGATGGCAGCATAGAAGAGAAGGTAAAAGAGACAGAAAAAGCGAAGTTTCTCAGTATGCCGTTTTATCATGATTATAAAAAATGTCTGGGAGAACGGACAGAGGGTATGACAGCCGAGGAAGTGGCAGATTTGATGGATCAGGTGGGACATATTCTGACCTGTTTTAAGAATGACGACAGCCGCAGGGAGCGCCTGCTGGTTTTGGGACTTGATGAAACGGAAATCAATGCATTGTTGGAATTGAATCCAACAAAATTTCAGCATCTGTCCATAAAGGCAATGAGAAACATCATTCCATACCTGGAAAAAGGAATGACCTATGATAAGGCTTGCGAGGCAGCAGGATATGATTTTAAGGCGGACAGTGGAAATACGAAAAAGGTTCTTTTAAAAGGAGAAGAGGTTACTAATATTATCAACGAGATTACCAATCCGGTGGTAAAGCGTTCTGTGTCGCAGACTGTAAAGGTCATCAACGCCATTATTTTAAAATATGGCAGTCCACAGGCGATCAATATTGAGCTTGCCAGAGAGATGGCGAAGAATTTTGAGGAACGCAAGAAACTGGAAAAGGGAATGGAAGAGCGCCAGAAAGCAAACGAAAGGGTGAAGAAGGAGCTTGAGGAATTAGGTGTATTTTCTCCAAGCGGACAGGATATCATCAAGTATCGTCTCTGGCAGGAGCAGGGAGGCATCTGCCTTTATTCCGGGAAAAAGATTCCGATTGAAGAGCTTCTCAGTCGTCGTGGAGGATATGATGTTGACCATATTCTTCCATATAGCATTACATTTGATGACAGCTTCCATAACAAGGTGCTGGTGGAGGCAGCAGAAAACCGCCAGAAGGGCAACCGGACACCATATGAATATTTTGGACACGAAGAGGAGAGATGGAAAGCGTTTGAAGTGCGTGTATTTAACACGGTAAAGGATTATAAGAAGCAGCAGAAGCTTTTAAAACATTCTATTTCAGAGCAGGAGTGCAAGGAGTTTAAGGAACGGAATCTTACCGATACAAAATATATTACAACAGTCGTGTATAATTTAATTCGACAGAATTTAGAGTTTGCACCGTTAAATGATACAACGAAAAAGAAACAGGTGCGCGCAGTCAATGGAGCGATTACGGCGTATTTAAGAAAGCGCTGGGGACTTCCGCAGAAAAATCGCGAAACAGATACACATCATGCGGTGGATGCGGTAGTGATTGCCTGCTGTACAGACGGGATGATTCAGAAAATCAGTCGGTATATGAAGGCGACAGAGTTACGCTACACAAAAGACTTTACATTCGTGGATGAAGAGACGGGAGAAATCATACGACCAAGAGAGATGGACAGAGACGAATGGGATAAGCGTTTTGGGGTACGTATTCCGCTTCCATGGAGTGCCTTCCGGATGGAACTTGATGTACATATGGCGGATGATCCGAAGCTGTTTTTGGAAAATAGTGTAGATGTAAGTATAGCAATTGATTATCCACCTGAAATATATGATGAAATCCATCCAATTTTCGTTTCGCGGATGCCAAACCATAAGGTTACCGGAGCAGCGCACAAGGATACCATTCGCAGTCCGAGACACTACAAGGAAAGAGGGACTGTCCTTACGAGAACTGCAATTACAGACTTGAAGTTAAATAAAGCTGGTGAAATCGAAGGGTACTATAATAAGGAAAGTGACTGGAGATTGTACCGTGCATTAAAGGCACAGCTTGCAGCCTGTGAAAATGACGGAAAGAAAGCTTTTGCGGGCGGATTTCATAAACCGAAGGCAGATGGCACGGATGGACCAATCGTAAAGAAGGTTTTGATTGAGAGCAAGCAGACATCTGGTGTAGCGGTAAACAACAGCCACGGCATTGCGGAAAACGGTTCCATGGTGCGTATTGATGTGTTCCGGGAGAATGGAAAGTATTATTTTGTGCCGATTTACACAGCGGATGTTGTGAAAAAGGTGCTTCCGAATAAGGCGGCGATGCAAGGAAAATCTCAGCGTGATTGGAAGGAGGTTCAGGATAAGGATTTTGTATTCAGTCTTTATTCCAGGGACTTGATACATGTTGTAAGTAAAAGAGGGGTAAAAGTTACTCCCGTAACAGGAGGACAGGTAATAAAGAATGAGATTTATTCTTATTATATAGGGGCAGATATTTCTACAGTCAGTATTTCAGGAATAAGCCATGACAGTGGATTCAAATATCGTGGACTAGGAATCCAAGGTCTCGACTTAATTGAAAAATGTCAGGTGGATGTTTTAGGAAATATATCAGTTGTACGGCACGAGGTACGGATGGGGTTTTCATAAGCTATCCTGTGTGATGGGCAGAGGTAACAGGAAGGGAAGGTGTCCATGGGGTTTCGCAACATAAAAATTGACAGTCACGTAAAACTGCAGATTAAAAATCAGCAGTTACTGATTGATGCGGGGGAAGAAATACAAATTCCGTTAGAGGATATTAACTGTATTTTGATTGAAAATCAGACTGTGACATTATCGGCATATCTTTTACAGAAGCTGGCAGATATGGGAATCGCGTTGTATGTGTGTGATGAAAAGCATTTACCGAATGCAGTACTGCTTCCCATGGTGCGCCACAGCCGGCATTTTAAAATTTTAAAATACCAGATGGAGGCAGCAAAGCCTCTGCAAAAGCGTCTTTGGCAGCAGATTGTCATACAAAAGATAAAAAATCAGGCGCTATGCCTGGAGTTGTTGGGGCGGGAAGGGGCAAAGGAACTGTTTGCCATGTGCAGGGAAGTACAGTCGGGTGACCGGACGCATGTAGAGGCAAAAGCTGCCGCATTTTATTTCAAGAGCATGTATGGAATTGGTTTTTCCAGAGGAAACGAACACATTATCAATTCAGCATTGAATTATGGTTATGCCATTGTAAGAGGTCTCATTGCACGTTCAATTGTCTGTTACGGGTTAGAGCCGTCGATTGGAGTTTTTCATTGCAGCGAGTTAAACAGTTATAATCTGGCGGATGATTTGATAGAACCTTTTCGACCGTTGGTTGACCTGTATGTTTCACAGCATTACGATATCTCAGAAATAGACTCCGTATTGACACCAGAGGCAAAACGTGGAATTTTTGGAATTATTAATTTTGACATGGATGTGAAAGGGGAAAAACGTATTATCAGTAATTGCGTTGATATGCTGGCGGCAAGTTATAGCAGTGCATTGCAGGAACGGCGAACAGATTTGGATTTGCCGGAGTTAATACAGTTGCAGGTACATCGTTATGAATAAGTTTATGAGAATGCTCGTATTTTTTGATTTACCGGTTGTAACAGCGAAAGAGAGAAAAGCAGCGACAAAGTTCCGTAATTTTTTACTCAAGGACGGTTATCATATGATGCAGTGGTCCGTTTACACGAGAATCTGTAATGGAACGGATGCCGTGGCAATGCACCAACAACGTCTGAAGCTAAATTTACCTGAAAAAGGTTCCGTGCGACTTCTGACACTGACAGAAAAACAGTTTGAATCTATTGAGGTGCTTCTTGGAACAAAAACTTTTGATGATGGCTCACAATCAACAGAATTGTTAAATATTTTTTGAAAAAAGAACAATATTAGGGAAAAAATTATTGGAAACAAGAGATTTTTCCAAAGGAAAACCCCTGCATAATCCCAGTGTTATGCAGGGGTTTGTGTTCCCTAATTATACCATACCAAGTAATAACTGGGAACTACAGCGACTGGCAAGCGGTTCAATATCGGTGATATATTATACCATACCAAGTAATAACTGGGAACTACAGCCTGAACGGTATCAGTACATTATTTATCCTATTATACCATACCAAGTAATAACTGGGAACTACAGCTCGTGTTCAGCAGTTGTTTCCCAACTGGGATTATACCATACCAAGTAATAACTGGGAACTACAGCCATATCAGCCGGGTGAATGTCACCATTCCAATTATACCATACCAAGTAATAACTGGGAACTACAGCAAGAAGTTCTTCCGGGGTCATAACACCGTAATTATACCATACCAAGTAATAACTGGGAACTACAGCTGAAACAGTGGTCAGGGGTATTTCCAAATTATTATACCATACCAAGTAATAACTGGGAACTACAGCAGGTGTTCTGTAAGTTGTTCGGCATAAGCCATTATACCATACCAAGTAATAACTGGGAACTACAGCGGTTGCCCGTGGGATGTCAGTACGAGCGTTATTATACCATACCAAGTAATAACTGGGAACTACAGCTGAATCAATATACATTGTGTGTAATTTCCATTATACCATACCAAGTAATAACTGGGAACTACAGCTAAAGTGCAGATCATTCATCTACCCTGACAATTATACCATACCAAGTAATAACTGGGAACTACAGCTGGTCAACCTCAAAAAAATCAGAGAATCAATTATACCATACCAAGTAATAACTGGGAACTACAGCGTAAAAGAATATATGTTATACTTGTATCAATTATACCATACCAAGTAATAACTGGGAACTACAGCGATTTATATTGACGCCGCAAAGACCGCCAGATTATACCATACCAAGTAATAACTGGGAACTACAGCAATTGCTCAACTGGCACCTGCTCCGGCAGGATTATACCATACCAAGTAATAACTGGGAACTACAGCGGTTACAACGCTTTCTGCCACCAAATGCAATTATACCATACCAAGTAATAACTGGGAACTACAGCTGAAAGATTTCCGCTTCCGGCTGGGGATTAATTATACCATACCAAGTAATAACTGGGAACTACAGCTGTCAGCCGGGCGATCTGGTGGAAGTCGTTATTATACCATACCAAGTAATAACTGGGAACTACAGCAAAGTTTAAAAATACATGCGTTTACCACGAATTATACCATACCAAGTAATAACTGGGAACTACAGCTTTCAAAAGCTTTTCTCCCAAAAGTGTGTAATTATACCATACCAAGTAATAACTGGGAACTACAGCACCCGTCCAAGTTTTACAAGTTGTACCCTTATTATACCATACCAAGTAATAACTGGGAACTACAGCGCCGTCCGTATACTTGTGTAGTGCCGACTAATTATACCATACCAAGTAATAACTGGGAACTACAGCAGGTAACGAGATAGCTCAAGAGGGTAACGAATTATACCATACCAAGTAATAACTGGGAACTACAGCTAACTTGTTTTTAAGGATTGCTAACAAAGTATTATACCATACCAAGTAATAACTGGGAACTACAGCTATTATTGTTATAGGGCACGATTGCCGCAAATTATACCATACCAAGTAATAACTGGGAACTACAGCTGGTGGTATTTCACGGAATGAGAACTGGAAATTATACCATACCAAGTAATAACTGGGAACTACAGCGAACATCATGGATAAAACACAGGCACAGATATTATACCATACCAAGTAATAACTGGGAACTACAGCCTATTTATAGGTTGCTACCCTATATATAAATTATACCATACCAAGTAATAACTGGGAACTACAGCAAAAACACACTATAACCATATTCAAATTTAATTATACCATACCAAGTAATAACTGGGAACTACAGCAAAAATCCGCACTTTCCGCGAAGAAAGCCATTATACCATACCAAGTAATAACTGGGAACTACAGCGGGAGGGCTGGAACGATTGTCTGGATAGAAATTATACCATACCAAGTAATAACTGGGAACTACAGCCAACCATAATATATTGTGATAAGATACAAATTATACCATACCAAGTAATAACTGGGAACTACAGCCATTCCAAAAATATCAGATCATTGTTGGTTATTATACCATACCAAGTAATAACTGGGAACTACAGCAAGTCGGAGAAAGAGGATATTATGAGTACAATTATACCATACCAAGTAATAACTGGGAACTACAGCGAAAACCGTTGTAAAATCAAATGGTACAAAATTATACCATACCAAGTAATAACTGGGAACTACAGCCATAAGCCAGTGGAATTGTGCGATAAATATATTATACCATACCAAGTAATAACTGGGAACTACAGCTCTGTTGATAGTTGTATCTTATCGCAATATATTATACCATACCAAGTAATAACTGGGAACTACAGCCTGCTAAATTTGTAAAAATTGTTTCTTAAAATTATACCATACCAAGTAATAACTGGGAACTACAGCAGATATGAAGTTTGGTGAGGATGATTGTTATTATACCATACCAAGTAATAACTGGGAACTACAGCATTACCATTTGAAAATGTGGGGCGGCAAACATTATACCATACCAAGTAATAACTGGGAACTACAGCGAGTGTCGCAGACACGAGACCCGAAGCGCTATTATACCATACCAAGTAATAACTGGGAACTACAGCTTTTAAATTTTGTGCAATTATCTGTTATAAATTATACCATACCAAGTAATAACTGGGAACTACAGCGCCTGTGCAACAAAATGCAACGCAGATGCAATTATACCATACCAAGTAATAACTGGGAACTACAGCAACGCGTTCAAATGCTTTTTTTACAGTTGGATTATACCATACCAAGTAATAACTGGGAACTACAGCTTATTCTATCTGAAATCCACGGAAAAATGTATTATACCATACCAAGTAATAACTGGGAACTACAGCCAGTGCCCGAAACAGGAAGAATGCAGCGAAATTATACCATACCAAGTAATAACTGGGAACTACAGCATCTGCACTGGATTCTTCCATTGCTTTCATATTATACCATACCAAGTAATAACTGGGAACTACAGCAGGTTCAAATATCATATAGACTTCTTTATATTATACCATACCAAGTAATAACTGGGAACTACAGCCGCGGCAACCGGAAATAATCAGCCAGTCACATTATACCATACCAAGTAATAACTGGGAACTACAGCCGCACCAGCAAGCGACATTTTAACTATCAATTATACCATACCAAGTAATAACTGGGAACTACAGCGCCTAGACTGCCTTCTGTCAAGCGAAGGCAATTATACCATACCAAGTAATAACTGGGAACTACAGCTTAAAGGTCTCATGGAAATGGTTTTTGGGTATTATACCATACCAAGTAATAACTGGGAACTACAGCTAAGAGAATAATGCTTGAACAGCGTTACTCATTATACCATACCAAGTAATAACTGGGAACTACAGCGGTTTTCCTCATTATAATAGGCAGTTTGACATTATACCATACCAAGTAATAACTGGGAACTACAGCTATAAGTTGAGATATTATATCTTTTTCTTTATTATACCCTCAAGGCATCTCTTCCTTGACGAGACGGCGAAGTTTTGATACAATAATTTCACAAGGTGACTTAGCCAAGTGGTAAGGCGTGGGACTGCAACTCCCTGATCATCGGTTCAAATCCGTTAGTCACCTCTACAGAAAGCCTCCGGAAAGCAGTTGCTTTTCGGGGTTTTTTTCAATTCATAGGAAATACTGTTATTAAGATTCAGGAAGAATGAGGAAAAATGAATGAAAAATATACTGCTTGTGGAGGATGAGACGGATTTAGCGGCAATCACAAGGGACCTGCTTGAAAGTTATGGGTATCGGGTGGAAACTGTGGAAAGCTGTGAAAAAGCGTATGAAAGGCTGACGGATGAGCAGTTTTCCATGATTATTCTGGATATCAATCTGCCGGATGGAACCGGGTTTGAAGTGTGCAGGGAAATTCGGGTGTGCTCGAAGGTGCCGATTATTTTTATCAGCGCAAGGAGTGGGGAAACAGATAAGATAACGGGATTTGATTTGGGGGCGGATGATTATCTGGCAAAGCCGTATTCACTCAAGGAACTGCTTGCAAGGGTAAATGCGCTCATGCGGCGAACTTATGGAAAAGACGGGGAAGAAATGGTTTATATCTTTGGAAAAATAAAGGTAGATACCGGGGCCCGTAAGGTATGGCGTGACAGTGCGGAAGTGCGCCTGGCGCTGAAGGAATATGATGTTTTAGCGTATCTGTGTGCCCATATCGGAGAGCCGGTGCGCAAAGAGGAACTGCTCCATGAGGTCTGGGGGACATTTTCAGAGGTGGAGGCATCGACGGTTGCGGTTCATATACGGTGGCTTCGGGAGAAGTTAGAGGAAGACCCGGCAAATCCGAAGCTGATACAGACGGTCTGGGGAGTTGGCTATCAATTGCGCAGGACAGCGGAGTAATAAAGGAGTGTAGAATGAAGTGGGAACTTGCCAGAATCATGTTACTTTTTACAATAGTGCTACTTGTGGGCTGTGTGGGAATCCATGTTTATTTTCGGGGAAAAGCGGACCTTGCGGGAGCAGGGGAAAACAATCTGGTGCTGTTAAATGAAATTGAAAAACTGACCAGCGACGAAGAGGGAGACAGCCCCGCAAAAGCACAAATTGAAAAATTACGGGTACAGCTTGGAAATGGTGCAAATAATGGATATATCAGGGAAAATCAGGAGATAATAGCATATTTTTGCCTGTTTACGCTTTATACAGCGGCACTTTTATTCTATTTATACAGAAAAATTTTAAAGCCTTTTTCCGAGTTAGAACAGTATGCAGGACAGATTGCAAAGGGAAATCTTAACGTAGAGCTGAATTATCAGAGAACCAACTTTTTTGGAGCATTTACCTGGGCATTTGACCATATGCGGCAGAAAATTATAAGGACGCGGGAGAGGGAGCAGGCTGCGGTGACGGAAAATAAGACGATTATCGCAGCTCTTTCCCATGATATCAAAACACCGATTGCATCGATTCGCGCGTATGCGGAAGGGCTTGAGGCGGGGCTTGAGGCGGATTATGAGCAGCGGCAGCGCTATCTTTCGGTTATTATGAAAAAATGTGATGAGGTGACCAGGCTTACCAACGATTTGGTGCTTCATTCCCTCTCGGAGTTGGAAAGTCTTGAGATTCATTTGAAGCGGCAGGAGCTTGGGGCTTTGTATGAAGAAATCGTAAGAGACCTTGAGGATAAAAATGTGTCAGCAAAACTTCCTTTTGTCAGAGGAGAAGCGGCAGTAGACGAAAGGCGGCTTGCACAGGTTGTGGAGAATCTTCTGGGCAATGCGCGCAAGTATGCGCCGGGAACGCGGATTGACGTGTGGACAGAGCGGAATGATTTTCGGTATGAATTTCATGTGAGAGACCATGGAAGTGGCATTTCGCCGGAGGACATGCCGTTTGTATTTGATAAATTTTATCGGGGAAGAAATGTCTCGGAGCAGCCGGGGTCAGGGCTTGGGCTCTACATTGTGAAATATATCACAAATGAGATGGACGGGGACGTAGAGTTGATTTCTCGGAGTGACGGGCTTGAAGCGGTGGTGTGGATTCCTTTTTCTTAAAGACTTCTTAATAACTTTTCTGTTATTCTGGGCCAAAAGAAAACGCCGGAGAACGGCAGAATGAGAGGAAGCAATGAAAAAAGAAATTCTTAAGGCAGTCGATGTCTGCAAAAGCTTTGCAAATAACGGCGGGCAGAATCATGTGCTCGATATGGTGAATCTGGAGGTGTATGAGGGAGACTTTACCGTGATTATGGGGTCTTCCGGTGCGGGAAAATCCACGCTGCTCTATGCGCTCAGCGTGATGGATGCGCCGACGATGGGAAGCGTATTTTATAAGGAAAAAGAAATTACTGGGCTCAAAGAAAAGCAGATGGCGGAGCTTCGGGCGCAGGAATTCGGGTTTGTGTTTCAGCAGATGCACTTGGTCAGCAACCTGACTTTGTGGGAGAATGTTGCGGTTCCGGGGTATCTGAAAAAAAGCCGCAGCACAAAGGAGACAAGGGAACGTGCGCTCAAGCTTTTGGAGCGGATGAATGTTTCCAAGGCAAAGGACAGGATGCCGTCGCAGGTGTCTGGTGGAGAGGCACAGCGGACGGCGATTGCAAGAGCGTTAATCAATGAGCCGGGGATTCTTTTTGCAGATGAGCCGACCGGAGCGTTAAATAAACATAATACGGAAGAAGTGCTCGATTTGTTTACACAGATTCACCGCGAGGGACAGAGCATTGTACTGGTGACGCACGATATGCGGGCGGCGGTTCGAGGCAACCGGTTCCTTTATTTAGAGGATGGAAAAATCATCGGGGAGATGACAATGCCGCCGTTTGAGGAGACGGAGAGCAAGAACCGGGAAAAACAACTGGACGCGTGGCTTACGTCCTTAAACTGGTAGGGGAGGTTTTGGGATGAAATACGCGACGCTTGTAAAAGAAAATATAAAATATCAGAAGGCTGGATTTATCGGAATTATCATTCTGGTTTTCCTGATTACGCTTGCATTGTGCGGGGTTGCCGCCATCTTAAACAATTCGGAAAGCTATGTGGAGCAGGAGATGGACCGGCTGGGCTATGGTGATATCTCAAGCTGGGTGCGGGTGCTGCCCGGTGAGGAGGAGTTGAAGGAGCAGATAGAAAGTCTGCCGGAGGTCGAGAAGGTAACAGCACAACCATTTCTTTTTACCGGCTATTATGTAAAAAGTGTGGAAAATTCCAACAATTCAGATGGAATGGTGATGGAATTTAAGCCGTCTGAGAACACATATTACATTTATAATAATACAATTAGCGGAAGGGTAAAAGAGCCGGAGAAGCTGAAATCCGGTGAAATGTATGTTCCTGTTTCTTTTCGGGCCTTGTATGACCTGCAAATCGGGGATATCGTGGCACTGAAAATTACCGGGGATGAGGATGTTTTAACCTATACGGTAAAAGGGTATTTTGAGGATCCGGTGATGGGAAGTTCCATGACTGGAATCAAGACACTTCTTGTCTGCAAAGAGGATCTGGAAACGGTAAAGGAGCGGCTGAATGAAGCGGGAGAAAAAGCCGTGGGCTGCGAGGCGGAGTGGCTCCATATTTTCCAGGCGGACCCGGGTGGGAGCACCGCATATGTGCAGGGCAGGCTGAATGAGAACACGGATTTGAGCCAGTATTCGCTTATCACTTATGCGAAAAGCGGAATGATGGGCTTTATGCTGATTCTGCAAAAAATATTTGCCGGACTTTTATTAGCATTTGTAGCGGTCTTTTTTGTGGTGACAGTGCTTGTGCTTGGACACAGTATACATGCTGGAATTGAGCAGGATTACAGCAATCTTGGAATTTTGATGGCGCTTGGATTTACAGGAAAAGATTTGCTGCGGGTAAAACTGATGCAGTATCTTCTGCCAATTTTTATCGGAATTGTATTTGGAATTCCGGCATCCATGTTAGAGGTGCGGCTGGTCAATCACATGACGGTGGAGGCGAGCGGAATCATGGTCCCGGCAAATCTCCCGGCGGGAATCTGTGCGTTGATGCTTGGTGCAATGCTTTTGGTGTTTGCAGTCATTATTTTTGCAAAAGTAAAAAAAGTTGGAAAAATTTCACCGATTCGAGCAATTCGAGGCGGTGCCGGTGATGTGTATTTTAAAAGCCGTTTTACCACGCCGCTTGCAAAGCGTGGACTTGGGGTACATCTGGCGCTGCGGCAGCTTGTTTCCGGGAAACGGCAGTATCTAAGCGTATGCGCGGTGGCACTGTTGTTAGTATTTTCCACGTCACTTCTGGTGCGCCTTGACGTGTGGATGGGTCCGGACGGACAGGGAATCATGGAAAGCTTTAACACGGCAGATTATGACATTGGAATAAGAAGCAGTGACCCGGAGGTTTTTGCGGAAGCAGAACAAATTATTTACAGTTATGGGGAGGTTTCCACGGAGTTTGATTATGGGATGATGCACGGCTCCATCGGAAATATGGATTATATCATGAATGTGATTTCAAGTCCCGAATATTATCACATTTTAAAAGGAAGAACCTGCCGCTATGATAACGAGGCAGTTGTGACAGAAAGCGTGGCAAAGGACCAGCAGGTGGGAATCGGGGACACGATTCAGATTGAATATGACGGGCAGCAGGCAGATTTTTTAATTACCGGAATTTATCAGTGTGCAAACGATATGGGCGCAAATTTTGGAATCGGCCTCGATGGATATAGAAGGCTGACCGGTGGCACCGGAAATACGGCTTTTTCCCACTGTTATCTTTTTGCGGATAATGTGGACGTAGAGAGTTTGATAGCGGAACTGGAAAACAGGTTTGGGGATGCGTTAAAGGTTGATGATGCACATTCCTGGTCGGGAATCGACGTCATCGTTTCAGCGGCGCAGGGGATAGCGTTTTTGATGGATATACTTACAGTTGTCTTTGTATTTGTCGTCATCATTATGACCGGAAGCAGGATTCTTTATCAGGAGCAGCATGACCTTGGAATCTACAAGGCGCTTGGATTTACGGCGGGACGGCTCCGTAACTCGTTTGCACTGCGGTTTGGAATGGCATCACTTTTGGGTGCTGTGCTTGGAATGATTGCGAGTGCGTTATTTACCGCTCCGGTTGTCACTGCAATGCTGCGGTACTGTGGCATCGTAAATTTCAGTGCGCATCTGACGTTCTGGGAAGCAGCGAAGCCTGGCATATTTGTTGTGGTGCTGTTTCTGGTGTTTGCCTGGGCGGCGGCAGGAAAAATAAAAAAGGTTGACCCGAAGATTTTGATTGCAGAGTAAAAATAATTTGTGTTAAGCTAAAGCAGAAAAAGAAAGGAGCGACAGTTCGTTATGTTACAGGAAACATTTTCCATTCAGACAGAAGGCTCCCAGAGTTATGCAGAGCTTATCACATATATTCTGGATACCGACCAGGAGCTTTATATCAAAAAGCGCCCGCTCATTTTAATGTGTCCGGGAGGCGGGTACACACATACTTCAAGGCGTGAAGGGGAGCCGCTTGCGATGCGGTTTCTCGCTATGGGGTATCATGTGGCAGTGTTACATTATTCCTGCGCACCGGCGGTTTATCCGACAGCGCTCTTAGAGCTTGGGCAGGCGATGAAGGTGATTCATGCCCATGCCGATGACTGGCATGTGGATGCAGACAAAATTGTGGTGCAGGGCTGCTCAGCAGGCGGACATCTTGCGGCAAGCCTTGGAGTATTCTGGCACGAAAAGTGGCTTGCAGAGAAGACAAATGTAGACAATAAGATACTCCGTCCGGCGGGATTGCTGCTCTGCTATCCGGTTATTACATCCGGGGAGTACGCGCACAGGGGTTCCTTTGAGTCATTGCTTGGTGGGAAGACAGATGAGGAGCTGCTAAAAAGGGTTTCTCTGGAAAAACAGGTGACACCGCAGACACCGCAGGTATTTTTGTGGCACACTTATACGGACGCCAGTGTTCCGGTGGAAAATTCGCTGCTGTTTGCCTGTGCACTGCGGAAAAATGAAATCCCGTTAGAATTTCATCTGTACCCGAGAGGGCGCCATGGACTTTCTACGGCGGATGAGCAGGCTGCGCATGCAGACGGAGCGGGGATTCAGGAGGAGTGCCAGAGCTGGCTTTCACTTGCGCAGATGTGGATGAAAACGAGCATCTGTCAGGAAAATTAAAAGATTTTTATATTTAAAGAGGGGGCTGTCGCATTAGCAAATCTTTTTTGCCGGGCGGCAGTCCCCTCTGCTGTGTGCACCATACGATGCGGTTTTAAATTATTTCACAATAATCTTCACGAACTTCTTCTTACCACGTTTGAACACGAGTCCGTCCTCCCCAAAGGAAGCGGCACTGTACATGGTGCGGATGTCGGTGATTTTTTCATCGGCAATGGTCACGCCACCCTGTTCTACGGCACGGCGGGCATCGGAGCGGGACGGGGCGAGCTCTGATTTTACGAGAAGCGCAAGGATGTCTAAGTCACCCTCTGCAAAATCAGCGGCAGAAAGGGTAACGGTCGGCATATTGGAAGCATCTCCGCCACCTGCAAACAGTGCGTGGGAAGCTTCTTTTGCTTTTTCGGCTTCTTCCTCGCCGTGAACCATCTTGGTCAGCTCATATGCCAAAATTTCTTTTGCCTGATTGAGTTGTGCACCCTCCCAACTGTCCATTGCATTGATTTCTTCTATCGGAAGGAAGGTCAGCATACGGATACATTTTAAAACATCAGCATCGGCAACGTTTCTCCAGTACTGGAAAAACTCAAATGGGGAAGTCTTATTCGGGTCAAGCCATACAGCGTTTCCGGCAGTTTTTCCCATTTTCTTACCTTGTGAATCGGTTAAAAGGGTGATGGTCATGGCATGAGCATCTTTTCCGAGCTTTCTGCGGATTAATTCTGTTCCGCCGAGCATGTTGCTCCACTGGTCGTCACCGCCGAACTCCATGTTACAGCCGTATTTCTGGTATAACATATAGAAGTCGTAGCTCTGCATAATCATGTAGTTGAATTCTAAGAAACTGAGACCTTTTTCCATTCGCTGCTTGTAACATTCTGCACGGAGCATGTTGTTGACGCTGAAGCAGGCACCTACTTCGCGGAGTAAGTCCACATAGTTCAGCTTTAACAGCCAGTCGGCATTGTTTACCATAAGGGCTTTGCCCTCGCCAAAATCGATGAAACGCTCCATCTGGCGCTTGAAACACTCGGCATTGTGGTCGATGTCTTCTTTGGTCAGCATTTTCCGCATGTCAGTTCTTCCGGACGGGTCACCAATCATGGTAGTTCCGCCACCGATTAAAGCGATTGGCTTGTTTCCTGCCATCTGAAGGCGTTTCATTAAAGTGAGTGCCATAAAATGTCCGGCGGTTAAGGAATCGGCGGTACAGTCGAATCCGATGTAAAAGGTTGCCTTTCCGGCGTTAATCATGTTCTTGATTTCTTCTTCGTTTGTCACCTGTGCGATTAATCCGCGGGCAACGAGTTCGTCATATAATGTCATTGTGTGACTCCTTTCATAAAGTGCAAAAAAATCCCCCGTCCCATGAAAGGACGAGGGTTAAACTCGTGTTACCACCTTTGTTCATAAGCAGTTCGCACTGCCTATCTCCGTGAGTGTCCGACAACACTCCAGCCTCTATAACGTGCGCCAATCCGTCACAGCCTATCTGTATGAAAATACCTTCGGTGTGAAGCTCGGGGATGTATTCAAAATAAGATTCCCATGCGCCTCTCATCAGCCGGCAGCTTTCTGTATGGTTCCACCTACTTCTACTTCTTCCCGTCAAAGCCTGTATCTGCTTCGATTAAGTGCATTATAGGCGCTGTAACTTTGTTTGTCAAGACTCTTCTTCAAAATAAGAACTCCAGTTTTCGGTGAGCTTTTCATAAAGTTCATCAATGAGGCTGTCAGAGTCTTTCGGAACCGGAACACCAAGTGCAGCTGCGCCTTCGTTCATTGCCTCTGCGAGTTTTTCAAGATTTTCCTTATCGGAGAGGTCTTCCAAAGTTAAGCCGAGGCTGTCTAAAGTAGATAAAATGCTGTCTGTATTTGCCCGGAACGTCTCAGAAAGCTCGGATAACAGTGCATCTGTTCCGGTGGAGGTTGTGGAAGAGGAAGATGTCTCTTCTGTTGCCTCAACTGGTGGTGCAGGAGGCATTGGCGGCATATCGCCTGTCATCTGACCGTTTGCGTTGTAGGTGCTTGTCGGCATAGGAATATCCATCGCAGAATAACTCGGAATATAAGAGTCGGTCTGGCTCTCCTCCGTAGTAGTTGTTGTCTCGGTATTCTGTTTTGCCATTTTTGCCTTCCACTCTTCTAAAGCCTGAAGGTAGGTTTCATAACTTGAACTCTCGATTCTCATAGTAGAATCATTCCTTTCTGAGGCGGTTCCTTCCGAAGTGTCTGCCATCCTTTGCTTTTGTCCTCGCAGTTCATATCGACTGCGAAAACAAAAAATAAACCTACTTCACATAACATTCAGATAACCTTCACATAAGGACACAATTACAGCAGTGGGTGTTCTGCCCGCGCCTTTAACCGGGCAAAACGGCGGTCGATTTCCGCCTGGATACTTTCGGTGATTTCGGCATATTCCGGTTTCGCAAGATGCTTCGTGCGTCCCATCATGGCAAACCATTCGGAAACCGGAATCTTCTTTTTTGGCTCATAATTGAGCATAGTAATGCCTTGCTCAACCTCGTAGAGCGGAAAATAACAACAATCCACGGCACCTGCGATGACACTGCGCTCCGTTGCCGGCTTGTCGTTCCAGTTGAGCGGGCACGCGGAGAGTGCTTTCAAATAGGCGGTGCCAAAATCGCGGGCGTAGGAGGCAGCCTTTGCAGCTTTTTTCACAAAGTCGCTGGGGTAGGATTCTGCCACGGTCGCCACGTAGGGGATGTGGGTAGCTGCCATAAGCTCCGGGCTGTCCTTGTGAAAAAATGTTTTGCCGTACTGGGCACTTCCGACATGGGAGGTCGAGCTTCTCGCACCTTTTGGGGTGGAATAGGAGAGCTGGTAACCCGTGTTCATATAGCCGCCGTTGTCATATTCAAACAGAATGAGGTGGTGGCCGCGCAGGGCGGTGCCGATGGCGGAACCAAGACCGATGTCCATGCCGCCGTCCCCACTTACCATGATAAAGGTGATGTCACCCTCCGGGTATTCCCCGCGCTTTTGCTTCTGATGAAACGCTTCCACTACACCGCTTAAGGTGGCGGCGCCGTTCTGAAACAGGTTGTGCAGATAAGGCACGCGGTAGGATGTTTTCGGATAGGACGTGGAAATGACCATTCCGCAGCCGGTCTGTCCTAAGAGGACAACATTTCCCTCAATGCCAGAGAGCAAAAGATTCAAGTTGACCGGAATGCCACAGCCGGGGCAGGCGCCGTGACCGGGGGCAAGGCGTTTTGGCATGGCAGTGATATCCTTGACGGCGCCACCTTTTACGAGCATTTTTTTCTGAGAGGCGTCATAGGTGGCAGAGGTAACGCCCGGGCACACATCCTCTTCTGTAAAGGGCGCAAAATAGGCGGGCTGCTTTGTGGTGCCGAATCCGGCGTCGATTCCGTAGTAGTCAAATTCCGGGGAATCCGGGTTCATTGCCTGTGCAAACAGGTTGCAGGCGTCTTCCACAAAGAAATCCTTGCCGCCTAAGCCATAGATACGGCTTAGAATCCGCACCGGAGTCTCAGTGTGTCCGCAGAGAGCCGCTTTTACCTCAAGAGTCATATTTCCGCCGCCTGCGCCGTAGCTGTCCTGACGGTCAGCAACGATGATTGTAGATGCACATTTGCAGAGCTCCCTAAGCCTGGAAGCCGGAAACGGGCGCAGCACATGAAGTGTGATAACACCGGCTTTTATGCCCTTCGTGCGCAGGGTATCGACCGCTTCCATCGCCGTGTGGTAGGAAGAGCCGAGGATAAAAAGAAGCACCTCGGCGTCCTCATGGCAGTATCCTGTGCAGGGCGCATAGTGTCTGCCGGAGAGGGCTTCGTATTCCGCAAAAAGTTCGGGAAGCAGCGCATCCGTTTCTTTCATTGCAAGGTGGAGCTGATATTTGTTGTTGATGAGGTCCGGCTCATTCATATAGGAACCGATGGTAACCGGGTGTGCAAGGTCTAATAAGGAAAAAGAAGCATGGGAGGGATTGCCTTCCTCTGCCGCTTTTTCATTGTCATACGTTGGTGTTCCAAGGTAGTTCTGGACCGTCTTATCATTAGAAAAGACCTGACATTTCCGCTTCTGATGGCTGGTAAAAAATCCGTCGAATGCCACGGCGACCGGAAGGTGGACGCGCTCGGCAAGCTTTAAGGCGAGCAGGTTAAAATCATACACTGCCTGCGGTTCATCCGCAAAAAGCAGAATCCACCCGGTATTTAACAGATACATCACATCGCTGTGGTCACCTTTGATGCTTAGAGGTCCGGAGACTGTGCGGCAGGCAACGTTTAACACCATCGGCATTCTTGTGCCGGACTGTACCGGGAACTGTTCCAGGGCGTAGAGCAGACCGTTTGCACTGGTGGCGTTTAAGACTCTTCCTCCGGCGGCAGCAGCACCGTAGCAGATACCCGCGGCACTGTGCTCGCCCTCCGCGGCAATCAGGCGGATATCGTGTTCGCCGTCGGCGTACATGACATCGAGCTGCTCTGCAATCTGCGTTGAAGGGGTGATTGGATAATAGCCCATCACATGATAGTTAATCTGTTTGGCTGCATAGGCGGCAAGCTCGTTGCCGCTGTCGTAAAGGATGGTTTGCTGTTCCATCTATGAGACACCTCCGTCCATTCTTTTTTCATCCAGAAAGGATTCGCTTGTAATCCAGGAATTTGCGCCGGTCTTTTCGTATTGGATGGAATCCGGGAGCAAGTCCTGATTTGGAAGAAAATGCAAAAGCTCTTTCTGTTCCGCTTCCAGGGCTTCTACCAGTGCATTGGTGGGGCAGATTTCCACGCAGCGCATACATCCCTTGCAATGGTAGTAATCCAGACCGTTGTTGACCATGGTTTCCCGCCCTTTGTAGATACCCGGGGAGAACTGGAAGACCTGATCCGGGCAGGTCGAATCGCAAAGTCCGCAGTTGATGCAGCGCTCCTGTAGAAACAGCGGAACGTAGCCCTCCCTTGACGGGGAGAGATTGTTGGAAACCGTGCTTCCGATTCGTGGATTGATGCCGCCGATGGGGGCGTTCTCATAGCCCCAGAAATACTGCTCCTGTCGGGTGTCAGGTTGAGCTGCGATGTCCTCTTCGGGGGAAGTTCGGGAGCTGTCCGCCTGGGACGCACAGCCGGGCGCTTTTTCATCGGAAGCCGTTTGCTCCGCTGCTTCGGACACAGCGTGAAAGCCCTGACGGACCCCGGCGAGGTTGGCATCGATTAAAGCAGGATATTTTTTCCCGATGGTGTCCCGGCAGAGTGTTTCTGCCACATCAAGCGGTACAAAGCCGCTGATACCGGCGATGGCGCCGAGCATGACCATGTTGATGCGGGATTTTGTCTCCATGGCAATCTTAAGGGCATCCAGACAGAAAAGGGTTCCGGCTGTAATGTGATAGCGCGTTTTTGCCTCCTTTTCGGAGAGGGAGGTGGCGAGGACAATCCGGGTGTCCTGGGTGACGCCGTCCAACACGGGATAGGTGGAGAGAAGCCCTTCGTGAAAAATGGCGAGGATGTGAGGGCTTACCACCGGGCTGTTGATACGGACCGGTTTATCACCCCCGCACCAGCGGATGAACGCCTTGACAGGGGAACCTCTTTTTTCGGAGCCGTAGCTGGAAAAGCTCGAAGCGTTTAAATCAAGAAAGAGTGCTCCAAGTTCACCTAACATTTTTCCACAGAGATTGGCGCCTAATCCGCCGATGCTCTCGAGACGTATCTCAAAGTAACCGTTTTCGTTTGTGATGGGTAACGTAGTCTGCATAAAAACCTCGTTTCTGCGCATGACACTGCGCACTGCATTTGGGGTTAGTATGCCGCGGTTTCTCCAAAAAATTCCTGTGCATAAAATAAATTGGCATTGTGGAAGAAGATGTTGTATACTGTCACTTGATGTGTATAAATCGAAGGAGTGAAGAAAAATGAAGCAGAGAGTGCTTTTATTCATAAAAAAAGAGACCGTTTTGCTTGCCGCAGCCATTCTTGCCGTAATCTCGGCATTTTTTGTGCCGCCGAGTGCAGACTATCTTACCTATATTGACTGGCGTGTGCTTGGAATCCTGTTTTCCCTGATGGCGGTGATGGCAGGGTTAAAGAAAAACGGGGTGTTTGACAGGCTTGGAAGGAAGCTGTTGCAGAAAACAAAAAATACGTTACAGCTTGTGCTCGTGCTGGTATTTCTCTGCTTTTTTTGCGGTATGCTCATTACAAATGACGTGTCACTGATTACATTTGTCCCGTTTGCGGTGTTTACCCTGCAAAAATGCGGGCAGGAGCGTCTGACGATTATGGTGGTTGTCATGCAGACGCTCGCGGCAAATCTTGGCAGTATGTTTACGCCGATTGGAAATCCGCAGAATCTATACTTATATCAGCTTTCCGGTATGGAAATGGGAGAGTTTCTTGGAGTGATGCTTCCTTATACGGCGGCATCCGGCGCGCTTATTTTGCTGGTGATTCTGGTGCTCGGTGCGGGGAAGCAGAAGATTGTGATTGATTTTTCGGGCGAAAATGAGGAGAATTTCTCGGATAATAAGAAACAAAATATCGCTTATCTGATGCTGTTTTTCGTGTGTCTGCTCGTGGTTGTGCGGATTCTGCCGTTTCCTGTTGCGGTGGCGGCCGTCGCACTCACGGTGGCAGTTATGCAGCGGGAAGTATTCCGGGAGATTGATTACAGCCTGTTACTCACGTTTGTCTGCTTTTTCGTGTTTACCGGAAATATGGAGCATCTGCCATCCGTGTATGCGTTTTTAGAGCAGATGGTAAACGGGCATGAGCTTCTGGCAGGTGTTATTGTGAGCCAGGCAATCAGCAACGTTCCGGCGGCACTTCTTCTGTCAGAATTTACGGCAGACTACAGGACATTGCTTGTGGGCGTCAATATCGGCGGGCTTGGAACGCTTATTGCGTCGATGGCAAGTCTTATTTCTTATAAAATCTATGCAGGCAGTTACAACCGTACCAAAGGAAAGTATCTGCTCTATTTTACCATTGCAAATATCTGTTTCTTAGCTGTGCTGTTATTACTGGCATATCTGCTGTAGCACAGCTTCTTACAAACATTTTACAAAAAATACCCCCTTTCTTTTACGTGTCCTTCTTATACTTAGGTGAGAATGGAGGAGACGTATGAACAGAACAAAAGTATGGGCGCACCGGGGCGCGAGCGGTTATGCGCCGGAAAATACCCTGGAAGCGTTTCAAAAAGCAATTGAACAGAACGCAGACGGCATTGAGCTGGATGTGCAGATGACAAAGGATGGCGAGCTTGTCGTCATTCATGATGAGACGATTGACCGTGTCTGTGAGGGAAGCGGCTGGGTAAAGGATTTTACCTATGGAAAACTGTGCCGGTTTCATTTCAATAAGACACATCCCGAATATGAACATGCACAGATTCCAACGCTTGAGGAAGTGTATGCGCTGATAAAACCAACAGACTTAACGATAAACGTAGAAGTAAAAACCGGAGTTGTCTTTTACCCGGAAATCGAAAAACGGGTATTAGAACTGACAGCGCGGATGGGAATGGAAGAGCGTGTTTTGTATTCTTCTTTTAATCATTACACCTTGCAGCGGATAAAGGAGGAGAATCCGGATGCGAAGACCGGGATGCTCTACTGCGACGGAATTATCAATCCGGTGAGCTATGCGTCTTACGTGGTGGGCGCAGATGCGCTTCATCCGGCGCTTTATAATTTACAGTACGAAAACTTCGTGGAGGAATGTCGCAAACACAATAAGAAAATTCATGTGTGGACGGTCAACGAGGAGTTTTATATGCGCGAGGTCTGCAAAATGCAGGTGGATGCCATGATTACAAATTATCCGGATGTGGCGCGCCGCATTGTGAAAGAGGAGCAGAAATGAGCGAGCTTTATCTGGGCGAGAGCGGTTTTTTAGAGCGGATGCGGGAGGAGATTGAGCCGTATCTGCGCCGGTACCGCAGGCAGGTAAAGTTTCTGGGACAGGAAAAGGCGATGCTTTGTGCATATGAATACTGTCTTCCTGGGGCGGATAAATGTGTTGTGATTTGCCACGGATTTTGCGAGTTCGCGGAAAAATATAACGAAATTGTATATTATTTTCTGCAAAAAGGTTATTCCGTGTATGTGCCGGAGCACAGAGGACACGGAAGTTCCGAGCGTTTTGTGCCGGATAGCGAAATGGTGTATGTGGAAAGTTACGGACAGTATGTGGAAGATTTGTACTGCTACACAAAGCGTCTTGAGAAATTCGCAGAGCCGCACCGCTATCTGTTTGCACACTCAATGGGCGGGGCAATCGGAGTGCGCTGCCTTGAGCAGCATCCGGGATTTTTTGAAAAGGCAGTGCTCTCAGCGCCCATGTTTGCAATGCAGACCGGAAAATATGGGACAGCAGTTGCATTTCTTGTGGCAGCGGCCCAGGTGGCAGCGGGAAATGGAAATAAATATGCGCCCGGACAGAGCGGATTTGTGGCAACGCCAGATTTTAAGGGAAGCAGTTGTGTGTCGGAGAGCCGGTATTATTATGTTTTCCAGAAAAGGCTCGGAAACCGTAGTTACCGCACTTATGGGGGATGTTACCGCTGGGTGCTTGAGAGCCTGCTCGCCTGTCATGCGCTGATGCGAAAAAGAGAGCTGGAAAAAATAAAAATTCCGATACTGCTTTTTTCTGCGGGAAAAGACCATATGGTAAAATCGCGTGTGCACCGCATATTTGCAAAAGGAACGAAAAACACGAGGCTTGTCTTTGTGCCGGAGTCAAAACACGAGATTTATCATGCGGCATATGAAACGAGAGTGCGTTACTTTGAAACATTATTTACCTTTCTGGAAACAGAAAGCATGGGATAAGGATGGTTGGTCATATGAAAGAAAAATTAACGAAACTGGAGAAATACTGGATTCTTTATGATGTGGGAAATTCTGCATTTGTACTTCTGGTATCTACAATTATACCAATTTATTTTAAGAACATGGCAACGGCGGCAGGGGTAAGTGCTGCGGATTCCACTGCCTATTTAAGCTATGCAATATCGGCTTCTACGATTATAGTGGCACTGCTTGGACCGATTCTTGGGGCTGTGGCAGATAACCGGAACCATAAGAAACCGCTGTTTACTTTTTTTCTGATGATGGGTGTGCTGGGCCTTGCGGCACTCGGACTGTCCGGAAGTTATCTGGCGTTTCTGGTGATTTTTGTCATTGCAAAGGTCGGACTTGGCGGAAGCCTGATTTTTTACGATTCCATGCTCGTGGATGTCACTACGGATGAGCGCATGGATGAGATTTCCTCACATGGTTACGCGTGGGGGTACATCGGAAGCTGCGTGCCGTTTATCGCAAGTCTTCTTCTGGTTTTAAATGCAGGAAGTATCGGTATGACATCCGGTACGGCAACGATGATTGCATTTTTTATCAATGCAGTCTGGTGGGGCGCTGTCACATTGCCGCTTTTGAAAAATTACGAGCAGAAATTTTATGTGGAATCCAAGAAAGGGACGATAAAAAGTGCCTTTGAGCGGCTTTCCGGTATCTGGAATGAGATGAAGCAGGATAAAAAAGTCTTTTTGTTCCTGTTATCCTTTTTCTTCTATATTGATGGCGTCTATACCATCATCGAGATGGCAACCTCTTACGGAAAAGATGTCGGAATCAGCGATACGAATCTGCTTTTAGCGCTTCTTTTTACACAGTTTGTCGCATTTCCGTGCTCAATTTTGTTTGGAAAGCTGACCCGCAGATTTGAGACAAAAAATCTGATTCTGGTATGTATCGCAGCATATTTTGGCGTGGCTGTCTATGCTATCTGGCTGGATACCGCGTGGAAGTTCTGGCTGATGGCGACGATTGTAGGCGTGTTCCAGGGCGCTATCCAGGCACTTTCCCGTTCCCATTTTGCCAAAATTATTCCAAAGGAAAAGTCATCCGAGTACTTTGGCGTCTATGATATTTTTGGCAAAGGAGCTTCTTTCATGGGAACGATGTTAATGGGTGTCACCACGCAGGTATTCCACACATCAAAAGCCGGAGTCGCAGTGATTGCACTGATGATTGTCATCGGATTTGTCCTGTTTGCCGCGCATGGCATGCCGGAAGTGCAGACACAGGCGAAAGGAGTTAAAATTGCCCAAAAAGGAATCGAGTAAGCCGTTAATCGGAGAATTAGAGCTTCGGGAAAAATTTGAGAACGAAGTCGTGCGGCAGCGGTATTTAAGCGCAATGGAGCTGGTGCTTGCAAGGCTTTCCCTCATCAATGCCGATTTGACGGAAAAAAATAAAAGACCGATTGTCCGCGCGCTTTCCTCCCGGTTAAAAACCACGGACAGCATGATAAAAAAGTTAATCCGCAAGGAGCGGGAGGTATCGTTTGCAAGTGCGGTAAAGTCGTTGAACGATATCGCCGGAGTGCGTGTTGTCTGCTATTTTTGCGATGATGTCGAGCAGATAGCGGATGCACTGCGCAAACAGGAAGATATTACAATTGTAAAAGAAAAGAATTATATTAAAAAGCCAAAAAAGAGCGGGTATCAGAGCCTGCATCTGATTGTGGAGATTCCGCTCGTGTATTTAAACCGCAAAGACACGGTCCGGGTGGAAATCCAGATTCGCTCGTTTGCAATGGATTACTGGGCAGAGCTTGACACACAGATGTGTTATAAAAAAAGTGCCGGGCGCATCGAGCAGGTAGAACGGGAAATCCGGAACTATTCGGCGGTGATTGCCAAAGTGGATAACCAGATGCTTGAGCTTCGCAAGAAAATCGAAAAAGCTACAGGTACGCCAGAAGTCCGGTAGACTGCAAAAACAGAACAAACATCATGACCGGGGCGACGAAGCGGATTATCACACGGTAAAGTTTTTTCCGGTGGAAGGTTTCGCCGTTCCGCTGCATCTCATCAATGACATAGTCGGGTGTCACAATCCAGCCAATCAGGATGGTCGAGAGCAGTGCGATAAAAGGCATCATGACGCTGTTGCTGATATAATCCATGATGTCAAGAAGCTGTCCGGTCGAGCCGTTCGGCAGTTTCACCTCTACATAGAAGATACTGTAACCTAACGTGATGACGGCGGAGGCGGCAAGGTAGATGACGGATAAAACGATAACGGTCTTCTTTCTGCCTGCATGAAAGATTTCCATGCAGTTTGCGGTGATGGATTCGAGTACGGAGATACAGGAAGATAACGTTGCAAATATCGCAGTTACAAAGAATAACATACCTACAAACGTACCCGCTTTTCCCATAGCGGCAAATACTTTTGGCAGGGAAATAAACATCAGGCTTGGCCCTGCGCCCATTCCCTCGGTTCCGGAGAAGACAAATACAGCCGGAATAATCATAGCGCCGGCGAGAAATGCAACGCCGGTGTCAAAAATCTCAATCTGATTCACCGCTTTGTTTAAGTTTACCTCAGGCTTCACGTAGGAGCCATACGTAATCATAATGCCCATGGACACGCTTAAGGAGAAGAAAAGCTGACTCATGGCGTCTAATAAAATCTGTAAGAAACGTTCTAACGTAAGTCCCTCAAAATTTGGTGTCAGGTAATACAAAAATCCTTCCCATCCGGTGCGCACCTGACCGGAAGCATCGGTGTGCTCTAAGGTCAGCGAGTAAACGGAGATGATGACAACGAGGACGAAAAGAACCGGCATCATCCATTTGGACACTTTTTCAATGCCGCCCTCAACCCCATTGTATACAATAAAAGCCGTAACTCCCATAAAAAGGAGCGCAAAAATGACCGGTGATGTGGACGATGTGATAAAAGAAGTAAAATAATCGTCTGCGGCAGCGGCTTTTGCCTGTCCGGTGAGATATACAACCGCATATTTTGTAATCCATCCGCCGATGACTGCGTAGTAGGTCATGATAAGAACCGGCACGAGAAATGTCAGAATCCCTAAAAATTTCCACTTTGGGTGCATCTCGGTGTAAGCCCCAATCGCACTCTTTTTGGTGCGGCGTCCGATGGCAATATCGGATGTGAGCAGCGTAAATCCAAACGTCAGCACAAGGATAAAATAGATGATTAAAAATAATCCGCCCCCGTCTTTGGCTGCGAGGTACGGGAATCTCCATAAGTTTCCCACGCCGACAGCACTTCCGGCTGCGGCAAGGACAAATCCGAGCTGTCCGGAAAAATGATTTGATTTCTTTTCCATATATAAATCCCCCATCTTATAACATATAGTCTGTATGGCTAAGATAACACAGGATAAGATATAAGTAAAATGCATATTTTGGCTGGAATGTATAACAAGGGGTTATTGAAATAACAGGGGTTGTAATTTCCGGCAAAACTATATATAATAAAAGTGTGATGAAACACACAAAAATTCTAATAAAAATGTGATGGAGCGTTTCTATGGAACGATTGATTTTGAAGAAACTGCTGGACTGGAAGAATTCGCCCTACCGCAAACCACTGATTTTAAAGGGTGTGCGGCAGGTTGGAAAAACCTGGATTCTCAAGGAATTTGGCAGGCGGTATTATGAAAACACCGCATATTTTAACTTCGATGAAAGTGAGGAATATAAGCAGTTTTTTGAAACTACCAAGGATGTAGACCGAATTTTACAGAACCTGATGCTGGCAAGTGGTCAGAAGATTCTGCCGGAAAAGACGCTCATCATTTTTGATGAGGTGCAGGATTGCCCTAAAGTCATTAATTCCATGAAGTATTTCTGTGAGAATGCCCCACAGTATCATATTGCGTGTGCGGGTTCGCTGCTTGGGATTGCTCTGGCAAAGCCATCCTCATTTCCGGTGGGAAAGGTTAATTTTATGCAGATTGACCCGATGACCTTTACGGAATTTTTGCTCGCCAATGGGGATGAAAATCTTGCAGCGTATTTAGAGAGCGTACAGACGATAGAACCCATTCCAGATGCATTTTTTAATCCGCTCTATGAAAAACTGAAAATGTATTATGTCACCGGCGGAATGCCGGAATCCGTGCTGATGTGGACAGAGGCGCGTGACGTTTCTGCAATGCAGGAGGCGCTGTCCGGAATTATCGGCGCATATGAGAGAGATTTTGCCAAGCACCCCAATATCAGTGAATTTCCGAAAATCTCGATGATTTGGAAGTCGATACCGTCCCAGTTGGCAAGGGAAAACAAAAAATTTATTTACAAGGTGGTCAAGGAGGGCGCAAGAGCCCGCGAGTACGAGGATGCCCTTCAATGGCTGGTGGATGCCAGACTGGTGCACAAAATCTATCGGAGTACCGCTCCGGGACTTCCGATTGCGGCGTATGACGACCTGTCCGCATTTAAAATTTATCTGGTAGATGTGGGGCTGTTACGCCGCCTGGCGCAACTGGCACCTACGGCATATGGAGAAGGCAACCGTCTGTTCACGGAGTTTAAAGGTGCATTGACCGAAAATTTTGTGCTACAGACATTAATGACACAGTTTGAGGTGGTTCCGCGCTACTGGAGTCAGAACAATCCGCCGTATGAGGTTGATTTTCTCATACAGAGAGAAAATGATATTTTTCCGGTCGAAGTAAAATCAGAAGCCAACACGTCGAGCAGAAGCTTAAAAAAATTTAAGGAGCTGTTCCCGGATAAGGTGAAACTCCGTGTTCGGTTTTCTCTGGACAATCTGAAGCTGGACGATGATGTTTTAAATATTCCGTTATTTATGGCGGACCAGGCGGACCGATTGATTGGAATCGCATTGAAAAATCGTTAAAGAAACAAAAGAAAGGGTTATTATGTTCGCAAAATTTAGAAGTAAATATATAGGAGACAAAGCATTTTATAAGAGGTACTTATATCTGGCACTGCCGATGATTGTGCAGAATGCCATCACGAATCTGGTCAGCTTCCTGGACAATATCATGGTTGGACAGCTCGGCACGGAGCAGATGTCCGGTGTTGCGATTGTAAATCAGCTCATTTTTGTATACAATCTGGCAATCTTTGGCGCGGTTTCGGCGGCAAGTATTTTTGGTGCACAGTATTATGGAAAGGGAAATCATAAGGGACATATGTATTCCTTCCGTTTTAAACTGTATGCAGCGCTGCTTGTGACGATACTCACGATACTGCTGTTTTTGACAAACGGGGAGAATCTGATTTCACTTTATCTGACCGATACCGCCGGAAACGGTGCAACGGATGTGGCGTTACAGTATGGTCTGCAATACCTTGGAATCATGGTCGTGGGACTCATTCCATTTGCGGTAAATCAGGCTTATGCGACCAACATTAAGGAGACCGGGCAGACGATGGTGCCGATGATTGCAAGCTTTGTTGCGGTCGGAAGCAATGCGGTGTTAGACTATCTTCTGATTTTTGGTATCGGACCGTTTCCAAAACTTGGGGTTATCGGTGCGGCACTTGCGACGGTGATTGCACGTTATATTGAAGCGTTCATCATTATTATCTGGGCGCATGGTCACGCAGACAAAAACAGATATTTAAAGGGTGCCTATACAGGATTTGGAATTCCAAAAGAGGAGTTAAAGGCAATTCTCATTAAGGGATTCCCGCTCATGATAAATGAGGTTTTATGGGCAGCAGGCATGACAGCGGTAACACAGTGTTACTCTGTCCGTGGTCTTGAGGTTGTAGCGGGACTTAATATTGCCACAACGATTACAAACCTGTTCAATATCATTTACTTACAGCTTGGAGGCTGTATCAGTATCGTTGTCGGACAGTATTTAGGTGCGGGAGAGCTGGAAAAAGCAAAGGATGCGGACAACAAGATGATTGTTTTCAGCGTGTTCTGCTGTGTGATTGTGGCGGCGGTTATGCTGGTTATCGGAGGATTTTTCCCGCAGATCTATAACACAACTGACGAAATTAAAGGGCTGGCAACCAGTTTTATTGCGGTTTCAGCGCTTATTATGCCGTTCTGCTCGTTCAGCCATGCGTCCTATTTTACGCTGCGCTCCGGTGGAAAAACGATGGTTACATTTTTATTTGACTCCGTATTCACCTGGGTCATTGTTGTGCCGACAGCGTTTGTGCTGGCACATTTTACAGGGATTGGAATTATAAGCGTTTACTTTTTCGTGCAGGCAACAGAGCTGATAAAAGTAATTATTGGTTATTGTATGGTGCGAAGCAACGTCTGGCTTGTGCAGATGGTGTAGAAGATTGGACTTTCATTAATATTTATTATTTATGGTAAAATACAGTTATTCCCCAAAATTGATAAAATATTGATTTTGGGGAATAATTGAAGAAGAGGCAAATATTATTCATATTAATTATAATGATGATGAATATGAAGAATTGCTAGAGTATCATGCGTTATTGGATTATGTGAAGAAAAAGTATATTAATGGTAAGGATAACTACCTTTTTATTGATGAAGTACAAATGTGTGATGGATTTGAGAAAGCAATAAATAGTCTACATTCATCTGAAAAATATGATATTTATATTACGGGGTCGAATGCATTTCTTCTTAGCAGTGATTTGGCAACATTATTTACAGGAAGAACATTTGAAATAGAGGTGTATCCATTTTCATTTAAAGAGTTTGTGAATTACTATCAATATACAGATATGCAACAGGCATATATTAAGTATTTGACGGAAGGGGGGATGCCGGGAGCATATGTTTATAAAACAGAGAAAGACAAACATAAATATATAAGAGATATATTTGAAACGTTGATTTTACGAGATATAAAACAAAAATATAAAATTAGAAATGATATTGTGTTGGAAAAGGTAACAGACTATTTAACAGATAACATTTCAAATCTCACCTCTCCAAGAAAGTTGACGGAAGCAATAAAAGGGAAAGGTGATACGGCGGACCACAAAACAGTTGACAAGTATATAAATTATCTTTGTAGAGCGTTTGCTTTTTATAAAGTACGCAGATATGATATTCAAAGGAAAAAGTATCTGGCGAGTACGGAGAAGTATTATTTATGCGACCACTCTTTTAAATATGCGAAGCTGGGAACTAAGAATCCAGACTATGGAAGGTCAATGGAAAATATTGTAGCGATTGAACTTATGCGTAGAGGGTATGAATTGTATGTCGGAATACTTTACAAAAAAGAAATTGATTTTGTGGCGATAAAGGAAAATGAAAAGATATACATTCAGGTTGCCAATAGCATAGAAGATGAGAAGACAAAAGAGCGCGAACTTGCACCATTGCAAAAAATAAAAGATGCTTATCCGAAAATGATTATAACGAGAACCGGTTATCCGGAGTATGACATTGATGGAATAAAAGTAATAGATATAACAGAATGGCTTATGCGCTAAAACTATAGGAGACAACACAAATGTTTCGCAAAATGAGAAGATTTAAACAGGAATTAAGCAAAGAGGAATGTATCGAAATTTTAAAGAGTGAGCCGCGGGGTGTGCTTTCTGTCATTGGCGAGAACGGATATCCTTATGGGATACCAGTGAATCACTGGTATCATGAAAAAGACGGAAAAATCTATTTTCATGGTGCCAGGGAAGGGCATAAGATTGATGCGATAAAAAATTGTGACAAGGTTTCCTTCTGCGTATACGACAAAGGTTACCGGGAGGATGGTGACTGGCCATTGCACATCCGAAGCGTTGTGGTGTTCGGACGGATTCGGATGGTAGAGGAACAGGAAAAAGCCGTGGAAATATGTACCAATCTGTGCAAAAAATTTACCGATGATGCGGCATACATAGAGCAGGAGCTTTTACACTCCGGTGGACGGGTTCTTTGTCTGGAATTAAGTCCGGAAAGCATGACCGGAAAGCTGGTAAAAGAGTCTTAAGTGGTGGAGCATAAAAGAAAGGAAGAGCAGAATGAACATCAGAAGAGCAAATGAAAAAGATATCCCAAGGCTGATAGAATTATTAGGACAGGTCCTTCAGATTCACGCTGATATCAGACCGGATATTTTTATAGCAGGAACTACAAAATACACAAATGAAGAACTGTTAGAAATGATAAAAGATGACACAAATCCGATTTACGTGGCTGCGGATGAAAATGATGTGTGCATGGGATATGCCTTTTGCAGACTGAGAGAGCAGCCGTTTTCCAATAATATGGTTCCGTTTACGTCACTTTTTATTGACGATTTGTGTGTGGATGCATTAACAAGGGGGCAGCATATCGGGGAAGCTCTGTTTGAACATGTCAAAAGTGAAGCGAAACGTCTGGGCTGCTATGAAGTAACACTCAATGTGTGGGCAGGAAATACTTCGGCAGAAAAGTTCTATGAAAAAATGGGGCTTAAGACAAAAGAGAGACAGATGGAATATATCCTATAAGTTTGATTGGGTTGCCAGACGAACCGCTTATGGCAGTTGTTACCCTGGAAAGCGACATAGGCGAACTGCTTCAATTTCATGCTTTGCAGGTTAAGAACGACTGTTTTACCGTTTCTTAATTGGATATATGTTATGATTGAAAGCACATAAAACCCAAAATGACAATTATGGAGGAAAAATAAGCATGGACATGGGAAACGGCGACCCCGCCACGGGCAACGCCACTATGGGCAGTTCGATTGTAACATTATTATTCATTCAGGTTCTTTTAATCGCGTTAAATGCAGTGTTTGCCAGTGCAGAGTTAGCGGTGCTTTCAGTAAATGAGACGAAGCTGGAACGGCTTGCCGGGCAGGGAAATAAGAGAGCGAAGCGTTTGTATAAACTGACGCAGGAGCCGGCGAAATTTTTATCTACCATACAGATAGCGATTACATTATCCGGATTTCTTGGCAGCGCCTTTGCAGCCGATGGTTTTTCCGACCCGCTCGTGGAATGGGCATTGGGTCTGGGAACGACGCTTTCCAGACAGACATTAGACACGATAGCCGTCATTTTTATTACGTTAGTTTTATCTTATTTTACCCTGATTTTCGGAGAATTGGTTCCAAAGCGGATTGCCATGAAAAAATCGGAGGAACTGGCACTGGGGGTGTCCGGTATTGTCAGCGGTATTTCGGTTTTATTTAAGCCGGTCGTATGGCTTCTTTCTGTTTCAACCAATGCCATTTTACGATTGCTTAGAATTGATCCCAATGAAACGGATGACCATGTCGGAGAGGAAGAGATTCGCATGATGGTCGAGACAGGAGCGATTGATAAAGAGGAGCAGGACTTTATCCGGAACGTGTTTGAATTTGATGATTTGACGGCAGGGGAGATATTGACGCATCGTACAGATGTGACGATTCTCTGGATGGAGGATTCAGATGCCGTGTGGGAGGAAACTGTTTGCAATAGCCGTTTTTCATCCTATCCGGTCTGCGATGGCTCTCCGGATCATGTGATTGGAATCTTAAATGCGAAGGATTATCTGCGGTTGAAGGAACGCAGCCGGGAAATTATTATGGAAAAAGCAATAGAGCCGGCTTATTTTGTGCCAGAGACTATCAAGGCGGATGTCTTATTTCGCAATATGAAAAAAATACATAAGGGGATTGCCGTAGTGCTGGATGAATACGGCGGAATGGCGGGTATCGTCACACTAAACGATTTGATTGAAGAACTTGTAGGAGAACTTCAGGAGAACTCTGCTGGAGAGGGCGTGGAACAGCCGCCGATTGAGCTGATAGAGGAAAATACCTGGCGGATAAGTGGAAATGCCAGTCTTGATGAGATTGAAAAGGAGCTTGATATCAAGTTTGGTGCAGATAACATTTATACCTTTACCGGATTTGTGTTTGATAAGCTAAATGGCATACCGGGAGACGGAGAGCCTGATATAAAATTGGAATGTGACGGAATTTCAATTCTGATAAAGCGGATTAAGAATCACCAGATTGCACTTGCGGAAATAAGAAAAAATAAGGAGTAAAAAGGGGTGAGAGTCCCTAATCCGCCCTAGTAGTGGGAAGGATACAGCCAAGACCAAGGGTGTCCTATTCATAGCAATGATTATGATTAACGTGAGGGGAATCTGAAGGAAGGTGGAGGCAAATCTCTGGTCTGACGACCAGAAATCACATCAGGCTATAGTTAAGGATAAGGTTGCATTACAAATTAAAGTCCAATAACTACTCGGAATTAGCTATAGTAAATGTGGCAGATAGATGGAGAGAAAGAAACGTGTGGTACCAAGGGAGGTCTCGTCAGCGGACTGAAACAAACGGACTAACAGTCCGTGTATGAAATTCGTCAGTAACAACGAATGGCGGGAAGTCAGCAGAAGCCATAGTAAACCAGTAGTTGCAAACACTGGCGAAGGGCTGAACTTTAGGAGACACAAGCAATGAACGTAACTGAAAGTAGGTTTAAGAACAGACAACTTCATATAGAAGACTATCTGCAAATGGTATCTGCGGAACAGGAAGAGTATGAATGCGGTGTATTACTTTTTTCATACGCAGGATCCTGAATGGTGTATTAAAAGGTTGCATGAATTGGACAAACAAGTTAGTGTTTATGATAAAATGGAGATTGATAAACAGAATGAATAAAGTTGCGATTGTTGCCTGTTCCAATGGGCAGGAAAAAGAATATGAGAGCCAGAACAACGAGCTGGTCGAAATTTTAAAATCAAATGGAAAAGATGTGGTACTCAGTAATTGTCTCTATGCAAAAAGAGGCGTTTTTCAGGGAACTCCCAAAGAGAGAGCCGATGAGCTGATGCGGATGTTTGAAGACCCTGACGTCAGCGAAATCTATGATATTTCCGGTGGAGATATCGCCAATCAGCTTTTGCCATATATTGATTTTGATTCCGTTGCGAAAAGTAAGGCGGTTTTCTGGGGGTATAGCGACCTTACAACGATAATCAATGCAATTTATACGCTTACCGGTAAAGAGAGTGTCCTGTATCAGGTAAAAAATATGGTCTGGGGTGATGCTACAGAAGTTCAGCGAAATCGATTTTTTAACAGAGAGGAGCTCTTTCATCCAAGGTTTTCTTTTTGCCAGGGCGACTCGATGGAAGGCGTCGTGGTAGGTGGAAACATCCGGTGCTTTTTAAAGCTGGCAGGGACAAAATATTTTCCGGACTTGCAGGGAAAAATATTATTTCTTGAAAGCCTGGGCGGACTTCAGGCGCAAATGGCTGCTTACTTAGCCTGGTTGCAGCAGCTTGGGGCATTTGAAAAAGTAAACGGCATTTTGCTTGGAAATTTCAGGGAGATGGAAAAAGCGGGCTGCGAACCGGAAATCGTTGAATTGGTGAAAGACTATACGGGACCTGGACTTCCGATTGCAAAGACAGGCGAGATTGGGCATAAAAATGATTCAAAAGCGATTGTGATTGGGAAACAGATAGAAATGAAAAATAAATTTTAGCATAATTGCGGAATGTGGTGAGGGATGGAAGAAGGGGAGCTTATGAATATAAAATATGCAACAACGGAAGATATTGCTGCGATTGCCGCAGTTGAAGCAGAATGTTTTCCGCCTGCGGAAGCAGCAACGGAAAAGGAATTTATTGAAAGAGTGAAACATTATGGAAATCATTTCTGGTTAATGTATGAAGCCGGAAAGCTGATTGCGTTTGTGGATGGTTTTGTAACAGACGAGCCGGATTTAACGGATGAAATGTATGAGAATGCAGCCATGCACAACGAAAATGGTGCGTGGCAGATGATTTTCGGTGTCAATACCCTTCCGGATTACCGTAGACATGGATATGCCGGAGAATTACTTTGCCGTGCGATTGACGATGCAAAGCAGCAGGGGCGCAAGGGACTTGTGCTGACCTGCAAGGAAAAGCTCATCCCATATTATGCAAAGTTTGGCTTTTTTGATGAGGGTGTGTCTGATAAATCCACACATGGAAATGTTGTGTGGCACCAGATGCGGCTGTCTTTTTAATAAAGGAAAGATGCCGCAGGGATTACCGGAAGACGATGGGAAAGGAAGAGATTCAGAAGATTATGATTCAGTTCATGGAAGAACATAAGTAGACGGTATCGTAACACACAATAGAACGGGTGGAAAACACCCGGTCTAAAATATTATATCCCTGCAATGATGAGTAAAACCGAAAATAGCATATAGCCTACGCCAAGTGCGCCAATAATCTTAACACCGCATTTTTTCAATGGCATTAAAACAAGCAGCGAAATAATAGGGTTTAAAAGCAGGCACCATTTCGGAACGGCAAGTGCGCCTGTTAAGATAGCAATTGCCACGATAATCGTTGCGCCAAGCCAGAGCGCCAGAAAACCGATTATCATGGGTGCGTTTACAACCGGATTGATGGATTTGATAACCTCAAGGCTTTCGTTGTCGGACATTTTTTTGTGAAGTTTTTGATATAAGAGCGGCTTCATACAAAAAACAACATGACATAAAAGCCCGGTATAACATCCGATAAAGGTATTGATTTTTAATGCGAGCGCCAATGCTTCATTTCCCTGTGAAATCAGGTCTGCAAGAAGCCACATGGTAATATAGCTTCCCGGCTGCCCCAGAAAAGAAAGCCAGAATGATACTTTAAACCGCTTCGAGGTTACATCCGCCCACCATGGATTGACGTCATTTAGGGAAAGACCTTCGTTTGGATTTGTTTTCCCGGGTTTAACAAGTGGTACATCCGCCCAGGCGGCTGCAAAATTGCTGATAATTCCCAATATTCCAAAAGCAACATATGTATTCAAATCGAACTCCTCCTTTCTACATCAGAAACGGTTATGCCAACAGAATTTTTAAAACCGTCAGACTCATAACATTCCCCCCTGTAGAAAAATATTTATTTGTTAAATATAGATTAGTTTAAGCTAACTCGCTTGTCAAGAGGATACACTTTATCAGTGAAAGAAAGGGGAATTAGGGAACTTTCGCAATAAAATGAATGCGAAAAGTTCCCTAAAAGAGTTATAGTATAAATTGACAAACGATGTTATCCTAATTATTAGAGGATATATTTATGCTGGATGAAAATCTGGCATGGCACGATAAGGAGAGATATTTCATGAACATCAACATACGACCGATAAAACCGCAGGATTATGACAGAGTGTCCTATATTATGGACCAGGTTCAACAGCTTCATGTCGATTGGAGACCGGATGTATACAGGCAGGTAAGCCCATTGATTACAAGAGAAATGTATGAGGAAATTTTAAAAGAGAACAACTGGTACGTGGCGGAAGCGGATGGAAGGGTTGCAGGGGTTCTCGAATTGCTGAAACGTCATGTAGAAGGTCCGGCACAGGTGACAAAGGATATCCTTTATATAAGCACGATGGCAGTTGATGAAGGATATCGCGGGAAAGGGATTGGGCACAAATTTTTTGAAAAGGTAAGACAAATCAAAGAAGAAAATGGTTATGATACGATTGAACTGCAAGTAAATGCCAGAAATGCGAAAGCCTACGAAATGTATAAAAACTATGGTTTTACTGAAAAATCAATCAATATGGAATTGAAGGAGCGGGAATGATTCATTTAGAGGAAATTACGGAGTTCAATTGGAGAGAGAATTTGTCCGTGTCGGAAGAACAGAAAAAATATGTTTCAGATTCCATGAGGTTACTGGCAAGAGCGTATGCTTTCCGAAAGAAAGGCAGCTTTGCATGTGTCATATATGAAAATGAAGAGCCGGTTGGAATGGCATTATATTATGACTGTCCAGAGCTGGAAGCATATGATTTCAGTCAATTGTTTATTGATGAAAGATATCAGGGGCGGGGATATGGGAAAGCTGCTGCAAAGCTGATTCTTGAACGAATGGGACAGGAAAGAAAATTTGACAAAGTGATTCTTTGCTATATAGAAGGAAATAATGCCGCAAAAGCGTTGTATGAAAGCCTGGGATTTTATCACACGGGAGAAGTAGATGAAGACGAAATAATAATGGAAATGAAATTTTCTGCCTAAACCGGAGCAAGAACGGCAAAAAGAGAAGTTGACGTAGCGAAGAAAAGCACAAAAACGCCGGATATAATCTTGAAGAAATGCACAAAACAGGAAAATACAACATTGAAGAAAGGCACATTTTATGCTATAACATTCTTATATTTGAGAGGCGCCTATGTATTTTAAGAGAAAAGCATACGACAAATTATTAGAATGGAAAAAACAGTATTCAGATAAATACGCTGTCTTACTCGAGGGCGCCAGACGAGTGGGTAAATCGACGATTGCGGAGAGCTTTGCCCAAAGCGAATATAAGTCATATATTTTAATAGATTTTTCAAAAACAACGAACAATATACGGGAATGTTTTGATGACATAGGAAACTTGAATCTGTTTTTTCTGAGACTTCAGGCAGAAACCGGAGTGACATTATATGAACAGGAGTCGTTGATTATTTTTGATGAAGTACAGCTTTTTCCCAAGGCAAGGCAGTACACATTATTATGAGGTAGATTTTTTGATTTCCGAGGGAAGTAAAATAAATGCTTTTGAGATAAAATCTTCTGGTTCTGGAAAACATGAGTCGATAAAGGAATTTTATAAAAAATTTTCAAGAAATGTGCACAACGTATATTTGTTATCGCAGAAAGATGTTGGGAAAGAAGAAAATCTATTGCTGAAACCGTTTTATTTGATGCCATTTTTGATACAGTAAAAGCATTAAAACAACAGTTGGGGAGGTAATGATATGTGGATAGTATGTGGGATAATCAGTGTCATTTTTTGTGTGATAGCCTGGATAATGACGATGAATAAAAACAAAAAAGCGAACCTGGCTTCCATGTGTTCTTTGTCATTTGTGGCAATTACACTTCTTATGGAATATGGAATGGTCGTAAATTGGGTAAACAAAGAGGATTGGAGCGCAATGCTTGACGTCGTTCCATCGATGTTTCCGATTTTATGTGGTTATGTCATTCTTCTGCTTTGCGCAAATATCGCAGCCATTGTAAAAAATAAGTGATAGTTTCAAATAATAACAGTACATATATTTCCAGTTTACATCTCTTTCATGGGGTGTTATAATGCAGGGCGACAGAATTTAAAAATAAAGGAGGCGAAGCATATGGACAGTTGTGATAGTCGAAGTCGAAGTACATACAACGGTGGAACAGACTTGGAAGCTATTTCAGGTGTCTGTAGCTTGTGATTCCTTTTTATAAAATAGTTTAAGCCGTATCCACCGCTTGAAGAAATGTCACAACCGTATGTGTTTGTGCCGCATTTTTACTGCGGTGGATTTTTTATGCCCTTTTTCGGGCAGGAATGGAGGCTTAAAGTGGAAAAAGAAGTATTAAAAGAAAAAACATTTGCCAAAGAAATTGTTGCAATTATCAGAAGCGGACTGAAAAAAGAGGAGTTACGGGAACGGCTTGGCGATTACCATGAGAATGATATCGCGCAGAGCCTTGAATATTTGACCAAAGAAGAACGCATCGCGCTGTATAACAATCTCGGTGCGGAGTGGATGTCCGATATTTTTTCCTATGTGGAAGAGCCGGATCAGTATATCGAAGAGCTTGGAATTGATAAATTGGCGGCCGTTATCAATGAGATGGACTCGGATGATGCGGTTGATTTGCTCGAGGACATTGATGAGAACGTAAAGGAACAGTTGAATCCGATTCTGGATGAGGATGTGAAAGCGGATATCCGTCTGATAAATTCCTATGATGAGGATGAAATCGGAAGCCTGATTACGACAAACTATATCCGGATATCAAAAAATCTGACGATTCGCCAGGCAATGCACGAGCTGGTAAAGCAGGCGGGAGAAAATGACAATATCTCCACCCTCTATGTTGTGGATGAAAATGAGAAGTACTGCGGTGTCATCGACCTGAAGGATTTAATCATTGCAAGGGAAAATGACGCATTAGACGATATCATCAGCTATTCGTATCCGTATTTGCTGGATCATGAAAGCATTTCTGAGAATATAGAAAAGATAAAAGATTACGCAGAAGATTCGCTCCCGGTATTAAATAAGGAAAAGAAAATCATCGGAATTCTGACGGCACAGGATGTGATTGAGGCAGTCGATGACGAGATGGGAGAAGACTATGCAAAGCTGGCTGGTCTGACGGCGGAAGAAGACTTAAAGGAAACCACCGGAGAGAGTATGAAAAAACGTCTGCCATGGCTGATTGTTCTGTTGTTTTTGGGAATGGGCGTATCGACGGTTGTCGGCGCATTTGAGGATGTCGTTGCAGTGCTGCCGATTATCATATGCTTCCAATCCTTAATCCTCGATATGGCGGGAAATGTAGGAACCCAGTCACTAGCCGTGACAATCCGTGTCCTTATGGACGAGGAGTTGAGTGGAAAAGACAAGCTTGCATTGGTTATGAAAGAAATGAAGGTTGGATTCGGGAACGGACTGCTTCTTGGAATTTTATCCCTGCTTTTCTTAGGACTGTATATCCGGTTCTTTAAAGGCTATGCAATTACTGCCGCATTTATGATAGCCGGATGCGTCGGCATCTCGTTACTGGTGGCGATGATGATTTCAAGCCTCGTGGGAACGTTAGTGCCGTTGTTTTTCCACAAAGTAAAAGTAGACCCGGCTGTCGCATCGGGCCCACTTATTACAACTGTAAATGATTTGGTGGCAGTAGTGACCTACTATGGATTGTCCTGGATACTGTTAATCCAGTGTGCACATTTAGCGTAGCTTGCGCAGACGCGGTCTAGTAAATGAATAACTGGCTCCAGTAATTGACGCCGGAAGCGTTCTGATAGAAGCCCACGCCGATTTCCGTATAGGAAGCGTTTAAGATATTTGCACGGTGTCCGGCGCTGTTCATCCAGCCCGCCATTACCTGTTCCGGGGTTTTCTGTCCCCAGGCGATATTTTCACCGCAGCTGCGGTAGCTCACGCCGGCATCCTTTAAAGCGGTGGCAAAGCTCGTGCCATCCGGTCTGGTGTGGGAAAAGGAAACGGAGGATTCCTCTGCGCGCACCTGTGCGGCAGTTGTTGCATCGGTGTTTAAGGTGACCGGATTTAACCCGGCGCTCTTGCGCTCTTTATTTACAAGCTCTACCACCTTAAGAACATAAGGATGAACGTCTGCCTCATCCTCGGAAGAATCTGGGACATCCGGGGTAGTCGGGACATCCGGAGTAATCGGAGCGTTCGGTGTCTCCGGGCAGTCCGGTGTCTCCGGGAGCTGCCCATTGCAGAGGCGTTCAAGCAGGGCTTTCAAATCGTCTGCGGAGCAGATGGACTTCCAGTCAGAATTAGAAAAAATAACGGTATTTTTGCAGGAAACCGTCTGTGTCTGTAACGGCGCGGCAAAAACAGTTGTTCCGGTAAAAAGTACAGCAGCCATTGTCGCTGCAAAATAAGTTGCTTTCTTCATAAAAATAAGTTCTCCTTTTCTTTTTACAATTCAAATGACAGTTCTGTTGAAATATTTCAAAAACATTTCGTAAATATTACAACTTTATTACAAACAAATCTTAACATGGAATAACAGAGAGAAGCTAGTGGAAACCGTTTCCAGAAATGGAAATGGTTTTACCTGCATTTTACAAAACCTGTGTTACGCATTTTACATTCGCCCGCTAAGATAGTCCTTGTCAAAAGGAAAGAAAACAATGTGAAAAAAGCGAGGCAAAAATTATGAAAAAGAAAGTAATGAGTATGTTATTGACAGGTATGTTAGCAGTTTCAGTGCTGGCAGGATGTGGAAGCAATGGTGCAGCAGACAACGGAACAACAAGCGATGCAGGCAGCAGCAATCAGGTTGCAGCAGACAACAATGATGCCGGCGACGCAGGAAATACACAGGCAGCTTCTGAGGCAGCAGGCGATTTTGACGCAGATGAGTTTATCAGTGTTATTTCCAGAGAAGACGGTTCCGGTACAAGAGGTGCTTTTATCGAGCTGTTCGGTGTAGAGCAGAAGGATGCAGACGGCAACAAGGTAGATAACACAACAGAGGAAGCAATCATCACCAACAATACCGAAGTAATGCTTACAACTGTAGCTGGAAGCGAATACGCAATCGGTTATGTTTCCCTTGGTTCTTTAAATGACAGTGTAAAGGCAGTTTCCATCGATGGAGTAGAGCCTTCCGTAGAGGGAATTAAAGATGGTTCCTATGCAATCGCAAGACCATTTAACATCGCAACTAAGGACGGCTTAAGCGATGTAGCACAGGATTTCGTAAACTTCATCATGAGCGCAGACGGACAGTCCATCATTGAAGGAAAAGGTTACATTCCGGTAAATGACGCAGCAGAAGCATTCGAGAGCAACGGCGCAGAAGGAAAAGTAGTAGTAGCCGGTTCTTCTTCCGTAACACCGGTTATGGAGAAATTACAGGAAGCTTACCTTGCAATCAATCCGAATGCAAACATTGAAATTCAGCAGAGTGATTCCAGTACCGGTATGACCGCAGCAGCAGACGGCACCTGCGACATCGGAATGGCATCCAGAGAGTTAAAGGATTCCGAGTTAGAGGCTGGTCTTACCCCGACCGTTATCGCAATGGACGGAATCGCAGTTATCGTAAATCAGGGCAATCCGACAGAGAATCTTACCTCTGAGCAGGTAATGAACATCTACACCGGAGAAGTTACCACCTGGAGTGAAGTACAGTAAACCGCAGATTTAAATCAGACAAATGATTGGAATACCCGCTGGGCGGCAGCCGGAATAGCCGGAGGCTGTAAGGCGGGTAAAGCCATAGGGAAAAGAGGATTTTCATGAACAGAATAAAAGAAAAGATAATGGAATATGTATTTCTGCTCACTGCGGTCGTCTCCATTCTGGCAGTTGCCCTGATTTGTGTATTCCTGTTTGCAAACGGAATTCCGGCAATCAAAGAAATCGGAGTACTGGAATTTCTGACGGGAAGAAAATGGAAGCCGGGAAATAACCTTTACGGTATCTTTCCGATGATACTCGGAAGCATTTATGTAACGGCGGGTGCGCTTGTCATCGGAGTTCCGATTGGAATCTTCATGGCAGTTTTCATGGCAAGATTTTGCCCGAAGAGACTGCACCGTATCTTAAAACCGGTCGTTGATTTACTTGCCGGAATTCCGTCCATCATCTATGGATTTTTCGGACTGGTGGTTTTGGTTCCGTTCGTGCGTGAGCACTTTAAGGGAGATGGAAACAGTATTCTTACCGCATCCATTCTGCTTGGAATCATGATTTTGCCATCCATTATCAGTGTATCGGAGACATCCCTCCGGGCGGTGGAGAATCAGTATTATGAGGGGGCACTGGCACTCGGGGCAACCCATGAGCGAAGCGTTTTTACCGTTATCGTGCCGGCTGCAAAGTCAGGAATTACGGCGGCAGTCATCCTTGGCGTAGGGCGTGCCATTGGAGAGACAATGGCGGTCATGATGGTTGTCGGAAACCAGGCGAGAGTTCCGGTCAGCATCTACAAGGGCGTACGTACATTAACGACAAATATCGTTCTTGAGATGGGATATGCGACAGATTTGCACCGCGAAGCGCTGATTGCAACCGGAGTCGTGCTGTTTGTATTTATTCTGCTGATTAATGTCTGCTTTTCTATATTAAAGCGCAGAGGAAAGGGGGGTGCATAACATGGATGGCAAAAAAGAAGCAATCAACCGCCAGACAATGAAAGACCGGATAAACTCGTACCGGAAGCACCCGGGTTCCTTTGTGCTGGCGCTCCTCACCGTGGTGGCAGCAGTCATCACGGTAAGCGTGCTGTTATTTCTGGTGGTATACATTCTGGTAAAAGGAATTCCGTATCTGACACCGAGCCTTTTTGCATGGAAATATACCTCGGATAACGTGTCAATGCTTCCGGCGATTATCAATACCCTGGAAATGACGGCATTAGCGCTGGTATTTGCCGTACCGTTTGGAATCGGTGCCGCTATTTATCTGGTGGAATATGCCAAAAAAGGAAATAAGATTGTAGGGCTTGTGCGTGTGACCGCAGAGACCTTACAGGGAATTCCTTCTATTATCTATGGATTGTTTGGACTTTTGTTTTTTAACAACCTGCTGTGGGGTTACTCCATTCTTTCCGGTGCCGCAACGCTTGCCATCATGGTATTGCCGGTTATCATGCGGACCACGGAGGAAGCACTTCTCACCGTTCCGGACTCGTTCCGTGAGGGAAGTTTTGGACTAGGCGCCGGAAAGCTCCGGACGATTTTTAAAATCGTTCTCCCGACTGCAATTCCGGGAATCCTTGCAGGAATCATTCTTGCGGTCGGACGTATCGTCGGAGAGACAGCGGCATTAATCTATACGTCAGGAACGATTGCACAGGTGGCAGGCAATGTCTTAAACTCCGGTCGTACGCTTGCGGTTCATATGTACGCGCTCTCACAGGAAGGTTTCCATACCAACGAAGCATATGCTACGGCTGTAATATTACTCGCAGTAGTTCTGTTAATTAACGGCGTATCGTCTCTGATTGCAAAGCGGTTTGAGGCGCCGGAACAATAAAATTTGGAAAGGATACATATCAGATGCAGGAAAAATTTAGGATAGAGCACTTGGATTTATATTATGGTGATTTTCATGCACTAAAAGATGTCAGCATGAATATTAAAGCCAATGAGATTACCGCATTTATCGGACCTTCCGGGTGCGGCAAATCCACTTTTTTAAAAAGCTTAAACCGGATGAATGACCTTGTGGAGGGCTGCCGGATTACGGGAAATGTGCTGTTAGACGGCGAGGACATTTATCAGGGAATGGATGTCAATCTGCTGCGCAAGCGCGTCGGAATGGTATTTCAGAAGCCAAACCCGTTCCCGATGACCATTTACGATAACATTGCCTACGGACCGAGAACACACGGCATCCGTTCCAAGGCAAAGCTCGATGAAATCGTGGAGCGTTCCCTGCGCAATGCGGCAATCTGGGACGAGGTAAAAGACCGCCTGAAAAAGAGCGCACTTGGACTCTCCGGTGGACAGCAGCAGCGTCTTTGCATTGCAAGAGCACTGGCAGTAGAGCCGGAAGTCATCTTAATGGATGAGCCGACCTCCGCATTAGACCCGATTTCAACGTCCAAGATTGAGGATCTTGTCATCGAGTTAAAAAATCAGTACACGATTGTCATGGTAACGCATAATATGCAGCAGGCGGTTCGTGTTTCCGATAAAACCGTATTTTTCCTGTTAGGGGAAGTGATTGAGAGCGGCGAGACCGAGAAACTGTTTTCCGTGCCGCAGGATAAGCGCACCGAGGATTATATTACCGGAAGATTTGGTTAAAGGAGGATGGGAAAATGAGAAATCGTTTTGACAGACAGTTGCAGCAGTTAAACAATGAGTTAATAGAAATGGGAAGCCTGATTGAGCGGGCAATCGAGATGGCAATTTCCGCGCTGGTAAAACAGGATGTGGAAAAGGCAAAGCAGGCAATCGCCTTTGACGTGGAAGTTGACCAGCAGGAGCGAAACATCGAGGCACTGTGCATGAAGCTTTTGCTTCAGCAGCAGCCGGTGGCAAAGGATTTGCGTTTGATTTCCGCCGCACTCAAAATGATTACGGATATGGAGCGAATCGGAGACCATGCAGGCGATATTTCCGAAATGACGATTTTAATGGCTGGCTCGGAATATGCCGGAGATGTCATCGACATCGAGCTTGTCAAGGGAATGGCAAAAGAGACCACGAATATGGTAATCAAAAGTGTCGATGCCTTTGTCAGCAAGGATTTGGAGCTGGCACATTATGTTATCAAGAGGGATGACATCGTCGATGACCAGTTTGACCGGTTCAAAAAGCAGCTCATCCAGAAGATTAATGAGAATGTCAAAAATGGCGAGCAGGCAACGGATATGTTAATGGTCGCTAAGTATTTTGAGCGAATCGGAGACCACGCCACCAATATTGCAGAATGGGTGATTTATTCCATTACCGGTGAGCATGAGAACTAGGAAAACAGAATAAATGCGAATGTAAAATCTATGTAAAATCTGCACGAAATCATCGTAAAATCGCCGTATAGTAATTGTAAACCACAGAAAAATATGTTATGAAAGTAAAGAGTAGATGTTGCTTTTATAAAAAATTTGCCGGTAGGAAGACCGGTGTGGTTTGAAGAAGAGGAGAAAATTACGATGGATATTTTCGGATTATTGACGCTGGTTGGCGGACTCGCATTGTTCCTGTATGGAATGAACGTGATGGGAGCAGGACTTGAGAAAATGTCAGGTGGAAAGCTTGAGCGTATTCTTGAGACACTTACCTCCAACCCGATTAAGGCAGTGTTACTTGGTGCAGGCGTGACTGCGGTGATACAGTCATCATCCGCAACAACAGTTATGGTAGTCGGCTTTGTAAATTCCGGTATCATGAAGCTGTCTCAGGCAGTGGGCATTATCATGGGAGCCAATGTCGGAACGACATTTACCGCATGGATTTTAAGTCTGACCGGCATTCAGGGCGACAGTATTTTGATTAACCTGTTAAAGCCATCGTCTTTTTCACCGATTCTCGCACTTATCGGTATCATTTTATATACGATGGCAAAGAGCGATAAGAAAAAAGATGTGGGCGAAATCATGCTTGGATTTGCCGTTTTAATGTTTGGAATGGAATCCATGAGCGGTGCAGTAGAGCCACTTGCGGAGGTGCCGGAGTTTACAAACATTTTAACGATGTTTCACAATCCAATTCTTGGTGTGCTTGTCGGCGCCATCCTTACGGCAGTGATTCAGAGTTCCTCCGCGTCTGTGGGAATTTTGCAGGCACTCTCTGTGACGGGAGCTTTTACCTTTGGTTCTGCAATTCCGATTATCATGGGACAGAACATCGGAACCTGTGTGACCGCAATGATTTCTTCTGTGGGCGGAAACCGTGGTGCAAAGCGCACCGCATTCGTACATTTGTATTTTAATATTATTGGAACGATTGTGTTTATGGTATTATTTTATCTGGGAAATGCGATCTTCCGTTTTGATTTTACAAATGAAGTTGTGGATGCAGCTGGAATTGCGCTTATCCACACGACATTTAATGTCTTTGCAACTCTGCTGCTGCTTCCGTTTGCCAAGCAGTTAGAGCGTCTGGCTTACCTGACCATTCCGGAGACGGAGGAGGAGAAGCAGGCAAAGGTGGACGTGTTTGGAATCTTAGACGAGCGTTTCTTAAACAGCCCGACCTTTGCAATTGAGCAGTGCCGCTCCCTGACGGCAAAGATGGCAGAGCTTTCAAAGGAAAGCTTTTTAGAATCAATGGAGCTTTTAGATGATTATTCGGAAGAAAAAGCGTCGGATGTCATTGCAAAAGAGAATCTGATTGATACGTATGATGATAAAATCAGTGCTTACCTGACCAGATTAAACAGCGGAGACCTTTCTTACGGTGACAGCTTAAAGGTGACCTCACTGTTACACTGTCTGACCGACTTTGAGCGCATTTCAGACCATGCCTGCAACGTCGTGGAAAATGCACAGCAGATGAAAAAAGACGGTGCCGAGTTTTCCAAGAAGGGAAAAGAGGAGATGAACATTTATAAAAATGCCATTGTGGATATCTTAACCCGCACAACACAGGCATTTGTCGAGAGTGACGAGCAGCTTGCGCGCACCGTAGAACCGCTCGAGGAAGTTATAGATGAAATTAATAAAGATGTGAAAAAGCACCATATGAAACGTCTGCGCAAGGGAAAATGTACGATTGAACTTGGACTGGTGCTCTCAGACCTTGCCATGAACTATGAGCGTGTGGCAGACCATTGCTCCAATATCGCGGTTTATATGATGCAGCTTAAGGACACCCAGCTCGAGGAGCACAGCTTTACCGAGCAGATGGATGAGGAGGAGAGCATTCAGTTTAACAAAAATCTGGAGATATTCCAGAAGAAATATGCGCTTAAGGAAGCGAAGTAAATACCCACCGGCGCAGACAAAATTTGTTATGCGCATCATACAGCGCAGGAATGGAGAATACGATGGCTGTAGTTTTTGTAGTAGAAGATGATACCAATATCCGGGAGATTGAGCGCTATGCGTTAAAAAACAGCGGCTATGAGGTGGAGACATTTGAAAGTGGCGCGGAATTGTTTCAGAGATTAAAAGAGGAAATTCCGTCACTCATTCTCCTTGATATCATGCTTCCGGGAGAGAGTGGATTAGACATTCTTGCCAAAATCCGGGGCACAGCAGAGACATCCCGGGTTCCGATTATTATGGTGACCGCAAAAACCAGCGAGTTAGATAAGGTAAAAGGGCTTGATTTGGGAGCCGATGATTATATCAGCAAACCATTTGGTGTGATGGAATTAGTTTCAAGAGTGAAGGCACTGCTCAGACGTTCCAATCCGGTACAGGACGAGGCACAGCTCATGCTTGGGGATATCTATATTGATAATGACAGACATGCGGTTTTAGTCGGCGGAAAACCGTGCGAACTCACATTTAAGGAATTCGAACTGTTAAAATATCTTATCATCAACAGAGGAATTGTCCTTTCGAGAGATAAACTGATGAACCAGGTATGGGGCTTTGAGTACGAGGGCGAAAGCCGGACCGTGGATATGCACATCAAAACCCTGCGCCAGAAGCTTGGAGATGCGGGACATTACATAAAGACCGTCCGCAACGTCGGTTATATGATTGAAGAGCAGGTGGCATCATGAAAAAGAAAATCAATGCACAGTTTTTACTGATTGCGGCAATCGCTATTGTGGCGACTGCCGTTTGTTCTATTTTATTATCCTATCGAATCTTAAAACAGCAGATTTTTGATGATTTGAGGGCAATGACAGATGTCGTGTCAATGCAGGAGCTTACCAAATTGCCCGGGGTGTCAGAAGAAAAGGATGCCGGTGTTTTGGGCAATCTTGAAAAGGATGGTCTTCGCATCACCTGGATTGCACAGGACGGAAGTGTCTGGTATGACAGCATGGAAGATGCGGTGACAATGGAGAATCACAAAAACCGTCCGGAAGTTTCGGAAGCATTTAAGACAGGGGAAGGAAGAGACATCCGTAAGTCGGCAACATCCTCGAAACACACCTTTTATTATGCGGCACTGCTTACGGATGGGAGTGTGCTTCGAATTGCAAAGGAAAGCGCGGGCATTTATCATCTTCTCTACAATATCATATTTACAACGATTGCAATCGGCGGAATCATTTTTGTCATGTGTGCAGTGCTGTCGCGCCGGCTGACAAAGCGCCTGATGACCCCGGTGGAGCGGCTGGCGGACAATCTGACGATGGTAGAGGAGGAATCCGTGTATGAGGAAATGCGGCCATTTGTGGCAACAATCAAGCAGCAGCATATGGATATCTTAGACCATGCAAAAATGCGGCAGGAGTTTACGGCAAATGTATCCCATGAGCTCAAGACACCGCTCACGGCAATTTCGGGCTATGCAGAGTTAATCTCAAGTGGGATGACGGATGAGGTGGACACCAGACACTTTGCAGATGAAATCCACAGCAACGCAGAGCGCTTGCAGACACTGATTAATGATATTATCCAGCTCTCCGAGTTAGACAACGACCATTTAAAACTGGAATTTGAGACGGTGGATTTATATGAACTCGCGCAGAATGCTGCGTCCATGTTGCAGGTAACCGCAGAAAAAAATGAGGTTTCCGTGGATGTAAGAGGCGAAAGCGTGATGTTAAGCGGAAGCAAAACACTTTTGGAAGAGCTTGTATACAATCTTTGCAGCAATGCGGTGCGCTACAACAAACGGGGCGGCAGTGTCACGGTCACGACAACTGAGGAGGACGGAAGACCGATGCTTGTGGTGGAAGATACCGGAATTGGAATCCCAAAAGAACAGCAGGAGCGCGTATTTGAACGGTTTTACAGAGTGGATAAAAGCCGCTCCAAGCAGACCGGCGGAACAGGGCTTGGGCTTGCAATCGTGAAACATATTGTGGCACAGCACAATGCAAAGATTACCCTTGAGAGTGAAGAGGACATCGGAACAAAGATTACCGTGCTGTTTTAACGTGCCATAACTTGATAGAAAAGAATGTGTGAAAAGCACATTCTTTTTTCTTTTCCAAGAGAGAAAAATGTGATAGAATGGAAAGATACTAGACGAGAAGGAGCCGGTAACATGTTTTCCATATCTGATATTAAAGAAGAATCCTATCCTGCCACGTACCGCAGGGGAAAAGAAATATACGAAACACAGGGAGTGCGGGACTTTCGGTACGAAATTTATGCGGTGGACGGAATGCCGATGGCGGATATTTCTGCCCGTGTCAGAGGAAATACAAAGAGCAGCTACCAGGTGAGCGCTACCGTGGACGAGGAGTATGCAGATGTGGCAAACTGCAATTGTGAATGTGAAGCATTTAATAATTATGAGGGAATGTGCAAGCATTGTGTGGCACTGCTTCTTGCATATGTAGGCAGACGGCAGCCCGGTGAAATCCTTAAGGCAAAGCACGGAGGCAATGCAGAGGAGACGCAGGAAACGGAGCAGACAGGCTCATATCGTCCGATGAAGACGGAGCTTGGATTAAAGCGCCTTTTAGCGCAGTATTCCCTTCGCGCAGGAGCGGCATACTTTGTTCCGGAAGAAATCTACGGAAAAGTGGAGCTTACTCCGTTTTTAAAATTAAACTATGGATTTGCCCAGGTGGAATTTAAAATCGGGGCGGAGCAGAAATATGTACTCAAAAACATTTCCGCTTTTTTACAGTCCCTGCGTGAGAATGAGAAGGTGCGCTATGGAAAGAAGTTAGAATTCTACCATCACATTGATGCGTTCACTGAGCGCACGAAGGAAATTATTCGTTTTCTACAGATGCAGGAGGAGGACAGACGCCGTCAGACCCAGCCGCATGCCTACTATGTGTTCAGCGGAAGCTATGAGCGCGCGATGGAGCTTGACGCGGTGGGAATCGACCGCTTTTTTGCAGCGATGGGAAACGATGAATTTTCCATGGAAGCGGGTTATCTGCCGGAGGGAAATTACCGGATAGCAGAAAATACGTACCGTCCGAAGTTGTTTTTAAAAGGGGGCAGCAGCGGTGCGTTCTTAAAAACCGAGACATTAGAGATGATAACGGGAAACAGCTATTATTATTTCTACGGTAGCTCGGAGAACATTTACCGCAGCGAAGAATACTTCAAGCAGAGGGTTGGCGAAATTTTTGTTTACCTGAAACGGCAGGGAGAAGCGGGCGCTTATCTTGCGGCGGAGGAACTTCCGGTATTCTGCAGGGATTTGCTGCCGCTGCTCCGGGAATACTTTGACCTTGAGGAAGACGGGTTTGACGAGAGCCTTTATGTGCCGCCGAAGCCGGAATTTGAGCTGTTTTTGGACAGACAGGACGGCGACCGCATAGGCGCCAAGCTGATGGCGGTTTACGGAGATACCAAGTGCAATGTCATGGAGAAGATTCAGCCCGGTGAGGTGCGGGATGTGCAGGAAGAAGCCCGTATCAGAAGCCTTGTGCAGCCATATTTTAACGAATATAATGAGACGCTTCATATCCTGGTACTCGAGCACAATGACGATATGCTGCATCAGCTTTTGACGGGAGGACTCGCCAGACTGTCTGAATATATGAGCATCTATTCCACGGAAAATTTCCGGGGACTTAAGGTTGTTGCGGCACCGGCAGTGACGGTGGGCGTCTCGTTAAAGAGTGATTTGTTGCAGCTTGAGATACGTTCCCCGGAAATGTCTGCGGAGGAGCTTGCGTATCTGCTGTCGCGTTATGACCGCAAGAAGAAATACATCCGTCTGAAAAACGGAGATTTTTTAGACATTCAGGAAGACGGAATCGGAACGCTTGCAGAGATTCGGGAAGATTTGCATCTGACCGAAAAAGAGTTGAAAAAAGACAATGTAATTGTACCAAAATACCGCGCGATGTATCTTGACGCGGCACTTCATAGCAACAAATTGCTCTCTGTGGAGAAAAATAAAGAGTTCAAGGCGATTGTCCGCAACATGAAGACGATTGAGGACAGCGATTTCGAGGTGCCGGAATCCTTAAAGGATATCATGCGCGGCTATCAGAAGACCGGATTTCTGTGGTTAAAGACCCTGCGGGAAAACGGCTTTGGCGGAATTCTTGCGGATGACATGGGACTTGGAAAGACCCTGCAGGTCATCAGCCTTTTAGTGGCAGAGCAGCAGGAGTATGAGAACGGCTTGAAAGAAAAGAGACGTTCCATAATTGTGTGTCCGGCATCTTTAGTCTACAACTGGCAGAAGGAGATTGCACGGTTTGCACCGGAGCTTTCGGTTGTGGTCATTACCGGACTTGCCGCAGAGCGCAGGGAAATGATTTTAAACACTAAGGAAGGGCAGGTTATCATCACCTCCTATGATTTGTTAAAGCGTGATGCGGATGTATACAAGGAGCAGGTATTTGCCATTCAGGTCATCGATGAAGCGCAGTATATCAAAAATCCGGGAACCCAGGCGGCAAAGGGCGTAAAGAAAATCACAGCCGCATTTAAGTTAGCGCTGACCGGAACGCCGATTGAGAACAGGCTCAGCGAGCTATGGAGTATTTTTGACTACCTGATGCCGGGATTTTTATACACCTATCAGAAATTCCGGGAAGAGATTGAGATACCGATTGCAATGAATCAGGATGAAAACAAGATGGAGCGTCTGCAAAAGATGATTCGTCCGTTTATCCTGCGCCGTCTCAAAGGCGACGTGCTGACCGATTTGCCGGAGAAGCTTGAAGAAAATGTATTTGCCAGAATGGAAGGCGAGCAGAGAGAACTCTACGATGCGCATGTGCTTCGCATGAGACAGATGCTTGACGGCAAGACAGAGCAGGAGTTTAAAAAGGATAAGATTCAGATTCTTGCGGAACTTACGAGACTGCGCCAGCTCTGCTGTGACCCGTCACTGTTGTTAGACAGCTATCAGGGAAGCTCTGCCAAGACGGATATGTGCATCCAGTTGATTGAAAATGCAGTCAACGGCGGGCACAAGGTGCTGTTATTTTCCCAGTTTACCTCCATGTTGGACCGTCTCGCAGAGCGTCTGCGCGAAGCCGGTATCCCTTACTATATGCTCACCGGCTCCGTCAACAAGGAAAAACGTATGCAGATGGTTGAGAGCTTTAACGAGGATGAGGTTCCGGTATTCTGTATCTCCTTAAAGGCAGGCGGAACCGGCTTAAACCTTACAGCGGCGGACATTGTCATCCACTATGACCCATGGTGGAATGTCGCTGTTCAGAACCAGGCGACCGACCGTGCACACCGTATCGGACAGAAGAATGTCGTTACGGTATACAAGTTAGTCGCAGAGGACAGCATCGAGGAGAAGATTATTGCCATCCAGGAGCGGAAAAAAGAGCTTGCAAAGCAGATTTTAGAAGGCGAAGGCATGGATTCTGTAACCTTTACGAAGGAAGAATTAATGGAGCTTCTTGGTTAGAGGAACTACAGAAAAACTTAAGAATTATATTGGTAGAAAAGGCTTGTAATCAGACAATCATAGTGTCAGAATAAAAACAGATGACAGAATGAAAGTAGAAAGATTGTCTGGGGGAAGTCTATGGGGAAAAAGGAGAGTTATGAAGACTTTCTTTTGTCGGAAAAGAGTTTTTGCGGGTTTTTAATCCGGCAGAGGGAGGAGAAGAGAGTCACGTTAGACCGGCTGGCAGAGGGACTTTGCGAAGCCAGCCATCTTGCGAGGATTGAAAAAGGGGAGCGTCCGGCAGAAAAAATGCTGCGGGACAGACTTTTGGGACGGTTGGGAACGAACACAGAACGCTATGAAAATATGCTCAGTGCATCGGAATATGAGGAATGGGAATATCAGAAGCATATTTTAAAGCGACTGGAAACAGGGGACACAGGGGATGCAAAGCGGCTGTTAGAGGATTACAGTGCGTGTGTCTGCGAAAATGACAGGCTCAGGATGCAGTTCATTCTCACGGTACAGGCACGGATTATGAAGCGCCAGCGGGCAGATGCGTGCTGCGTGGGGGCACTTTTGCCGCATGAAGAAGAACTCGGTGAGGTGTACGGACAGGCATTAAAACTCACTGTGCCGGCGGCAGACTGCGGTGAAATCCAGAAGATGTGCCTTTCCATTCAGGAGTTAAGTCTGATGCTTGAGTACAAACGGTATCACTGTGCGGATACCGTCTGTGGATGTTATCGGAACATAATAAACTACATAGATAATTCGAATATGGATGATAAGGAAAAAGCCAGGATTTATCCGAAGGCGGTCTATTATTATCTCCGGCAGGAGTTTTTGCAGGGATTTTTACGCGCAGGGGAGGATAACAGCGGATATCTTGACGTCTGCAATGAAGCGGTAAGACTTTTAAAACGGACAGGGAAAACTTATTATCTATGGGAATTATTGGAGATAAAGGACCGCATCCTAGCGAATACCGCCGCATTCTGGCGAAAGCTTGGAAAGAAGAATGAGGCGGCAAAATGGATGCAGCTTCGCACCGGAAACCGCAGATGGGTTCGTATTTTTGAAAAATTATACGATTTGTGCGGCGTTTCCAGGGAAATGACAGACAGTACCTATCTGTACCGTCAGATGCAGGTTTCCTTTATCGGAGATGTACTCAAAAATCGCAGAGAAATGCTTGGACTTACTCAAAATCAATTGTGTGACGGAATCTGTTCAGTCAAATCGCTCTGCCGGACAGAAAACCGGAGGGCGAATATGCAGTCTGCATCCCTTGGAGCGTTGATGAAAAGGCTTGGTGTTTCCTGCGATTTTGAGCGGGCAGACGTGGTGACGCATGAACGGGAGGTGCTTGTCTGGGCAGAACAGACGGAAGCATGTATCAGACAGCACAGGTGGGAAAAGGCATATGGTCTCATTCAGAAGATAAAAAGCAGGATTTCACTGGAAAATCCGTACAACCGGCAATATCTGGAGCTGGCGGAGAGCAGGATTCTTTTCGGTGATGAAAAAATTGATGTGCAGGAGTATATAAAGAGGCAAAAACAGGCGCTTTCTTACACGCTTCCCTACGAAACTATTTTCAGAGAAGGAAAGCGGTACATGGCTTCTGCGGAGTTAAACTGTGTACAGAATCTCGCAGAGGTGTTAGAGGGCGAGGAGCGGAACCACCATCTAAAGATGCTGTGGGAGACATACCAGGAATACGAGGAAAGAGGCGAAATCCCACGCTGCATCGGCACCTATCAGTCTGTGATGAGCGCGGTAGCAGAAGAGCTTGCAAAACAAAACCGTTTTGCCGAAGCGGATGCCATAAACAGGAAGATGATGAGAGAAAGCCTGACTCAGAGGCGGTTAGATGGCGTCGCAGAGGCATTGTATGCACTTTGGAACAGAGAGCAACAGCAGGAGCGGGAAACTGGCAGAACCTGTCAGCAGAGTGAAAAAAGCCGCAGGGAAACACTAGAGATGTGCATCGCATTGAGTGAGTGGCTTGGGGATACCTACAGTAGGACATTATATAAGAAGAAAAAGCATGAGTGGGAGGGTGAGATATTAGCGGAGTAAAAATTTCTGGACAATTCTGTCTCTTGTCTACGTCAAAAGTAAGCGATACGATTTCTGTGGAACAAAATACATTTTTAGGAGAAACGGGGAGGTATTATGCACTACAGAAAATGGAAAAAAAGAGCGGTGGCTATTGTATTGGCAACAATGCTTCTGGCTGGAAATGCCGGAAATGTAATGGGTTCTGAGGGAACAGAATTACCGCAGCCGGAGACAGAGGAGAGCACGGAAGAAGTAACAGTGGAAACAAGTGAGGAGGTAACAGAGGAAGTAACGGAAGAGGAGACGGAAGAGCCGACGGAAGAAGCAACAGAAGAGGAAACAGAGGAGCTGACGGAAGAAACAGAAGAAGTCGAAGAGACGGAGAATGCAACGGAAGAGCCAACGGAAAAGGAAACAGAGGAGCCGACGGAAGAAGCAACGGAGAAGGAGACGGAAGAGCCGACGGAAGAAGCAACAGAAGAGGCAACGGAAGAATCGGCGGGAATCTGGTATTGCGGCAATGAAATTACAGATATCTTGTATGGTAGAGATATTCTGGTAGATGGCATCCGATATTATGGTAATGACAAAGGATTATTTTATCTGGATGATTCCGGTGAAAAGTGTGTAGAAGTCAAGCTGCTTGATGACTGTGCAGAGAATCTTAATTACTGGAATGGATATTTGTACTACACGGTTTTTGAGAATGGAGAGACCAGGCTGATTCAGACCAATCTGAAAACACTTGAGAGAACTATTAAAAAAGTTTGGGAAAACCAAAAGATTGGACAATTATATCTTATCAATGATGGAGAATTTCTCTATTCATCCGGAGACACAATATTTCGTCTTGATTCGGACACTCTGGAAGAGGCGACAGAATGGGAAATCTCGGAACTTGAACTGTTTGCACCAACAGAATACGGGTATGTATACAGTGTACGAAATGGTGAAGGCTATTCGGTTTATCTGAATCAGGTTTTATTAGCAGAACAGTGTGAATATTTCGATATTGAGGAATTAGACCGTCTGTATGTATCATGCTTTGTTAATGGAGACTACAGCTACTATTGCCTGGAAGAGATTCCGCAGTACGATGTGGCAGCCATATACAGCGCTGTTGAAACGGAGGCACCGGAAGCGGACGAGGTAAAGGCGTACACATCAGCAGATTTGGGGCTGGAGATAGAAATAGAAAAGCTGTTTGAACTGCTTCGCACAAATGAGGGCGGTGGTGACGAGAATCTACCTAGTAAGTATGGTGCAGAAGCAACGGTAGATGATTTGAAGGCTGCTTCAAATGGAGAAACACTGACCTCAAATCAGAAGAATATCGTGAAGCGGGCACGTCAGATGATGGAAATTGAGTGGACACCGTTACGTGACATACAATCCTTTAATAATGCGAAAACGTTTCCGGCAGGAAAGAAAATAAAGGGACTTTTGTATGGTCAGTGTTCGGTGACAGGTGTAAATGTACCATTTAGCGCAAAACTGGAAGAGTTTTTGGATGCGACAAAAAATCCGAATAGCAAATTATATACCGAGCGTGGAGTGGGAAGGTTTAAAAGAGCGGATGGTACATATGAATATATAGAATGTCCTTACTACTCCTGTGACTGTAGTTGTTTTGTTTCTTACGCATGGGGATATAGCCGACAGAAAAGTACGACGGAATTGAAGAATAATATATCAGTTATAAGAAACAGCCCTAAAAATGTTCAAGTAGGAGATATTCTCCTGCGAGTAGGAGTTTCAGGAAAATCAAACCATGTAATTCTTGTAGTGGAGTTGAACATGATGCAAACAAGGAGATTAGCAGGGTAATTACTTATGAGTCGACAACCGGGGATGTGTATATGACCTGTGAGAAAAAATATACATTTGAAGAGTACAAGAATAAACTGGATAAAGAAAAGTACTCAGTATATTACTATAATACAGATAAAACCAGTGGAAATCCTACGGTTATTTCTTATACGCACAATTGTGCGGTTCCGATTGATGGTGATTATTGTAATAAATGCGTTCCATTTACTATCAGTTCTTCAAAGTTTAATCTCTATGAGGGAAACAGTAAACAGGTGACGACTAATCAGAAGGCTGCCTGGAAATCAAGTAACACGTCGGTAGCAACTGTAGATGGAAGCGGACTTGTAACAGCGGTTAAAGCGGGGACTGCCACAATTACGGCAACGTGGAAGGGGTTCAAAAGAACCTGTGAGGTAACGGTAAAGGAAAAGAAACTGACGTTAAATAAAGAGACGGCAACCGTATACACAGGAAAAACATGCAGATTGGAAGCATTAACGGAGCCAACGGCAAAGGTTACGTGGAAATCCAGCGATACCTCTGTGGCGACAGTGGAAAAGGGAACGGTAACAGGTGTCAAGGCGGGAACTGCCACGATTACAGCAAAGGCTAACGGGATTACCAGGAAGTGTAAAATAACGGTAAAAAACCCATCGCTTGAAATTAGTAAGACAGAACTTACGGTTTATACTGTAAAATCGGAAACACTGACAGCAACGGCAAAACCAGCGGAGACTGTAACATGGAAATCCAGTAACCCAGCAATTGCCAAGGTAAGCAAAAATGGGCAAGTGACTGGAGTCAAAGAAGGAAAAGCAATTATCCGTGCGACTGCAAATGGACTTACCAGGGAATGTAAAGTAACAGTCAAAAAGCCGACACTTAGCCTGAATAAAGAAACAATGGAACTCTATACAGGGAAGACAGGTACGGTTACGGCGACTGTAACACCGAGTACAACAGTTTCCTGGAAATCCAGCAATACAGCTATTGCAACGGTGAGCAGCAGTGGAGAGGTAAAAGGAATTGCAGCCGGAAAGGTGGACATTACGGCATCTGCGCATGGAATCTCCCGAACCTGTACAGTTACTGTCAAAAAACCGACGATAAAAATCAGTCGGTCGACGGCAGCACTATATAAGGGGCAGACTTTACAGTTGACAGCACAGACAGCGCCAAGCACTACCATAAAGTGGACATCTGCCAATGAAAGCCGCGCAACGGTAAACGGTAATGGACTTGTAACAGCAAAAGCGGCAGGAACAGTTGCAATTGTGGCAAGCGCAAATGGATTGTCCGCGGGATGTGTTGTGACAATCAAAAATTGTACGTTGATGCTTTCAAGTGAGACGGCGACCGTAGCAAGGGGAAAAACACTTACATTGCGGGCAACTGCGACACCTGCCGCAACAGTGACATGGAGGTCTGGTAATACATCTGTTGCGACAGTCTCAAACGGTGTTGTTAGGGGTGTAAAGGCAGGAACAGTGAATATTATGGCAACGGCAAATGGAATAACAAAGATATGCAGGGTAACAGTAAAATAATATCAATACGGATGGGGGAAGATTTATGAGAAAAAAATACATATTAACAGTTCTTCTGCTGACAGCGATTGCGCTGTCAGCAGCTTGTGGAAAAGAAACAGGAGCAAAAGCAGAGACAGAAACCTTACAAAGTGAAGCGGCAGAAACAGAAATGGTGGCGGATATTACCAGTGAGTCGGAGACTTTGGAAACAGAGATGGAAGATAATGAAGACCTATGGGATGCGGGAGAATGTGATACGCAAGAGGAAACAGACGACGAAGAGTTTCCGGAGTACCTGTTAAATGATAAGAAACTAGTGTCAAAAGCCAGGAAATATTTGAATTATGAGACAGAGGAAGAAAATAAAATTTCAATTAGCGCAGAGGAGAGGGCATTGTATATTGATGGAGAAAAATACCCTTTATCTGAAAATGCGTGCAGTGAATCAGATGTGTTTTTTTTAGAAAACATTGACATATCGGATTCTACAGTGGAAATTTTTGTGCCAGAAAGAATTTCTGGGTGGATTACACCTGTAATAGGAATTTATCGTTTTGAAAATAAAGAGTTAAAATATCTTGGAAATTTGAATGAGAGCAGAGAAGGATGGAACTTGTACTTTGATGGAATGAATCATATTTACTTGGTGGACTTTCGTGTTCATATTCCAGTTGATTTGGATGTTGTTGCGGAATTTACAATTAATGAAAATGAAGAGCTTGAGCTGATGAATCCGGAGGAGGGATTTCCATATCGATATGTAAAGGAAGGCAGCTTTGATTTTACATTAACGGATGATTTGCCAGTGCATGCCAGCAGAGACCGCTCATCGGAGACATATGATATCAAAAAGCAAAGGGTATCTATTACAAGAACAGATGGAAGAAATTGGATGGAGGTAGTAGCAGAAGACGGAACCAATGGCTGGATATATGTTGAATTGATATTGCCGGAAGAAACAAAAGAGTATGCAACAAGAGAATGGCTTTTCTGGCAGGATACCAGGATTCGGGGCAATGTACCGGATGTTGGAAAGGACGTACTCGAAATATTTGACGGATTGTCTTATGAATAAATTGTAAAAAGTGGAAATTGGGTAGATGCATGGGGGAAGTTTTATGAGAAAAAAACACATACTAGCAGTTCTTCTGCTGACAGCGCTTGCGTTGTCAGCAGGTTGTGGAAAGGAAACAGGAGCAAAAGCAGAGACAGAAACCTTACAAAGTGAAGCGGCAGAAACAGAAATGGTGGCGGATATTACCAGTGAGTCGGAGACTTTGGAAACAGAGATGGAAGATAATGAAGACCTATGGGATGCGGGAGAATGTGATACGCAAGAGGAAACAGACGACGAAGAGTTTCCGGAGTACCTGTTAAATGATAAGAAACTAGTGTCAAAAGCCAGGAAATATTTGAATTATGAGACAGAGGAAGAAAATAAAATTTCAATTAGCGCAGAGGAGAGGGCATTGTATATTGATGGAGAAAAATACCCTTTATCTGAAAATGCGTGCAGTGAATCAGATGTGTTTTTTTTAGAAAACATTGACATATCGGATTCTACAGTGGAAATTTTTGTGCCAGAAAGAATTTCTGGGTGGATTACACCTGTAATAGGAATTTATCGTTTTGAAAATAAAGAGTTAAAATATCTTGGAAATTTGAATGAGAGCAGAGAAGGATGGAACTTGTACTTTGATGGAATGAATCATATTTACTTGGTGGACTTTCGTGTTCATATTCCAGTTGATTTGGATGTTGTTGCGGAATTTACAATTAATGAAAATGAAGAGCTTGAGCTGATGAATCCGGAGGAGGGATTTCCATATCGATATGTAAAGGAAGGCAGCTTTGATTTTACATTAACGGATGATTTGCCAGTGCATGCCAGCAGAGACCGCTCATCGGAGACATATGATATCAAAAAGCAAAGGGTATCTATTACAAGAACAGATGGAAGAAATTGGATGGAGGTAGTAGCAGAAGACGGAACCAATGGCTGGATATATGTTGAATTGATATTGCCGGAAGAAACAAAAGAGTATGCAACAAGAGAATGGCTTTTCTGGCAGGATACCAGGATTCGGGGCAATGTACCGGATGTTGGAAAGGACGTACTCGAAATATTTGACGGATTGTCTTATGAATAAATTGTAAAAAGTGGAAATTGGGTAGATGCATGGGGGAAGTTTTATGAGAAAAAAACACATACTAGCAGTTCTTCTGCTGACAGCGCTTGCGTTGTCAGCAGGTTGTGGAAAGGAAACAGGAGCAAAAGCAGAGACAGAAACCTTACAAAGTGAAGCGGCAGAAACAGAAATGGTGGCGGATATTACCAGTGAGTCGGAGACTTTGGAAACAGAGATGGAAGATAATGAAGACCTATGGGATGCGGGAGAATGTGATACGCAAGAGGAAACAGACGACGAAGAGTTTCCGGAGTACCTGTTAAATGATAAGAAACTAGTGTCAAAAGCCAGGAAATATTTGAATTATGAGACAGAGGAAGAAAATAAAATTTCAATTAGCGCAGAGGAGAGGGCATTGTATATTGATGGAGAAAAATACCCTTTATCTGAAAATGCGTGCAGTGAATCAGATGTGTTTTTTTTAGAAAACATTGACATATCGGATTCTACAGTGGAAATTTTTGTGCCAGAAAGAATTTCTGGGTGGATTACACCTGTAATAGGAATTTATCGTTTTGAAAATAAAGAGTTAAAATATCTTGGAAATTTGAATGAGAGCAGAGAAGGATGGAACTTGTACTTTGATGGAATGAATCATATTTACTTGGTGGACTTTCGTGTTCATATTCCAGTTGATTTGGATGTTGTTGCGGAATTTACAATTAATGAAAATGAAGAGCTTGAGCTGATGAATCCGGAGGAGGGATTTCCATATCGATATGTAAAGGAAGGCAGCTTTGATTTTACATTAACGGATGATTTGCCAGTGCATGCCAGCAGAGACCGCTCATCGGAGACATATGATATCAAAAAGCAAAGGGTATCTATTACAAGAACAGATGGAAGAAATTGGATGGAGGTAGTAGCAGAAGACGGAACCAATGGCTGGATATATGTTGAATTGATATTGCCGGAAGAAACAAAAGAGTATGCAACAAGAGAATGGCTTTTCTGGCAGGATACCAGGATTCGGGGCAATGTACCGGATGTTGGAAAGGACGTACTCGAAATATTTGACGGATTGTCTTATGAATAAATTGTAAAAAGTGGAAATTGGGTAGATGCATGGGGGAAGTTTTATGAGAAAAAAACACATACTAGCAGTTCTTCTGCTGACAGCGCTTGCGTTGTCAGCAGGTTGTGGAAAGGAAACAGGAGCAAAAGCAGAGACAGAAACCTTACAAAGTGAAGCGGCAGAAACAGAAATGGTGGCGGATGTTTCCGGTGAGCCGGAGACGTTGGAAACAGAAACCGAAATTCTGGAGGAAGAGACAGAAAATACAGAAGAGGCTGTACTGTATAGAACAAGTCATCTTCAGACGACCCGCAAAGCGGAGGTCTCTTTGGATGATATGAATGAAAAACATATCATAGAAGTTCACTCCAAAGAGCAGACACTTTGCATTGATGAAAAAGAATATCCGTTAGATGAAACATGGGAGTGCTGGACAGATGATTTTTTAATTCTTGATATTAATGTCTATGATGACCTGCGGGAAATAGGAGTTCTTGAAAAGGAAGCTTTTGGGGGTTTTAGAAGACTGGGAATTTATCGCTATAAAGAGGGAACACTTAAATATATTGGAAGTATATCAGCAGGATTTTTGGATGCGGAGGAAATCCTTTTTGATGGAAGAAATCACATTTATGTACCGTCATGGCAGGTGGATGTGGAACAGAGCAATCTGATTGTACTGGAATATACAATTACAGAGGATGAAAAGTTGGAAATTGTAGAGCCGGAAGAGGGTTATTGGTATATGTACAGGAAACCGCAACAATTGCTGGAGAATCTGCCGGTATATGCCGAAAGAGACCATTCGCTGGAACCCTATTACATTGCACCGCAGGAAGTAACGTTTTTGAGAACGGACAGGAAGAACTGGGTGGAAGTACTTGCAGAGGACGGAACGAAAGGATGGCTATACATAGAACAGGCTTACAAGATTCCGGATTTGGGAAAAGATACCGATGAAGTCTTTGAAGGACTTGCGTTCTGTAATTAGGTTCTGTAATTAGTACACAAAATCCATTGACAACCGCCCGAAGATATGCTACGGTAATAAAACGCAATGACGAAAACAGAAGACTTCGTGAGGGAGTAATTCGCGCGAAAGCGTGATTTGTCAACACACCGGTGGAGGCACCTGGCAAATCTTAAAGAGTGAGACTCATGTATAACAGGAAGAGGGAAAATCCCTTTTTCTCTGTTATACATTGGGTCTTTTTGTTTTATAGGAAAATCCATAGGAATTTCCTATAAAACAAAAGCTGTGCTATTAATAGAACTGGAGCGCGGGAGTGTGTGAAGCACACTTTTGTTCTTGATATCATCATATGCGTGGCTGCAAAAATAAACGGAAAACTGTGCGGGCACACAGAAATTCCGGGCATACTTAAGAAGCGGAGGGATTATGGAACTTTTTATTGAATTTTTATTGATTGGAATCGGACTTTCCATGGACGCATTTGCAGTGTCCATTTGCAAGGGACTTGCAATGCGGAAGGTCAACAAGAAGCAGGCACTGGTAATCGGGCTGTTTTTCGGTGGATTTCAGGCATTGATGCCGTTTATTGGATGGGCACTCGGAATACAGTTCCAGAGCTACATTACCAATATCGATCACTGGATTGCGTTTGTACTGCTTGTCTTCATCGGTGGAAAAATGATTGTGGAAGCGGTCAAGCCGGAGGAAGAAGAGGCGGTAGAAGTGATGGATCCGCCACTTGACATTAAGGAGATGTTTTTGCTTGCCATCGCAACCAGCATTGATGCACTGGCAGTAGGTGTCACATTTGCATTTCTGGATTACCCAATTGTGGAGGCGATTTCCATTATTGGCGTAACCACATTTGTTATCAGCGTCGGTGGTGTCTATGTCGGTAACTTTTTCGGAAGCCGCTATAAGAACAAGGCGGAGCTGGCAGGAGGACTCATTCTTGTACTGCTTGGTGTAAAAATATTGTTAGAGCATTTAGGTATCATTTCATTCTAAAGAAAGTGGGGAAATACGATGAAAGAAATATTGATTGCAATTGTACTGCTTGTAGTGGGATTTGTGCTTTTGATTAAGGGAGCAGATTTTTTCGTGGAGGGAAGCTCTTCCGTGGCAAAACGCCTGCGTGTTCCTTCTATTATTATCGGACTTACAATCGTTGCGATGGGGACGAGCCTGCCGGAGCTTGCGGTCAGCGTTACCGCATCCATGTCAGGAAACAATGCGCTTGCGGTCAGCAATGCAGTCGGCTCTAATATTTTTAACCTGATGGTGGTTTGTGGAGCGTGTGCACTATTTACGCCGCTTGCTGTGGATAAGGGAACCTTAAAAAGAGAATTTCCATTTTCCATTCTCTGTGCCATCCTGCTTTGCGTGTTTGGCTATATTGGAATGACGCTTGGACGTGTGGACGGTATCATTTTCTGTGTCCTGTTTGCAGGATTCCTTGTTTATATGATTCGCAACGCATTAAAGGCGCGCGAGGGCGGAGAGAAAATCCTTGAGGAAGAGGCAGAGGAAATCAAAGTCCTTCCGGTATGGAAATGCGTGGTATACATTCTCGGCGGAATCATCGCAATCAAATTTGGCGGAGACTTTGTCGTAGACGGAGCATCCACGATTGCAGCAGGATTTGGACTCAGTCAGAACTTAATCGGACTTACAATTGTAGCACTCGGAACAAGCCTGCCGGAGCTTGTCACCTCGATTGTGGCAGCGAAGAAGAACGAAGTGGACATGGCACTTGGAAATGTCATCGGTTCTAACATCTTTAACATCCTTCTGATTCTTGGTGTGGCAGCCGTGATAAGTCCGGTCACACTCATTATGGAAAACCTGATTGATGTGATTTTACTGATTGCGATGAGCGTTCTGGTATGGATTTTTGCATGGAGCAAGCAGGAAATCCGCCGTATGGAAGGAGCCGTCATGCTTGTGATTTATGCTGTATATCTGGTGTATATCTGTATAAGATAACGGTATGGAGACGAATAGTTAAAACTTTACAATCCTCCTGTTTTCATGTAAAATGTATGTAAAATATATCCAAAAAAACATGAAAACAGGGGGCATTTTTATGCAGAAAAACGGATTTCGAGGAAAACTCGCGGGAGCATTATCACTGATGCTCACCGGAGCGGTTCTTGTCGGAGCAATGTGCTTTCCGGGGAAAAACGCGTATGCTGCGTCAGGCGCCAAAGAACTGAGTGTGATGTTTACGCATGACACGCACTCACATCTGGAGAGTTTCCGGACGGTTGTAGATGACACGGAGCAGGAAGTCGGAGGCTTTGCAAGGATTCGTACGCTGATTGAGGAACAGAAGGAAAAAGATGCAGAGACGCTTGTAGTGGATGCGGGAGATTTTTCCATGGGAACGCTTGTCCAGACAATCTATGAGACGGATGCGGCGGAGCTTCGGATGCTCGGTGCGCTGGACAGCGAGGTGACAACGCTTGGAAACCATGAGTTCGATTATCGTTCCGGCGGACTTGCGCGGATGTTGGAAGCGGCAGCGGCAAGCGGAGAGCAGGTGCCGCAGATGGTATTGTGTAACGTCGACTGGGAGACGATGGAAGCGGAAGGGCTGACAGAGGGACAGCAGCAGATAAAAGATGCGTTTGAGACCTATGGCGTCAAGGACTACATCATGTTACAGAAAGGTGATGTGAAGATTGCCGTTATCGGTGTTTTCGGCAAGGATTCCCTTGCCTGTGCGCCTACCTGTGAGCTGTTATTCAAAGAGCCGGTGGATGCGGTGCGCGACACGGTAAAAGAGATTGAGCAGAACGAAGACGCTGACATGATTCTGTGCGTTTCCCACAGCGGAACATGGGAGGATGAGAGCAAGTCCGAGGACGAGATTCTGGCAAAAGCCGTGCCGGAGCTGGATTTGATTATCAGCGGACACACGCATACCAGGATTGACACGCCGATTGTTCACGGCAATACGTATATTGTGTCCGCCGGAGAGTATGGCAAATATCTTGGTTCGCTGCATATGGTGCAAAAAGAAGACGGAAGATGGAGCATGGAGTCCTATGAGCTGCTTCCGGTGACGGATTCGATTGCGGAAAATGCGGCGGTTGCGGAGCGGATTGCAGAATTTATGGCATCGGTAAATGAGGGGTATCTGTCGCAGTTTGGCTATACACGGGATACCGTGCTTGCAGAAAATACCATCGAATTTGACAAACAGAAGGACTTAGAGGCAGAGCACACCGAGCATAATCTCGGAAATATTCTTTCGGATGCCTATGTCTATGCGGTGACGAATGCTTCGGATTATGACGGCGTGCCGGTGGATATGGCGGTTGTACCAAGTGGAACTGTGCGGGATACCTACACGACAGGGGACATCACGGTGGAGGATGTGTTTAACTCCTTCTCCCTTGGAATCGGACGTGACGGCGTGCCGGGATATCCGCTTGTGAGCGTTTATCTGACCGGAAAAGAATTAAAAACTGCCGCAGAAATCGATGCGTCCATATCCGATTACATGACAACTGCAAGACTTTATACGAGCGGGCTGTGCTTTTCCTACAACCCACACCGGATGATTTTAAATAAGGTGACGGATGTCTGGTTGCGGACGGCGGACGGAAGCCGTAAGGAGCTTGAGGATGACAAACTTTACCGCGTGGTGGCAGACCTCTACAGTGCACAGATGCTTGGAGCCGTCACGGATATGTCCTACGGATTGCTTTCCCTCCAGCCAAAGTGGGCGGACGGAACTGTCATCGAAGACCTTGAGGATGCAATTGTACTTGAAGATGGAAAAGAGTTAAAGGCATGGGCGGCAATTGCCGAATATATGGAATCCTTTGAAGATACGGACGGAGACGGGATTGCAGATGTACCGGAGTCTTATCGCAGCCCGGACGGAAGAAAAGTGGTCGAGGACAGCAAAAATCTTGGCGACCTCTTAAGAAATCCGAGCGGATATGCGATTGCAATTGTAATAATCTTCATCGTTTTGCTTTTAATAGTTGTGCTCTTAGTAGTGTTAGTGGTAAAATTGATAAAACACCTCAGAAAAAAGAGAACGAGAAAGCATTAACAGGAGAGAGATAATGAGCGCGCAGGACAAGACAGAGCAGGTAGTACGTGAGCTTCTTCTTTTGTTTGCCAAAAGCGAAGTGTATGATCCGGAAACAAACCGTATTATTGTGGATAAAAAAAAGGTGCTTGAGCTTTTGAACCGTCTGACACACTGCATCTATGAGATTATGGATGAACATGAGCTGACGAAGCAGAGCCGGGACAAAGCAGAGCGGGAAGCGAAAAAACGCGGCGAGGAAATCGTCTGGGATGCAAGCAGGAAGGCGGAAGATGTCTATGCGGCATCTGTCATGTATACAAACGAAGCATTGCAGCGCGTTCAGCAGATTATGCAGAAGGCGACGGATTCTGTCCGTGAAGTCTATGACAAAATGGATGAGGAACTCAAAAAACAGCAGGAGTATGTCAGAAGCGACCAGTTTGATTTGAAGGGACATTTAGAGGACCTTGTCGATACCGACAAATACTTAAAGCTGATTGAGGAGCGCAATAAACAGATTAAAAAAGAGCAGGAAAAAGAAAAGCACGCGGGGGAGCCGTCTCCTTATGCTGGGGTGAAACCGGAAATCCGTGTGAATGCGGAATATTTTGAGAAGGCAGGCATCCCGTTGGAAGAGGAAGCGGGAGAGCAGGAAGAGCAGAATGAGGAGACGCCAAAGGAAGCGGTGCAGGCAGAGGTAAACGTGAATCTGGATGCGGAATATTTTAAGTGGAAAGAAGGAGAAAACGAGAAAACGGAGAAAAAACCAGAGAAAAATTCCGGATTTTTAAGAAAATTCTTTGAATAATTGAAAAATGTAGTTGTAATAAAAAAACACCCGTGTTAGAATACTACAATAACAGATGTAGTATATAAAACAGGGGGATTAGTATGGAACCAAAAGACAGGGAACAAAAGCGCAGGGAACGCAAAGAACGTCGTCGGAGAAACCGGGAACTTAAGAGGGGAGCAGGGATGCTTCATAGGTACGACTCTTTTTACGGGCAAAGAACGAATCACGACTGGATGTTTGTGTATACGGGGACATCGACAGATATTATGTCTTATGTCTCAGTGCTGCTTTTGAACCCTGCCTTTATTTTTTATGGAATTATCTTTGTCACTGGAAGAATCTATAATATTTTTCTGATGTACCTCATCATCGATGGGATTACGATTCTCGGATGGGTACTGCTTGCACTGCACCAGAAGAAGGAGCAGGATGAGTGGAATCGCATGACATATGAGGAACGCATGGAATATTGCAAAAAACTTATCGATTCACTCAGTGAAATAGAGGATGAAAGAAAGATGCAGGGCAAAAAGTAGCCATATTTAAAAATAAATTAAGAAATACCCACTATGACTGTTCAGATTTTCCTGCTAAAATACACTGTAATAGACGAATTAGTACAGTGAGGCGGAACCCGCCGGATGGGAGGAAGATAGATGCAGACCATATTAGTGTGCGATGATGACAGGGAAATCGTAGAGGCGATTGACATCTATTTACAGCAGGAAGGATTTCATGTGCTCAAAGCATATGACGGGGAAGAAGCAATAGAGATTTTAAAGAAAGAAGAAGTGCATCTCTTAATTATGGATGTGATGATGCCGCGTCTCGATGGAATCCGTGCGACACTTAAAATTCGTGAGGAAAGCAGTATTCCGATTATTATTTTGTCCGCAAAAACAGAAGATTCGGATAAAATTCTTGGACTTAATATCGGTGCGGACGATTATGTGGAGAAGCCGTTTAACCCGTTAGAGCTGGTGGCGCGTGTAAAATCACAGCTCAGACGGTATACACAGCTTGGCAACGTGGCAGAGGGAAGTGATGCAGTCTATACGGTGGGCGGACTCTCCATCAATGATGATCTGAAAGAAGTTACCGTGGATGGTGAGCAGGTGAAACTGACGCCGATTGAATACAACATTTTGCTGCTTTTAGTGAAAAATCAGGGAAAGGTGTATTCCATCAACCAGATTTATGAGAGTATCTGGAATGAGGATGCCATTGGCGCGGATAATACGGTTGCCGTGCATATCCGGCATATCCGTGAGAAGATTGAGATTAACCCGAAGGAGCCGCGCTACTTAAAGGTAGTGTGGGGCGTTGGCTATAAAGTAGAAAAAAGCGAGAGATAACATATGGAAAAAAATACTTATACGTATGCAGCAAAACTGACCGGAATGATACTGCATCAGTTTTTTACCATAGTTCTCACCGTCAGCGTATTTCTTTTGACAGCACTGATTGACCGCAATATTCTTGGATTTACAGATATTGGGACGGATGAATTCGTAAAATCCGGGTATTACACAAACTGCATGGAGCAAAAATGCCGGGATTTAAGCGAATACCTTCATCTGATGAAGAAGGGCAGCAGACGCGGTGCGGAAGAGGAAAAAATATACCTGCAATACGACAATGAATTTCAGCAGAAGGAGACGAATTTCTGCTACTGGTACAAGTTGGACGGAGAGTGGTACACCAACCAGCCGGACAGGGAAAACTATCAGGATTTTGATACCCAGACAGTCACATATGAGGCAAAAAACATGGGAAATTACCTCATCTATGACATGGAAGAAAAAACCTTTTCCACCAACATTTCCGGGCTGGCGGACAGCTTTTTTGGAAGCTATAATAATCAGATGTACTGGCCGCTTGAGAATGTGGTGTTAATCATCGGCGTTGATACCGATTTTACGGCGCAGGATGATTTATACGATGCGAATAATGAGTATGTGAAGCTGCATCCATGGGTAAAAATCAGTATCGTAGGAGCATTTATCAGCCTGATTGGATGGATTCTCACACTGGTGTATCTGACGATTGCGGCGGGACACCGGGAAGGCGAGGAAGGCATCCATCTAAGCTGGATTGATAAGGTAAAGACCGAAATTGTCATTGCGGTATTTCTGTTGATTGCAGTGGAACTTGTACTTTTAGTCAGCCATGTCAATAACCGGACGTGGAATGTGTCGGGACTTCTGGTTGCATACGGTACGGTCAGTTTCGTATTGGATACCGCATTCCTTATTTTTTATCTGAGCATGGTGCGCCGCATGAAGGCGGAAGTTATGTGGCAAAACAGCCTTGCCTGCTGGCTCTGCCGGGGAATCGGCAAGACGTTTCGTGAGCGGACGGTGACGGTGCGGGTTTTGGTGCTGTTTGGAATCCACATGATAGTCTGCTTTATTCTGGCGATGGGGGCGTTTTATTACAGGAAAGTGGCTGCGCTGGTGCTTTTATTGGTGTTCTGTGGTGTGGAAGCATATTTCATCCTGCGGGAAGCGGTCGAACAGTACCGGATTTTAAGCGGTGTTGAGCATATCAGAGAGGGTGCGCTTACAGAGAAAATTGATTTGGACGAGCTGCACGGGGAAAACCGCAGGCTTGCAGAGACGATTAACGATATCGGAGCCGGACTTCTGCGTGTCGTTGATGACAATACGAAAAACGAGCGGATGAAGGCAGATTTGATTACAAACGTCTCGCACGACATCAAGACACCGCTCACGTCCATCATTAATTATGTAAACCTGCTTCGGATGGAGGATATCGAAAATGAGCGTGCACGCAGTTATATCGAAATCATAGATGAGAAGTCACAGCGCTTAAAGCAGCTTACGATGGATTTGGTGGAAGCGTCGCGTATCAGCTCGGGTAATATCAAGCTCGATATGCAAAAGATTGATATTGTGGAGTTAGTCTACCAGACCGGAGGGGAATTTAACGAGAAGTTTGAGACGAAGGAGCTTACTATCGTGACAAAGCTTCCGAAGTCGGCGGTGTTTATCTATGCAGACGGCAGGCAGCTTTACCGGGCGGTGGAGAACCTTTATAACAATGTGGCGAAATATGCGCTTGAAAAAACGCGTGTTTACGTGGAAGTCATGGCGAAGGACGGACGGGCGGTATTTTCTATCCGGAATGTGTCCGAACGTTCCTTAGCACAGGAAAACAGCAATGCAGGGGATTTGACGGAACGTTTTACCAGAGGGGATTCCTCACGCACGACCGAAGGCAGCGGTCTTGGACTTTCGATTGCCAAGAACCTGACCGGACTTATGGGGGGCGAATTTAAGATTACGGTTGACGGGGATTTGTTTATTGCAACGATGGTATTTCCGCTTTATACGGAAGCATAAAGGAGATGGTATGTATGGTCAAAGCGGTGATTTTTGACATGGATGGGGTTTTGATTGACACAGAGAAATGGCTGAATAAATACTGGCGGCAGGCAGCAGCGGAAGCCGGATTTGAGATGACAAACGAGCAGGCACTCTCGATTCGCAGTCTGGCAGGAAAATATGCGGAACCCTATTTACAGGGAATATTTGGGGATAAATTTGCCTATTGGAGTATCAGAGAGCGGAGAAAAGAACTCATGCGTGAGCATATCAAGGCACACGGAATCGAGAAGAAACCGGGTGTCGATGAAATGCTCGATTATCTTCATGGCAGAAACATCAAAGCGGCAGTGGCAACTGCTACAGATCCGGTGCGGACGAAGGATTATCTGACACAGATAGGCGTGTATGACCGGTTTGATAAGGTAGTCTGTGCAACGATGGTTGAAAACGGCAAGCCACAGCCGGATATTTATCTGTATGCATGTGAACAGATTGGGGAGGCGCCGGGGGACTGCCTTGCGATTGAGGATTCGCCAAATGGAGTCCGCTCTGCGGTGAGTGCCGGAATTAAGACTGTTATGGTGCCGGATTTGTCGCAGCCGGATGAGGAGACCGCCGGTATGATTGTAGCGAAGGCAGATACGCTTTACGATGTGATTATGGAAATGGAAGACGGGGCTATCCGATAAAAAAGGAAAGCTTTCCTCTATGAATTTTACAAGGTATCAGTTTAGTGTGTAAAAGTGCTTGATTTTTAGAGCGGCTGCTTATATAATTCTATTGCGAGGCAGTAAGCATTACGGGCAATGATTGACAGATTGGAGGAAAACTATGAAATTATACGACGGTGGAGTGTATCTGGTAAATGGAACAGAGCTCATCGAAGACGGTGCGGGGGCAGCGGAAGCGATTGCAGCGAAAAACGGACTTCATATCACAAAGGAGCAGGCAGCGGAGCAGACCATTGCCTATGGAATTTTAAATAAGCATAATACTTCCGGGGATATGAAACATCTCCAGATTAAATTTGATAAACTGACATCTCATGACATTACATTTGTAGGAATTATTCAGACGGCGCGTGCGTCAGGACTTGAAAAATTCCCGATTCCTTATGTTCTTACGAACTGCCACAACAGTCTTTGCGCAGTTGGCGGAACGATTAACGAGGATGACCACATGTTTGGACTTACCTGTGCAAAGAAATACGGTGGTATGTACGTACCGCCTCATCAGGCAGTCATTCATCAGTTTGCAAGAGAAATGCTTGCCTGCGGCGGCAGCATGATTCTCGGTTCCGATTCCCACACACGTTATGGTGCACTTGGTACGATGGCAGTGGGCGAAGGCGGACCGGAGCTTGTAAAACAGCTTTTAAATAAGACCTACGATATTGATATGCCGGGTGTGGTAGGCGTATATTTGACCGGAGCACCGCAGAAGGGGGTCGGCCCTCAGGACGTGGCACTTGCAATTATCGGGGAGGTATTTGACCGCGGCTATGTGAAGAATAAAGTAATGGAATTTGTCGGACCTGGCGTTTCAAACTTAAGCGCAGATTTCAGAATCGGCGTGGATGTTATGACGACAGAGACCACCTGTCTGTCTTCCATCTGGAAAACAGATGATACGATTAAAGAATTTTATGAGATTCACGGAAGAAGCGGTGATTACAAAGAGCTGAATCCGGGAAACGTTGCATATTATGACGGCATGATTGAGATTGACTTAAGCAAGATTAAGCCGATGATTGCAATGCCGTTCCATCCGAGCAACACCTATACGATTGAGGAACTCAACCAGAATCTGTTTGACATTCTTGATGACTGCGAGAAGCGTGCAAATGTCAGCTTCGATGGCGCGGTGAAGTTAGATTTAAAGAGCAAAGTGCGAAACGGCAGACTTTATGTAGACCAGGGAATCATCGCAGGCTGTGCCGGCGGTGGATTTGAAAATATCTGTGATGCAGCCGATATTCTGCGCGGCGCAAGCATCGGACCGGACGAGTTTACCTTAAGCGTATATCCGGCAAGTACACCGGTTTACATGGAACTCGTGAAGAACGGTGCAGTTGCAACATTGATGGAGACAGGTGCGATTGTGAAGACCGCATTCTGCGGACCATGCTTTGGTGCAGGTGATACACCGGCAAACAATGCGTTCTCTATCCGTCATTCAACCAGAAACTTCCCGAACCGTGAAGGTTCCAAGGTACAAAAAGGGCAGGTGGCATCGGTGGCGCTGATGGATGCCCGCTCTATTGCAGCGACAGCAGCAAACAAAGGATATCTGACGGCGGCTACAGATGTAGACGTAGAGTACAGCAAACCGAAATACTTCTTTGACAAACGCATTTATGAGAACCGTGTATTTGACAGCAAGGGCGTTGCAGACCCGTCCGTGGAAATCCATTTTGGACCAAACATCAAGGACTGGCCGGCAATGAGTAAGCTTCCGGAAAACATGGTATTAAAGGTTGTTTCCGAGATTCACGACCCGGTAACCACAACAGACGAGCTGATTCCGTCCGGAGAGACCTCTTCCTTCCGCTCCAATCCGCTTGGACTTGCCGAGTTTACACTTTCGAGAAAAGACCCGCTTTATGTGGAGCGTGCGAAAGAAATCCAGAAGGCACAGAAGGCAGTTGAAGCAGGAGAAGACCCGGTAGAAAAGAACGCCGAGTTAAAAGACGTACTTTCCGCAATCAAGGCAGCGTTCCCGGAACTGGATGCTGCAGGCTATGACCCGGAGAAGATTGGCTTTGGAAGCACGATTTTTGCAGTGAAACCGGGAGACGGCTCTGCGCGCGAGCAGGCTGCTTCCTGCCAGAAGGTATTAGGCGGCTGGGCAAACATTGCAAATGAATATGCAACCAAGCGTTACCGCTCAAACCTCATCAACTGGGGTATGCTTCCGTTTTTGATTCCGGAAGGAGAGCTTCCGTTTAAGAATCTTGACTATCTGTTCCTGCCGGAGATTCGTAAGGCAGTGGAAGAAAAGCAGAGCGAAATTAAGGCATATGCGGTTACAGAAGGCGGACTGAAAGAATTTACGTTACAGTTGGGTGCGCTGACAGACGATGAGCGTGAAATTATCTTAAAGGGATGCCTGATTAATTATTACAGAGATTAAGAGAAAATAAAGAATCTATAAAAGGATGGAAAAGAGAGCACTTTTCCATCCTTTTATCTTTCCAAACGCTGCGTAAAGAGGTATAATAATGATACGAAAACAGCAGAAGAGGGGGACATTTTTTTGAACGGAAAGAACAATAATGAAGCAGGCAAAGAAAGGGAAAAACAGGGCGGTTTTGGATTAAAACAGTATGTGATTGTGGCACTTGTGGTGTTTATTACATTCTGTTGCTGCACCCTGTTTTTTTTCATGATATACCGTTATAACGGATTCGCGGATTTCTGGAAAAATCTGGGTGTTATTTTGCAGCCGATTACCATTGGTGTGGTGTTAGCATATCTGTTAAATCCGGTTATGATGTTTGTAGAACACTGGTGCAACAAGTTTTTTCAACCGCGGATGAAGAATAAGCGCCGCGCGGAGAAACTTTCCCGTGCAATCGGAATTGTGGGAGCACTTGTTTTTTTGATTGGAATCATAGTTCTTCTTCTGGCGGCAATCATTCCGTCTGTCGTCAACAGTATCCAGAGCATGGTTACGAACTTCCAGTCGGAGGCAAACCAGCTGATGGAGTGGGTAGATGATTTTATGAAAGGGGACTCAGAAATTGCAACAATGGTTTCAAATGCAATGGAGAGTGCCAGCGAAGCAATCCAGAAGTTTTTAAAGAATGACATTATGACAACCGCTCAGACCTATATCACCTCGATTACGAGCGGCGTGTACTACGGGGTAAAGTTTTTTATTAATATATTAGTTGGTCTGATTGTATCGGTGTATGTGCTTGCAAGCAAGGAGAAATTTGCTGGACAGGCGAAGAAAATCCTCTATGCAACCTTTAAACCGGTGCGTGCGAATGTGATTCTTGAGACCATCCGTAAGAGCAATGAGATTTTCGGTGGATTTATCAGCGGTAAAATTCTTGATTCCGCCATTATCGGTGTACTTGCTTATATCGTGCTCAGTATTATGAAGATGCCGGATACCATACTCGTGGCAGTGATTATCGGTGTCACAAACGTCATTCCGTTTTTCGGACCGTTTATCGGAGCGGTTCCGTCGTTTTTGATTATTGTGCTGCAGAACCCGGTTCAGGGCTTGTACTTCCTGATTTTTGTGTTTATTTTACAGCAGATTGACGGAAATATTATCGGACCAAAGATTTTAGGAGATTCTACCGGACTTTCATCCTTCTGGGTGGTATTTGCCATTATGATTTTCGGCGGACTGTGGGGATTTGTCGGAATGCTTTTAGGAGTGCCGATTATGGCAGTTATCTACTACGTGGCACAGCGCACGGTTTCTTATTTCCTGCGCAAACGGGGGCTTACGGATGCGACGGACGATTATATCGAACTGGAGCGTGTAGACAAAACTACAAACGAAATGATATATCCAAAACCACCGGAAAAAGATGAGGAAGAGACACCGGAGGATGACCGGTAGATTTTGACATCTATCAGTGCGTATGATAAACTAAAACGGAATAAACGCAACGTGCACATTTGAGGTGGCAGAATTGGATAAATATGAGTATAAATTAAAACTTGACCAGATGAAATCGCTCACTTCGGAGAGAAAATACGACGAGGCGGCAGAGATTGCCGACACGATTAACTGGCATAAAATAAAAAATGTAAACGCACTGATAAAAGCGGGTGAAATCTACGAAGCAGTCGGCAGGTATGAGGAGAGCAAGGAAATTCTGCTCGCAGCATATGACCGGTCACCGATTGGCCGAATGATTATCTACCGTCTGGCAGAAGTTGCAATCAAGATGAAGGATTTTGAGGAAGCGAAAGACTACTATCAGGAATTCGTGGAGATTGCACCGCATGATAATCTGAAATATGTGTTGAAATATAAGATTTGCAGGGCACAGGGCGCAGACATAAATACGTTAATTGCAATTCTTGAGGAACTGAAAGAACAGGAATATTCCGAGGAATGGGCATATCAGCTTGCTTACCTGTACCATAAGGCCGGCATGAGTGAAAAATGCGTGGACGCCTGCGATGAACTGATTCTGTGGTTCGGTGACGGACCGTACGTAGAGCGTGCGCTGGAATTAAAGATGCTTTATCAGCCGCTCTCCAAACAGCAGGAGGACAAGTACCGCCGTTTCAGACAGCAGAAGGAAGGTATCGTGGAGGTGCGGCCGGAGGATACGCTTGAATCCGGAGAAGTGGTGCGGGAGACCGTTCAGATTCCGGACGTGGAGCTTTCCCCGGAGCGGTTTAACACACAGAATCTTCAGGAAGAACTGCAAAAGAGCATGCAGCAGATTATGGATGCCACCAAAAAAGAAACGGTACAGAATGGCATGGATAATATCAAAAAGCTGGTAGAAGATATTCCGTACCTTCAGATTCCGAAGGAAGAGCCGGTACAGGCAGAGACAGGGCAGGAGATTGATGATTCGTTAAAGATTAATTTTAAGAATCTGTTAGCGGAAGAACATGATGGACAAATCAGTATGTGTGTGCCGGACAGTGCACTTGAGCATCAGATTACCGGACAGATGAGTATTGAGGAGATTCTTGCGGAGTGGGAGCGCACCAGACATGCTGCGGAAGTTGCTTTGCAGGAAGCAGAGCAGCAGAAGCTTGAATCGGCAAAGGCAAAGGCATTGCAGGAGGCAGGAGACATCATGGGACGTCTTGCAGATGTCATGCCGAAATTAGACCCGGATTTTGCACAGAAGGGACTGTTAGAAGAGCCGAATATCGCCGGAAATCCAATAGAAGAAGATAAAGCAGCCCAGATGGTTGCCAATATGAACCAACTGTTACAGCAGGAGATTGACAGACTTTCTAATGAGAATGCCCGGATGGATGAAAAACTTGCGGCAGCAGCGGCAGGCACTGAAACTGTTTATCAGGAAGAGCCGGAAACGTTTGCAGCACCGGGTGTGATGGAACTGACACCGGAAGCGGGCGAAGAACAGATGCCGCAGGAGGATGTGCTGACACAGAAGACCAAAGAACTTCCGAAGATTACGCTGCCGGACGAATATGAACCGCTTGAGGAAGAGTTTGTGGCAGAAGAACCAGAGATTCCGGAAGCAGACGAGGAAGCTTTTGAGACAGAGGAACCGGAGATTCCGGAAACAGACGAGGAAGCTTTTGAAACAGAGGAACCGGAAGAGAGTCTTGACGGAGAAGCCATTGATGAGAACGAGGAACTGCCGGAAATAAAAATGCCGGATGAGGATGATGTTCGTAATTATACGATTCGTTCCTTAAACGGAGAACTGCGTGAAATATTTACATATTTTGTATCCATCAAGGGAATGGAAAAGCAGATTTGTCAGGCATTGACCGGAGCGGGAAATCATCTTGCAAATGGTAAAACCGCATCCACAGGAAACCTTGTGATTCAGGGAGCTGAGGGCAGCGGAAAGACAATGCTTGCGACAGATATTGTAAAAGCACTTCAGAAAGAGGTCGGTAAGCCAAACGGAAAGGTTGGAAAGATTGAGGCGGAAGTCTTGAATCAGAAAGATATTGCAGAGCTTTTGAAAAAAGTGGCCGGGGGATGCCTCATTATTGAGAAAGCGGGAAATCTTTCCAGGGAAGCCGCAGTGAAACTGGGACTTTTGCTTGCAAGTGATACAAGCGGTACGTTTGTTATTATGGAAGATACCCATAAGAATATTGCAAATGTACTTGCGAAAGACGAAGGTTTTGCAGCCCGGTTTTCTGAAAAAATTCAGATTCCGATTTTTACAAGTGATGAGCTGGTTGCATTTGCAAAAGCATATGCAAATGAACTTGGCTATACAATTGATGAGATGGGAATTCTTGCACTTTACAACAGTATCAGTAATATTCAGAAGCTGGATAAAGCCACCACTTTGATGGAGATAAAAGAGATTGTGGATCAGGCGATTCGCAAATCGGAGAAAGGGGCGCTAAAGAAAGCATTTCATATTCTCACCGCCAGAAGGTATGATGAGAATGATTATATCATACTTTATGAGAAGGATTTCGAATTTTAGAAATAAAAAGAATGAGGGGTAAAGGGTATGGCAAATTTCACAGAATTAGACCGTTACCTGTTTGGACAGGCAACACACTATGACATTTATAAGAAACTTGGAGCCCATGTTGCAGAACGTAAAGGCAAAAAAGGTGTCTGTTTTGATGTGTGGGCGCCAAATGCGGCAAGAGTCTGGGTTATCGGAAACTTTAACAACTGGAGCGAGACAGCAAATGAGATGGAATGTCTTGAACCGGAGTCAATGGGAATTTTTGAGCTTTTTATTCCGAAGGTCAAACAGGGAGATTTGTATAAGTACCTTATTGAGACAAAAGATGGAAGACGCCTCTATAAGGCAGACCCATATGCAAATTATGCAGAATTAAGACCGGGAACGGCATCCGCAGTTTTTGATATTTCCGGACTGAAATGGACGGATGAGAAATGGATGGAGGCACGCCGCAGCGTGCAGGATGTATACGCCCAGCCGATGGCAATCTATGAGGTACATCCGGGTTCCTGGAAACGGCATCCGGGAAGGGAAGACGATGGATTCTACAGTTATCGTCAACTGGCAGAAAACCTCATCCCGTACGTGGTAAAGATGGGATACACGCACATTGAATTGATGGGAATTTCGGAGTATCCGTTTGACGGTTCCTGGGGCTATCAGGTGACCGGATATTATGCACCGACGTCAAGATATGGAACACCGGAGGACTTTGCATACTTTGTAAATGAGTGTCACAAACACAAAATCGGTGTGATTCTTGACTGGGTACCGGCACATTTTCCAAAAGATGCCCATGGACTGGCAGAGTTTGACGGAACCTGCCTCTACGAATATGCAGACCCACGCAAGGGCGAGCACCCGGATTGGGGAACAAAGATTTTTGACTATGGCAAGAATGAGGTTAAGAACTTCCTGATAGGAAGTGCGTTGATGTGGATAGAGCACTATCACATTGACGGACTGCGGGTTGACGCAGTGGCATCCATGCTGTATCTGGATTACGGCAAGGAAGCGGGACAGTGGATTCCGAACAAGTACGGCGATAACAAGAACCTGGAGGCAATTGAATTTTTCAAGCACATCAATACGCTGATTCTTGGACGCAATCCGGGAGCTGTGATGATTGCTGAGGAATCGACGGCATGGCCGAAGGTAACGGGGTCTGTGAAAGAAGACGGATTGAATTTCAGTTACAAGTGGAATATGGGCTGGATGCATGATTTCCTGGATTATATGAAACTTGACCCGATTTTCCGTAAGGGGAGCCACAACAAGATGACATTTGCCATGACCTATAATGAGAGTGAAAAATACATTCTGGTGCTCTCTCATGATGAGGTGGTACATTTAAAATGTTCCATGATTAACAAGATGCCGGGACTTGGTGTGGACAAATTCCGCAATCTGATGGTTGGATACGCGTTTATGATGGGACATCCGGGGAAGAAGCTTCTGTTTATGGGACAGGATTTTGCACAGATTCAGGAATGGAGCGAAGCGAGAGAGCTTGACTGGTATCTGCTTGAGAATCCGGACCATCTTCATGTGCAGAATTTTATGAAGGAACTGTTACATATTTACAAAAAGAACCCGGCGATGTATGAACTCGACAGCAACTGGAATGGATTTGAGTGGATAAATGCCAACGATGCGGACCGCAGTATTTTCAGTTTCGTGAGAAAGAGCAAGGATGGAAAGAACAATCTGTTGTTTGTCTGTAATTTTACTCCGGTTGCAAGAGATGACTACCGCGTTGGCGTGCCAAAGAAAAAGTCTTACAAACTGATTTTAAATAGTGATGACGAAAAATTTGGCGGTTCAGGAAAAGAGCGTCCGGTGAGCTACAAGGCACTGGCGCAGACGTGCGATGGAAGAGAGTTTTCATTCGCATATCCGCTTCCGGCATACGGAGTGGCAGTTTTTAAATATTAATAATTGAGCTGATTTGACCGATATAATAATCAGCTATGGATGGCGCACCTATTTCGATGGAACGAAAGAATGCGCCATCTTTGTGTCCAGATGAGGAAAGGTACGGTTTATTTGATGATGAGAGTGGAACAGCAGCAGAATCCAATCTTAGAGATGTTACAGCAGGCAGGCGTCCAGGAGAAGGATGCGGTTGCGGGATTTGGGCAGGAGATTGTCGCAAAGCGAAGCAGTGCGACAGGAAATCAGACAGTCAATATGAAGGATGCGACGTATTTGAAACCCGGAAAAGAGGGAAAGGATACGGTTGCCGATGAAATAGAGCAAAACGGAACATTAGATGCAACGGACCGCAAAAATCAGATGGTGGTTCTTGCCGGAACTACATCCGAAGAAGATTACCGGAAAATGCAGGAAGACGGGTTTTCCATGGATTCTACGACCGGAAATACAATTGTGACGGTGACGGATAAAATCAAAGCGCAGCTTGCAAAAGCAGGGGTAGATATTTCCTGTTTTGGGGATGACTTGAGTATGGAACAGCTACAGGCGATTACAGGAAACATTGGACTTGCCATGCAGCTTGCCGAAAGTATGCAAAAAGCGGATTTGCCGGTTAACGAGGACTCTGTCAGCAATGCAGTGGATGCGTTTGAGCAGGCACAGGGAATCCGGAAATTAGATGATGGCGCCATCAAGTATCTGCTCGATAATGAACTTGAACCGACAATTGACAATCTTTATATGGCAGAATTTGCCGGTGGATATCAGGCACCGGAGACGTTAGATGTGTCCTCGTTTGAAGACCAGATTAAAAAGGTGATTTCTGGTGCAGGGCTTGAGGTAAATGATACAACGATGGCAGACAGCAAGTGGCTGTTGGAAAATGAGATTCCGCTTACCGCAGAAAATCTGCAATATATGGAAGCCTTAAAGAATCTGCAATTCCCGTTGGATGGGGAAACTGTGATAGATGGAATCACGGAGGCAGTTGCAGAGGGAAAAAGTGCGCGCGATGCGCTTTTAATACCGGAGTTTCGTCTGATGGAACAGGCAAAACAGGCGGCAGACGTTGTAAATAATGCGACAGAAGAGGATGTAGATTATCTGGTTTCCCATGACATGGAGTTTACCGTTGCAAATCTTGCGAAGGCAGCAGGTCAGACAGATGAGACACAGACAGATGATGCGGCAACATCCAAAGAGGAGCAGACGGGTACGGCAGAGTCAAAGAAGGCTGAGACATCTGCAACGGAGCAGCAGGATGCAGATGTGGTCTATGACAGAAGCAGCCTCGACAAACTGACTGCGAGACGTCAGCTTGAGGAAATCCGCCTTGCAATGACGGTAGAAGCGAACTATACTCTTCTGAAAAAAGGAATTTCAATTGATACAGAGCCGATTTCTGAACTGATTGACCAGTTGAAATCCATGGAACAGGATTATTATGTAAACCTATTGAAGGCACAGGGCGCAGACAATGCCGAAGAGAAGGCATCCCTGCTGTTAGAAACGACCGAAAAGATTGCAGGAATCAAGACGGTTCCGGCTTACGTACTTGGTTATCGACAGGCAGATGTTTCTACAATTGAGGGAATCCACAGAGAAGGTACTGCGTTAAAGGATACTTTTGAGCGTGCAAACAGAAGCTATGAGACAATGATGACCATGCCGAATGAAGAACTGGGTGATTCTATCCAGAAGGCATTTGGCAATGTGGATGAAATTCTAAAGGATGCAAATTTAGAGCTTACGGATGCAAACCGGAGAGCTGTGCGGATTCTTGCCTATAATCAGACCGCGATTACGCAGGAGAATGTGGCGCAGGTGAAGGCGGCAGATGAAGAAGTACAGCGCGCATTCAAAAATCTTACGCCAGCGGTAGTGACCCGTATGATTAAGGATGGAATTAATCCGCTTGAGATGGATATTTCAGAGGTGAATGAGACCGCAGAGCAGATTGCTTCCGACATCGGAGACCAGGATAAGAACCGTTTCAGCGAATATTTGTGGAAATTAGAGCAGAATCACCAGATTAGTGAGGAGGAGCGGAGCGCATACATCGGAATTTACCGCCTGATTCGTCAGGTGGATAATACAGATGGGGCTGCTGTGGGAGCATTATTACAGCAGGGAGCGCCTGTCACGATGAAAAATCTCCTGACGGCTGTTCGAAGTGAACACCGCAGCGGAAAAATGGATGTCACTGTCGATGATTCCTACGGCGGATTAGAGAGCCTTAAAACCTCCGGCATGTCCATTACAGAGCAGATTGAAGCCGGATATCAGTTTAATTGCTTAAAAGATGTACTCGGTGAAATGACACCAGGCATGATTGGTGCAGTCATGGAGCAGAATCCGAACTGGCAGGATATGACACCGGAGCAGCTAAAGGAAGCGATGACAGAATTTCAGGGCACCGAAGCGGGAGAAGCGCTTGCAAAAGAAGAGCAGAAGCTTTCCAATGCTTATGCAAAAGAGCAGTTAGCGCAGTTTAAGGAAAGTGCAGAGGTTTCGGAAGATGTGTATACAATTCTTGAAAAATACGATGTACCGAATACCTCCCTCAATCTTCTTGCAATGGATGCGATGCTTTCGAACCGTAATCAGGTATTTGCACAGTTATTCGGTGGCAAAAACAGTGCCGGTTCTAAATTTACTGCGGATAACAATAAAACTACAAATAAAAAAGAACGTGAAGATGCAGTACTTGAGGCATTTGCAGAAGCACTGTCAGATCCGGAGGGACTTTTAAATGCACAGCAGCAGTTGACGGAACTTGCGGCAGACAAGATGGAAAATGCCATGAATCAGGATGCGGTTACAAGTCTTGATATCCGTGATATGAAACTTTTGTCTGCACAGATTGAGCTGAATACTTCCTTTATGAAAGAGGAGCAGTATTCGATACCGGTGCGAGTGGACGATGATGTGGTAAACGTTTCCTTAAAGATTGTCCGCGGTGCAGGGACAAAGGGAATTGTTGATGTGACGATGGAACAGGAGGATACCGGTAAGATAGCGGCGACCTTCCAGGCAAAAGAAGAAGGAATCAGTGGTCTTATTACCTCCGACCGCAAAGAGACAAAGGAGCGTCTCGAGGGAATGGCAGAGCGCTTAAATGAACAGCTTTTTGGCGCAGACGAGAAAACAGCGGACATTCATTACGCACAGATTTCAGATTTGGATTTGAATCATTTTTCCATGGGCGCATATGGCGCAGATGCCGATATGACAGAAACGGCAGACGCGGCAGGAGAGTCTTATCAGGTACAGACGGCAAGACTCTACCGCATCGCAGAAAACTTTATTCAGTTGGTACAGCAGACATTATAACAGATTTTCTGCCTGCAGATATTCTAAAATACCGAGGTGGATAGCATAGACGAGCTGATTTTGATAGTCATCTGTCAGAAGCAGTGCAGCCTCCTCTTCATTGCTTAAAAACCCACATTCTACGATTACGGTAGGTGTGGGTGTTTTTTTGAGCAGATAATAGCTTTCGTTGGCTTTTGCCGCTCTGTGATTCTCCGGGTCAACTTCTGCAATCAGGTTTTTTTGAATCAGTTCCGCTAATTCCTTTCCCTTGGCGGACTGTCCGTAGTAAAAGACCTGTGCGCCTTTGATGTCTGCGGTGGGATAACTGTTCTGGTGCAGACTGACTGTAAAGACGGGGTTGGCATCGGTGATAATCTGGCATCGTTTCTGCATATCTTCTACTTTTTTGTTAGTAGAACTTTCTGAGTATAAACCGGCATCACTGTCGCGGGTCAGTACGACTTTGATGTTATCTTCTTCAAGCAGTGCCTTTAATTTCAGGGCAAGGGCGAGATTGATATCCTTTTCGAGTGCATCATTGATTCCAACCTTTCCGGGGTCCGAACCGCCGTGCCCGGCATCGACGACAATACATATCTGACCGGAGTCTTTCTGGGATGCTTCAGGGGATGCTTCAGAAAATTCGGTGGATTCAGAGGAGGACTCTTTGGAGGCGGCAGTTGTCTGCACAAGGATGGCCCCCTGTCTGGCAAGAATAAATGCTGCTGCTAACAGGCACAGTGTCATGGTAAGCTCAATCTTTTTTTTCATAAAAAAACTCCCGGAAATCCGTTCACACTAATGTATGCGCGGATGCCGGGAGTTATGAATTTATGAACATTAGTTGATGTATTTGATGATGGTGTCCCACACATCGCTGGTTTCCAGACCGAGCTTCCAGAAGGAACCGCCGGCAAGTCCGTTTTCTTTCAAAACTTTTAACTTTTCCTCGAGCGAAGCGGCATTTTCAATCCAGATTTTGTAGGTGGAGCCATTGTTTTCATATTCTGCATAATACAGACCGTAATCCTCCCACCAGGTAGGAGTGACGCCGTTTGTGGAAAGCAGATTTGATACTTCACTCATGTTTGTTGCATAGCTGGTCAGGTCGTACAGCACATAGCTGTCGGATGCGCCATCTTCCGGGGAAGCATCGCCGGTGTCTGCTGTCTCATCCGAGGAATCATCTGCGGAGGCAGCCTCATCGGCAATCGGTGTTTCACACCAGACTCTGGTATAGAAAGGCATACCAAGAATAATCTGGCTGGCAGGAACCTCCTTTAAGGTGTTGGTGACACCGTCTGTCACAAAGCCGATGGAAGCGACAGGTCCTGCCTGCTCGCAGCCGGCGTAATATTCATCATAAGCCATGATAACTACATAGTCGGCAAAAAGTGCCTGCTCTGTGCGGTTATAAAAAGCAGTGTAACTGCTCGGTACATAATTGTCGACAGAGAGCACAATGTTATTGTTGGCGCATTTTAAAGAAAGCTCGCGGATAAACTGGATGTAAGCATCCCCAACAGCCGGATCAATAGACTCAAGGTCGATATTGATGCCGTCCAAATCATACTGGATTGCCTCGGAAATAAGGTTATTAATTAAATTTTCACGCTTGGAGGTGTGCGTTAATACCTCGGTCGTGCTTACTTCGGTGTTCTCGAGGTTGCTGAACAGTGCCCAGACCTCCACGTTGTTCTGGTGGCAGTAGCTTACATAATCACTGTTTGCAAGGGAGACAATGTTTCCGTTGTTGTCGTTGAGGTAGTACCAGGTGGGAGCTACCACGTTGACACCTTTGGTGTTCTGTAATAAGGAACTGATTGTATTATTGACATCCTGGCTGGTTACCTGATGCCATACCATGTTGATGGCGTAGTCTTTTTTGATATGTGTAAACTCTTCCGGAACATAGTCGCTTGTAAGTGTTTTTACCGTTGAAGCGTTCAGCCATTTGGACTTGAGATAACCCACAATACCGTCTGAGGTGGCAACTTTTGTCCACTCATCTTCATTTTCAAGGACGGTAACCTCAGTGCCTTTGGTCACATCCGCTAAAATCGGGCTCTTGATGCCGCCGCGGTAACGAATTTCCGTATCACGTTTTATCGTACTTACATTTGTATCACCCCATGTCGTTGTTAAAAGGACACGGTTGGGGTCTGTGTATACAACATAATCAAAATTGGAGTACAATTTTACAAAGTCAATGGCAATATAGGCAGTCTCTGCACTTGCTTTTACGATAATATGGTCAAGTGTGGTAGAATCCTTGGAAACAGAGTAGCTGTTGCTTTCTGCATGGACCGTTACCAGATCCGTTGGGGTGGTGTAGCGCAGAATATTTTCATTGGAATCCCAGTAAAAGCGGTCATTGATGGAATCATGAACTGTCTCATAATCGAGATATACAACGCCGTCAATGAGTTTTCCTTTTACATCTAAAAGTGTGTTATTCTGCATCAGTGCAACTTCATCAGCGGAGGAAAGATTGTAGTATTCCATCAGATCCTCGCGGTCCTTGGTGGGAGTGTATTTTTCAATAATTGCGCTTAAGACCATAAAAAGTATGATGACAAGAATCATTGCTGCGACAGCTAAAAATGGAATAATCTTTTTTTTCATGAAGTACCCTTTCTTTTCTGATGCGTTGTGTTTTACATTCTGATGTGATTGATTATACCATGTGCTTTGCACACGGTATATGGCAACTTATGCGCACTTCGGCGCGTATAATGTCTGTCGACATTATACCATACCCCACTTGTAATTGAAAGTTTTTTAGGGGGGATGGTTTCCGGGATAAAATGGGAGCCGGGTGTATGTGCCCGGCTCCCAATACTCTCTTTTTTCAAATTTTATAATTCCCGTGTGTACTATGACAGGGCGGGCATTGAGGACTTCGACTCGCCATAAAATAATTAAATCTGTCATAGTGTGGTTGTCAGTGTTCGTTTAGTTTGTCAAAATGGACTTCCTTTAACACCCCCTGTTCAAATACATAGTCCCGCATATAGGATTCATCTTCCTGAATGCAAAGCAGGCTGGATACATCGAAAGAATTGCTTGGAGTACCTTCCAGCCAGATTGTGATGCCCCGGTCCTCCATAGAGGCAAGCTCTAAGTAGAGCTGGTTTTTGTCCTGTGTGTTCAATTTGTACCCCCATATGTCTGTCAACCAAAAGGAATCCGCAAAGTTACATATTGTGATATACTATAAATTCAGGATGTCTCCTTTTTTTGTGCACAACTGCATCGGGCAGACAGAAAGCTGCTTAATGTAAAAGCTGTTCTAAAAAAGTGAAATGCTCTCTCCCGATTTGAAACGGATTTGGAAGAAAGGGAATCCGTTCCATGGAAATGCCGTTCTTTTTTGCAAAATCCTTTATGTCGTGTCGGTTCCCCGTTTGAACCAGATATACAAAGCCATCGCCGTTTTTCAGTGAAGTGGGATATTTGCTGAAAAGAGATTCATAGCAGTTTTTTTTCCATGGTGCAAGACTTCCGATAACAAGTTTTCTGTCACAGCGCAGGTATTCATTCCAGTCCGCCTGTGCGGCATCCCCCATATCCAATATATAATAGGAATAGTCTGCGTTTAGCAGTAATGGAATATCATCCGGATGGACAGCGGGATAGTAATCAGCGCCGTAGATAGAAAATCCGGTGTTACAGAAATTTGTCTGTGGTACGGAGAGCGGGCTTAGCCCGGGTGAAAGAGCCAGAAAATTTCCGGGACGATTCAGTTCCAGGCAGGCGGTCTTATACTGTAATTTGGAAGTACAGTAGTTAGCCAGTGCGATGGAAAGATGCGTGACGCCGCATCCAGGTTCGCAGCCCATGATTCCGATAGTCAGACGTCTTGATGCTTCCTTTCTTGTGTTGAAGAAAATGTTTTTTCCCTCCCTTCTCCTGTAAAATAGATAAAAACAGCCGTTCTTTTTCCGAGGTAATTCGAAATGGATCTTCGTCCAGCGGAAAACAGTAAACATTTTTTCCCAGATGTTTGGCGAATAATTTTGCCGCTCTTCGATTATGATAGTTGCAGACAAAGACAATGGACTCATCCGGAAGCAGACTTTTAGCGAAGGATAAATCTTTCGCATAATCCCAGTCGCTTCCGCTTAAAACCACAACGGTAAGTTCACGTTCTTCCAGTTCTGCGGCCGTTACATCGACACCAAAATCCCGTACCACCGTACCCGATGTGGGCAGCAGCGGGGAAAGCCCTTTTCCGTAGGCGGGGGTTCCGGTAAAATGGTACCCATAGAAGATACCGTCGGTTTCCACCAGGCGCCCGGAAATTTCCTGTATGGCAGGAAGGCTGCCGGAGCCGTCTGCCGCCAGATAGGAAGCAGGGATGCCCTGTTTGTTTAATGCACAGACCAAAGAGATGGCAAAATGTGTTGCGCCGGCACCGGTTCTGCTTCCCAGTACGGCAATTTTTGTTATGAGATGTGGCACTTTCTGACACGCATGATTTGTGTGGACAGCGTTTAGGGCTGTCTTAAAATCGGAGACCGTTTCAAACCGCTCCGGGACGGAGACGGCGGTCGCTTTTTGCAGTGTGTGCAGAAGTTGCGTGGAACAGGGAGGAGTACATTGTGCAGCCAGGGTGAGCAGAACTTTGCCGAGGCTGTAGAGGTCAGCAGAGGTATCTACCGGCATACCGGCAAGTGCCTCCGGTGACGCGTATTCCTTTGTTCCGTAAATTTGGAAATTTTTTCCGGAACCGGTAAAAAATGAAGCAATTCCAAAGTCGATTAATTTCACCTGATTTCCGCATACTATAATATGTTCCGGTTTCAAATCCTGATATAGGATGGGATATGGAGCAGTATGATGCAGGTAATCAAGGATGTCGCACAGTTCAAAGCCGATTTTTAATATCAGTTCCTGTGAAATGTTTTCTGGATGGACCATCATCCGGTCCAGGGATTCTCCCGGGATATATTCCTCCACAATGTAAAGTGTGGTATCGTCTTCGTCAATATCGTAAATGAGGGGAATACCGGGGTGTTTCAGATCTTTTAGAAGGTCTGCTTCCGTTGGTGAGCAGAATTCCAAAGAATAGGAGGAACCGTCGCTTTTGTATTTGGGGATACATTTGATGGCACGGCAGGTTCCAAGCCTGAGATGTTCGGCAAGGTATACAGTACTCGTAGAACCGCTTCCTAGTGTGCGGATCAGCCGATACTTGCCGGACAGGATTGTTTGTGTTATGCGAATCGCTCCTTTCGGGCGTGTCAGTTCCGCATCTCATGCATATGTTTATAGCATAAGGGAAAATGCAAGGCAACTACTTTTCTCTTTTTTTGTGAAATATATACAAAAGTAATTTGGAAAAATTGGGTAAAAGCAGTTTAGAAAGATTTAATAATAAGGGATACTTTACATCAAAAGGTCATTTGATTATAATAGATGTACAGTTTACAAGGGTTTCCGGATGAAGGATGTGATTGTATGAAAATTGAAAAAGTAAATGACAACCAGATTCGCTGCACTCTGACAAGAGAAGATTTGGCAGAGCGTCAGATTAAGCTCAGCGAGCTTGCTTACGGCACCGAGAAGGCAAAACTGTTATTTCGGGATATGATGCAGCAGGCTGCTTATGAGTTTGGCTTTGAAGCAGACGATATACCGCTTATGATTGAGGCAATTCCATTGTCGGCGGATACAATAATTCTAGTGATTACAAAGGTAGAATACCCGGAGGAGTTAGACACCCGGTTTTCCCGGTTTTCTGACCCCGACCCCGAGGATTTATACGAAGATGCGATAAGCGCAGGTCAGGCAGCACCGGAGGGTGCAGACGACATCTTAGGACTGTTTCGTAAGATTCAGGAAGAATGCAAAAAAACGACGGAGCAGCAGGAAGAGAAGAGTACTTCCGACGGACAGAGCAAACAGCAGAAAGAAGAACCGGTTCAAGTCCTTGTAGACATTACCAAGCTGTTTGTTTTTAATGATCTTTCGGAGGTGACGCGTCTTGCGAGAGTTCTTGACGGTTTCTACACTGGAAAGAATGACCTGTATAAGAACGAGGCAAATCACAAATATTATCTGCTCGTAAGCAAGAGCAGCCAGTCGCCGGAGGAGTTTAACAAGGTGTGCAATATTCTGTCCGAATATGCGTCACAGCAGATGTGGACACCGGCAACCCAGGCATTTTTAGGCGAGCATTACCATCCGCTTTTAACAAAAAATGCACTGCATACGTTAGCAGAACTCTAAAAAAGAGGATTTCCATTTTGGAAATCCTCTTTTTATGTGCGATTCTGATTAGTTGTTAGCTGCGAGATCTTTTGCAAGAAAATCGTTAATCTCTTTTACCAGGGCATCCGGATCGATTCCGTGAACCATAGCAGCCTCCTCGATGGTCTCCATCTGGGAAGATGGACATCCGAGACAGTGCATTCCGATATTTAAAAGAATTGGTGCGATATTCTGGTCAATCTGAAGAAGCTCACCAATCATGGTAGTTTTTGTTACCTGTGGCATATTAGGATCCTCCTTAACGTATTATTTCCAGACATTTCTAGTATGTCCGGCAGCGTGTTAATTATAATATGAATCGTGAAATATTGCAACAAATTCAGAAAAATTGTCTTTAGAGAAAGAAAGACCCGTCCGATATATAAAACAGTAAATGGGACAGGGATTGTCAAAGCAGGATGCATGGATGCAACAGCCGTAAGAATAGGAGAATGAATCAATGAAAATTAATTACAATATGTCCGCAGTCGTTGCAAACAAGCATTTGCATGGCATTGAAGACAATTTAAAAACTTCTATGGAACGTCTTTCTTCCGGACTTAAAATTAACCGTGCAGGCGATAATCCGGCAGGAATGGCAATTTCCAGAAAAATGCACGCTCAGATTGAAGGATTGAGCCGCTCTTCCCAGAATGCGTCCGATGGCGTTTCTGTTATTCAGATTGCAGATGGTGCACTTTCTGAAACGACAAGCATTTTGCAGCGTATGAGAGAACTTTCCGTACAGGCAGCGAGTGATGCAACTATGACACCGTCAGATTTGCAGGCAGTCCAGGATGAAATTGAGTCATTAAAGCAGGAGATTGACCGTATTTCTACGGATACAGAATATAACTCCAAGACATTGTTAGACGGAAGTATGGATACGAGAGTGTATGCAGATAATGTGTCAAGAATCCAGATTTCAGATTTTGTGAATCCGGGAGCATACTCACTTACTATTACAACAGCAGCGACAAATGTTTCCGAAAGTTCTACCGCAGACTACACTTCTGCCACGGCAGTAGGTGTGTCCGGAACCATGTCCATTAACGGTGCAACTGTTGAGGTTGCAGACACCGATACTTACGCAGAAGTTTTTGCAAAAATCCGTGATGCGGCTGAGATGGGAAATGCAACCGCAGATTTAAACGGCGGAACACTTACCATTGAGTCAAATGTTTACGGTGTGGAGAGTATGGTAAAATTAGAGTTTGACAGCCAGCAGCTTGCAACAGCACTTGGTTTTGCCAATGTAAACCAGACAGAGAACGGCACATTCGTAAACGGTACGGTCAATGCAGACGGCAGCGTAACCTACGAGACAGGAGACGATGCTGAGGTATCTCTTACCGTTCCGGGAGATGGAACCGGATTCCAGCATACTGCAACAGTTGCAAAAGATGGTAATAAGATTACGGTTACAGACAACGGCGGCTTCTCTATTTCCTTCCTGGCAGATGCGGGATATGCCGGCGATATTGACTTTGACGTGACCGATATGGGAACTATGACACTTCATATTGGCGCTAATGAGAACCAGGAGATGGATATCCGTATCCCGGAGATTTCCAGTGAGAGCCTTTATATTGACGATGCAGACGTGAGAACTGTCGGTGGTGCAGGAAAAGCAATCACGAAGTTTGACGATGCGATTTCCCAGGTAACATCTACCCGCTCCAAGCTCGGTGCATATCAGAACCGTCTGGAGTCTTCCGTGGCAAGTCTTGATACTTTTGAGGAAAACATGACAGATGCACTTTCAAGACTGACAGATGTAGATATGGCAGATGAAATGACAAACTATACCCAGCAGAATGTATTGAATCAGGCGGCAATCTCCGTGCTGACCCAGGCAAATGATTTGCCACAGCAGGTATTACAGATTTTACAGTAAGGTAGGGAAAAAGTTTGAAAAAAGAACAGATTCAGGACTTTACAAGGAGAATCAGCCAGTCAAACCGTACAGGTCTGACGCTGGTTACATATGATATCTTTTTTGCATACACTGCGGAGGCGAAGGAAGCTTTTGATGCAGGGGACTGGCAGCGCTGCAAGGAGGCACTTCGCGGTGCAGACCGTGCGGTGCAGGAGCTTTGCGATACGCTTGATTTCACGTATGACCTTGCAAAACAGCTTTATCAGATTTACCATTTCAGTAAGGATGCGATTGCAAAATCGATGTACAAAAAAGATCTTACGGAACTTGCGCAGGCAGAGCGTATGATGGAATCGCTCCGGAGAGCGTTTGAAAAGGTGGCATCAGAGGATGATTCCGCACCGCTTATGAGCAATACAGAGCAGGTGTATGCGGGATTCACCTACGGAAAAGAGAATCTGGTGGAAAACTATCAGAATCCAAACGGAAGCAGAGGATTTCTGGCATAAAAAAGAGGCAGTCATTTCGGTGACTGCCTTTTTTATGCTTCCGGAACAGACTGCTCCATTTTTTTTATGCTTGCGAGAAGAAATTTGTAGCGCATCTGGACAGAATTTAATTCGTAAATATAACAGTCAATCAGGTCCGGGTCTACGACATTTTCCAGATTATCATAGGCATCTTTTAAATCCTTCGCAGTCTGGTGGAGGTCATTCATGAGCAGTGTGTAGTGTTTATCCTGTGGGTTTTCAGTGTGAAAAAAAGGGAACATGGCATCCTCCATATCGTTTTTTATTTTCTTATGATAAGTATAATCAATAAAATTCCATTCTATACAAAATACGGAAAATTATTTCAGGCATAAATTTTCCGGGGACAAATATATATTTACAGAAAAATAAGGCGGGGATTAATAAGGTGGATCAGAAGCTTGCAATTGGCATTCTTGCAGGAATATGTGTCCTGATTCTTGTAATTTTGCTTGCAAAAAAATATTTACAGGTGGTTTTTAACTTCCTGGTGCGGGGCGTGCTCGGTGCAATCGGCATTGTTTTTGTGAATGATTTTCTGGCAGAACAGGCAGTGCAGGTGGCGGTCGGACTGAATCCGGCGACACTTTTGACAATCGGAACACTTGGATTTGGCGGATTTGTGCTTCTTTATGCGATTGTCGCAACAAATTATTTGTAGAAAATTTACAAAAATAGTCTGATTTTTGCCGGAACTATGGACAAAAAAGAGATGGGTTGTTATAATCCGACTTATCAAAAGAGAAAGAGGTGATGGATTGGGGAATTATCACAAATGACGCTGCTGTCGGTTCTTACGATGGCAGCAGTGACAGATTTCCAGAACGGGAAAGTCAGTAACCGGCTGATTGTTCTGGGATGGGTTGCAGGGCTGTGGTTTCGGATTTTGGGGCAGGGAGCCATTGGCATCATGCAGTTTCTTGTTTGTAGTTCTATTCCGGTTATCTTGTTATATTTTCTATTTCAGCTGCGTGCGTTGGGCGCAGGGGACATCAAGTTATTTTCCGTTGTAGGCAGTTTTGTGACATTGCGACAGTTAGGGTTTATTATCATAACCTCTTTTCTGGCGGGAGCCGTAATTGGGGTTGGTAAAATAATTTGTCGAAACGTATCACACGAACAGGTAAGGCGGGAAAGAACGCTCATTCATTTTTCCATTGCAATTTTAATTGGGTATTTATTGATAGTCTGGGGGTGTGTGATTGACTAAAAGCAAAGTGGCGGTTTGCGATGCGGATGATGTATACCGCAGCAGATTTGTCACATATCTGATGGAACACAGGCGTGAAGAACTGGAACTTCATGAGTTTTCGCAGCCTGCGATGGTTTTTCAAAATCTGGAATCCGGCTTTGAGCTTCTGATTCTGGGAAAAGGCTTTGAACTTTTGGAAGAGGAAGCAAAAGAGAAGCGGATTCCGACGCTTCTTTTGACGGAGGAGCCGCCTGCAAAGGAGCATGAGGACGAGACGGAAGAGGCTGCGGTGGTAAGGGTGTTTAAATATCAGTCAATGGAGGTCATCTGGCATGAAATATATGCGCTTGCGGGCAGCAGAATGGGACAGTCCGTCAGTGTATGTGCGCAGGGAAAGACGCTCGAGGTAATAGGTGTTTATTCTCCTGCAAAACATGAGATGCAGCTTGCATTTTCGCTTGTTTTTGCCGCTTTACTCGCTAAAGAGCGGAAGGTATTATATATCAATCTGATGGAAAACTGTCCGCTCCAAAGATTTCTTGCACTGCCGGAGAATGGCGATATGGGAGATTTGATGATACGCATCCGAAGAAAACGTCTGTCGATAGAGGAATTTAAAAGAGTGGTATATCGCAGTGGGGAGATTTATTGTCTGCCGCCGTTTCTGAATCCGGAAGATTTACATGAGATATCTCAGCCGGATATCGAAGCGGTACTTACATTTCTGAAAGAAAAGACAGATTTTGATGTCGTTTTTTGGGATTTTGGACAGGGAATAAAACAGTTTGCGGAAGTGCTCAAAATGTGCAGCAGTATCTATTGTCCGACGAAAAATGGTTATTACTATGACTGTCTGAAAGAACAGTTTATGCGGTATCTCACAATGGCCGGTGCAGACGGAATATTGGAGTATTTAAGTTTTTTGGATCTCCCGTTTGTGGCAAAGGCAATTCATGGGGGCGGAAGTATTCTGGAACAGCTTTTGTGGAGTGAATTTGGAGATTATGTGCGTGCATATGTAACAGGGGGGACTTCTAAGGATGAATGGTGAAGAATTTTCTGCACTGCGGGAACAAGTCCTGACAAGGCTTGACCTTACAAGGGAAATGCCGGATGAAGAGGTATATGACCTGGTGAATGACGCAGTGAATGAATTTTCCAGAAGTCACCGTGTTTCCTTGTCGGAACGGGAAGCACTGGTACAGCAGCTTTTTAATTCCCTGCGAAAGTTTGATGTGCTTCAGGAGCTGCTTGAGGATGAAGAAATTACGGAGATTATGGTAAACGGGGCATCACACATTTTTTATGAGAAAAGAGGACGCTTATACGAAGCAGACCGGCAGTTTGTCTCAAAGGACAAGCTAAATGATGTTATCCAGCAGATGGCGGGTATCAGCAACCGGATGGTAAACGAGGCTTCGCCTATCGTGGATACGAGGTTAAGGGACGGTTCCCGTGTCAATATCGTATTAGAACCAATCGCCATTGACGGTTCTGCAATTTCCATCCGTAAGTTCCCAAGCTACCCAATCCGGATGGAGGAGTTGATTGCAGGTGGCTCACTTACGGAGGAAGCTGCGGAGTTTTTACAGGCGTTAGTACAGGCGGGATACAATATTTTTATATCAGGTGGAACAGGCTCCGGCAAAACGACGTTTTTAAATGCGCTTTCGCAGTACATTCCGGCGGAGGAGAGGATTATCACCATTGAGGATTCGGCGGAGCTGCAATTACTGGACAAGCCGAATCTCGTGCGCTTAGAGACGCGAAATGCCAATACGCAGGGGGTAGAGCCGATTGCGATTCGTGACCTTATTAAGACGGCACTGCGAATGAGACCTACGCGCGTAGTGGTTGGTGAATGCCGCGGTGCAGAGGCACTGGATGTTCTACAGGTGATGAATACCGGGCATGATGGAAGTCTTTCTACCGGTCACGCCAATTCCTGCCGGGATATGCTTTCCCGCCTTGAGACCATGGTCTTGATGGGAATGGAGCTTCCGCTTCCTGCAATCCGGAGTCAGATTGCGTCCGGTATCGATATCTTAGTGCACCTTGGAAGACTTCGCGATAAGAGTAGAAGAGTTTTAAATATTACGGAAGTGCTTGCCGTAGAGCAGGGAGAAATTCGTCTGAATGAAATTTTTCGCTTTGTGGAGTCGGGAGAGGAAGCTGGACAGGTCTGCGGGGGACTTAAGTGCGTAGGCACATTGCAGCATAGGGAAAAGTGCCGGATGGCAGGTGTTTTGCTGCCGACGCTGGAGGTGGAGCATGGACTATAGATGCTACCGGTTTGCGATGAAAGACTGGTTTTGCTGCACTCTGGGAGCTGTCTGCGGCGGTGGTTTGCTGGCATGGCTGTTCTATCAGTCTGTGTATGGAATGGCATTATCCGTCTTTTTGTTTTTCTTTTTTTGCAGACGATATGCAAAGAAACGGAAAGAAAAACGGCAGGAACAACTGTTATTGCAGTTTCGGGATGGAATGCAGGCAGTGGCTTCTGCACTTCTTGCAGGGTATTCGATGGAGAATGCGTGGCGGGAAGCGGAACGCGAATTGCGCAAACTTCATGGAGAAAATACCGACATGGTGTGTGAATTTGCGAAAATGAACGTGGCAGTCAGGATGAACCAGCCATTAGAGCAGGAACTACAGGATTTCGCAGACAGGAGCGGATGTGAGGATATTGAGAGCTTTGCGGAAGTATTTTCCTTTGCGAAGCGCAGTGGGGGAGATTTTGTTGGAATTATTCAGACGGCAGTGCTGCGTATCAGTGGAAAAATCGAAATAGAACGTGAGATAGCGACTGCGGTGGCAGGAAAAAAGCTTGAGGGACGGATTATGAACGGGATGCCGCTTTTTATCCTGGCGTATCTGAATCTTACATCCGGAGATTTTTTGGAACTTTTATATGGAAATGTTCTTGGAGTGGTGGTGATGACGGCGGCACTTGCAGCATACGCCGGGGCAATCAGATTGTCGGAAAAAATTCTGGATATCCGGATTTAAGACCACAGGAAAGGAGAGGGCTATGCTGATATGTGCACTGGTAATGCTTGCATCTGCCTTTGGACTTGTATTTTACAGAAAGAAGTTATCGCATGGACAAAAGGAAATAGGATGGTTGCTGTTTGTGATGGCTGCCATAGGGCTTCTTGCGGGAATATTTGGAGAAAGCAATGAGGAGAGGGAGACATTCAGCCGGAATGAATATGGAGCCGGAGACTACGAAGAAGCATACTCTCTGGATGTGGATGGGGTATTGGAAAACTACAACTATCATGTAAAAGTGCCACAGCAGGTATTGACGAGGGAGGAAGAATGGCATCTGCTTGAGGAAGCGAGGGCAGAAATTGCGCAGGAATTCCCGGGGGAGAACCGTTCCGTAAACCACATTACAGAAGAGGTTGTGATTCGTGATAGTTATCAGAACGGAAAAGTTGCAGCAGAATGGTATTTTGATAACTATGAAGTGATGGACGGACAGGGAAAAGTGACTGCTTGTGGGCTGCCGGAGGAAGGTGTTCTGGTAAATGCTACTGTGGAATTAAGCTGTGGAGAAGCCGAGAGCAGTGAGTCGTTTTACTTTCGTGTGTTTCCGGGGGAACAGACAAAACAGGAGCGCTTACTTTCGGAACTGGATGCTTATTTTGACAATCAGGAACAGACAGCCGGGCAGGAGGTGTTAGAACTGCCGGAGCAGCTTTTGGGGTATACACTGCACTGGAATCGGAAGAGGGAATATCTGCCGGAGAAAATTGTTGCATTAGGAGGCGTGCTTGCGGTCTGCCTTTTCTTTTCAGAGAAAGAGAAGGAAAAGAAAAGACAGAAGGAGCGAAAACAAAAGCTGTTGTTGGAGTATCCGGATATGTTAAGCAAACTGGTGCTTTTGCTTGGCGCCGGCATGACAGTTGGTGGCGCATGGAAGAGAATTGCCACTGTATATGAAAATAAGCGGCAAATTAGAGCAGTTCCTCAAATGCCACTGTATGAAGAAATGCTGATTACGTGCAGGGAAATAGAAGGGGGAATCAGCGAAGAGCAGGCATATGAACGATTTGGAGAACGATGCGGAGAACGGAAATTCCGGAAACTTGGAAACCTTTTAACTCAGAATCTGAGAAAAGGAAGCAGAGGGCTTACCGTGCTTTTGGCGCAGGAAGTGGAAGAGTCCTATGAAGAACGGAAAAGTGAGGCAAGAAAATATGGCGAAGAGGCGGGAACAAAACTGTTATTGCCGATGGTGCTTATGATGGGAATTATTATGGCGATTCTTATCGTGCCGGCAGTTTTATCATTTCAAATTTAGGAGGAAAAGCAATGAGAAGTATACGTGAATTTTGGAGCGAGGAAGATGGAGTGGGAGTTGTGGAAGTAATATTAATTCTGGTCGTTTTGATTGGGTTAGTCATTATTTTTAAGAAACAGCTCACCACGCTTGTAAACAGTATTTTTGAGACGATTACAAAGAATGTGAAAAAAATCTGATGAAGCGAAGCAGAGAAGGAAGTATTACTATTTTTTCGGCATTATGCCTGATGTTAGTGGCGTCTCTTCTTCTGGCATTGTTAGAATCTGCGCGGGTGTATGGGTTAGATGCCCGCGCAGGGCTTCTGACAGAGCTTGGAGTGGAGTCGGTCTGCGGGGAATACCAGATAAAATTATGGCAGGATTACGGACTGTTGTGTCTGGATGGGGCATACAGCGGGGAGAAATTTCAGGCGGAACGGGTGGCAGAGCGTTTCGTGGAACAGGTATCTAAAAACTGTAAGGGAACAAAGTATGGAGCAAATTTTTTTACACTTTCGGCATCAGATGCAGAGACGTCTTCCTGGCAGTTGTTGACGGATGGCGACGGACGTGTGTTTTTTGCGATGGTTTCTTCCTATATGAAGCAGAATCTGCCGAAGGAAGCTGCAAAAGCAATTCTGGAACGATATGAAAGCGGGAAAAAACTGGAAGAAGAGAAGGATTCCTACAGTGTTGAGGATGCAAAAGGAACGCTTGAGGATGCGAAAGAGGAAGCAGAAGCGAATGCAGAGGGAAATGGAAAAGCAGACATAGGCAGTGTGCCGGAAAAAGAAAATCCGCTGGAAATTGTGTTAAAACTAAAGCAGAACGCCATTTTGGGTATGGTGGTAGAGGATGTGGATGCGCTGTCTGAGAAGGAAATAAATATAGAAGAAACCGTATCAAGGCGTACGCTTATGAAGGGAACCATGCAGGAGACACCGGAGAAGGACTGGTATGAGCGGATTTTAGTGCTTGAGTATGCAGGACAGCATTTTTCGGATTATACGAAACCTATGGAAGGACATAAGGTTGATTATGAGATGGAGTATCTGCTCTGCGGGAAAGCAGAAGATAAGGCGAACCTCGAAGGAACGGTCGTAAGGCTTCTTGCATTGCGGGAGACTGCAAATATTGCACACATTTTAGGAGACAGCAGTAAAAGGAAAAGTGCGTCGTTAATGGCGGAGGCATTAGCCGGTTTTACCGGAAATCCTGCGATTATTCAGGTGGTGCAGGCAGGGGTCATCGCCGCATGGGCATATATGGAGAGTGTGCAGGATGTCAGGGCACTTCTGGCGGGGGATAAGATTGCGCTTGTAAAAAGCACAAATCAGTGGACGGTCGATACAGAAAATCTGCTGGAGTCCTTTCAAAAGACATCCAGGGCAAAAAATTGTTCCAATGGATGGAATTATTCGGAATATCTGAAATTTTTGTTATACACAAAATCCCAGAAAGTGCTTGCAATGCGCATGATGGATGTAATGGAACAAAATCTCAGGCAGATGGAGCGTTATCAGAATTGCAGAATGGACCATATGATTACGGCATTGGAGGTACAGACGGAATATCGAGCAGTTCCGCTGTTTTCGAGACTGGTGGCGATTGGAAAGTTAAAGACAAAAAACTATTATTTTAAAAAGTCCACAAAGTTTTCCTATATTCTATGAAAAGGGGGTGTACTGCGGTGCCTCTGTTCTACAGGTTTTACAAAAATAAAACGAAAGGAAAAAAATCTCTCCCTGAAAGTACCGGTATGAATTTTTCTCATGATACAGATGGCAAATCTGGCAGCGTGCGGAAAAAAGAGGTACCGCAGTGCATCCTTTTAAACGGAGTGTTTACATTGGAGGCTGCGGTTGTGCTGCCACTGCTTGCTGCTTTTTTTGTGGCAATCCTGTTTTTTTTCCGGGTCATGCAGGTGCAGCTTACGGTGGAAAATGCGCTCAATCGCAGTGGAAGACTGATGGCGGTTTATGCGGCAGGAGAAAACGGCGGGCAGGTGATAGAAAAGACCGGAACCGTGGTGGCAACAGCGTTTTTGGTGAAAGAACTCAAAGGGGAATCGGTGATAGAGGAGTATGTGAGGGGAGGAACCTTTGGAATCTATCTGCTTCGGTCCACCTTTAAAGGACAGGAGATTCATCTTGTTGCACAATGTTATATGAAACTTCCGGTAGAACTTCTTGGAAAGAAGACGGTGAAGTTATCGTGGAATGTTGTTTGCAGGAAATGGACGGGCTGGGAGGCGGAGGACGAAACGGATGAATCTGACCCAATTGTCTATGTGGCAGAGACAGGAACGGTGTATCACAGGACAGAGATGTGTACGTATCTGAACCTATCAATTACGTCCGTAGAGACAAATGTAATTGAACAGCAGAGAAATGCAAATGGAGGAAAGTATTATGCCTGTGAACGGTGCATAAGGTCTGAAACGTTGCCGGAGTGCCTGTATATTACGGAGCAGGGGAACCGCTACCATGCGAGTCTGGATTGCAGCGGACTCAAGCGGACGGTGCAGAAAATCTATCTGTCAGAAGTGGGAGGACGAAAACCATGCAGCAGGTGCGGGGGAAAGGAGGAATCGTGATAGGAACGATTACGTTATGCGGAATGCTTGGGGCATTAGCATATAAGGACTGGAAGGAACAGAAGGTTTCTGTGTATGCAGTGCTTGTGTTTATCATTCTTGGAATGATTTTTCACGTTGTATGGCAGGAACAGGAACTTTGGAATATTCTCGCAGGGGCGGGGCTTGGAGCAGGGTTTTTGGTGCTCTCATGGATTAGTCACGGCAGCATTGGAGCGGGAGACGGGGCAGTGCTTGTGGCAACCGGAGTATTTTTAGGTTTTTGGGGAAACTTAAGGCTTTTATTTCTTGCACTGATACTTTCTGCGCTTGTGGCGGGATATCTTTTAGTGATAAAGAGAAAGGGGAGAAAAGACAGAATGCCGTTTATACCGTTTTTGTTTCTGGCAGATCTGTTGCTTATGATATGTTAAAGGTATGTGGAAGTTTTACGGTGGAAGCTGCCATAATCGTACCGATGGTGCTGACAGTTTTTGTATTGGCAATCAGAGGGGGTGTGGCTCTTTATGGGGAGACAAAAGAACTGGCAGTAGAAATAAAACAGGAAGAATCACCGGAAGTGTTAAAACATTTTTATCGGTGGCAGATGGTAGAGGATTTGATGGATGGAGAGGACAAAGATTGAATATATCAGAAATTTGAAGGGAAGCTATATGGTAATTGCGACAGAGTGTGAGCCGGAATTCTTTGAGGAGAAAATGCTGCGCTACAATCAACTGGAGGGACTTTTAATCCCATTTTCAGAAACCAGGGATACGGAACGGAAAATGTGGTATGAAATTACCGGAAAACAATCCTTAGAGCTTGTGCTTTCAAATCGGGAAATGGGGCAGGAACTGTTTTGTCAGCTTTTATCACAGTTATGCAGTGTTATTGAAAAACTTGATGCGTTTCTTTTAAGTGAAAATGGGATGCTTTTAGAGGCAGAAAGTATTTTTATTGATCGTAAGACAGGACAGGCCGTATTTACATATCTTCCGGGAAAAACAGGACTTCTTGCAGAGTCGATGCAGCGGCTTGTGGAGTATCTTTTAAGCAGAATTGACCATAAGGATATGATGGCAGTCAAGATTGCCTATGAAGTCTATGAGAAAACGTTAAAAGAGGGGTATGCGCTGGCGGATATCAGGGAGAGTCTGAAACTTCCATATGCGAGAGAAGATACAGATGAGGTGCAGGAATATCCGGTGAAAGAGGAACCCCTGGTGGACAATTTTACACCGTTAAAGGAACATTGGTCAGGGTGCCGGAAATTTTGGAAAAACATATTTGTACGGAAGCATAAGTGGGCACATAAGAAGACAACGGCAGAACCATTTGTTTTTACACCAGAGTCAGAACCGGAAAGTATTGTGCATCCGACGGTGCTGCTGTCGGAGGTTTCGGAGGCGCAGCGCGGGATTTTGCGTTATGAGGGAAGCGGAAGCGGAGTGGATATCACAATTGATAAGACGCCATTTGTAATTGGAAGTGATCCGTCCTGTGATGCCTGTATCAAAAATCGTGCGGTCAGCAGACAGCACGCAAGAATCACGCGGACAGAGGATATTTATTTCATCGAGGACTTAAACTCTTCAAATGGAACAACGGTGGGTGGGGAGCTGTTGAATTATAAAACAAAAATAAGTCTACAGCCCAATGAGGTGATTTCGTTTGCCAATGAAAAATATCGTTTTTTATAGAAGACAATTATTTGCATTTCCGGAGCGCTAAAATTATAATAAGCATATCAAATGCAGGGAAGTGTAAAGATGCAGGAAAAAATCGAAAAATTGTTTGAGGATAATGGGTACCTGTCCTGGGAGACCGAATGGGAAGAAACAGAACTGTTTTATAAGCAGGAAGAGCATAAAGTGTATGGTGTGCTTGTGGTGGATGCAGAGCACGGACTGGGACTGACAGAGGCAGCTTATCAGGGAATACGGCAACGTATTGCAGAATGGATGATGCAGACAATTTCACCGCAGGAATATCCGATGGGCAGGGTGGAGATACTGACGCTTATCATAGGAGGAAATATGGAGTGGATTCAACATCTTTGCGCATCTGAAGAGGGTATCTGGGCATACCGGCCGGAGAATGGCAGGTTGGTGATTTATGAGAATCAGCCGGGAGACTTTTATGGACTGCGAAGCGGGTTAGAGAGTATGCCGCAGAAAAAAGCCTGGGAACTGCCTCTTTTTACCGGAATCATTGCGGCAATCAATGTGATTGTTTTTGTGGTGTTAGAATGTATGGGAAGTACCGAGAGTGCCACATTTATTGCAGAACATGGCGGAATGTATCCAGACTTTGTGCTGGAAGAGGGAGAGTGGTGGCGGATTCTCACTGCAATGTTTCTTCATTTTGGGGCGGCACATCTATTGAATAATATGGTGATATTCTGCTGTGTCGGTTCAAGACTTGAGCGTGCGGTGGGGTATATCCGGTTTCTCGTGATTTATTTTCTTTCCGGAATCGGCGGAGGGCTGCTGTCATTGTTTATGATGGTGCATACGGGTGATTATGCCGTGTCTGCGGGTGCCTCGGGCGCTATTTTTGGAGTCATCGGTGGATTTTTATGGGCAGTCATCAGGCATCGCGGACGTCTTGAGGGAGTTACGGCACGCGGCATGATGCTTATGATTGCGTTAAGTCTGTATTATGGATTTTCGACAATCGGAATTGATAACTGGTGCCATGTGGGTGGAATCATTACAGGATTTGTGGTTTCTGTGATTTTATATCATGGAAAATGCCAAAAAGATTGATTTTGCATGAGAAAATTTATATACTGAAAGCAGCAGTTGCAACAGAGAGAGGATACAATGGAATGAAAGTAAATATTTATTATGGCGGGCGTGGATTGCTCGATGACCCCACCCTGTATGTATTAGGAAAAATGGAAGAAGTACTGCGGGAACTTCGTGTCAGCGTCGAGCGGATTAATATTTATGAGCATAAGAATGAAATTGCCACACTGCCTCAGACAATGAAAGATGCAGACGGAATCATTCTTGCTACAACTGTAGAGTGGCTTGGAATCGGCGGCTATATGCAGCAGTTTCTGGATTCCTGCTGGCTTTACGGAGACAAGGAAAAGATTCAGACCACCTATATGCAGCCAATTGTTATGTCGACCACATATGGAGAGCGTGAGGGTGAAGTGACTCTGGCAAATGCATGGGAGATTCTGGGCGGACTTCCATGTGCAGGATTATGCGGCTATGTGGAGGATTTGGCAGAGTTTGAGCAGAATAAGGATTTTACCGTTATCATTGAAAAGAAGGCGGAAAACCTTTATCGCACGATTTCACAGAAGTTAAAGAATCTGCCGACGAGTAATCAGGCGGTAAAACAAAGTATTTTGCGCACACCGCAGATGGATTTGACACCGCAGGAGAGCGAACAGCTTTCGAAATATGTTTCGGACGATTCTTATGTAAAGAAGCAGAAAGAAGATATTGAAGAGTTAGCATCCATGTTTAAGGATATGCTTGGCAAATCTGAGGTGGAGGATGATTCTGTTTATATTACGGAGTTTGAGTCTCATTTTATACCGCAGCAGGATTTTCATGCCAGATATTTGTTTATGTTAGAGGGAAAGAAAAAACCGTTGTTTTTGGAAGTGACCAATGACAAGATGGAGATGCACTACGGACAGGAAGAAGCCATTGATGTATATGCGAGAATGACGACTGCAATTCTCGACGGAGTTATCCAGGGACGTATGACATTTCAACGTGCTTTCATGACGGGTGAGATGACTGCCAAGGGAAATTTCAAGATTTTAAGAATGCTCGACAACATGTTCCATTTTGCGTAGATAGTATGGATGACTTTGGCGGGAAACGTATTTTATGTAGACTGTCAGTTTTGGGTGAGAGGCAGAGTGACGGTAAAAGTACAGCCGTCACCGGGGCGGGAATCGCATTCAAGTGTTCCGTGATGGGATTCCACGATTTGTCTGGTAATGACAAGTCCGAGACCGCTTCCACCGTTTTTGGAAGTGATAAAAGGTTCAAAGATATTGGCGGCAAGAGCAGGGTCAAGACCGCCGCCGTAGTCGATTACGGCAATGTAAAAAGCAGCAGAGTCGGCACGAACCTCTAACCGGACAGTGCCGGTACAGCCCATGGCTTCATGTGCATTTTTCACCAGATTGATGATGCCCTGACGGATAAGCTGTGGGTCAATTGTAATCTGTGGGAGATTAGGCTGCATGATGAGTTCGCAGTGAAAATCCTGTGAAAAAAGGGAAACCGTTTCTTTAATCTGCTCCATAAATGCAGCAGAATCAACGCAGCACAAATTCAGATGATTGCATAAACGGGCAGAGGAAAGCTGAGTAATCATGTTCTTTAAGAAATTAATTTCGGACATGGTTTCGTTCCAATAGTCAAACGAACCGACTTCCGGGTGTTTTTTGGCAACCAATTGTAGGGAACTATTGATTAATGTGATGGAATTTTTAATTTCATGAAAGATATTAAGGTAATCTTTGTTGCTTAACACACTTATCCCTGCCTTATTTTTAATATGAAAACCGATACGAAATAGTTTATCATTTACAATGTTAAAGTGCAATTAGAATAATATAACAAAATTCGACAAATGTAAACAAAGAAGGAGAAAAAGATGGAAAATTCAAACTGTATTTTTTGTAAGATTGCGGCGGGAGAGATTCCTTCCAACACGATTTATGAGGATGACACATTTCGTGTGATTCTTGATGCAAGTCCGGCAAGCAAGGGGCATGCCCTGATTCTGCCGAAAAAGCATTATGCGGATTTGTATGAGATTGATGAGAACGTGGCAGCAGATGCCATGAAACTGGCAAAGAAACTGGCAATCCATATGACGGATGTTCTCAAATGTGATGGATTTAATCTGGTACAGAACAACCATGAGGTGGCAGGACAGACTGTATTTCATTTCCACATGCACCTGATTCCACGTTACAAGGATGCAAAAAATAATGATATTTTAATGTGGACACATGAAACATTTTCACCGGAGGAAATGCAGGAAATCTGTGCGTCCCTCAAGGCATAAAAAACAGGAGCGTCAAACTGATGGATGTCAGTTTGACGCTCCTGTTTTGGCTCCTAATTAAAAAGTTTTCAGGATTTCCGCTTGTTAGAAGCATCGAGAATTAGATTTACAATGGTTTCGATGGAATCTCTGGTCTGGCTGTTTTTCATTGCGCTGATATAAGACTCTTTTTCTGCAATCACATGGGTGATGGCAGAACGCAGCGTTTCGGGTGAGAGATTTTCTTCTTCAAGAACATAGCTAAATCCCTGTGCCTGGAACGAATTTGCATTCAAAATCTGGTCTCCACGGCTCGCATTTGCGGAAAGCGGAATCAGGATATTCGGTTTGTGCAGTGCTAAAAGCTCACAGATTGCATTTGCACCGGCACGGGAAATCACAAGGTCTGACAGTGCAAACAGGTCGGCAAGCTCCTGGTTAGCATATTCTAACTGAAGATAACCGGCAGTCTGGGTTAAGGAAGTATCAAGATTTCCCTTTCCGCAGAGATGAATCACATTATAATCCGGCAAAAGCTGTGGCAGAAGTTCACGAACCGTATTGTTGATGGCGCGGGAACCGCTGCTTCCGCCGATAATCAAAATGACCGGCTTTGAAGCTTCCGGGAATTTGCAGTAAGTACGTCCGGCATCTGCACTTCCTTTTAATAATTCCTGGCGAATCGGGGAACCGGTGAGTACTGCTTTTTCTTTCGGGAGATAGTTAAGCGTCTCCGGGAAGTTACAGCAGACTTTTACGGCACCCGGAATGGCAAGTTTATTGGCAAGACCCGGGGTGATATCGGATTCATGGATGATTGCCGGAATCCGGCAGAACTTCGCTGCAAGTACCACAGGAACGGAGACAAAGCCGCCCTTAGAGAATACCACATCCGGTTTTATTTTTTTTAATAATTTGATGGATTGTCCGTAGCCTTTGATGACGCGGAAAGGATCGGAGAAATTCTTTGGATTAAAATAGCGTCTCAACTTTCCGGAGGAAATCCCATAATATGGAACGCCCTGTTCCTCAATCAGACGTTTTTCGATACCGTCATAGGAACCGATATAGGAAATTTCAAAGCCCTCTTTTCGCAAAGCTGGCATCAGCGCAATATTGGGTGTTACATGTCCGGCTGTGCCGCCTCCGGTCATTACAATCTTTTTCATAGAAAACAATCCCTTTCCTGCAAGATATACACTTCCCTATTTATAATACCCATATGCGAAAAAGTCAAGAAAAGACTTGTAAATTGAAAAATAAAGATTAAAATAGAGAGGGGTGTTTCTGAAAACGTTACCGGGATGAAAAAAGCTGACAAATCTGTAAGAAATTGACGACAGGGAAAAGAACTTTGTCGGAAGTTGCGATGAAATCATATGCCGCTCCTCTTTTCAAAAAAACGGATTTCTTCTATAATAAAGGATGCAGGACGGGTCTTTGGTACATGGGTGCCGGAAAGCCCGAAATGAGCCTGCGGGAAAGGGAAGTCTATGGAGCAGATGATGATTTTTCTGACGGACAATTCCACCTGGATTTCGATGGGGATTAGTACTATCACGTTCCTCCTTGTGATTGTCACATTGCATAAGATAAACTGTTTGTCAGGGCGCATCAGAACGATGGAGCAGTGCCGGATGGCGGAATCACGAAGCGTTGAGCAGGAAAGAAAAGACTCTGCGGTGAAAGAAGAAAACATCCATATGGAGCAGGAAAAACAGGCCAAAGCCCCGGAGACGAAGGAGGCATCGGAACGATTACTTCATGATGTCATCGAAGAGGTATTTTCTTAAGGAAAGCATGGGAAAAAGCGTGTTCGCTCTTGCTATCCGAAATAGGGTTTGGTAAAATATTGCTGAAAAATGGCAATGGAATTATGAAGGGACAAAGGAGTGTTAAAAAATGGGAAAGATTACATTTGACTATTCAAAAGCAGCTGGGTTCATCAGTGAAGAAGAAGTTTCTTACATGAGCAAACTTGTGGCGGATGCAAAAAAGCAGCTTACCGACAAGAGCGGAGCAGGAAATGATTTCTTAGGATGGATTGACCTCCCGGTAGATTACGATAAGAAAGAGTTCGCAAGAATTAAGAAGGCAGCAGAGCGCATCCAGTCTGATTCTGAGGTGCTTGTAGTAATCGGTATCGGCGGTTCTTATCTTGGAGCAAGAGCAGCCATTGAATTCTTAAGACATGGATTCTACAACAACCTTCCGAAGGAAGTGCGCAAGACACCGGAAATTTACTATGCAGGAAATAGCATCAGCGGTACATATTTAAAAGGACTCATTGATGTTATCGGCGACCGTGATTTCTCCGTTAATATTATTTCCAAGTCCGGTACGACAACAGAGCCGGCAATCGCATTCCGTGTATTTAAGGAAATGCTTGAGAAGAAATACGGCAAGGAAGGCGCTGCAAAGAGAATTTATGCAACGACAGACAAGGCAAAGGGAGCATTAAAGAACCTTGCTACCGAAGAAGGATACGAGACATTTGTAGTACCGGATGATGTAGGAGGACGTTTCTCCGTACTTACAGCAGTGGGACTGCTTCCAATCGCTGTCAGCGGCGCAGATATCGACAAGCTGATGGAAGGTGCTGCAGAGGGAAGAAAACTTGCACTTGAGAAGTCATTTGAAGAAAATGATTCTTTACAGTATGCAGCAATCCGTAATATTTTACTCCGCAAGGGAAAGGCAATCGAAGTACTCGCAGACTACGAGCCGAGCCTTCACTATGTTGCTGAGTGGTGGAAACAGCTTTACGGCGAGAGCGAAGGAAAAGACCAGAAGGGATTATTCCCGGCATCTGTTGACCTGACCACAGATTTACATTCCATGGGACAGTTCATCCAGGATGGCTCCAGAATCATGTTCGAGACCGTTCTCAACATTGAGAAATCCCGTGAAACCGTTGTCATCAACGAGGAGCCGGTAGATTTGGATGGCTTAAACTACCTTGCCGGAAAAGATATGGACTTTGTAAACAAGAGTGCGATGAACGGAACCGTTCTTGCACATACCGATGGAAATGTTCCAAACCTTATGGTAAAGATTCCGGAGCAGAACGAATTTTATCTTGGAGAGTTATTCTACTTCTTCGAGTTTGCAGTTGGCATCAGCGGATACCTTTTAGGTGTAAATCCGTTTAACCAGCCGGGCGTAGAGAGTTATAAGAAAAATATGTTTGCTCTGCTTGGAAAACCTGGTTATGAGGAAGCAAGAGAAGCATTATTAAAAAGATTGTAAGAATTGCACAAAGAGTCGCCGAACCCCTTGTAAATAGCGGGCTTTGGCGGCTCTTTTTTTCGAAAACGGGTCGTTTTTCCTTCCTGTTCGTTCCAAAAACTTGACAAAAATGTAACGCTTTGCTATAATCACGCTGTAACAAATTCGTAATAAATGTAATAATTTATGAATAAAACGGAACAAAAGTGTAATACTATAGTGATATAGGATACACCGATGGAGGTTTGAAATGAATTTGAAAAAGAAAGCGGTTAGTGGCGTCATAGTGGCAGGTTCTCTTGCATTGATGTGTACAATCGCAGATGCAGCACCTGCAAAAGCGTATCTGACAGATACAGAAGTTTCTCTTGTAGAAGATACAGATGCTGTAAAAGAAAAGAAAACATCGGATGCCGGACAGGATACAAATGGAATGGCTGGCGTTGTGGTTTGTTTAAATCAGGTAGAGAACGGAGCAATGAGCTATCTTGAGTCTGCATCCATCACAGTGGAGCGTTCCGCAAATGATGTGGTTGCATCAGCGGAAGAAGCAGAGGTTTCCGAAGAAGCAGAAGTTTCGGAAGAACCGGAAGTATCCGAGGAAGAAGCTGCCTGGCAGAACCGCCTGATGGCAGATGTGGATGAGTATTTAAACATCCGTGCAGCAGGGGATGAGAATGCAGAGGTCATCGGAAAACTCTACAAAGGCGATGTGGCAGAAATCGTAGAGCAGGGCGAGGAATGGACTCATATCCGTTCCGGAAATGCAGACGGTTATGTAAAGAATGATTATTGTGTCGCTGGAATGGATGCGTATGCGTATGCAACAGCCAATGTTGATGCAACGGCTGAGCTGACGACAGATGCACTTCGTGTCAGAAGCGAGGCAAATACAGACGCTTCCGTACTGACAACCGCATATGCGGGAACAAATCTTACCGTAGATACAGATGCAGAAGCAGTAGACGGCTGGGTCGCAGTAGAGTGTGACGGACAGACCGGATATGTAAGTGCAGAATATGTGACAACCGAGCTTGATTTAGGCGAAGCTGTTACGATTGAAGAGGAACAGGCAGAGCAGAGACGCTTAGCTGAGGAAGAGGCAGCCAGAAAGGCAGCGCAGACGACCGAGGTTACAACCGTACAGAACACATCCGTAGCTGCAAGCGCAGACGATGTGACACTTCTTGCAGCAATCATCCAGTGTGAGGCAGGAAGCGAGTGCTATGAGGGACAGGTGGCTGTCGGAGCAGTTGTCATGAATCGTTTGAGAAGCGGTTCTTATCCGTCAACGATTTACGATGTCATTTATCAGAAGGGTCAGTTTACACCGGCAGGAAGTGGTTCTGTTGCAAATGTAATTGCAAACGGACCGAGCGCAACCTGTGTTCAGGCAGCGCAGGAGGCATTAAACGGCACAGATAATACCGGTGGTGCAGTATCTTTCCGCAGAGCAAGTTCCGGTCATGCCGGAGTCGTAATCGGCAATCATGTATTTTATTAAATAAAAGATGGAATCCTAGGACTGTCATGCTGGCGGAGAAAATTCGTTGGTGTGACAGTCTTTTTTTGTTGTAATCTGCTATGAGATATAGTAATATGGATATTAGCAAAAATTGTAAAACGGAGGTATTTAGAACATGGAAAGTGGTGGAGTTGTGATAGCATTTATCGTGCTGATAATTGTAATTTTGGCAATTCTGGTGTCCTGTATCAAAATTGTACCGCAGGCAAATGCAGCGGTTGTAGAGCGTTTGGGTGCATATCTTACAACCTGGCCGGTTGGTATTCATCTCAAGGCACCATTTATTGACCGCGTAGCAAGAAAGGTCACCTTAAAAGAGCAGGTTGTGGATTTCCCACCGCAGCCGGTTATCACCAAGGATAACGTTACGATGCAGATTGATACGGTTGTTTATTTTCAGATTACCGATCCGAAGCTGTACGCATACGGCGTAGAGAATCCGATTATGGCGATTGAGAATCTGACGGCAACAACACTTCGTAATATCATCGGTGATTTGGAGTTAGATGAGACACTGACTTCAAGAGAGACCATCAATACACAGATGCGTGCAACACTTGATGTTGCAACAGACCCATGGGGAATCAAGGTAAACCGTGTGGAATTAAAGAACATCATTCCTCCGGCAGCAATCCAGGATGCCATGGAGAAACAGATGAAGGCAGAGCGTGAGCGCCGTGAGGCAATCCTTCGTGCGGAAGGTGAGAAGAAATCCACCGTCCTTGTGGCAGAAGGTAAAAAGGAATCTGCAATTCTTGATGCAGAGGCAGAGAAGCAGGCAGCAATCTTACGTGCAGAGGCAAAGAAGGAAGCAACCATCCGCGAGGCAGAAGGTCAGGCTGAGGCTATCTTAAAGATTCAGCAGGCAAATGCAGACGGACTCCGGATGTTAAAAGAGGCTGCACCGGATGCCAGTGTCATCCAGCTTAAGAGCCTTGAGGCGTTTGCAAAGGCAGCGGACGGAAAGGCAACAAAGATTATCATTCCATCCGAGATTCAGGGACTGGCAGGACTTGCCAAGGCTGTGACAGAAGTAGCAGTACCGGAGAAGAATTAATAGTACAGGTTATATCAAATGCGGGCTATCATGAAAATGATAGCCCGATTAACTAGGATGCAAAAACGAGAGGAGCAGAAACGATGAATTTAAAGGGACGCAGTTTTTTAAAATTAATGGACTACACACCGGAAGAGATTTTGTATCTTGTTGATCTGGCATCAGAACTCAAAGAGAAGAAAAAGAAAGGGATTCTGCACAACAGTCTGATTGGCAAAAACATTGCACTTATTTTTGAAAAAACCAGCACCAGAACACGATGCTCCTTTGAAGTAGCAGCCTATGACCTTGGCATGCACGTTACATATTTAGACCCGTCAGGTTCTCAGATTGGCAAAAAAGAAAGCATTCCGGATACGGCACGCGTATTGGGAAGGATGTTTGACGGAATCGAATACCGTGGATTTGGACAGGATATTGTGGAGGAACTGGCAAAATATGCAGGCGTTCCGGTCTGGAACGGACTGACGAATGAGTTTCATCCGACACAGATGTTAGCAGATATGCTTACCATCAAAGAGCATTTTGGCAGATTAAAGGGAATCCGTCTTGTATACATGGGCGATGCCCGCTATAATATGGGAAATTCCCTGATGGTAACCTGCGCAAAGCTTGGAATGGATTTTGTTGCGTGCACATCGAAAAAATATTTCCCGGATGAAAAACTGATTGCATACTGCGAGGATGTTGCAAAAGAGACCGGCGCAACACTTACATTTACCGAAGATGTAAAAGCCGGAACCAAGGATGCGGACGTTATTTATACGGATGTCTGGGTATCCATGGGAGAGCCGGATGAAATCTGGGCAGAGCGCTTAAAGGATTTGATGCCTTATCAGGTCAACAGCACCGTGATGCAGAATGCAAAGCCGGAAGCCATATTTATGCACTGTCTGCCGGCATTCCATGATTTAAAGACCAAGATTGGCAGAGAAGTATATGAGAAGTTTGGTTACAGCGAGCTTGAAGTGACCGACGAAGTATTTGAGAGTGCACAGTCTGTTGTGTTTGACGAGGCAGAAAACCGGATGCATACCATCAAGGCTGTGATGCTTGCAACATTAGGAGACTAATTACATGAAGACCAAATTACTGACCCTGCTGCGGGAGGCAGAGGGATATATCTCCGGGCAGGAGCTGTGTGAACGCTTCGGTGTATCGCGGACGGCGGTGTGGAAGGCGGTCAATCAGCTAAAGGAAGCAGGATATGAGATTGAGGCGGTGCAGAACAAGGGCTACCGCCTGACCGCAGTTCCGGACAAACTGTGTGAGATGGAATTAAACAGCATCCGCAAAACAGACTGGATGGGTGCTGAAACCTATTATTTTGACACCATTGACTCTACCAATATCAAGGCAAAGAAGCTGGCGGAGGAAGGACACCCCGGAGGAACCTTAGTTGTCGCAGAACAGCAGGAAAACGGAAGAGGCAGGCGTGGACGCGCCTGGCAGTCGCCGCCGGGAGAAGCGGTTTTTATGACATGGGTGCTCAAACCCCAGATAAATCCAAACAATGCATCAATGATTACACTTGTAGCCGCACTTGCGGTAAATGCTGCGATTGAGGACTGCACCGGACGTAAGGCTGGCATCAAGTGGCCAAATGATATCGTGATGAATGGCAAAAAGGTCTGCGGAATACTTACAGAGATGAGTGCGCAGTTCGATTATATTAACCATATTGTGGTGGGAGTGGGAATCAACGTAAACAATTCCGCTTTTCCGGAGGACATAGCAGATGTTGCGACATCGATCTACCTTGAGACGGGCGTCCGCCATAACCGGGCTGCCCTGATTGAAAAGGTGCTCGAACATTTTGAGCACTACTATGCAGTGTTCCTTGAGACGGAAGATTTAAGCGGACTTATGCGGGAATATGATGAAAGCCTTGCAAACAGCGGGAAAAAAGTCCGGGTGCTTGACCCGAAAGAGCCGTTTGAGGGTGTGGCAGAAGGAATTACGAACCGGGGAGAACTTATTGTAAAAACGGAGGAAGGAAATCAGATGGTTTCCTCCGGTGAGGTATCGGTGCGGGGAATCTACGGATATATCTAAGTGTGAAATGGAGAGACCCAGATAATGGAAGAAGTTGTACTTTGCGGAGCAAGTGCTTACAATAAAAAATTTTATTTAAACCAGAATTTCAAGGGGATGCCCCAGCAGATTAAGGATGAGCTGAAAATCATGTGCGTATTGTTTACGGAAGATATCGGCGGAATCTTTGAGCTGGTGTTTGATGAAGACGGAACGCTGGAATTTCGGACTTCCTGTGATGAGGGCGATTTGCTGTATGATGAGATTGGCTGCGGCTTAAAAATCAGGGAACTGCAGCGCACAAAGGAAGAGCTGCTTCGTTCCCTTGAAATGTACTATAAGGTAATTTACGGAAGACTTGACGACGAAGATTAATGTCTTTCGTGCGGGAAAGGAAATGGTTGGTAAAATATGATTATTACAATTGACGTTGGAAATACAAATATTACGGTGGGCGTGTTTGACGGAGATGAAGTCGCAGCAACTTTTCGTATGACGACGAAGATGCCGCGGACATCGGATGAGTATGGAATGCTTTTAATTAACCTTTTAGAGCAGAATGAAATTAACCATACGCAGATTGAGGATGCAATCATCGCTTCGGTTGTGCCAAACGTGATGCATTCTTTAGAAGGCGCTGTGGTAAAATATTTAGGAATCACGCCAATTATCGTTGAGCCGGGAACAAAGACCGGAATCCGCGTGGTAACCGAGAACCCGCGTCAGATTGGTGCAGACCGGATTGTGGATGCGGCAGCGGCTTACGGAATCTATGGCGGACCGGTATTGGTGCTTGATTTTGGAACGGCAACGACCTATGACCTGGTTGACAAGGATGGTTCCTTCCTTTCCGGTGTGACAGCTCCGGGTATCCGTATTTCGGCGAAGGCGCTCTGGGAAGATGCAGCAAAGCTTCCGGAGATTGAAATTATAAAACCGGACAGCATTCTGGCAAAGGAAACCATCTCAAGTATGCAGGCGGGGCTTGTTTACGGACAGATTGGACAGACTGAATACATAGTAAATCATATGATAAAAGAGGCAAACCTCGGAGAAGTAAAGGTTGTTGCGACAGGTGGACTTGGCAGAATTATTGCAAACGAGACAGATGTAATAGATGTCTATGACCCAAATCTGACCTTAAAGGGCATGAACCTGATTTATAAGAAGCAGAACCGTAAGAGTGGAAAAATCAGATAAGCTTTTACGGCGGAGGGAGAACGATGAGTGTCATCAAACAACTTGGGATTGGCAGTGTAACACTTGAAAATAATCTGATATTAGCTCCAATGGCAGGCGTCACAGACCTGCCATTTCGCCTTTTATGCAAGGAGCAGGGCGCAGGACTTCTGTGCATGGAGATGGTCAGTGCCAAGGCGATTCTTTACAAAAATAAAAATACAGAAGAGCTTTTAAGCATCGATGAGCGGGAACATCCGGTTTCGCTTCAGTTGTTCGGCTCAGACCCCGACATTATGGCACAGATTGCGCATCAGATAGAGGAGCGTCCGTTTGACATTTTAGACATCAACATGGGATGTCCGGTGCCCAAGGTGGTCAATAACGGAGACGGCTCGGCGCTCATGAAAAATCCCATTCTTGCAGGCAAAATTATCGAGAAGACCGTAAATGCGGTAAAAAAGCCTGTCACGGTAAAAATCCGCAAGGGATTTGACGATGAACACATCAATGCGGTGGAAATGGCACATATCGCAGAGGAATCCGGCGCGGCAGCCATTGCGGTGCATGGGCGCACGAGAGAACAGTATTATTCGGGCATTGCGGACTGGGAGATTATACGCAAGGTCAAAGAGGCGGTTTCCATTCCGGTAATCGGAAACGGGGATTTGACCTGTGCAAAGGATATTGAAAAAATGGCAGAGGAGACCGGATGTGACGGCTTTATGATTGGCAGGGGCGTGCAGGGAAATCCGTGGCTGTTCCACCAGATTTTACACTATTTTGAGACGGGCGAGGAACTGAAAAAACCTTCGTTTGAGGAAGTGACGCAGATGCTTTTGCGCCATGCGGCAATGCAGCTTGAATTTAAAGGGGAATATACCGGCATCCGCGAAATCCGCAAGCACGCGGCATGGTATACCGCCGGATACAAAAATTCTTCAAAGCTGCGCGGGCGCATCAATGAGGTGGAAAACTACGAGCAGTTAAAGGCATTATTTGAGGAAGCGCTGTCATATAATTAGGTAAAAGATTTTCCGGGAGAGGCTATGGCATATTCCAATCCGTTTCTCTGTGAGTTTGCCGCTGTTTTCGATGGAATATTGCAGGAAAAACAGATTCCTGTGACGGGGCGAAATCTTCTTGTGATAGATGAGGAGCCGGATGAGGGCATTTTTGAACCGTTGGATGTCACGGGCGTTTTAGTGCAGATTGCAGAGTCTGTGCGCTGTTTGCAGATATATACGAACCGTCCCGCATATTTTGCAGCATTTACAGAGACAATGTATGAGGAAAACGGGCTGCTTACAGTGACAGAGCCGAAGGAGAAATTAAAACAGCGGTTGTGCCGGGCAAAGAGCGGGCAGGAGTCCGACCGGTGGATTGTGCTCGATTTTGAATGGCAGGGATGCTGCTATCCATTCGGAGCGGGCATTTCCTATATCCCGATTCACAAAAAACCTTGGGAAATGGCGGAAAATCTTGACATTGCAGTACCTATCGGTTATAATACTGTGATTGTTAAGAGAGTGAGAACTGCGAAGAAGGTGCCGCAAAGAGACCGTTTTGAGCAGGCTTTTTACGGAACGGAATCGTAGGTTTACAATAAATAAAAGAAGGGTAGAAGGCAATGGATAAGAAAAATATTCTGACGTATGAAGGGCTGAAAAAACTTGAGGACGAATTAGAAAATCTGAAAGTTGTAAGAAGAAAAGAGGTTTCCCAGAAGATTAAAGAGGCAAGAGAGCAGGGAGACCTATCCGAGAATGCAGAGTATGACGCTGCAAAAGACGAGCAGAGAGACATCGAAGCACGTATCGAGGAATTAGAGAAGATTTTAAAGAATGCAGAAGTCGTTGTAGAGGAAGAGGCAGACTTAGACAAGGTCAGCATCGGATGCAACGTAAAGATTTTAGACATCGAGTTTGACGAGGAACTGGAATACAAAATTGTAGGTTCTACCGAGGCAAACAGTTTAAAAGGAAAGATTTCCAATGAATCTCCGGTTGGCAAGGCACTCCTTGGCAAAAAGGTTGGCGATACCGTTACCGTAGAGACACAGGCAGGCGAGTTGGAGTACAAGATACTTTCCATTCACAGAGCAAATTAAGAGATGACCGGCAGCAGGCAGGCTGCACGAAAGAATAATGGAGGAAGACATGGCAGAGCAGAATAACAACCAGCAGGATATCAACCAGTTGTTAAAGGTTCGTTACGAAAAATTGCAGGAATTGCAGGCAAATGGCAAGGATCCGTTTGTCATTACCAAATATGATGTAACCAATCATACCATCGACATCAAAGAGAAATTTGACGAGATGGAGGGCAAAGAAGTATCTATCGCAGGACGTATGATGTTTAAACGTGTCATGGGAAAGGCTTCCTTCTGCAACATCCAGGATTTAAAGGGACGTATTCAGGTGTATGTGGCAAGAGACAATATCGGTGAGGAGCCATACGCAGATTTCAAGAAATTTGACGTGGGCGATATCCTCGGCGTGAAGGGAACGGTCTTTAAGACCAAGACAGGCGAGATTTCTGTCCATGCTTCCGAAGTGACTCTTTTATCCAAGAGCTTACAGATTCTTCCAGAGAAATTCCACGGATTGACCGATACTGATACCAGATATCGTCAGAGATATGTGGATCTTATCATGAACGAGGAAGTAAAAGAGACATTTGTAAAACGTTCCCGTATTATCAAGGAAATCCGTAATTTCTTAGATAACAGAGGATTTATGGAAGTGGAAACTCCGATGTTAGTGTCAAATGCGGGCGGAGCAGCAGCAAGACCGTTTGATACCCATTACAATGCACTCAACGAGGATGTAAAGCTTCGTATTTCCCTGGAGCTTTACTTAAAGAGACTGATTGTCGGTGGTCTTGAGCGTGTTTATGAAATTGGACGAGTTTTCCGTAATGAGGGTGTCGACACCCGCCACAACCCGGAATTTACCCTGATGGAGCTGTATCAGGCATACACGGATTACGAGGGCATGATGGAACTGACCGAGAGCATGTTCCGCTACCTGGCAGAGACCGTCTGCGGAAGCTCCGTAATTACTTATAACGGAATGGAAATTGACTTTGGCAAGCCGTTTGAGCGCATCACCATGAACGACTGCATCAAGAAATATACCGGAATTGATTTTGATACTGTAGCAGATGACGCCGCAGCAAAGGCACTTGCAGACGAGCATCATGTTGCATATGAAGAACGTCACACCAAGGGCGATATTATCAACCTGTTCTTCGAGGAGTTCTGCGAGAAGAATCTGATTCAGCCGACATTTGTCATGGACCATCCACTTGCGATTTCTCCGCTTACCAAGAAGAAACCTTCTGATCCGGAGAAGGTAGAGCGTTTTGAGCTTTTCATCAACACCTGGGAAATGTGTAACGCTTATTCCGAGTTAAACGACCCGGTAGACCAGAGAGAGCGTTTTGCTGCACAGGATGCCGCATTTGAAGCCGGTGATGAAGAGGCAAACCATACAGACGAGGATTTCTTAAACGCACTGTCTATCGGTATGCCGCCGACAGGTGGAATCGGTTACGGAATCGACCGTCTGGTAATGCTTTTGACAGATTCCCCGGCCATCAGAGACGTTTTACTTTTCCCAACAATGAAGTCCTTAGATGGTGTAAATAAGAAAAATGATGTAAATAATACAGCTT
>CATZIT010000007.1:0-174958 GCA_958420225.1 uncultured Roseburia sp. | reverse complement strand
CGATAAGACCCATCATCTCTACGTGAGCCGGTACGGAAGAAGAACCTGCGAACTGAGCATCAGAGTGCATACGTCCCATAGTATCTGTCATACCGTAGGAAGCAGGACCTGCTGCCATGTTATCCGGATGAAGAGTACGTCCTGTACCACCGCCGGATGCTACGGAGAAGTACTTCTTACCCTGCTCGATACACTCTTTCTTGTAAGTACCTGCAACCGGATGCTGGAAACGTGTCGGATTGGTGGAGTTACCGGTAATGGAAACACCAACGTTCTCATGGTGCATGATTGCAACACCTTCCTGAACATCGTCAGCGCCGTAGCACTTAACAGTTGCACGAAGTCCATCAGAGTATGGTTTCTCGTATACGATGTTTAATTTTGCTTCTTTGTAGTCATATTTTGTCTCTACAAATGTGAAGCCATTGATACGGGAAATAATCTGTGCAGCGTCTTTTCCAAGACCGTTTAAGATAACACGGAGTGGTTTCTGACGTACTTTGTTAGCTTTCTCAGCGATACCGATTGCACCTTCTGCAGCGGCGAAAGACTCATGACCTGCTAAGAAGCAAAAGCACTCTGTCTCCTCTTCAAGTAACATCTTACCAAGGTTACCATGTCCAATACCTACTTTTCTATGATCTGCAACAGAACCCGGAATACAGAATGCCTGCAGTCCCTCTCCGATTGCAGCAGCCGCATCAGCAGCTCTTGTGCATCCCTTCTTGATTGCGATTGCTGCACCTACTGTGTAAGCCCAGCAAGCATTTTCAAAACAAATCGGCTGAATTTTCTTTACCTGATCGTAAACATTTAAACCAGCATCTTTTGTGATTTTCTCAGCTTCTTCAATCGAGCTGATTCCATAGCTGTTTAATACAGCGTTGATCTGGTTAATTCTTCTTTCATATCCTTCAAATAATGCCATTTTCGTCCGTCTCCTTTCCTATTCTTCTCTCGGGTCGATAATCTTAACAGCGCCCTGCTCCGGAAGCACGCGTCCATAAGAACCCTTTGCTTTCTCCCATGCAGTGTTCGGATCATCACCTTTTTTGATGAAATCAGTCATTTTTCCAAGAGAAACGAACTGATAGCCAATTACTTCGCTGTTCTCGTCCAGAGCGATTCCGGTTACATAACCTTCTGCCATCTCCAGATAACGAACACCTTTTTCCTTGGTTGCGTACATTGTACCAACCTGGGAACGAAGTCCTTTTCCTAAATCTTCCAGACCAGCACCTACTGCAAGTCCGTCATCAGAGAATGCACTCTGAGTACGTCCATAAACGATCTGTAAGAATAACTCTCTCATTGCTGTATTGATGGCATCGCATACTAAGTCAGTATTGAGTGCCTCGAGAATGGTCTTACCCTGTAAAATTTCGGCAGCCATTGCTGCTGAATGGGTCATACCGGAGCATCCGATAGTTTCAACCAATGCTTCTACAATAACTCCCTCTTTTACATTCAGAGACAGCTTGCAGGCACCCTGCTGTGGTGCACACCAGCCTACACCGTGTGTAAAACCAGAAATATCTTCGATTTTTTTAGAATGTACCCATTTTCCTTCTTCCGGAATTGGAGCCGGCTCGTGCTTTGCACCTTTTGCAACCGGACACATTTTCTGAACTTCCTGTGTGTAAATCATGTTAAGACTCCTTTCGCTTAAATAGAACTGTATGTATTGGACTTTGTTATACATTTAACATACGCACATATTTTCGCACATTTTGTAGAATTCATCAAGACCTATTCTGAATTTTTTCTTCTAATTAGTGTTTTTGTGCAATCTCGCCCTGCTTCTTGTAAATGGAATGAGCCGGAACCACGCCGCGCACGGAGGAAAGCGGATAAACATTTGTATGGCTTCCGATGACGGTTCCCGGATTTAAAACGGAGCCACATCCAACTTCGACAAAATCTCCGAGCATTGCGCCAAATTTTTTAAGTCCGGTCTCAATCTGCTCCCCAGCATCCTTTACAACGACAAGTGTTTTATCAGATTTGACATTTGAGGTAATAGAGCCGGCGCCCATGTGGGATTTGTGTCCTAAAACAGAATCCCCCACGTAGTTGTAATGCGGCACCTGAACACCGTTAAACAAAACGACGTTTTTAAGTTCAGTGGAATTGCCCACAACCGCACCTTTTCCGACAATGGCATTGCCTCTGATAAATGCACAGTGGCGGATTTCTGCGTTCTCATCGATAATTAACGGTCCGTTTAAGCAGGCAGTCTGTGCTACCGTGGCATTTTTTGCCACCCAGATATTTTCTCCGCGTTTTTCAAAAATCTCCGGGTCAAGTGTCTCGCCGAGGGCACAGATAAAATCGCTAATTTTCGGCAAAACCTCCCACGGGTAAGTGACTCCTTCAAACAGCTTCGCTGCAATTGTTTCTTTTAAGTCATACAACTGACTGATTTTCGCATTTTCCATTTTCATTCCCTCTCATTCTATTCTTTATAATTTCGATTTACATACCGCTCAATTTCTTCATTGTCCTGCGGCATACGGCATCCGACAATAAACTGTCCATCGTTATCCGTACTGCGGATAATATGTCCTTCGAGTTTTTTCGTACTCTCCAGCGGAAAATCTGCAATGGAAAGCACAATATCTTTCCCGATTGACTCTGCAAAAGTCTGATTTAACACACTGAATGCAAACCCACCGGCACTGATATTGACCATCTTTCCGTCAAACTGTTTTCCCGTATTTTTCATTATAACCGTGCAGGCATTTGAAAGTGGCATACGCGGATATTTTCTGCGGTTTACAACCTTCGGGTTTGTATCAACAAACACACGGAAGTCTGTCTGTTTTCCGGAAACTCCGGCTATCTTTACATTTTCCCAGGTATACAGTGCATTCTTGACACAAATCTGCAATTCATAACTGCGTTTTCTGTCCTTTCCATCCGGCAGAGAAGTGTTTTCCCCTGTTGTAAGTTGTATCAGGACGCCGCCTTCCATGTTTTCCCTGACTTCTCCGTGGTATTCCGTCTTCCGTTCCTCTTCCGCTGCAACAAGGCAAATCTTCATTCCCGGCTGTGCATCCTGGATTCCCATAAAGCCGCCCGTACCAAGTTCTTCCATCAGCCTTCCGACAACAGTTTCAATCTTATTGACATTTACCGCGGATTCCTCATATTTGCTGAGCATCGTGCGTGACACCTCATCGGACTGATTGATACATTTTGTCATAACTTCTATTGTATCACACACCTGCTTCATGTTCTCAACCATATCCTGGTTGGAAACTTCGACCTCTTTGATAGCATGGTCAACGACCTTAATGTTTTCTCCAAGCTTTCCGGAATCGCCTGTGATTTCCGTCACGCTTTCTTTTACATTCGTAATTTTATCTCTGGTTGCCTGTATTAATTCCAATGTTCTTGTGATGGACCGGGTCATCTTATCCGATGTTTCCTGCAAATGCTCAAGCGCATCCCGGATACGTCCGGAGGAAGTCTTTGTTCCCATACTCAAATCCTGAATCTGACCCGCAACAACGGCAAATCCTTTTCCTGCTTCCCCCGCTCTTGCGGCTTCAATGGAGGCATTTAGCGCGAGAAGATTCGTCTGGTAGGTAATTCCTTCAATGGTTCCCGTCTCTTCTTTTACCATTTCAAACTCCTGATTGAAAGCTAAAAGAACCTGCTCTACTTCTGCTGAAAGTTCTGCCATTGTTTCTGTTGTTTCCACGACATCTGCAAGTTCATCCGCACTAACATTGGCATGCTCAATAGATGCCTGAATCAGGACAACCATTTCATCAATCAATCCCACCACATTTTGTACCTGTGTGTTGATATCTGAGGTTTTATCCATGGAGGACATCGTTCTGTTATAAAGGATTTCATGATTCTGTGTCAGTTCTTCCATACCCGCCACAACGGAGTTCGCACCCTGCTTGTTTTCATCGGCAAGTTCCCGCACAACGGTAACACCGTCCACGATGGAACTGCTGGCGTCTTTTACCTGCCCAACGGTTGTCACAACCCGTTTTAAATTATCACGGATAGAATCCACTAACGCACCATCTGATTTGTTCAGGTGATCGATGGATAATACATAACAGATATAGCAGAGTAACAGCGTGGAAAGCTGCAGATAATAATCTGACATGCTCACATGCGGGTTGATTCCGTAAAAATTATGAAGCAGCATACCGATAACAACCACAATTCCATTCGCCACTGCACAGCGAATCATATATTTGCGATTCTTAAATAACACCATGATACTTGTCAGTGGCAGAATGTAGGCAAATGTCATTGCCGAATCTGTGGTAAAAACAATCTCTGCATACAAAAAGCCATATCCCAACGCCAATACATCCTTATAGACAGCGGTTGCCGTACCCTTCCATTTTAAAACGATAAGACCGATTCCAAACGGAATCCAGCCCATCAGTAAAAACAGTACATAGTTTCCTGGCGTATATGTGCCTTCTGACACCTGTGACCCATAAGACAAAGTCAGAATTGCCACAAGTGCCAGCCATATCTTCATCGCTTTCAGGTTTGCGCTTCGTTTAAACTCCTCCTCATTGTACTCCATCCGTATCTCCTCCTTCTTCCTCCTGTGTATCATCTGCCTGCGGTGTTTCATTCACCGGGGCCACATCCTCTGTCTGTGTTGCCTGATTTAGTGGCTGCGCATCAAAGTCAAAGCTAATCTGGTCCTGTTCAAATTTAAGACAGGCATCAAAAGCGTTTCCGGCTCTTGACGTAAAACCTGTAATCTTATCATGTGTCCGTCCGGTTTCTAACAGTTCCAGCATCTGTTCCTCTGAAAGTGCCACCTTTGCCACGGTATGAGAAATCTTAAATCCACATTCACATTCGTAGTACCACTGACTCTTCATCAGAAGTTTGCCGCATTTCGGACAGGCAACGGTCGTCTCCACAGGTTTGGGTTTCTCCGGAAAATCAAATGTGACCTGTCCCTCGGTTGTCAGCTTGAGCGGAGCGTCAAACTTCATTCCAGTCTTTGCGATAAACCCGGAAATCACGTCTGTTTTTCCCTTGGTCAAAAGTTCCTTCACCTGCGCCTCTTTTAATTTCACTCCCGCAATCTGTCCAATCGAAAACCGGCAGCTCTCCGGGTCATCCTTTTTGTAGTTTGCACAGCCAAATCCAAACGGTGTCTTTACGATATCGCCGCCGCAGAGCGGACACTTCACGTCCTTTACCTTCGGTGCCTCAAGGTCATCAAAATCAAATTTAAGCCCGATAACTTTACCGCTTTCATCCTTATTTAAGGCAACCCTTGCATCAAACTTCTTTCCAGCCTTTGATTTAAAGCCCCGGATGGTTCCGGTACGCCCCTCCGATAAAAGTTCTTTTACATTTGTCTCTGTCAGCGATTTTTCTGCCATCTTCCCGATGGAAAACCGGCAGCTTTCCGGGTCATCCTTTTTGTAATTCGCACAGCCAAATCCAAACGGTGTCTGCACAATATCACCGCCGCAGAGCGGGCATTTCACATCCTTGACCTTTTTGGCTTCGACGTGTTCAAAGTCAAACTTCAATCCGGTCACCTTGCCGTCTTCTGTGCGCTCTAATGCCACACAGGCATCAAATTTCTTCCCGCTTTTGGACTTAAAGCCCCGGATGGTTTCGGTTCGCCCTTCCGAGAGAAGCGTTTTCACCTGTGACACGGTTAAATCTTTTCCCGCCATCGTTCCAATCGCGAAACGGCAGCTTTCCGGGTTTGCAGGGTCATAGTTCATACATCCATAGCCAAACGAGGTCACCTGGATTGCCCCCCCGCAGAGTGGACACGTCACGTCCTCGATTTTTTCCGCTTCCGTCTGGGAAAAATCAAAGTTCACCGTCTTTTTCCCGTCTTCTCCTGTCTCAAGCACCAGACAGGCATTAAACTTCTTTTTATTTTTGGAGGTAAATCCCTTTATCAGTCCGGTTCGTCCATTGGTCAAAAGCTCCTTCACATCATCCTCACCGATGGTCTTTCCGGCAATGCTTCCGATGGAAAATTTACAGCCGCTTCCATCCCGCTTATAATTGCTGCATCCATAGCCAAACGGTGTTGTCTCCATATCCCCGCCGCACACCGGACATGGAACTCCAAGACTTTTCTTTGCCGCAAGCCCTCTGCCGCCCTTTCCGACAAACGGATGGATTCTGTCTGCCAGCTGTGTGGTGAGGTCGTGCTCAATCATTGCAACCGTTTCTTTTCGGATAAACTCCTCGAGCTTTTCCCGGTAATCCGCCATCACGACCGTTCCTCTGGTAATGCCGTCCAGGCCCTTCTCCCAGGACGCCGTCATTTTCGGATTCAAAAGTGCCGGAACCGTCATGCTCACCACTTCAAATACCATCTCGCCCATCCGCTCCGGCGTTAAAATCTGGCTTCTTTTATTCAGATTCAGATAGCCGATACGGATTAATTTCTTGATGATTTCCGCGCGTGTTGCGGAAGTGCCGATTCCGGAGCCTTTAATCTGCGCACGCAGCTCCTCATCCTCGATAAGCTGTCCGGCATTCTCCATTGCAAGCACCATGGAGCCGGATGTGTAACGCTTCGGCGGAGAAGTTTTTCCCTCGCGCAGGAAATATCCATTGACACTTAGGATGTCCCCTTTTTCAATCTTATCTGCAAACTCTAACAGTCCTAAGTTTTCCGGTTCGTTTTCATCTCCTCCCTCTGTTCCTTCCGACTCTTCCGATGTATTTCCGGAGGCTTTTGGAATTCCCGCAATCTCTAAATATCCCGGAGAAGCCAATTCCTTTGCCGATGCAAACAGCTTTTCCTCCCCAACTGAAATCACGACCTTCACCGTTTTATATTCTGCCGGAGGATAAAAAATGCTTAAAAACCGGCGGACAATCAAATCAAACACCCGGCGCTGCAAATCATTCAAAGAAGAAAGCTCTGTGAGCTGTCCGGTCGGGATGATGGCATAGTGGTCTGTGATTTTGGAATCATCCGTGTACTGTGTCTTTCCAACCGACTTATAGCTTCCCTGCTGCATGATTTTTTCTACAAATGGCGTCACAGGCGTATAGCTTTTTAATTTGCTGATATTTCGTCCAATTTCCTTTGCCACCGCCGAGGAGAGGACACGCGCATCGGTTCTCGGATAGGTCGTGAGCTTTTTTTCATACAAATCCTGTGCCACCTGTAAGGTTTCATCCGGACTGATTTTAAAGCGCTTCGAGCACTCCGCCTGTAGCTCTGCAAGGTTAAATAAAAGCGGAGCACGCTTTCGTGAGATTCCTTTTTCCAGAGACTCTGCAACTGCAGGCTTTCCGGAAAGTTCCTCGATTAGTGTCCTGGCACTCTCTTCCTTTTTAAATCCGTTTTCCTTATACAAAAGCGGAGATTCGAAATACTTTGAGCCATCCACCGCTTTCCATTCTGCTTCAAATCCGGTGTCTGTCACACCCTCCGGCGCAAAATTTCCAACCACCCGGTAAAACGGTGTCTCCACAAAATTACGGATTTCCCGCTCCCTGATGACGACCATGCCAAGCACACAGGTCATGACACGTCCGACCGCAATTGCCGTATAACTCTGCGTTGCCGCTGCATCGTTTAAGAGCTTTCCATATTTTACCGACATGGCACGGGAAAAATTAATGCCCATCGCATAGTCTTCAATCGTGCGCATGACGCCGGAATTTGCCAGATTATCATATTCCGCCATCGGTTTTGCCTCACGGATTCCACGAAGAATTTCCTCCTCGGTCTGGGAATCAATCCAGACACGAAGCTCTGTCATGCCCTCCCTGACTCCTCCGAAGCGTCTGATATTCTCCTCAATGGTCTGTCCTTCTTTTCCGGCATCGCCTGCCCAGTAAACGGTTCCGATATCCTCCCTGTGAAGCATCGTATGTACCACCTGATACTGTTTGCTCACGGCAGGAATTATATGATATTTGTAATTTTCAGGAAGGAACGGCAAATCTTCCAATTTCCATTTTTTGTACTTTTCGTCATAGTCCTCCGGGTATACCATCTCCACCAGATGACCCACACACCAGGTAATGACATATTTCCCGTTTTCAATATATCCGTCGTTTCGTCCGGAAACACCGAGAATCCGGGCAAATTCCTGTGCCACGCTCGGTTTCTCCGTGATGATCAGCGATTTTGCCAAAATTGCTTCCTCAACTTTCTCTCTTATAATTCGTTCATGTCAACCAGCAGGAACTGTTTGTTCTGCTCTGCCATCTTTATGACATCCTCTGCAAATCCCTTCGCAGAAAACAAAAAATAGTACTCTGCTTTTATTTTTGCTTTTTTCATCGCCGTAAAAAGCTCCTCACACATTTCCATCGTAAGAACTGGTGCCGACCAGTTGCAGAGCCCGACCATATTCTGGCGAATTTCGTTCTGTGCGATAATATCGATATTGCCCTCTTTTCCGACCCAGGTTCCCATTTTTGCAATCTTAAGCGGTGTCTTTCCGACAACTCCAAGCAGTGCCAGATACTCCATACACACTTCCACAAAATAACGGTTTAAATATGCGTCCAGCCCCGGTGCAATATAGGCATCATAAAACTCCTCCGCCCCCATCATGTAGCTCTCCGAGAGGTGCGGATAGATAAAGTGGAACCAGAAATTGATGTAATTATCTTTAATCCGGTAAACCCCTTTCTTGGCATTCTCCCAGCCGCCCGTTTCAAAGGACACCACTTTTTCAATAATGTCGGAAGCCGCAAGATTTTTCATATAGACGCTGATTTTCGCTCTGGAAAATCCGGTCGCCGCATACAAATCATTTAATTTATCACATCCTGCCGCAATATGTGAAAGAATCGTCTCATACACCGACAGCTCGCGCAGGCTTTCGCCGAGCCTGCTCTCCGCCGCCCCATACAGATAGCCACTTCGTGATAAAATCTGTCTGCAAATATTCATCTTTAAATCCGCTTTCGAATGGAACCGGTTTAAATACCCCGGAACGCCGCCGATAATTCCGTAGGTCTTGATGCACTCGCTGACCGGATATTCCGGAAGTGCCCGCACCACCTCAAGGAAGTTCAGATTGCCGATTTTGATTCGTTTCTCAATCTTTCGGGCATCTTCGCCGAAACAGCTCTCCATTTCACGCTCTACCCAGGGAATGGCAGAACTGCATAAAAGAATCATTACAGGTCCCGGATACAGACGCTTTGCCTTTAATTTCAGCACCGCTTCAAAAAATGCAGGGTCTTTTTTGGCAATCAGCTGGAATTCGTCTATTACAATGACCAGCTTCGATGGGTCTCCGCTTTTGACCCGTTTAAAATATTCCTCATAGGTCTGCTTTGCCGGTGTGACATCAAAGCGTCGTTCCACTTCTTCTCCCATCTGACGCACCTGTTCTGCCGCAGATACCTGACGCGCCCGATAATAAAAGTACTTCTTATTCTGCACAAACGTCTTTAGCAGAAGCTCCTTTTCCGAATCCGTTCTTCCGTAAAGCACCAATAACTGATTTCCGGACTGCCCAAAAAGTGCCTCCAGCTCCTTGATTACCGCTGTCTTTACTACCATCTGCAAATTCCTCCATCCATTCCCATATACTGCAAAAATTATATCATTTTTTAATTTTCATGACAAGCAAAAAAGCCCCGGACATATCGTTTTGCGATACATCCGGGGCTTTGTCGTTTCGTCAGCTGCTTTTTTATTTTTTTGTGATATAACCCTGTGCTTTTAACAGCTCTGCGCAAAGAACAGCGCCGCCTGCCGCACCACGGACTGTGTTGTGGGATAATCCAACAAACTTCCAGTCATATACGGTATCCTCGCGGAGACGTCCAACAGAAACGCCCATACCGTTTTCGTAGTTCACATCCAGTGCAACCTGTGGACGATTGTCTTCCTCAAGATACTGGATAAACTGCTTTGGTGCACTCGGAAGCTCCAGCTTCTGCGGAACACCGCTGAAATTCTTCAGAGCTTCAATTAACTGCTCCTTGGTCGGTTTCTTTTTAAATTTTACAAATACAGCCGCGGTATGTCCGTTTAAAACCGGAACACGGATACACTGGCAGGTAATCACCGGTGATTCTGCCGGAACGATTGCCTTCTTCTCATCATCGATATGTCCCCAGATACGAAGCGGCTCTTTCTCGGACTTCTCTTCCTCACCACCGATGTAAGGAATAATATTTCCAACCATTTCCGGCCAGTCCTTAAAGGTCTTTCCGGCACCGGAAATTGCCTGATAAGTGGTAGCAACCACTTCATACGGCTCAAACTCTTTCCATGCGGTTAATACCGGTGCGTAGCTCTGGATGGAGCAGTTAGGTTTTACGGCAACGAATCCTCGTTTTGTGCCAAGACGCTCTTTCTGATATTTGATGACTTCCATATGCTCCGGGTTTACCTCCGGTACTACCATCGGTACATCCGGTGTCCAGCGGTGTGCGCTGTTATTGGACACAACCGGAGTCTCTGTCTTCGCATAATCCTCTTCGATTTTTTTGATCTCTTCTTTGGTCATATCGACTGCGGAAAAAACAAAGTCAACCTGTGCTGCAACCTTCTCAACTTCGTTGACATTCATGACAACAATCTTTTTGACTGCTTCCGGCATCGGAGTATCCATCTTCCAGCGGTCTCCAACTGCTTCCTCATAGGTCTTTCCGGCACTTCTCGGACTTGCTGCAATTGTTGTCACCTCAAACCATGGATGATTCTCCAGCAGAGAGATAAATCTCTGTCCCACCATACCAGTACCACCTAAAATACCAACTCTTAATTTCTCACTCATTTTGTCTAATCTCCTCATATCTTTTTCCAGTTCGCTGCATCAACCTGATACGTCGCCCGCCGCACACATCTTCCTCGTTTGTCCGTATCACGCGAACATTTGTCGCTCTGTAAGATATCTTACGTGATTTAGCCAAAAAAAGCAAGCATCATTTTATACAAATTTTGCAAAAAACGCTCTCTTTCTTGTGCATTTCTCACAATAATGCTCTACCACTCTAAAGTGTGACTTTTTTACCGGTTTGCCCAGTCACCTTCATTTTTTAAATATTCTTTTTCAATGGCAATCACTTTTTCCATCGCTTCTTTTCCCGGAGCTCCAATTGTCAGACGCTTGTTGACACAGGTTTCCATGGAAATTGCATCATAAATATCCTCTTCAAATACCGGGCTGATTGCTTTTAACTCCTCAAGGCTCATATCGTCAATTGCAATCCCCTTGTCAATGCAGTACAGTACAATCTGACCGACAATTCCATGCGCATCGCGGAATGGTACACCGTGGTTGACCAGATAGTCTGCGGCATCTGTGGCATTGGTAAAGCCCTTGTTTGCAGAGCGTCTCATCACGTCTTTGTTAAATTTCATCGTCGCAAGCATTCCGTTAAAGAGAGAAATGCAGCCTTTTACCGTATCCATTGCATCAAAGGAAAGCTCCTTATCTTCCTGCATATCTTTATTGTATGCAAGCGGGATTCCCTTCATGGTCGTAAGAAGAGACATCAGTGCCCCGTAAACACGCCCTGTCTTTCCGCGGACAAGTTCTGCAATATCCGGATTTTTCTTCTGTGGCATAATACTGCTTCCGGTGCTGTAGGCGTCATCAATCTCTACAAACTGGTATTCGTTGGAGTTCCAGATGATGACTTCCTCGGAAAAACGGCTCAAGTGCATCATAATGGTGGCACAGGCACTTAAGAATTCAATCAGATAATCGCGGTCGGACACGCCGTCCATACTGTTTAAGGTCGGACCGTAAAAGCCCATCAGTTCAGCCGTATATTCACGGTCTAACGGATAGGTTGTCCCTGCAAGCGCACCGGAGCCAAGCGGACAGTAATTCATTCTTTTATAAATGTCATGCAACCGGAGCTGGTCGCGCTTAAACATCTCAAAATAAGCGCCCATATGGTGTGCAAGCGTAATCGGCTGCGCCTTTTGCAGATGGGTAAAGCCCGGCATAATCGTTTCCGTGTTCTCCTCCATAATATGAAGAATCGTCTCTAATAATTCCTTGAGCAGACCGTCCGTATAAAGCACTTCCAGTCTTGTATACAAACGCATATCAAGTGCAACCTGGTCGTTTCTGCTTCGTCCGGTATGTAATTTTTTGCCGGTATCTCCTAAGCGTTCAATCAGATTTGCCTCCACAAAGCTGTGAATGTCCTCATATTCACTTGTAATCTCAAGACGTCCCTCTTCCACGTCCTTTCGGATTTCCTCGAGGCATGCAACAATCTGCTGCATCTCCTCCTTCGTCAAAATGCCCTGTTTTCCAAGCATACAGACATGTGCGATGCTGCCTTCAATATCCTGTTTATAAAATTTCTGGTCAAACGAGATGGACGCATTGAAATTGTATACAAGCTGGTCTGTCTCTTTTGTAAATCTTCCGCCCCATAACTGTGCCATATCAAAAACCTCTCTTTCTATTCCTCAAGTTCTTCTTTTTCCGCAATTGCCATATGCTCTGCTTTCGCCGCAATCTCCTCGTCCCGCTGCCGTTTGGAAAACACACATCCACAGTAATACTGACGGTACATGCCATATTCCTCCGACAGTTCCACCGAGCGCTTGTATCCGTTTTTCTTCTTAAAATCCGAGTTCAGATACGCTACCCCGTATTCCCTCGCAAGTACGTCTCCGATTTCATTTAATTTCTGTGCATTTTTTAACGGACTGATTGAAAGCGTCGTAGTAAAATAATCCATTTGCTGTGAGACCGCAGTCTCTGCCGCTTCCCGAAGTCTTAATTCATAGCAGCGAAAACAGCGTTCTCCGCCCTCCGGTACGTCCTCAAGCCCGCGTGCCATCTCATAAAACTTCTCTTTCTCATACTTTCCCTCTAAAAAAGAAATCGGATATCGCACCGGCAGACGCTCAATAAAATGCTTCTGCTCCTGCACTCTCTTTGCATATTCCTCGTCCGGGTAGATGTTTGGATTATAATAAAATACGGTAGTCTTAAAATACTCGCTCAAATATTCCAGACAATAAGAGCTGCACGGTGCACAGCAGCTATGTAACAGGAGGGTCGGAATCCGCCCCTCCTTCTGGTTTGCCGCTATCGTCTCTTCTAATATTTTCTGGTAATTCTGTTTCATGGAATTTTTTCTATTTTCTGGCATTTGCTTTTGCCTGAAAATCCTCATTTTTGATGATAAAACGCTCGTGTGTTCCCTCACCAATTTTTCCAGCCTCATCGTAGGCTTCCACATGGAACACCAGTTTTCTTCTGTCAATTGCGGTCAATTCTGTCTTTGCAGTCACTTTCATTCCTACAGGTGTCGCTGCAATATGGCTGACATTCATGGAAATTCCAACTGTTCCCTGTCCCTCTTCAAGTTCTCCTGCTACACTGCGGTAAGCAGCCTGCTCCATTAATGCAATCATTGCCGGTGTTGCAAAAACAGCCAGTTCTCCGCTTCCGACACTTGCTGCTGTGTTCTTTTCTGTTACGATTTCCGTTGCCTCTCCCTTAATTCCTGTCTCAAGCATTGTTTTTCTCCTTCTGTTTGTATCCTTTGATTCCTTAGTATAAAAGATTCCGATTCGTTGTGCAAGCTATTTTGTCCACTCTAACAGTTGTTCTGCACGATTCTCCCAGGTATGGTGTGCCTTAAACTCCAGATAGGCAGTCTCTTTTACCTGTTCCCTGTAGTGTGCATCCTCCATCAGGCGTCCCGCTGCCTCACTTAAGGTTTCAGGCGCTGCAAGCGAATAAAATGCGACTGTATTTTCCGGGAAAATCCGCTTCAGATAGGGATTCTCATCCGTCAGCACCGCTGTATGATTTGCCATTCCCGCAAGCACCCTGTCATGCAGCCCGTGTGCAAAAATCGGCGAAACATTGAGCAGAATCTGCTCTTTTGCAATTTTCTCAAATGACAGGGCAAAGCTCACAGGTTTTTCTTTCGTCAAAAACTGTTCATTCTTATGGCTGTATTTATGCCAGCCCTCTCCGACCAGACAGACCGGAATCCCCTTTGAAAGCAGCTCATCAAGTGCCGCCTTACGGAAATAATCCCGGATATAAGCATCTGCCGGATAAAGTGAATTTAAAAACAGCGCCTTTCTTTCCTCTGGCAGATACAAATCTTCCCGCTTTAAGTATTCTTCAAACGCTTCCTCCATTGTAAGAAGCGGGTCTGCGATACGCTGTTCAATGACCGCATCCATCATTTCCCGCACACCTGCCGGTGCCTCCTCCACAAGCTTATATACCGCTTCCGGGCTGTCATAGGTTCCCATAAAAAGAACATGGTCAGGTGCCGATTTTTCACCCTGCCAGATGGCTTCCGTTGCGGCAAGCGGCATCGTATGCACGGTTTTTATCTGCGGATGAAATCGTCTGATATAAACTGTCTGTGCCTCGTCAAGCGCAATTGCGTGAAAATTCGATACCGCTCCGTTTAAGCCGTTATAGTGAAACAGCGGATGATCAAGGATATAGTCATAAAAAGGGGCATCTATGTTGTCTAAGTAACTGCTGTCATCATCTAATACCATCCTCGGAAGCATGGAATTAAAGTCGAGAATAAGACGATAGCTTTCTCCGATATAACATTCTAACTTTTCGTCTAAGTCATCCCCTTTTGTAAGCTCACATACCTCCGTTTCCATTCCTAGTTTTTCAAATGCCGCTGCAATCTGGTTTGCAAAAAAATTACTGGAAAAATAACAGATTTCGCGGGAACTGAATACCAGTACTTTATCCTGCCGCATAATCTCCTCCTAAAAAGAGACTTCTACAAAAAGAATCTTTTTGTAAAAGTCTCCCCTCTCATTAATCTCTGATATAACGAAGTGTCAGGATGCAGAGTACATAAAGCACCGCACACATGACAATAAAAATTACATTTCCACTCAAAGCTCCTGCCACAATCTGTCCAATGACCACGAGTCCGTGAAGCCAGAGCGGTACATCGTGAAGGCACACCGCAAGTGCCGCCTCAATTACCACAATCATACATACCGGAACCGCTGCCGCATTCAGTGACAAAATACTGATTAGTATCACAGCAAGCGCTGCCACAATCACTAAAAACAACATCAGTACGCTTTTGTTCTCTTCCAGCTCTCCCTTTACTACTGCAAGTCCCTTGGGCGCTCTTCTCTCTCGCAGGGAGACATGCTCTTCCCGCCTTATGTCTGCCAGGACAGGTTTTTCCCCATTCTGTTTGTTCTCGCTCATAGTTACCTCCAAATCATATCACTTACTCTATTATACCAATTAACCGCAAAAAGGACAAGTTAATAGTGGAAAAAAAGCCAATTATCGTTTATAATGACGCAGAAATCATAAATTTTACCGAGGTTTAACACTATGAATGATACAAAATGGGTTGCCATGTGGGGAAACGCAATGTCGATTGCCGAACACACCCCCGCAGGCTATGCAAAAAACATGACGCTCCGCTATCCGGTCTACGCACCGTTTTCCGGGGATGCACTCCGCATTACGCTTGATAATTTCTGCGGCACGGAAGACATTACCATCTCCGCCGCAACTGTCGGCACTGCCGTACACTCTCTGACAGAGAAGGTTCCGCTATCCTGTCCGGTCATGGAAACTACTTTTGAAGATGTCACATTTGACGGACAGACACAAATCACCATTCCGGCAGGAGAACGTGTCACAAGTGATGCCATTTCTCTTTCGGTTTCTGCCGGCTCTACGCTTTGTGTCAGCCTTTATCTGGAAAACTTTACCCAGATGCAGTCCGCCGTCCTTATCACCGGTCCTCTCTCCAAAGGTTATTTTTCCTATGGAAATCAGGTACACACTGCTGCACTGCCCATCGCAGAAACCAAAACCACGAACTGGTTTTATTTCCTCAGCAATATCGATATCTTAACTTCCAAAGAAAATCATGCGATTGTCTGCTACGGTGATTCCATTACCGCACAGGCATGGCCGGACGAGCTTACACTGCGCCTGAAAGCCACGGGCATCTCCAACGCCTCTGTGATACGGCGCGCCGCAAGCGGAACAAGAGTTCTCCGCCAGTATGACTGTATCACCTATGATTCCTACGGCTTAAAGGGAACGAATCGTTTTCCGCATGAATTTCCGGTCTCCGGCGCTGATACCATCATTATTCAGCAGGGCATCAACGACATTATTCATCCGGTCGGAACAGAGGTCAACGAATTCCGTCCGATGAGTGACCTTCCGACGGCAGAAGCGCTGATTGAGGGGTTACGTTACTATATCCGCGAGGCAAAAGCCCTTCATTACCGTGTATACATGGGAACGCTGCTCCCGATTTGGGGCTGGCGCACCTACGCTCCCTTCCGCGAGGATTTAAAGAACGAGGTCAACGACTGGATTCGCTCCACCGATGAGATTGACGGCTGTATCGACTTCGCAGCGGCACTTGCAGACAGCAAAAATCCCGCTGCCTTCCGGGAGGGATATGACAGCGGGGATCACCTGCATCCGAGTACAGCAGCCTACCGCAAAATGGCAGACACCGTACCGGAAACTTTATTCTATTAATTATTTTTGCGTGCAAGCACTCCTAACTGGATGGCACCTAAGATTCCCGGATTATCGCCTAACGCAGGCGGAACAATATAATCCGCAATCTTTTCTGTAACCGCCGGATGCTGTATGTAACCACTTAAAAGCTCTGGCACCTTTGCTCGAATCTGTTCAAACAACTGATTCTGATGCATCACACCGCCCCATAGGATAATTTTCTGTGGGGAATAGGTAAGGATATAATTGGTAATTGCCTGTGCAATATAATAGCTTTCCAATTCCCACACGTTCATCTCATCTGCAAGCAGTTCTGCTTTCTTTCCCCAGCGTTCTTCAATTGCAGGACCGGAAGCAAGCCCTTCAAAGCAACAGCCATGATACGGACATTTTCCGGAATAGGTATCCTTCGGATGCTTCGCGAGCAGAATATGTCCGCCCTCCGGATGTACCAGACCGTGCAGCAGTCCACCATTTACATAGACACCGACTCCGATTCCGGTTCCAACCGTGATATAAATTGCATTCTCACAGCCCTTCGCCGCGCCGAGCATGACTTCTCCTAAGATGGCACCGTTTACATCCGTATCAAAGCCCACCGGAACGGAAAGCGCCTTTTGAAATCTTCCTACTACATCCGTATTTTTCCAGCCCGGCTTTGGTGTGCTGGTGATAAAACCGTAGGTCGCAGAGGACCGGTTTAAATCAACCGGTCCAAAACAGCCGATTCCAAGTGCCTCTATCTGCTTATCCGAAAAATAACGTATCATCTCTTCAAACGTCTCTTCCGGCTGTCTCGTCGGAATCGTGACACGTTCAAAGAGTTCTCCTTTTTCATCCCCGACAGCACACACCATTTTGGTTCCGCCGGCCTCGATTCCCCCAATCCGCATCTTATGCCTCCGTCCCAATCAGGTGCCTGCGCACCCGTTCAATCAACATATCAAGCGCCACAAGGTTTTCGCCGCCTTCCGGAATAATGATATCCGCGCAGCGCTTGCTCGGTTCTACAAACTGTTCGTGCATCGGTTTTACCGTTGTGAGATACTGTGTGATAACACTGTCCAAGGAACGTCCACGCTCCTTTACATCACGGACAATTCGGCGGAGAATCCGCACATCCGCATCTGTATCCACAAAAACCTTAATGTCCATCAGGTCACAAAGCTCTGGTTCTGCAAAAATTAAAATACCCTCTAAGACAATGACCGGTGCCGGATTGACGCAGATTGTCTCCTTGGAACGGTTATGTATCGAATAATCGTACACCGGCATCTCGATTGCTCTTCCCTCTTTTAACAGACGGATATGTTCGCAGAGAAGTTCCGTGTCAAATGCGTCCGGGTGATCATAATTTAATTTGCTGCGTTCCTCATAATTCATGCCATCATGGCGTTTGTAATAATTATCGTGGCGGAGGATGCTCACTTCATCCCTTCCGAAGCTCTCCACTAACTTATCTGCCAGTGTCGTCTTTCCACTTCCCGTGCCGCCCGCGATACCGATTAAAATTGTCTGCATGGAAACTGCTCCTTATTTTCCAATAATTGCCAGTGTCGCACTTGTACCAAGACGGCTTGCGCCGGCATCAATCATTGCCTGTGCTTCCTCCGCGGTATGAATACCTCCGGAGGCTTTCACTCCGAGTCCCTCTCCTACTGTTTTGCGCATCAGTGCGACATCCTCTGCTTTTGCGCCGCCGGTAGAAAATCCGGTAGAAGTCTTTACATAATCTGCTCCTGCTTCTTTGGCAAGCTCGCATGCTTTTACCTTTTCCTCATCGGTCAAAAGACAGGTCTCAATGATAACCTTTAACAGAACCTCTTTTCCGCAGACGTCCTTTAACGTTTTGATGTCATTTCTCACATAATCGTATTTTCCGTCCTTGAGTGCGCCTACATTGATTACCATATCAACTTCCTCGGCTCCGTCCTCAATTGCAGCCTTTGTCTCAAATGCCTTTACTCTCGTATCTGACATTCCAAGCGGGAAACCGACTACGGTGCAGACCTTTACATCAGAACCTTTTAACTGTTCTGCGACAAATTTCGTATAATACTGGTTTACACAGACAGAAGCGAACTCGTTTTCGAGCGCTTCTTTACAAATTTTTGCAACCTGTGCTTCAGTCGCATCTGCTTTTAAAATGGTATGGTCAAAATATTTTGTTGAAATCATACGCGTTTCTCCATCTTTCTTTCTAATTTTTACTGTTCTAAATTCTTTGGTCCAAAGCCCATCGGCAGAATCTCACGCAGGGAATACACCTGATACTCCTGCTCGGATTTCGCCAAAATGACCTTAAAGTTGTCATAATCGCAAAATTCCATCATGACCTGTCGGCAGACGCCACACGGTGCGCAGTACTCCAACTCTTCTGCCGTCTCTGCGCCTCCTGTAATGGCAATTGCCGCAAACTCCCGTTCTCCCTCACTGACTGCCTTAAAAAAAGCAGTCCGCTCGGCACAGTTGCTCGGCGTATAAGCAGCATTTTCGATGTTACAGCCGGTATAGACTTTACCGTCCGCACATAAAAGCGCCGCTCCCACCTGAAAGTGGGAATATGGCACATATGCCATTTTCCGCATTTCAAGTGCTTGTTTTATCAGCATTCTATCATCCATTGCAGCTTATCCTTTCCTACTTCGATTTCACGTAAGGCTTTCCGTTTGCAGCCGGAACTCTTGCTCTTCCGACGAAGAAAATAAGCGCAAGAATCGTTACGACATAAGGAATCATGGAAATCAAATTCGGGGAAACTGTATTTCCGGAGCTTGCAAGGGACTTGATTCCGTTACAGAGTCCGAACAAAAGACATGCCTTTAATGTTCCTTGTGGTGTGAACTTTCCGAAAATTACGGCTGCAATCGCGATAAAGCCCTGTCCGACAATTACGTTTGCACGGAACTGGCTTACGGTTGCAAGTGTTACATAAGCGCCGCCCAATCCGGCTAAGAAACCGGAAAGGATAACACAGATATAACGAATCCGGTATACATTAATTCCAAGGGTATCACATGCCTGCGGATGCTCTCCGACTGCACGAAGTCTCATTCCAAAACGGGTCTTATAGAATACAAACCATACGACTGCAACTACGACAAAGCACAGGTAGGATGCAGAGTACGTAGAAAATACATTATAGCCGAAAGAGCCTGCCGGGAACATCCCGTCAAACATTTTCGGAAGTTTGCTTGCCGTATCTAATGCCGGCGACTCCGCAGAATTTTCAAATATTGCCTTGCACAAAAAGACGGCAAGTCCCGGTGCGAGAAAGTTAATCGCCGTACCGGAAATCGTCTGGTCTGCTCCAAAAGAGATGCAGGCAATCGCATGTATCACTGCAAATGCAGCTCCGGCAAGTCCTCCACATAGGAATCCAAGCCAGCCATTTCCCGTAAAATAGGCTGCTACCGCACCTGTAAACGCACCGATTGTCATCATTCCCTCAATTCCGATATTGATGACACCACTGCGCTCGGAAAAACAGGAGCCAAGTGCCGCATAAAGCAAAGGAGGAGTTGCAATCAGCATTGCATTAATGAGAAGTCCTAAATCTTTAATTATAATTTCCATTATTTATTTCCCCCTTTCCGGTTCAACAGATACTTAAATACATGAGAAACTGCAATAAAGATAATAATGGTTCCCATGATGATATCAACAACTTCCGCAGGTGCATTTACCATGGAAAGTTTTGTTCCGCCATACTTCATTGCTCCGTAAAACAATCCTGCAAAGATACAGCCAATCGGGTTGGATGCACCGATTAATGCAACTGTGATTCCCTGGAAGCCAAATCCTTCCTGGCTTGCAAACTGGCTGATACGTCCTGACATTCCCATCAGCTGTACCGCTCCGCCAAGTCCGGAAAGCGCTCCGGAAATCGCCATTGCTGTCATCACAGCCTTATTGGAATTGATACCGCCATACTGTGCCGCATGATTATTAAATCCCACTGCGCGCAGACGATAACCGAGTGTTGTTTTGTTAATCACAAACCAGATGATAACTGCCGCTGCTACTGCAAGCACGATTCCCCAGTTTGCCGCTGCACATCCGGTAAGTGTCGTGAAAAAAGACGGGGCAAGAATCCGGGCAGAATCCAGAATGTCCTTTGTTGCCTCTCCGCCTCCCTCTCTGTGAATCACTTCCAGATTTACTACATAGTTAGAAAGATAATATGCAATCCAGTTAAACATGATAAAAGAAAGGACTTCGTTAATCCCTTTTTTTACTTTTAACAGACCGACGATAATTCCCCACAGTGCTCCGGCGCCAGCGGCTGCCAGAATACATAACGGAACATGAATGACTGCCGGAACATCCACAAGGATTCCCACCACGCAGGCTGCAAGACTTCCTACGACAAACTGTCCCTCTGCACCGATATTAAATACACCGGTCCGAAATGAAAATGCCACACTGAGTCCGGTAAAAATCAGCGGTGTTGCATATACCACACTCCAGGTTAAGTATTTCGGTTTACTGAATACACCCTCTGCAAGCTTTGCATATGCTGCTCCCGGACTGATTCCGGCGGCTGCCAGAAGAATTGCTCCAATTATGAATCCTACCAGAATCGCAATCAATGTATAAAACGCATTTGCCTGCAGGATTTTCTTTCCTTTATTCATTCTTTTTTCCTCCTGCCATCATGAGACCAAGTGTATTTTCGTCTGCATCCTTTCCAGCTACGCTTCCCGCAATCTGTCCGTCAAAGATAACTTCAATGCGGTCGGAAAGGCTCATAATTTCATCCAGCTCAAACGATACCAGAAGCACCGCCTTGTTTTTGTTGCGCTGTTCCACCAGATACCGGTGCACAAATTCAATTGCTCCGACATCAAGACCACGGGTCGGATTTACCGCAATCAGTAAATCTGAATCATTTGTCACCTCACGCGCAATGATAACCTTCTGCTGGTTACCTCCGGATAACTGTCCTGCAAGACGTTCCTCGCAGCCTCTTGGACGGATATCAAATTTGTCAATCAAATCACTTGCATGGTCTGTTATGACTTTCTTCTGAAGGATTCCCTTCTTCGCATAAGGCTCTTTTTCAAAGTTCTGTAAAATCAGGTTTTCTGCCACGGAAAATTCAAGTACCAGACCATGTTTCTGACGATCCTCAGGGATACTCGTAATTCCCTTGTCAAACAATTCCTTCGGCGTCTTGTTAAACACATCCTCGCCCTTTAAGAGTACCTTGCCGCTCTCGCCTTTGCGAAGTCCGGTCAGAATTTCCACAAGCTCGGACTGTCCGTTTCCATCAACCCCGGCAAGTCCGACAATCTCACCCTTTCGCACGGAAAGATTCAGACCCTTTAAGATTTCAACATCACGGTAGTCTTTTGCATGAAGATTCTGTACATCAAGTACTACCTCTCCCGCTTCCTGTTCCTTCTTTTCTACCTTAAACTCTACGTCTCTGCCCACCATCATGGATGCAAGCGCATTTTCGTCTACATCGGACACTTTCACGGTGTCGATGTATTTTCCCTGACGGATAATCGTACAATAATCGGCAGATGCCTTGATTTCTTTTAACTTGTGCGTAATCAGGATAACGGATTTACCGTCTGCCGTCAGATTATCAATAATTTCGATTAACTCTGCAATTTCCTGCGGTGTTAAAGATGCGGTCGGCTCATCCAGAATGAGGTTTTGTGCCCCGCGGTAAAGCACCTTTAAGATTTCTACACGCTGCTGCATTCCTACGGAAATATCCTCGATTTTGGCATCCGGATCTACCTTCATATTGTAGCGTTCTGAGATTTCAATGACCTTCTGTCTTGCAGTCTTTAAATCCACACGGACGCCCTTCATAGGCTCCATGCCAAGAATAATATTTTCCGTTACGGTAAATGGCTGAACCAGCATAAAGTGCTGATGCACCATACCGATTCCCATCTCAATTGCTTTCTTTGGTCCATCAATGACGACTTCTTTTCCATTGATGGCAATGGTTCCCTCTGTCGGCTGATACAATCCATACAATACATTCATCAATGTACTTTTTCCGGCTCCGTTTTCACCTAAAATTGCATGAACCTCACCTTTGTGCACGGTAAGATTAATATGGTCGTTCGCCACAAAGTCACCGAACTTTTTTACAATGTCCTTCATCTGGATCACTGCGGTATTTTCATCGATATGACTTACCCTTTCCACGTAAATTCCTCCTTGTTTTATAATATGATGCTTTCAAATCCGTAGCTCTCCACAAGTTCTGCAAGCTCTTCCATGCATTCCTGTGTGGGAATTTTATAATGTGCATAAGCCTCCCTCACCCCGTTGGGGCGAAACCGGATTAATTTATAACGAATTGCTCCCTTAGCAAGATAAGGCGCGAGATATTCTGCGGTACGTCTGACATTCTCCTTCGCATCAAACAACTCCGGCACAATGACCGTGCGCACTTCAAAGAGCTTTCCTTTTTCCGCTAATGCCACCGCATTTTTTAAAACCAGTTCATTCTCACAGCCGGTTACCCGCAGATGATCTTCTTTTGTAAATGCTTTCACATCCAGCATAACTCCATCCGTCACCGCTAAAAGTGCCTCCTGTTCCTTCCAGTCAAACAGGCTTCCGTTGCTGTCAATCAGTGTGGAAAGCCCCGCCTCTTTGCAGCAGTCAAACAATTCCCCCAGAAATTGCGGATAATACGTACATTCGCCGCCCGACACCGTAATACCACGAATGTAGGGAATCTGTTTTTTTACCTCGGCAAACGCTTCTTTTCCTGTCATGTTGCGAATCTTCGGGCTGCTTCCGTTTGGACAGCTCCTGATACAGGTATCACAACCGCAGCACTTTAAAATGTCGTACTCCACCTTACCCTCGCACAACGTAAGCGCACCTGCCGGGCACTTTGTCACGCAGATTCCACATCCGCTGCACAGATTTCTGGTTTCCGGATTATGGCAGTAACAGCAGTCAAAATTACAGCCCTGTAAAAAGACCGCCGTCCGGTTTCCCGGTCCGTCCACTGCACTGAACGGAATAATTTTATTTACCGGTGCCTTCATCACATTATCGTACCTTTCTCTCGAATACCCTGCCGTTGTGCTTTGCACCCATTCCAAGTGCCGTTGTATCAAGCAGTACGTTTTCTCCCGCCTCAAGCTTTTCAATCTCGGAACGTTTTACAAGATAACCGGTAATCCGCACAACATCGCTGTCTGCCGCATAGAAGGACAGATAACGGCAGCCATCTGCAAATGCACCCTTGATGATATCCACGATGTATTCCGGATTCTTGTGTACCGTTGTATCAATCGGGAAAATATCACCGATTCCGGATGGGAAATATCCGTGGAATCTTGCACAGTGCTTTAACTGGTCTAACAGTTCATCCGGCTCCTCACCGATTGGGATACGGCAGCCCGGTGTAACACCGACATCCTGTGCAATTCCAACCTGTGCATGAAGCAGGAAATGTCCACCGGTCACTTCGCAGTACGAGTTGTGATGTGCCTCGTTAAATGCCTTAATCTGTTCCATGATTTCAACGCCAAGGTCATCTGCTTCTTTATCTTTTCCATAGCGGAAATGTTTTCCTTCTTTTTCCATCAGAAGATTGACACATTCTGCCATGCCGACAAGTCCAAACATTGCGGTAAAGTTTTCACGTTTGATAAATCCCTCTTTTGCAAGAAAGTTATTCTCAAAGAATCCACTCTCCTCCACTTCAAAACGGATTCGCTCATCCATGTAGCGTGCCATGATATCGCAGACATACGGCAGCTGGTTTTCCTTAAAATCTGCAATGTTTTTTGCTCTCTTGGCAATATTTCCAAGAATCAGACGGCACAGCGTATATGAACCACCCGCCAGTTTCAGTCCGTTGTAACAGCTTGCGATTACATAATCTTCTCCCAGCTCATTTACAAACATCCGATGATTTGCAAAGCTCGGCTTTGCCGTTGCAAGTGCTGATTTTACACATTCCACTGCAAACTCATCGGATGTCAGCTTCGGATCATATTTCATGCTGACATTCGGAACGGCGCACTCGATTTCCGCCTCCACCTCAAGAATCAGACGTCCTGCCTTTGTCGCCTTCGGTCCAAGGTTTGCATGCGCGAAAGAATCGAGCACCGTGCGGTCGATATGAATTAAAAACAGTTTGATTAATTTCTTTGCTGTCTCCTCGTCCATATCCTGCACAAACGGATCGAGAAGCGTATCAAGTGCCCCCACATATACCGGGAAATTTGTAACGCTCGGCACATGCTTATAGAAAATAAGCAGCGCATTGATTGCCTCATACAAATCTTTCGGCGGGTCAAGCTGTAAAAACTTGCTTCCCTCTCTCATAAATTTCTCGTAATCCGGAATGATATAACGCGGACGCACCGGAGCATGTCCCTCGTAAAGGTCACAGATGCACTGTGTCTCAATCGGCTGATTTAACAGTTCTGAGAGTCCCTCCGGCAAATTCAACACTTCTAACAGGGAATCTGCTTTTCCAGCCATCGTTGCAACTTTCTGCTCATGTGTTAAAACCGGACTTTTTATCGTTTCAAGGATTTCATTTCTGGTCTGGTTTACCCGTTCCATTGTAATATCTCTCATCTATCCCATCTCCCTTCTTTTCTATCCTTAGCTCTTAAAAAAATTTTATCACAGATTTTCCAACAGATAAACATAGAAATCACATAAAAATGATTTATTTGCAAAAAAACGGGAACCTGTCATAAGACCTGTCCCCGTTTTCCAATTCTATTCTTTCTGTCTTAACAGATTAGTCTAACTCGTATACATCACCGTATTTTGCTTCAAAATCGTCCTTAGTAGAAGGAACAGTAATTTCACCGGAAATGATTTTTGCTTTTACATCTTCAACTGCTGAGATAACATCTTCCGGAAGATTGGTTGTTGTAGGAGCAATATCAACACCGCCGGATGTTAAGTCATAAGTCTTAACACCATTTGTAAGAGTTCCCTCTAATACTTCTTTGGAAATGTCGTAGCAAGCATTGTCTACACGTTTCATAGCAGAGGTAATGATGTTGTCCGGAGCCAGAGAGCTCTGGTCAGAGTCAACACCGATTGCCCAGATGTCAGCTTCTTTACATCCCTCGATAACACCAAGACCTGTTGCACCGGCTGCATGGAAGATAACATCAGCACCCTTTGTAATCATAGCAGTTGCTGCTGTCTTACCGCCTGCTGTATCGCCAAAGCTGTTTGCATTTGTCTGAAGAACGGTTACATCCGGGTTTGCATCGATTGCACCTGCAAGGTAACCATAACCAAACTGGTTCATAGTATCAGTAGACATACCGATTACGATACCGATTGTATTGCTTTCTGTCATAAGACCTGCAACATATCCTACCAGATAAGAAGCCTGAGCCTGCTCGAACATCAGACAGGTTACATTGTCAAGGTCTGCGTTTGTAGCATCATCAATAATTGCGAATTTCTGATCTGGATTTGCTTCTGCCTCTGTTCTTAAAGCATCTGCAAGCTGATATCCTACGCAGATAATAAGGTCATAGTCCTCGTCTACGAATGTCTCAATATTCGGAATATAGTCAGAATCTGCTTTTGACTGAAGGTAATCTACAGAAACGCCAAGCTCGCTCTGTGCTCTCTGAAGTCCTTCCCAGGATGACTGGTTAAAAGAACCATCGTTTACACCACCGATATCGGTTACCATACCAATTTTAATGTTGGATGCATCTGTGTTTGTGTTTGTATCTGCATCACCTGCGTTGTCTGCGGCGTCAGATTTCTCTGTTGCATCTGCGTTTGCTGCATCAGAATCTGCTGCGTCAGCACCGTTGTTTGCGCTGTTACCGGCATTGCTGCCGCATCCAGCCAGCATACCTGCTGTCATTGCTGCTACCATAAGCAGACTAAGTACTTTCTTCTTCATAATATTTTTCCTCCTGTTTATGCATACTGTGTACCCGGCAAAACTGCCGTTTACAAGTGCTATAAAAATAAAATCTCCCAGAAGCACCATTGCCTGAGAGTCTTTATTTAGCACAACCAAAAGTCTGTCATACATCCTTCTGATTGTTTAAGCCGATAGCGGGACTCGAACCCGCGACCCCTTCATTACGAGTGAAGTGCTCTACCAACTGAGCCATATCGGCATAACCGAACTATGCTTTTAATAATCTGTGGTGATGTCAAACATCACACTAGGTTATTATAGCGGATACTGGGAAAAATGCAAGTCTTTTTTTATATTTTTTTCACATATCTTTTCTAAAAAAAAGCTTGCCATTCTACGATGTTTGTGTTATTGTAGCCATACGAAGCACTTTCCTTACCGGAAGCATCTGCTTCTTCTTATTCTGTAGTATTCCTACAGAATTCCCCGTTTGACAGATTTTTTAATGCCACGCCTTCTTTTTGCGGACAATCCGCTATGACAGGAGGTCAAATGACATATCAGGAATTTAAAGAAACAATCTGTGTAATGATGAAAAAACGTCTGGACGGACAGGCAGACGTAACCGTTCAGGATATCATCAAAAATAACAATACACATCTGGACGGGCTTATGATTGTATCCCACCAGTCCAATCTCTCACCCACCATCTATTTAGATTACTATTTTAACCGGTTCCAAAATGGTGTCTCTCTTTCGTGTATCTGCGAAGAGATTTTGTGTGCCTACCGTGCACATTCCATCCCGCACGACATCGACATCTCATTTTTTACCGATTACAGCAAAGTCAAATCCCGCATTGTCTTCAAACTGATTAATTATGAGAAAAACCGCGAGCTGCTCTCAAAAGTTCCGCATTACCGTTTTCTGGACCTTGCTGTGGTCTTCTGCTGTCTTTTGGATGTCTCGGGAACCGGCAATGCTACTATCTTAATCTACACCCATCATCTTGCGCTCTGGGATATCACGGCAGATGATTTGTATGCTCTCGCCGCAGTAAATACGCCAAAGCTGCTGCACTATGATATGCGCAACATGACCGATGTCTTAAAAGAACTCTGGACAGAAGGCAATTCCGCAGCAGATGATCCACTCTCTCTGCACGAATTATGTCCCATGTATGTTTTGACAAACAAAAGCAAACTAAATGGCTCCGCCTGCATTCTCTATCAGAATCTTTTAAAAGACTTTGCCCATCGTATCGGCAGTGACCTTTATATTCTTCCAAGCAGCGTCCACGAGGTGTTACTACTTCCGGCGCGTATCGCTTCCTCCTGCGAGGAACTTACCCGGATGGTGCAGGAGGTCAATGAAACAGAACTCTCAAGCGAAGAAGTTTTATCCGACCACGTCTATTATTTTTCCAGAGAAACCGGGCAGATTACCATGTAAGGCGCCCGTCTGTCACAGGCACACAAAAAGCAGCCGTACCGGCTGCTTTTTGTGCTGCCCGCGGCTGCTTTTTATGCTGCCCGCGGCTGCTCTGTGCTCTTAAACAACTGCTTTGTGGCATCTGTTATTTTTACAATGTCTCATATAATTTTTCATATTCCCTTGCAGAGGAATTCCACGAAAAATCCTGCTCCATGGCACGCACCGCCATATTGTTCCACTCCTTGCGATGCTCGTAATAGACCTGCATTGCGTATTGAATGGTATGGTACATTTCATGCGCATTATAATTTGCAAAGGAAAATCCCGTTCCAAGCTGTTCATATTCATTATATGGCTGTATGGTATCTTTAAGTCCGCCCGTCTCTCTTACGATAGGGAGTGTTCCGTAACGCATCGCAATCATCTGGCTCAATCCGCACGGTTCAAACAATGACGGCATCAAAAACGCATCACAGCCCGCATAAACCCGATGCGCACGTTCTTCGGAATACCCGATATCCGCCTTCACTTTCCCCGGATACTTCTGTTCAAAATACCGGAGCATATTCTCATATTTTTCTTCCCCGGTTCCCACCACAATAAACTGCATCCTCTCCTTTGCCATCATTTCATCCATGATATAGGCAATGAGATCTAGCCCTTTCTGGTCAGTGAGCCTTGATACCATTCCGATTAACATCGTATCCCGTTCAACCGGCAGACCGTAATCCTTCTGGAGTTGTTCCTTATTGGCAAGCTTTCCTTCTGCCATATTGAGCGTATTAAAATGATGGGCAATCAGTACATCATTTCCAGGGTCATAAACATCATAATCGATTCCGTTTAAAATTCCAAATAACCTCTCCTTGCGGGCATGAAACAGTCCATCTAATCCTTCCCCTCCCTCAGGTGTTGTGATTTCATGCACATAGGTAGGGCTCACCGAGGTAATTGCGTCTGCATAGACGCAGCCACCCTTTAAATAGTTCGCCTCTCCATAGGACTCAAGTTTATCCGGCACAAATATCTGCTCCGGAAGTCCCGTGATATCCATGACTGCCGACAGTTTCCACCGTCCCTGGAACTTGAGGTTGTGAATGGAAAAGACTGTCTTTATGCCATCATAATAGTGTTCATCCCCATAAAGCGTATGTAAAAATACCGGGATCAGACCGGTCTGCCAGTCATGACAGTGAATCACATCCGGGCAGAAATCCAAAAATGGAAGGGCTTCTAAGACCGCCTTGGAAAAATATGCAAATTTCTCTACATCCTCATAAATATTATTATAAGGCTTCTCCCCCGCAAAATAAAATTCATTGTCAATAAAATAGTATGTGATGCCGTCCTGCTTTGTCTCAAAAATGCCGACGTACTGTCTGCGCCAGCTTAAGTTCACGTAAAAATGACAACAAAAACGAAGCTGCCCCTTAAACCGTTCCTCCATGCACGCATACTTTGGCAGAATAATCCGGACATCAAACCGCTTTCTGTCAAAGTATTTCGGCAGCGACCCGACAACATCTGCAAGCCCGCCTGTTTTCATAAAAGGAACTGCTTCTGAGGCAGCAAATAAAATTTTCTTCATGTTCTATGCCCTCCAGGTTTCACTCTCCTAAGAGCATTATAACGCTTTTCACTTCATCTGAAAAGTATTAATGCATTTTATAATCCAGCCGGATACGGTCTGTAATCAATGCAATAAATTCCGAATTGGTTGGTTTTCCTTTCCCATTGTGAATGGTATAACCGAACATTTCATCGATGGTATCCATTTTACCGCGGCTCCATGCCACCTCAATTGCATGGCGAATGGCACGTTCTACACGACTTGAAGTCGTCTGGTATTTCTTTGCAATCGTCGGATACAGAATTTTGGTAATCGAATTAAGCATATCCATGTCATTCACTGCCATGACAATTGCATCCCTTAAGTACTGATATCCTTTGATATGTGCAGGAACTCCGATTTCATGGATAATCTCCGTCACATCCGCCTCTAAGTTGCGTTCCCCAATATCCTCCGCCTTTTCATACGCATTAATCTTACGCACCTCTGTACCCTGACCGCCTGCATTTTCACGGGTGCGTTTAATGCGGTTTAACACCATATCATTGTCGAACGGTTTCATAATATAATAGTCAGCACCAAGCTGAAATGCATCTTCTGTAATTTTTTCCTGTCCAATCGCACTAATCATAATAAAGGTCGGGTGTTTTTTGATACTTTTATCATGATTCACCCGGTCTAACACTCCAAGGCCATCAAGTTTCGGCATCACAATATCAAGCAGTACCACATCCGGCTCCTTGCTCTTGATAATATTGTATGCTTCCTCTCCGTCCTTTGCGGTTCCTACGACGTTTAGCTCCTCATCACTGGAGATGATATCTCCCAATAACCGTAACATTCGCTCATTATCATCTGCAATGGCAACATTGAGTTTTTCCATACCTAAGTCCTCCGTCGGTCTTTCACTCTTTCTAACTTATTCAACAAATTCCTCTACCTTATGATAATAATTGGTCTAATGTGCTATTGTTGTCGAATCAAGTCGCTAAACTTAAAACTCTCCTTCCCGTTTCACCTGGTATCCGTTCTTTCCGTTCTTTTTCACCTGATACAGCACCTGATCCGCCCGCTCTAATACGGCACTGTATTTTTCTTCTTTGTATGGCATAAAGCAGGAATATCCCTGTGAAAGCGTAATCACCGGCTCCACCGTAGAATTTTTGTTCTCGATTGCCATACCTGCTAATCTCTCTTTAATATGCTCTGCGGTCTGCTCCACTTCTTTTTCATTTCCGCAGTTAAATAAAAGTACAAACTCATCTCCGCCGAAGCGGTATGCCTTTCCGCGGTCCTTCATAATAGTATCCAGAATCTCTGCCACCATTTTCAAGCACTCGTCCCCATGCAGATGTCCATATGTATCATTGTGCTGTTTGAAGCAGTCAATATCAAGGATTCCGATTGCAAGCTGTGCCCCTTGTCCTGCTGCCTTTTCCACTGCATCATAGATGTCCCTCTTTAAAAGATAACGGTTTCCAAGTCTTGTCAGCTCATCCATATTCGACTTGCGTTCCGCATCACGGCGTTCCATTTCTTTTTCCTGCAGCTTGATTTTAATATCAATCGCAGCAACCCGTTCTTCCCGTTCCTGCTTTTTATATTCCTTGTAAACTCTTGCGTGCTCCACACAGGCTTTTACAAAATTCTCTTCTTCTCTGTTCTCATGATAATAATCAATCCACATCTCTGTCAGGCGTAGTTTTAAATAGACAGAATTCTGCTCTGATACATATTCTTCAAATATATGTATCGTCTGCTCCCAGACGGCATATTCCTTCATCCACCGGAACAGTTCACATACATCTAACATGTCCTGTAGATAATCGGTGCTGTTTTTATCTTCTTTTGCACCATCCGCAAGTTCCTTCAGATGTTCATACACATAATCTTTCCGGTCTGTGAGCCAGTATAATCTGCACTTTGCGCTTAAAACCGCAAAATCGTGCACACGCTCCTCCTCAAGCTCTACCAGAGCCTCAGATTCATTCATATAAACTTCGGATTCTTTGTAATTGCCAAGCGCAAGGTAAGAAGCCATAAGGTTTAACAGTGTCACCAGTTTCCAGCTGTGAAAATGTCCCTCTTTCACCGCATACAGCAATGCCTTCTCTGCCTTTAAGAAATAAGTAATAGCTGTTTTATGTTCTCCGAGTTCCTGATATCTTGTCCCAATATTGTTGTAAAATACCACGAACAGATGTTCAAAATGATTTACATTTGCGCACTCTAATCCTTGCAGATAGTAATCAACCGCCATTGACTCATTTCCCATTGCACCGTAAATGACGCCCATGGTGTTGATTGCAATTGCATAGCGCTCCGGATTCTTTAGTTTTTTAAAGAGGTGAATGGCATTCTGAATTAAAATTCCTGCTTCTTCAAACTTTTTTTCAAAAAACGCCTGACGACCTTCTGTCATATAATCATTTGCAAGTTTGTTCTCGTCTACTATTTCCGGCATCCTCTCACCCACACTTCCGACATTTTTGATAATAGTATCACAACTTGCCGCATTCTGTAAAGAATATTTCTTCGTACACGCCGGGAGCTACAGCATCTTTTCAATAAAAATCCCATACCCTTTCGTCGCATCGGAAATAAATACATGCGTCACGGCACCGACAATTTTCCCATTCTGGATGATGGGACTTCCACTCATTCCCTGAACAATTCCTCCGGTCAGGGCAATCAGTTCCTGGTCTGTCACCTCAAATAAAATGCCCTTATTTTCCTCCCTGCCGCTGTAATCCACGCCTTCGATTGTAATTTCATACAGTCTGCTCTCGCCGGAAACCGATGAGAGGATATAGGCAGTGCCCTGCGTGATTTCCTGCTTGTATGCCACCTCAAGGCAGGTACTGTTTCCTAACTTTTCCAGATTTCCATCGAGCATCCCATGGATTCCAAGCGCGGTATTATCCGTCAAGGTTCCAAGCCTGTTTTCTGTCCCGTAATTGATGATTCCCGATATTTCCCCCGGATTTCCGTTCTCCCCTTTGCGGATTCCAATGATATCCGCCACATAAATGGCGCCCGTTGAAATCTCAAACATTGTTCCCGTATCGCCATCGCTCACTGCGTGCCCTAATGCCCCAAAATTTCCGTCTCCGGTAAAATACGTCAGGGTTCCGACTCCTGCGATATCGTCCCGCACCCAGATTCCAAGCTTATAGCTTCCGTCACTGCTTTTGACAGGTGTCAGTGCGACCTCCAGATAAGCACCGTCCCGCCGGATACCAAGAACCTTCTTTTCGCCTGTTCCGTCATTCACCTTTGCTGTCAATTCTTCTTTTTCCGATACCTCAGTCCCATTGATACTGATAATATAGTCTCCACCTTTTACCAGATTCTCTGCCGGACACTGTTCTTTCCCGGATTCATCTTCCACTGTCCCCGTTCCGATGACTAAAATGCCATCCGAGCTCGCATAAATACCGATGGTTTTTCCGCTTGCATACACGCTCTCCGAATCCACAAGCATGACCTCGATATCTTTTACCGGAAAGATTCCAAACAACTTGCAGGTTACCGTGTAGGAAGCATACGTATTTCCCAGTGCGCCCGTCCGCGGTGCCTGATTTTCAAAGGCTTCCGCGCTCGTATCCTTTAACACAACACTGACCGGCACCTGAAAGTCATAGGACACCTTCTGTCCGACTGCCACATACATTTCATCCGGAATTGCCTCGTAAAAAGTTTTTCCCGCAAAGGCGATGACTGCCAGATAGCCAACCGCCGCTAATTTTCTAATCCATGTCACCCATTTTATTCTCATTTTCTGTGCCCTTCTTAACAGGAATTTCCTCGCTGTTCGCGTAAAAAAAGAACCCTTTTTATAAGGATTCTTTTTTATTATGTGACGGATTCTCTTTTTCACTCTTTTTGTAACGGATTCCGGTATGGAATTTTATGGTTCTTTTTTTTCTGCCGCAAGCACCTTCATCTCTCTTGCATTTTCCCGGACGGTCTCTGTAATCTCAACTCCGCCGAGCATACGTGCTAACTCCTCTACGCTCTCCTTCTCGTCAAGCCTTCGGATTGTGGACACTGTGCTCTGGTTTTGGACAGATTTCTGAATCAGATAATGTGCATCCGCCATCGCCGCAATCTGTGGAAGATGTGTGATGGAAATAATCTGATGCTTCTTCGCAAGCACATTCATTTTTTCGGAAACCATCTGTGCCGTCCTTCCGCTGATTCCGGTATCGATTTCATCAAAAATCAGCGTGTCCACCGCATCATGGTCGGCAAGCACTGTTTTCACTGCCAGCATAATTCTGGAAAGTTCTCCGCCGGACGCTACCTTTCCTAACGGTTTTACCGGCTCTCCGGGGTTTGTCGATATCAGAAATTCGGCATCGTCAATTCCATTTGCCGTGTAATCTGCGGTGCGCTCAAACTGCATCGTAAACTGCACATCCAAAAAATTTAAATCCTGCAAGGCTTCTTTGATTGATGCGGTTAGCTTCTTCGCATACTTCTGGCGGATTTTTGAAACTTTCTGGCTGATTTCTTCTAATTCCTGTTCAGACGCTTTTACCTGTGCACGCAGCCGTTCCAGATACCCGTCATAATCGGAAAGTTTCTCCATCCGTGCCTGTTTTTCTTCTAATGCCTGCAAAATATCCGGAATCGTGTCCCCGTATTTTGATTTCAGATGGTTAATTTCATCTAACCGCTTTTCCATCTGATAAAAGGTTTCCTCATCAAAATCGGTCTCTTCGAGATAATCGGCCATTTCACGGTTTAAATCATTGAGCAGGTTATCAATCTCTAGCAGCTCATTTTCCATTGTGGCAAGCGCTTCATCGTAGGAAGCTACCGTAGAAAGTTCCTTTAATGCACGCCCTGTCAGCTCCGAAGCACTCTCTGTGCCTCCGGAAAGACTCTCATGAGCAGTTCCGACTGCCTCTAATATCTTTCTTCCATTGGAATACTTCTTAAAATCTGCCTCGATTTCTTCGTCTTCGCCGATTTTTAACTCCGCTTCCGAAATCTCGTTTACCTCGTACTCCAACAGAGAAAGTTCTCTTGCACGTTCCGCTTCGCCCACATCTGCCTCGTTTAATTCTTCACAAAGTTTCCGGTATGTATGGTATTTTTCCGCAAGCCTGTTCTTTAACGGCTCAAGTTCCTCCCTTGCATACTCATCAAGAATTTCAAGGTGCTTCTTTTTGGACAGAAGCGACTGATGCTCCTGCTGGCCATGAATGTCAATCAGAATATCGGCAATTTCCTTCAGCTTTGATGCCGGAACGCTCTCCCCATTGACTCTGGCTACGCCTCTGCCACCGACAATTTTCCGGCTTAAAATGACAAGTCCGTCCTCCGGAAACACCTCTAGCTGCCGGAGTTTTTCTTCCTGACGTTTTTCCGTCACGTCAAAAATCAGCTCGACTAACGCATAGTCAGCGCCCTCCCGCAGCATTTCCTTTTGTACTTTTCCCCCAAGTGCCAGATTAATGGAACCGATAATAATAGATTTTCCGGCTCCGGTCTCACCCGTTAAGATATTAAGCCCCCTCTGAAAATCCACCTCCGCCTCATCGATCAGTGCAAGGTTTTTTACACGCAGATTTTGTAACATAGAATCTCCCTCTACTCTCCCATAAGTACCGTTCTATTCTCCTACAAGCTGGCGCAGACGTCCCATAATTTCTACGGTATCCTCCACGCTGCGGATTGCACACATAATCGTATCATCACCGGCAATACATCCCACAATTTCATGCAGATGCATGGCGTCAAGTGCGGCTGCCACCGCCATCGCCATTCCGGAAACTGTCTTGATGACGAGGATATTCTGCGCCATATCCATGGAAACAAAACCATCCTTAAACACACGCGTATATTTTTCGGAAAGATTTTCATCCTGCTCCATGATTGCCGTGTATTTCTGTCTGCCGTTGCTAAGCGCAACCTTCGTCAGTTTCAGTTCGCGGATATCCCTCGAAACGGTTGCCTGTGTCACCTGAAAGCCCTCCTGTTCCAGGCGGTCAGACAAATCCTCCTGCGTCTCGATATCATTGCGCCGTATCAGTTCAAGAATTTTTGCCTGTCTCTTCGTCTTCATCCTTTTCCTTCATCCTTTCCCTGTTGTGTCTATGTATAAGCCTGCATCTTTTTGCGGAGAATTTCAAGAAAACTCTCCCTGCTGATTTTACAGATTTTAGCCGTATCATCTGCTCTGTGAATCAGGAAACGGTCGCCCACCCGAAGCTGTATCGCATTATCTCCGTCAAAGCTGACCTCCACCGTCTCATCCTTCTGGTAACGGCGCTTTCCGATTTCAATCATGACCTCATCTTCCGCACCAATTACAATGCTTTTGGAATTTAAGTTATGGGCATTGATAGGTGTAATTAAAATCATCTGTGCCTTCGGGTCCACAATCGGCCCTCCGGCAGACATATTATAACCTGTGGAACCGGTAGGTGTCGACACAATAATTCCATCTGCGTGGAATGTATTCAGATAGGCGCCATTGACATAAACGATAAGATTAACCACAGACAGTGCACCTGTCCGGTGAATGACCACGTCATTTAACGCCAGTGTGCTTTCTTCATATGCCTCTCCTGTGACGCCCTGCCCCTCAAGCATCATCCGTTCTTCCACCATATAGTTTCCAGCCATTAACTGATCGATTGCCAGAAAAACATTCTGTTCCTCCAACTCACAGAGATATCCGAGCGTTCCAAGATTTACCCCGATAAGCGGCAGATTCTTATGCACCAGTTTTGCTGCTGCCCGGATTAACGTTCCGTCTCCACCAAGCACAATGACGCACTCCGTCTCCGGCGGAATATTCTCGGGATTTGGGGCTGCATTCTTCCGCTCCTCGCCATTGCTTGTAAAACAGGTACAGCTTCCGCCCTTTGTTTCGATATATGCCATTATCTCTTTTGTAAGCCGCAGTCCTTCATCCTTAAAGGAATTGACAATCATCAAAAAATGTTTCATGTTATTTATCGAGTTCTCCATGCGCTGCCTCTACCACGCCATGGATGTCGACCGTCTCCTCTCCCAGGTCATCTGTGCTTTTTTTCAGATGAACCAGATATTCAATATTTCCCTCCGGTCCCTTGATTGGAGAATATTCCAGATGCAGTACCACAAATCCATGTTCCTTTGCAAAGTCAATTACTTTGTGAATAACTTCTTCATGCACGGATTTCTCACGCACCACACCCTTTTTGCCGACCTTTTCCCGTCCGGCTTCAAACTGCGGTTTTATCAGACAGACCATCTCACCGCCATCTTTTAACAGTTCTCTCGCCGGTTCTATGACTTTTGTAAGTGAGATGAATGACACATCTACGGAAGCAAAATCCAACTGGTCTGCAATATCCTGCGGTGTCACATACCGGATATTTGTTTTTTCCATACAGACAACGCGCTCATCCTGCCGCAATTTCCAGGCAAACTGTCCATATCCCACATCCACGGCATAAACCTTGCAGGCACCGTTTTGCAACATACAGTCCGTAAACCCACCGGTGGAAGCACCGATATCCATACAGATTTTTCCATCAAGAGAAATCCCAAAATGCGTCATCGCCTTTTCTAATTTCAACCCGCCACGGCTTACGTATTTTAACGTATTCCCGCGCACCTCAATCTTTGCTTCGGTGTCAAAAGAAGCGCCTGCCTTATCTTCTCTCTCATTTTCCACAAAGACACAGCCTTCCATAATCATGGCTTTTGCCTTTTCTCTTGACGGTGCAAGCCCCCTGTTTACCAGTAGTACATCCAATCGTTCCTTCAATGCTCTCTCCTTATTTTCTCAACTGTTCCATAATCCGGCCGATGACCGATTCTGCATCTATTCCAACCTCGTGCCGCAGCACATCCGCATTTCCATGCTCCACATACTCATCCGGTATTGCAATGGACAACAGTGATGTCTCTGTCTTTTGCTCCTGATAAAATGCTGCTACGTGTTCTCCGAATCCTCCACTTGCCACATTTTCTTCCATTGTCACTACAAGTGTATGTTTTTTAGGAAGTTCCGACAGCATTTCCGCATCGTAAGGCTTTGCAAACCGTGCATTTATCAGACTGCACGCATAGCCTCTCTGCTTCAGGTTCTCCCACACCTGCTCAGCCGTCTTTACCATGGAACCAAATGCCACTAATGCAATCCCGCTTTCCCGGTGAATCCACTCGCTTCTTCCATAGGCAATCGGCGCACGGTATTCCCGCAGACCGTCATAAGCCTCTCCTCTTGGGTATCTTATCGCAATCGGACCCGAAAAATCAACTGCATATTTTAACATATCCGATAATTCCCACTTGTTCTTGGGAGCTAAAACCGTCATTCCCGGAATCGTTGACAGATAGGAAATATCAAAAATTCCCTGATGGGTTTCCCCATCACTTCCCACAAGTCCTGCCCGGTCAATTGCAAAGACAACCGGAAGGTTCTGGATGCAGACATCGTGAAGAATCTGGTCATATGCACGCTGCAAAAAAGATGAATAGACTGCAAATACCGGCTTTAGTCCTGCCGCCGCAAGTCCCGCCGCAAAAGTGACTGCATGTCCTTCTGCAATTCCCACATCAAAAAATCGTTCCGGGAACATATTACGGAAACGCTTTAATCCCGTTCCATCCGCCATTGCCGCCGTAATTGCCACCACTTTCTCATCCCGGTCTCCAAGCTTCCTCATAACCGTCGAGAAAATATCGGTGTAATTTGCTTTTGCCTGCGGCGCAAGCGGCAGTCCCGTTTCAATGTCAAATGGTGCCGTTCCATGAAATCTCGCCGGATGACGTTCTGCCGGTAGATACCCGGCTCCCTTATGTGTCATGACGTGGACTAACACCGGTCCGTTTACTTTTGACGCTTCCTTCAACAGTCTCGTAATGCCCTTGATATCGCTGCCATCGACTGGTCCTAAATACAAAATTCCCATCTCCTCGAAAAACATTCCTGGAATAAAAAGCTGCTTGATTCCACTTTTAGTTCTCCGTATCTTCTCGACCACCTTTTCTCCGTATACCGGAATTTTGGTGAGGGAATTCATCACGCCAAGTTTTAAATCAATATAAGCATCCGCCGTCCGAAAACCACCCAGGTAGCTTGAAATTCCGCCTACATTCTCCGAAATTGACATATTGTTATCATTTAAAACAATGATAAAATTTGATTTCAGTGACGATGCATTATTGAGTGCCTCAAATGCCATTCCACCGGTGAGTGCCCCGTCTCCGATAACAGAAACCACCTTATAGTTTTCTCCGGTAATCTCTCTTCCAAACGCATAACCAAGCCCCGCAGAAATAGAGGTGGAGCTGTGTCCCGTATCAAAGCAGTCACAATCGCTCTCCTTACGCTTTGGGAATCCACTCATACCACCAAACTTGCGCAATTCATCAAATCCATCCTTACGTCCGGTCAGAAGCTTATGTGTATATGCCTGATGTCCCACATCCCAGATCAGCTTATCCTCCGGAAAATCCAAAAACAGATGCAGCGCCATGGTAAGTTCCACAACACCAAGATTCGACGCCAAGTGTCCTCCCGTAGCAGAAATTTTTTCAATTAAAAATTCCCGGATTTCTCCGGCAAGAATCGGCAGTTCTTCCTCTGATAGATTCTTGATGTCATTTGCCTTCTTAATCTTTTCCAATACCATTGCAAAAGCCTCTCTGTTTCTTATTTTTCTCTTGCAATCAGAGATAATAGCAGTTCCCGCAAAAACTCATTTTTCACTACAAGTGTATCCAATTTTGCCACTGCATCCTCCGAAATCCGCTTCACGTCCGCCCTTGCCTGCTCTAATCCCTCATACGTCACATACGTAATCTTCTGGTTTCGCTCATCGCTTCCAATCGGCTTTCCAAGTACTTCCAGTGTACTTGTGACATCCAAAATATCATCCTGTATCTGAAATGCCAGTCCGATACCGCCTGCGACCTCTTCCACCGTTTTCTGCTCACTTTTGGTTGCCCCGGCAAGGATTGCGCCCACAAGCATGGATGCTTCAATCAGGGCACTTGTCTTCATCCGGTAAATAAAATCAAGTTTTTCTCTCGTCATCGGCTCTACATTCTTCTCGGACTCCACATCTACTACCTGTCCGCCGACCATGCCGTAAATTCCGGCTTTTGTGGCAAGCACGCGAAGCGCTTTTCCAATATTGACATTCTGCGGTTCAAGTTCAAATGCCCTTGTTGCCGTCTCAAACGCATAATTAAGCAACGCATCCCCCGCAAGAATTCCCATTGCTTCGCCGTACACCGCATGTGTGGTCTTTTTACCTCTGCGGTACTCGTCATTGTCCATCGCAGGCAAATCATCATGCACCAGAGAATAGGTATGGATGAATTCGATTGCCGCCATAAACGGTTCAATCACATTTGATTTCCCGCCAAACATCCGGTAGGTTTCCTGCATCAGCATGGGCCGTAAGCGTTTTCCGCCCGCTAACACGCTGTAATTCATGGCTTCCAGCACGGTTTTCTGCAATCCGTTATTTTCAGGAAGATATGCCTCTATCACCTGTTCCACTGCACTTGTATGTTCTGCAATCTCTTTTTTGATATCCATATCTTACTCCATCTCTCCCAGGGTTCCGTCCGCATTTAAAATCTGCATTTTCTTCTCTACTTCATCTAGCATTCCATTGCACTCTTTGAGTTTTCCTACACCGCTCTGATACAGTGCAAAAGATTCATCCAGTGAAACCTCCGGGTTCTCCATCTGTCTTATAATGTCTTCAATCTGTAAGAATGTCTCCTCTAACTTCACTGTGTACCTCCGTCACCTGTGCCTTCAGGCTTCCATGATATAATTGGATGTCAAGTTCCTCATTCACGCGTACCTTATCCGCACTGCGCAATGCCTTTCCATCCGGCCCGGTTACATAAGCGTATCCCTGACATAATTTTTTTACCGGAGAAAAGCTCTCCACCTGTCCCGCTAAAAGCTCAAGTCTGTGTTTTTTTAATAACAAGACTTTCTCCATCCGGTCTCTAAGCCGTTCCTCCAACTCCACTGCGTAGCTTCGTTTTTCCCGCAGACGGCTCTCCGGATTGAGATATCCAAGCCTGGTCTGATAATTTTTTAACCGCAGTCTTTCATGCTCCACCTTTGAAAAAAGGTTCTGTCTCATTCTCTTTTCATAAAATGCCATCTGTTCTTTCATGGCATAATAGTCAAACACGGCAAGCTCCGCCGCCGCAGAAGGTGTCGGTGCTCTCAAATCCGCCACATAATCTGCAATTGTCGTATCGGTTTCATGCCCAACCGCAGAAATCACAGGTGTCTCACACTCGAAAATTGCACGCGCAACTGCCTCCTCATTAAACGCCCACAAATCTTCAATTGAGCCGCCGCCACGCCCTACAATCAGCACATCAAGTCCAAGCATATCAAGCGCATGAATACCATTTACAATGCTCTCGACTGCACCATCCCCCTGCACAAGTGCCGGGTAAAGAATCAGCTGCACAAACGGATTGCGTCTTCCGGCAATGTTCTGGATATCCCGCACTGCCGCTCCAGTGGGTGCTGTCACAACTCCGATACGCGTTGCATATTTTGGAATCGGCTTTTTATATTCTGCCGCAAACATTCCCATCTCTTCGAGTTCATGCTTTAGGGCTTCAAACTTCAGATATAAATTACCAGCTCCATCCAGTTCGATTTCCCTGGCATAGAGCTGATATTTTCCGTCTCTCTCATATACCTCCACAGAGCCGGTCGCTATCACCTTGTCCCCTTCCTTCATTGGGAAGGAAAGTCCCTTACGGTTTCCCGCAAACATAATGGCATTGATGGTTCCCACCTCATCCTTTAGGGTAAAATAAATATGCCCGGATGTGTGATACTTGCAGTTTGAAACCTCTCCCTTGATGCTGATTCGCTGCATCATGAAATCCTGTGCAAACATATTGCGGATGTATGTATTGACCTGTCCTACCGAATACACATTTTTCATCATGCTAATTTTGCCAACACTCCATTCACAAACGCTGGGGAATCATCGCTTCCATACTTCTTTGCCAGCTCGACCGCCTCATTGATGGCAACCTTTACCGGCACATCTTCCTCATACTTCATCTCATAAACAGCCAGACGAATCAGGGTCAAATCTACTTTTCCCATTCGCGCCGTCTTCCAGCCTTCTGCCACCTCATTGACCGCAGCATCAATTTCTGCAAGATGCTCTACTATTGAATGATATTTATCTGTAATGTAGGCATTTTCTTTTTCACTGCACACCGGTTTATCCAATTCTTCAAATAATGCCACCTGCTCCGGCAAATCCGCCGGATTATGAAATTCCACGCGGAATAGCATCAGAAATACCTGTTCTCTTTGTTCTCTTCTGGTCATAACAATCTCCATTCTCTTACTATATAGCGAGGCTATAAATTCACCTCCGCGAGCTGCGCATCCACGCGGAGCTTTTATTCTATAGGGAATTACTTTGTAATTCCCTATAGAATAAAAAAGGATGCCACATGGACACCCTTTTTGGTTCTCTATTGGTTCCGAAAACGCTATTTCGTACTGCCCATGTCTACGCTTGCAATGCGAACATTCACGCCGGCTACCTCAAGCCCTGTCATATTCTCAATTGCATTCTTCACGCGTTCCTGCACCTTCGCAGATACTTCCGGAATGGCATAACCATAGGAAATATTTAATGCCACTTCCACATTGACAACACCTTCTGAAACCTCTACACGGATTCCTTTGGAAAGGTTCTTCATACCAAGTTTGCTTACAAGTTCGTTTGTGATGTTGCCAGCCATGGAACCTACACCTTCAACCTCTGTTGCGGCAAGTCCGGCAATGATGGCAACTACTTCATCTGCAATCTTCACTTCTCCTAAATTACCATCCTTTATTTTAAATGTTTTTCTATCTTCACCCATTGCTTAGTGCCTCCTAAGTGATATTATACATTTATTATAACAGACTATTCTCTTTTTGAAAACTAAAAAAGTATGAAATTATACGATTTCTTTGAAATCACATACCGGAGAACCGGCTTCCGAGGAAAATGAAAAGCTCAGTTCCTCTCCCTCATAGGAAATGGAAAAGCTTCCCTCAAGCTCTAAGAAAGAATGTGCATGCGCTAAATCATTTAAAAGCGCTGCCATCTCATCAATAAATCCCTCTGCATCTTCTCTGCTCGCACAGCACTCTTCCTGCACCTGCTCATCCACATAAAGCCGTAAAATAAATTCCTCCATATCATTTTCATTGTCAATCACCGCGCGTCTGATATACGGATTGCGGTGATTTTGCAGTACCTCATTTAAGTAAGCGGTACAGGATAAGATTCTTGACTGTGAAACATCCTCCGCCTCAAGAAATAATTTGTAATTTAACTTTAATGAATCTGACATTGTTTTTTCTCCTTATATCTTGGTATTTTCAGGCATCACTTGCCAATAATCTCTGCTGTATTAATAAACTCATACGGCGTCTGCTGATAAACATAGTAGTTCAACCAGTTGCTGTAGAGGATATTTCCATGGGAACGCCACTGCAAACTCGGTTTTTTCGTATCATCATCCTCCGGATAATAATTAACCGGCACCGAAATTGGAAGCCCTTTTCCCTTATCCCGCTTGTATTCCTTATCGAGTGTGTATCTGTCATACTCCGGATGCCCCATCACAAAAATCTTGCGTCCGGCATCGGCAATCGCCAGGAATACACCGGCTTCCTCTGATTCTGCCAGAACCGTGAGTGCCTCCACACCGTGAATATCTTCCGATGAAACTTCAGTATGTCTCGAATGTGGCGCCATAAAGAAATCATCAAAGCCACGCACCAACGGAACCTTGCGGTTCATGACATGGTGTTTGAACACCCCGAACATTTTTTCAGAAAGCATCCTCTTTGGGAGTCCATAATGATAATACATCCCCGCCTGCGCTCCCCAGCACAGATGCAGGGTGGACGTCACATGTGTTTTCGTCCACTCGAAAACCTCGCACATTTCCGGCCAGAAATCAACATCCTCGTATTCCATCTGCTCAAGCGGTGCTCCCGTGATGATAAGTCCGTCAAAAAAACGGTTCTTTACCGCATAAAACGGCTCATAAAACTTGTTTAAATGGCTCATGGACGTGTTTTTGGATTCATGCGTCGATACCGCAATAAAAGTCACATCCACCTGTAACGGTGTGTTGGACAACGAGCGCAGCAATTGCAGCTCCGTCTCTTCTTTTAACGGCATCAGATTTAAAATTCCAATCTGAATGGGCCGGATATCCTGATGTGCCGCACGCTTTTCATCCATGACAAATATATTTTCTTTTTCCAGAATCTCCTTTGCAGGCAAATCACTTTGTGTTTTAATTGGCATCCCCGTTTCCTCCCAGCATCTCCCGTAATTCTTCCTCTGAAATCACCGTAATTCCAAGTTCTTTCGCTTTTGTCAGTTTACCGCCCGCTGCTTCCCCCGCAAGCACGTAATCGGTTTTCTTGGAAACCGAGCCGGACACTTTTCCTCCGTAATGTTCCACAAGCTCCGCCGCTTCTTTTCTTCCGAGTGTCGGAAGTGTTCCGGTAATCACAACCGTCTTTCCGGTCAGGACAGATGCTACCGTCTCATCCTGTTCCGTTGTCATACGGACTCCGGCTTCCTTAAGCCGTCTTAAAATTTCGGAGTTCTTCTCCTCTCTGAAAAAGCGGTAAATACATCCGGCACTGATTTCTCCGATATCACCCACTGCGGTCAGTGCTTCCATGTCTGCATCCGCAAGGTTTTCCATCGTCTGAAATTCCTTCATAATCGCTTTTGCAGCCGCCTTGCCGACATTTGGAATTCCAAGTCCGGTTAAAAGCCTTGCTGCATCATTGTTTTTGGAGGTTTCAATGGCAGCTAACAGTTTATCTGTATTTTTTTCTTTTCCGATAATTCCCTGCTCAATCAGTTCCTCTCTGTGCTCATACAGCCGGTAGATATCTGCTACATCCGACAGATATCCTCTTCTGACAAGCTCTTCGATGGATACCGTTCCAAATCCCTTGATATCCATGGCATCACGCCCCACAAAATTAATGATGTGACGCTCTAACTGTGCCGGACAGTTCGGAGAAGTACACCTGATATCCGCTGTATCACGCTCCCGTTCCGTCGGTGCTCCACAAACCGGACATACCCCCGGAATCAGGAAACGTTTCCAGTCAGATGGACGTTTTTCCTTCTTTACCTCTTTGATTTTTGGAATAATTTCACCGGATTTATACACTACAATTGTATCACCGATTCCGATATCCAGCTCGTCAATAAAATCCTGATTGTGCAATGTCGCTCTCGACACGGTCGTTCCGCATAGCCGCACCGGTTCAAAAATGGCAGTCGGCGTTATGCGCCCGGTTCTTCCAACCGACAGTTCGATATCAAGCAGTTTTGACTCTTTCTCCTCCGGCGGGTACTTATAGGCGATTGCCCACCGCGGCACCTTAGAAGTTGCGCCAAGAATCTCACGGTCTGAATAACGGTTGAGCTTTACAACGGCACCGTCAATGTCATACGCCAAATTTCCGCGGTTCTCCCCGATGGCACAGATGGCATCCCACACTTCCTCTGCCGTCCTGCAAACCTTATAATCTTCAATGACAGGGATTCCCTGCTTCTTTAAAAATTCATATCCTTCGGTATGCGTGGCAAATTCCATTCCACGCACCTGCTGGACATTAAAAATAAACATGGAAAGATTGCGCTCTTTTGTCACCGCAGAATCCAACTGGCGCAGGGTTCCCGCCGCACAGTTTCTTGGATTTGCAAATGTTTTCTTTCCCAAAAGTTCCTGTGTTTCATTGACCTTGTCAAACGCTTCATTTTTCATGTAGACTTCGCCGCGGATTTCCAAATATTCCGGCTTGTCTTTTAACTTCTTTTTGACATCGGAAATCACCTTTGCATTGGCTGTCACATCTTCGCCGAAGTTAATGCCGTCGCCTCTTGTCTCCGCAAGCACTAACTCTCCGTTCTCATAGCGAAGCGCCATGGAAAGTCCATCAATTTTATATTCTACTACAAATTCCGGGTCTGTGAGCTGTTCTTTCATCTGTGTCACAAACTCCACCACTTCTTCTTTGGAGAAAACATCCTGAAGGCTTAACATCGGTACATTGTGGCGCACCAGAACTCCTGCTGTCCGCTTTGCGTTTCCTCCTACTTTCTGGGTCGGCGAATCCGCTGTGACAAGAGATGGATTTTCTTTTTCTAAGGTCTTTAACTCCTTCATCATCATATCAAACTCATAGTCTGAGATTTCCGGATTATCCTGATTATAATAACGGTCACTGTGATATGCTATTTTCTCTCTCAACTGCGCAATGCGTTCTTCCGGTGTCATTTCTGTTCCTCCATTCTTTTCGGGGATGGGATTACGGTCTCATTGGACGAATTTATTAAAAGTTTTGCAAGCTCACGGTATTCCTCTTTCGTCACCATCCGGTAAGTACCGCTCTTTAAATCTCCCAGTTCAATATTCATGATTCTTGTCCGTACCAGTTTTTCTACCCGGTAACCAAAATATTCACACATCCGGCGAATCTGACGATTGAGTCCCTGTGTTAAAATAATCCGGAACTGCCGTTTTCCGGTCTGTTCCACAAAGCATCTTCTTGTGGTTGTCCCGAGTTCCACGAGTGGAACCCCGCCCGAAAGCCCGCGCAAAAACGCTTCTGTAACCGGGCGGTTCACCGTGACAAGATATTCTTTTTCATGCAGGTTTCCCGCACGCATAATTTTGTTCACAATATCCCCGTTATTTGTCAGCAAAAGCAGCCCTTCGGAATCTTTGTCCAGTCTTCCCACCGGATAAATCCGTTTCGGATAGTTGATGTAGTCCACAACGTTATTTTTTTCTCTCTTTTCCGCCGTGCACACAATTCCAACCGGCTTATGGAATGCCAGAAGAATCATCTCTTCTTCTTTTGCAACGGGTTTGCCGCAGACGCATACCGTCTGCCCCGCTTTTACCCGCGCACCCGTCTCTGCTGTGATTCCATCAATTGTGACATTTCCCGCCGCAATCTGGCGGTCTGCCTCACGCCTTGAGCAGACGCCTGCCTCACTCAGATATTTATTAATCCTAACTCCGGTGTCTTCCATCCGCCTTTGTTTCCTTTCCTCATAAAATGCCTCGTATATTGGAAAAACGGAGACTTTTTCAAAAAGTCTCCGTATCGTGACAATGACATTTTTCTCTACTGTAACAGTGATGTTTTAATATAACCTGTCTTATCGTTCCATGTTACCTTCGTCCATCCTTCTGCATAACTCATGATTACGGTAACCTTTTCACCTGCATAGGCAGTTCCGATTTTCTCTGCATCCTCACCCATTGACGCACGGACATTTACCGTATTCTGGAGGGTAATTTTGGTTCCTTCGGCAAGTCCGCCTGCGTTTTCATCACCTGTTATATCGCCGGCATTCGCAGTCAGATACTCTGACTTGACATAACCGGTAGAACCATTATATTCAATGATACTCCAGTCTCCGTCTGTTCCGGTGCGCACAACCGCTTCACCCATCTCAATGCTTCCAAGCTTTTCCGCAGAGGTGTCTGCCGCCGCTCTTACATTAATCCTTGCAGTCGCATACAGTGTTTCGGTCGAAGGTTTTTCCTCGGAATCCTTATTGTCATCCTTCTTGTCATCGTCCTTCTTATCATCACCGCTGTTATCATCCTTATTGTCATCCGCAGTCTCGGTGTCCTCTGCCGGTTCTTCTGTTGGTTCCTCCGTCGGCTCTTCCGTTACCTCCTCGGTCGCCTCTTCCGTAGGCTCCTGCACTGCTGCCGTCATCCACTCTGTGACAGCACCCGGAATTGTTTCATTTACCATTCCTGCCAATGCTTCGTCTGCTGCAACTGCGGCCTCATACTTCGCCTGTACTTCCTGCTGAAGTGCCGCAATCTCTTCTGATGCATTACATTCATCTATTCTTGCCTGTACTTCTGCGTCTATTCCGCCCTCTTTGGTTGATTTGTTATAATTGGAATAAAGGTTATCAATATAAAGACTTCCGTCTTCTGCCGTCCGCACATAAAACAGCTCCATACCCGGTGCTGCCGTATCAACCCCGTCAAACTTCACTTCCATGTATACCCAGGTCAGATAAGAATCTTTTTCAAGTCCTGACATTGTATAGCATTTTATGTTCTGATACGCTTCAACATACTGGCTCATCATGGAAATATAGCTTTTCTCGTTCTGTGACATCGGCGTTGCAATGGCAGAAACCGTGTCAATATCCCCGGCTGCATAAGCCGTATAATACTTTGTAACCAGCTCATTTACCGCTTCCACGGCATCAACCTGATAGCCCTCTTCGGTCTCTGTTTCTACTATGGCTTCTGTAGTAATTTCGGTATCGGGTACACTCTCCCCGCCCTCTTTCTTCGGTTCCATGCAACTTACAAGCACTGCAACCAGTACCACAAATAACGCTCCCGCTGCAAAATAGCGGATATTTTTACGCAAAAAATCGAATGTATTCTGTAATCCAGCTTTCGCTAATTTATCTTTTAACTTGGAAAAATCCATCTTAATCTTCACCATACCTTTCCGCCAACCGCTTTTTTCAAGATAGGTGTGGAATAAATTCCACACCTATCAGGAAAGGTATGCACCCGGCGGGAATCGAACCCGCATTGCCGGAGTCGGAGTCCGGTGTTCTATCCATTAGACTACGGTTGCATGACAATTATAAAAATTGTGTAGTGCAAATTGGCAAAAATACCATTTATCAACAAAAATTCCGACCTAGTAAACAGTTTCAAAAACATCTTTGTGATGCAACTCGTATATAGTAACAGAAAAAAATTTATTTTTCAAGCGATTCTGTAAAAATTAAAAAAATATACATATTTTCCGGGTATCTTTAGTACTATTGTTCCAGCGTTTCCGGCACTTTTTTCCTATCCTTTAATATCTGCTCCTGCAATTGACGGATGCGTTCCTTATTCTCCTTAAGAATCATGACTGCAATCTGCACCGCAATTTTCGAAACATTATTTTTCTGTAGAAATAAGACATCTTCTCTTGTATTTCTGCCATTCTGGTAATTGCACACGACATGATTAAGCCCGGCAAACAGCTTCATCAGCTCTGCAAAACTTCTCCCGCCCTCTAACACATTTGTTCCATAATGCTTCTGCTCCTGCTTTGCAGTGGCAATCAGCTGCATACAAAGCCGAAGCTCCCCGGTCACGTCCGACGCTTCCATCAGCACATCCGGGCGTTCCTTATGCTTCTGTAAAAAATATTTTTCCGCACCAAGGAAGTCTTTTTCCTCAAAGAAAGTGGCAAGCTGTTCTTTCATTTCCCTTGTTTCCGCCTTCTCTCCAAGCATCCCGACCTTGCACTCATAAACCTTTAACCGGTTGACTCTCACCCACACCAGCAGTAAAAACTCTGAGATAAACCCGAACACACGCTTATGATAGGCATCTTCTCCGGTCTCAAGTTCAATGCGGCGCGCCACCTCAAAAAAGATGGTAAACAACCATTTGCAGTACGCATCAAACCGCTCTTTGGATGTCACAAGCATATTTCCAAAATAGGTTTCATTCGAATAAACGAGTGAGATAAATGTTTCATAATATTCCGGATACAGCTCTTTTATAACTTCGCCCGTCACATCGAGTGCTTTTCTATTGTGGTTTGCAGAAAATCCCTCGTGATAAGAGTTGTTAAGACACACTCTCTTTGTCGTAATCAGGTCATAGTTTTCAAGAAGCCCACGATACTCTGCCTCTGTAAAAATCTGTTCCCTTTCGTTTAACAAATAACGTCTGTAATGGCAGGTTCCCACATAATCCGCCTCGTGATAATTTTTCCAAATCCAGTAAAATCCGGTCAGCTCACTGTAGTAACAGTTTAGGGCAGAAATATTGTCTCCCGTGTCATCCCCCGGATATCCCAAATCCGTACTGCACGCTCTTCCAACGTGTAACGGCTGGTATAATGGATCCTTTGGCTCTTCAAATTTTTTGTGTGTCATTGCAAAAATCTTTATCTTCATAGGTTACTCCATCCTGCTCTATCATAGAGCAAAAAGTGGTAAGACATCTTTCCGATATCTTACCACTTTTCTTTTTACGCTACAACATCCTCAAACTGGGAATTATAAAGTTTTGCATAGAATCCGTCCCGTGTTAACAGTTCATCATGGGTTCCCTGCTCCACGATATCACCATCCTTCATCACCAGAATCAAATCTGCATTGCGGATGGTAGAAAGTCTGTGTGCAATCACAAAGCTGGTTCTTCCCTTCATCAGGTTATCCATCGCCTTCTGGATTGCCACCTCCGTGCGGGTATCAACCGACGAGGTTGCTTCATCGAGAATCATAATCTTGTTATCCGCAAGAATTGCCCGTGCAATCGTAAGAAGCTGCTTCTGTCCCTGGGAGACATTGCTTGCATCCTCGTTTAATTCCATCTGATAGCCGCCCGGCAGCGTCTGGATAAAATGATGCGCATGTGCCGCTTTCGCCGCCGCAATGACTTCCTCATCCGTGGCGTCGAGTCTGCCGTAACGGATATTTTCCATAATCGTTCCCTTAAACAGCCAGGTATCCTGCAGTACCATTCCGAAAGCGTCACGCAAATCCCTTCTGTTGAACTCTTTGATATTGTGACCATCAAGACAGATTGCCCCGTCATTTACGTCATAAAAACGCATCAGAAGTTTTACCATCGTGGTCTTTCCCGCTCCGGTCGGACCTACGATTGCAATCTTTTGTCCCGGAGAAACCTTCGCACTGAAGTCATGAATAATCACCTGCTCCGGCACATAACCAAAATGAACGTGTTCAAACGTTACCGCACCGGAAATCTGTCCGATATCCTGCGGATTTGCCACGGTCTGTTCTTCTTCCTCTTCATCTAAAAACTCAAATACACGCTCGGATGCGGCTGCCATGGACTGCACCTGATTGATGACCTGTGCAATCTGCTGGATTGGTTGTGTGAAATTTTTCACATACTGAATAAATGCCTGAATATCTCCGATGGTAATCGTCCCACGGATGGCAAGCAGCCCACCGCCAAGCGCAACGCCTGCATAACCAAGGTTTCCGACAAACATCATAATCGGCTGCATCATACCGGATAAGAACTGGGATTTCCATGCGGAATCATAAAGAATCCGGTTGTTTTTCTCAAACTCTTCAAGGGTATCTTTTTCCCGGTTAAATGCCTTGATGACCATATGCCCGCCGTAGACTTCTTCAACCTGGCCATTGATGTGTCCAAGGTATTCCTGCTGACACTTAAAGTATTTCTGGGATTTTTTTACGACAAGTGAAATCAATCCCATGGAAATCGGAAGTATCACAAGCGCAATCAGGGTCAGAAGCGGCGATATGCTGAGCATCATTATCAGCACACCGACCATCGTCGTGACAGAGGTGATAATCGTTGTGATACTCTGGTTTAAGCCCTGTCCAAGTGTATCTACATCGTTTGTAATTCTCGATAGCACTTCACCATATGTCCGGCTCTCGAAATATTTCATCGGCATCCGGTTGATTTTTTCGGAAATTTCTTTTCTGAGCTGGTAACAGAGCTTCTGCGTAACCCCTGTCATAATCCAGCCCTGCACAAAGTTAAACACGGCACTGCCAAGATATAACGCCAGTACAAACAAAAGAATCTGACCGATTTTTCCGAAATCGATTCCACCTGTTCCCTGAATTTTTGCCATCAGACCTTCAGAGAGTTCTGTGGTTGCCTTTCCTAAAATCTTAGGTCCCACTACATTAAAAATGGTTGAGCAGACTGCAAACAGCATCACGGCAAAAATTGCGATTTTATATTTTCCGATGTATTTCATGAGTTTTCCAATGGAGCATTTAAAATCCTTTGCCTTTTCCCCCGGTGCCATTCTTCCCGGTCCGCCCATCGGACTTCTTCTGCGCCCCTGCATTTTTCCTGTCTCGTTACTCATGGTCAGACACCTCCTCTTCCTTTAGCCCAAGTTCTTTTGCAGATAACTGTGACTTTGCAATCTCCTGATACGTTTCGCAGGTTGCAAGCAGCTCCTCGTGTGTTCCTTTTCCCACGATTTTTCCATCGTTTAACACAAGAATCTGTTCTGCATGAAGTATCGTACTGATTCGCTGGGCAACAATTAAAACCGTCGCATCTTTTACCTTCTCTGCAAGAGCCCTTCTGAGTGCGGCATCCGTCTTTAAATCCAGTGCGGAAAAACTGTCATCAAACACATAGATTTTCGGGTGTTTCACAATCGCACGTGCAATCGCAAGACGCTGCTTCTGCCCACCGGAAACGTTTGTTCCCCCCTGTGCAATGGAACTTTCGTATTTTTCTTCCTTTTCTTCGATAAATTCCTCTGCCTGGGCAATCTGCGCCGCCTCTCTCACCTCCTCATCGCTTGCCGTGCGGTTGCCAAACCGGAGATTTGATGCAATCGTACCGGAAAACAAGACTCCCTTCTGCGGTACCATACCGATTTCCTCGCGCAAATCTTCCATCGTAATGTTACGGATATCGACTCCATCTAATGTAATTCTTCCGCCCGTGACATCGTAAAGACGTGGAATCAGATTGACAAGCGTGGATTTTCCGCATCCGGTGCTTCCGATGACAGCCGTTGTCTTTCCGGGTTCTGCCACAAAATCAATATCGGAAAGGACATCTTCCTCGGCTCCCGGATAACGGAAGTTCACGTGTTCAAACCGTACCACTCCGTTATGACTTTCCAATTTCTGCGGATTCTCACAGTCTACAATGGAAGAATCCGTGCGAAGCACTTCGTCAATACGGTCTGCTGCTACGGCTGCTCGCGGAAGCATGATGGACATTGCCGTAAGCATCAGAAATGACATGACAATCATCATCGCATAAGTAATAAATGCGGTCATTGCGCCTACCTGCATGGTTCCGGCATCAATCTTATGTGCCCCTACCCATACGATGCCAACGGTAAGTACATTCATAATCATCATCATTCCCGGCATCATAAAAGTCATGACACGGTTGGTAAATAACATGGTCTTTGTGAGGTCACGGTTTGCACCATCGAAACGCTCCTCTTCCTTTTTCTCTCTTCCGAAAGCACGGATGACAGAAAGTCCGGTCAATATTTCTCTTGAAACCAGATTGATGCGGTCAACAAGCTGCTGCATCAGCTTGAATTTTGGCATTGTAACTGCCATTAAAGCTCCAACATATCCTAAAATCACAAGCAGTGCCAGCACGATAATCCAGCCCATGCCCGCGCCGGTCTGTACTACTTTTATAATTCCACCAATTCCAAGAATCGGTGCATAGGCAATCATACGGATCAGCATAATGGAAACCATCTGAATCTGCTGGATATCGTTGGTGCTTCGCGTAATTAACGATGCCGTTGAAAAACGGTCCATCTCTGCGTTGGAAAATCCCACAACTTTTTTAAACACACCGTCTCTTAAATTCATACCGATTCCGGCACCGACTCTTGCTGCAAAGAAGCCGACCAACACCGTCACAACACCCATTAAAAGTGCAAGACCAACCATCTTTAAGCCCGCTGTCCATAAATAATGCGTCTGAATCGCATCTGCATCGACACCTGCCGCCGCATCACAGCTTTTTGCATATGCAACTCCCATGGATTTCACAAGGGAGCTTCCCATCGTATCAATCGTCTCCTGTGCCTTTTCCCGCACCTGCAAAATCGTCTCTTCGTCAAGCCCTGCCATCTGCATCGCCTCCGGTGATGCCGTCATATCCCCGGTCTGCGCCATGCCTTCCGCATCGGATGCCGTTGTCATCTGATACACCATCAAAAGCGGCAGAAGAAGCTGTTCGTCGAGTTCCTCAAGCTGTTTTTCATCTGTCTCGGCGCGCTCATAAATATCACCGTTTTGTTCGTAAAGACTGCTCCACAGTTCTTTTTCTTCCTCTGTCATAAAAATCTGTGCCATGGCATAATCCTGCCCTGTCAGCGCCTCCGGTAAAACATGTTCTATACCGTTGTTCTGGATTCCGACGTCAATGATATCGGACGTGTATGCCGGCAGTGACAAGTCACACCACGCCTGCACCAACAGCAACAGAATAATGACAAGAATGGTTTTCCAGTACGGCACCATATTCTTAAATATTCTGCTCATTCTTTTTTCCTCCTGCTTCTTTTTCTACTTTTCGCAGTTTAATTTCTTCCACTGCTATCTGATAGGTTTCATCAAGAACCTCTATCATCCTTTGTACATCCTCTGCCTTTAGACGGCTGACAACCGCCTCGCCAAACGAATGAAACGTATCCTCTATCTCGCGTGTCTTTTCTTTTCCCTGCTCTGTCAAAGCGACATACGTATTTCTACGGTCCTTCGCATTTATCATGCGCGCTATATAGCCTTTTTCTTCCAGTCCCTTTAAAATTCTTGAAATTGCAGAGGGCTTTGACTTTGTAAGGTCTGCCAGCTCCGACACATTGAGTTTTCCTTCCTCTTTCCTGTCTGACTTGGCAAGTACCATTAATGTCACACATTCCCCTTTGCTGATGTCCTCAATCATATCGCCGATTCGCAGCTTATGAAACTGTTCCATCGCGCGAAACACCTGTTTATACAGCTCGTTCAAATTGTTTCACCTCGTTAATATTTAACATTGTTATCTTTTTTCGGTTTCCCCATAATAACACCGGGAGATTGCAGCGTCAAGCAATCTCCCGGTAATTTATGTTTTTTTCATATTCTGTTTTTATTTTTTAAAATGTTTTTAGATTTCCTGATTACTTTCATGAATTGTCGTCAAGATATCCTGCAATTTGTTCATCTCAAACTGCCCCGGCGCGCTTGCTGTTTTGTGTGCGCCAAATGTGACACAGGAACCGAAATTTTCCCCGCAGAGGCGGCTGATACAGCCGATTTTTCCCATCGACATCGTAATCACCGGTGTATCCGGGTTTTCCTCTTTAAATGCCTCCGTTACTGCCAGAAGATTTAAGACATCCTGCGGGTTCTTCGGCATCACTGCCAGCTTCACAATATCTGCACCGCCTGCACACATCCGGTCTAAGAGCATCCGCATCACCTCCGGTGTCGGCGTCTCTTGAAAATCATGATGTGACGCCACAACCTTCATCCCCATCGAATGCAGCCTGTGCAGTGTCCGAAGCGGATTTTTCTCCGCAAAAAATTCCATATCCACAAGGTCAACACAGTCTGACTCCGCTGCCAGTTCGTGCAAATCACTCAACGTCTCCGGCGTAATCTCCGCTAATCCGCCCTGCTGTCTGCTGCGAAAAGTATATAAGAAAATTTTATCCGTCAAAACTGGCGCCGTCTGCTCAAAAACGGCTCTTACCGCATTGCAGTCACGAAAATGCTCAAACGCATCCACACGCCATTCAATCATGTCCGCCCCGCTTTCAGCAAGATATTTTATTTCCTCTACAACCGCCTCAATACTGCTCTCCATGACCGGCACGCAGACAAGCGGTTTTCCCTCTCCTAATGTTTTTCCCTTTATGACAAGTTTCTCCATCAAAGCCCCTCGCTTCCCGTACAATTTTAACTTTATTATATTGCAACCCTCACGTTTATGCAAACTATTGTTTGACATCCCAATTGATTTCATTTAAGATAATTCCAGAAATATCTCAAACGGTATTCCACTACTACAGATAGATAGAGAGGTTTGTTATGAGTTTTACATTTTTAAACCAGCTTCCTTCTCCGGCGGAAATCAAGGAAAAATATCCACTCTCTGACGAGTTGAAAGCTTTAAAGAAACAGCGTGATGCGATGATTTCAGATGTCATCACCGGTAAAGATGACCGTTTTCTCGTTGTCATCGGTCCATGTTCCGCAGACAATGAAGATTCTGTCTGCGATTATGTGAGCCGTCTCACCAAAATTCAGGAAGACGTTGCCGAAAAACTTATCATTATCCCGCGCATTTACACCAATAAACCGCGTACAACCGGAGAAGGTTATAAAGGAATCGCTTCCCAGCCGGACCCGGAGAAAGCACCGGATATGGTAGAGGGATTAATTGCAATGCGAAAAATGCACATCCGCGCCATTGAAGAAAGTGGGCTCACCTGTGCAGACGAAATGCTCTACCCGGAAAACTGGGGCTATGTAGAAGACCTTCTCTCCTACGTTGCCATTGGTGCACGTTCCGTTGAGGACCAGCAGCACCGCCTGACTGTCAGCGGCTTTGATGTGGCATCTGGTATGAAAAACCCAACCAGCGGTGACTTTTCTGTAATGCTCAATTCCGTTTACGCCGCACAGCATCCACATCATTTTGTTTACCGCGGATATGAGGTTGAGACCAGTGGAAATCCGCTCTCCCATGTTGTACTGCGCGGTGCTGTCAGCAAGCACGGCAATACCGTACAGAACTACCACTATGAGGATTTAATCCGCTTGTGTGAAATGTATGACAAGATGGACCTTGTAAATCCTGCCGCCGTCATCGATGTGAATCACTCCAACTCCGGCAAGAAATTCAAAGAACAGATTCGTATCGTGAAGGAAGTACTGCACAACCGTCAGGTATCCTCTGACATTCACAAGATGGTCAAGGGTGTTATGATTGAAAGCTATATCGAAGAAGGAAGCCAGAAAATCGGCGACCATATTTACGGAAAGTCTATCACAGACCCATGTCTTGGCTGGGAAGACTCCAAAGATTTAATTTACACCATTGCAGATATGCAGTAAAATAATCCGGATAAATAAAGTATCTACAGGCATAACAACCTTTTTTCTGATGTTGTTATGCCTGTTCTTTTATCTGTTTCCAAGTATCCGTTTTACCTCTTCCACCGGTCTGCCGGTCATCTCGGCTATCTGTTCCAGTGGATACCCGGATTTCTGGATACTTTGAAGAATTAATTCGATTCCTTCGCTCCGCCCCGTCTCTAATCCAGCTTCATACTCTGCCTTCCTAAGCTTCTTTTCTTCTACTTCCTGGTCATACTCTAATATACTCCACATCTTAACCTCCGAGCGATTTTTCTGGAGGAAATCAGCTAAGACTCCCTCATTAATACATTCTTCGATTGCCTTATTTACTGCATCCTCTAATTTCATCTCTGCCGCATACTTACGGACTCTCGCCACATAAATAGCATACTCTTTTAAAATCTGACAATGCTCCATCAGCTCTTTATTGTGCCCCTCATTGATATTTAACAGGATGACTTTCAGTTCCAAATCCGGTTCTCCATCCAGGTGTTCATAAGCGGAAGACAATTTCAGTTCCACGGTATCCTCTAAAGTATCTGTTCCGTTATAAAACACCACAAACTTCGGAGCCGGAATCTTTAGAAGGCTTGACGAATACAGCGATTTGTCACTGACATACTTCTGGTATTCGATTGCGATATAAAGCAGGTTCCGCAATGGCATATTCGGATTGACGGTTGACTGATGCTCGTAGAGATAAATGTTCGTCTCCAACAGAAACGCCAGGTCATTTTTCATTCCCATATAGATTGCATTTTTTAATGTTACAATCTGTAATGCCTCTGCATCCTCATAGTGCTTTCCCGCGACCGCATTGTAAAGCGATAACAAATGTTTCTTCTCCGAAAACAGCATCCGAAACACCGTATCCTTATACTTGCGATTTGCCGTTAGCTTTTCCTGCAATGTACCCATATTCAATTTCCCCCTCTTTCAGGAGGTTCCATTCAGTCCTCCTGCTTTTGTAATGTGTGGATAAAAGCATAGATTTCTGAATTTCTGATTTGAATATAGAAGGATGGCATCGACTTGGCTGCCTTATCCTGTTTGTCGGTGCATTTGTTCTGACAGATGCACGTATGAAATATGCTTTTCTTTAGATTAGCACAGGCACCGCCGCTTACGCAACAGTGCCTGAAAATTTTTGTGCAATATTACCAAATGCCTTTTATATACTCATAAATTTCTATAAATGTCCCAGCAGATGTGGTGTAATCTCTACCCCGATTCCAGCTTTTCTGCCGTATGTCTTAAGCAGCTTCCAGAATCCCTGACGGCTCATAGCACCACCGGAACAATTTGGAAACAGGCAGTCACACTGCATATCCGCAACCATCCCGCTACGCCCACGCTCCATATAAACTACAAGCGCCTCTTTTGCAACGGAACCAAACGGCACCATGCGCTGCTCCTGTCCATCTGTGCAGATGACATACTCCATTGCAAGATTGACATCTGAAACCTTTAACGCAATCAGTTCCGAAACGCGAAGCCCTGTCGAATACATCAATTCTAACATCGCCTTATCCCTAAGTTCCTTAGGTGAATTGCCCGCCGGCTGGTTTAACAGCGTTCTGATTTCTTCCTGGCTCAAGCTCACCGGAACCTTTTTTTCAATCTTTGGCGGCTTTAATCCTTCGGAAGGGTCCTCTGTCATCCGTCCCGTTTTGCACAGATACTGGAAAAAAGCCTTCATGGAAGCAATACTTCTGGAAATCGTTGCCGGTTTTCTGCCTTCTTTTTCTAAATACGCTACATATAATTCGAGACTGTCTGCAGTAACGGTATCCGGATAAAAAATTCCCTGCTTTTCCAAAAACAGGCTTAACTTCCGCAAATCCCGTTCATAAGAAACCTCTGTGTTCTGGGATGTCTGTTTTTCCTGATGAAGATATTGAATAAAATCACAAATATCATCCTTTGTCATACTCTAACCTGCCTGTCTCAAAAAATCTGTAATATCTGCATCTTCCGACAAGATACATCCCATATTATAATCAGAACAGACCGGAAATGCAATGCGTATTTTTTCACGAAAATCCTTGTTTTTACGCGGAATACAAGATATCGAATCCCCGCCTTTTTTCTGCACCATATCTTGTCACATTTTCGCAAAATTTTTTTAAATTTACCGGTTCTTTTCTTCATTCAGGAGGTTTTTATATGCAAGAATCGCAGACACCGTCTTTGCATCCTGCAATTTTCCTGCGTAAATCATCTCGCAGAGCTCATCCACATCGTGTGCTTCCACGTCGATAAATTCTCCTTCGTCTAAGTGCTGTTTGCCTGGTTTTAAATCTCTTGCGAGATACACATCAATAAATTCATCACAAAATGCCACTGTTGTTTTTAACGACAGTAAAAACGTGAGATTGTCACTGCAATATCCGGTCTCTTCCTCTAACTCCCTTGCCGCACACACTCTTGTCTCTTCTGTGACGCTGTCCCTTGAACCTGCCGGAATTTCGAGTGTCATCCGTTCAATCGCATTGCGGTACTGGCGCACCATCAAGATTTTTCCATCTTCCCGCACCGGTACTACTGCCGCTGCTCCCTTGCGGTGTGAAATAAAATCCCATTCCTCTGTCTTTCCATTTGGAAGCTCCATCGTGTCGGTATAAATATCAAGAATCGCTCCCTGTCTCAATAACTGTCTGTTAATCCGTTTTACCTTCTGATCCATTGTCTCCTCCTATACACAAGAAGCCCCAGAACCTAGCGTTCTGGGGCTTCTTGTTATCCATGATAATAAAATGTTGGCAGAACGCGCATTCTATTATTTCGCATACTCTGTCACTCTGGACTCACGAATAACGTTTACCTTAATCTGTCCTGGATATTCCAGTTCGGCCTCAATCTGTTTTGAGATGTCACGAGCAAGTAATACCATATCTGCATCGCTGACCTGTTCCGGAACAACCATAATACGAATCTCTCTACCTGCCTGAATAGCAAAAGACTTATCGACACCCTTAAATCCGTTTGCGATGTCCTCTAACTGTTTTAATCTGTTTGAATATGTTTCCAGAGTTTCACGTCTGGCACCAGGTCTTGCCGCACTGATTGTATCAGCAGCCTGTACGATACATGCAATCAATGATTCCGGTTCTACATCACCATGATGGGCTTCCACTGCATTAATAATGATTGGCGACTCTTTGTATTTTCTACATAAGTCTACACCAAGCTGGATATGGGAGCCTTCCATATCATGATCCACGGACTTACCGATATCATGCAACAGACCTGCACGCTTTGCAGTTCTGACATCTACACCGATTTCCGCTGCCAGCAATCCGGAAAGCTGAGCAACCTCGATAGAATGTTTGAGTGCATTCTGTCCATAACTTGTCCTGAACTTCATACGTCCAAGCAAGCGCACTAATTCCGGATGAATTCCATGAACTCCAACCTCTAAGGTTGCAGCTTCTCCTTCTTCCCGAATCATGTTCTCGACTTCTTTCTGCGCCTTCTCAACCATTTCTTCGATTCTTGCCGGATGAATACGTCCATCCACAATTAATTTCTCCAACGCAATTCTTGCAACTTCGCGTCGGATTGGATCAAAGCCCGACAAAATAACAGCTTCCGGTGTATCATCAATAATTAAATCCACACCTGTCATTGTCTCTAAAGTACGAATGTTTCGTCCCTCACGACCAATGATTCTTCCCTTCATTTCGTCATTCGGAAGCTGCACAACTGAAATCGTCGTCTCAGCAACATGGTCAGCCGCACATTTCTGAATTGCGGTTACCACATATTCCTTCGCCTTCTTATCTGCCTCTTCCTTTGCTTTGTGTTCCATTTCTTTGATTAATTTCGCAGTATCAAGTTTTACATCTTCTTCAACAGTTTTTAAGAGGTATTCCTTTGCCTGTTCGGAGGTTAAATTGGAGATTCTTTCCAGTTCCTGTATACGTTCTTCATTGAGTTTGGCAACTTGTGCTTTCTGCTTATTGATTTCTTCTTCTTTGGCAGCAAATCCCGCTTCACGTTTCTCGATAGCTTCCAGCTTGCGATCCAGATTTTCTTCCTTCTGAACAACTCTTCGTTCACTTCTCTGGATTTCCGCTCTGCGTTCCTTTACCTCCTTGTCCAGGTCATTCTTCACCCGGATGGATTCTTCTTTCGCTTCAAGTGTCGCTTCACGTTTCTTTGTCTCTGCTGCTTTCACTGCCTCATCGATAATCTCTCTCGCCTTTTCTTCTGCATTTCCAATCTTGGCTTCGGTAACCTTCTTGTGATATGCAGTCGTAATCAGGTAAGTGACGATTGCGGTAATGATAAGAGTCACAACAACAGCAACAACAATCCCAATGTCCACAGGAGCACCTCCTTTATTAAATTTTCATTGTACATATAACATATAACATAAATAAAATCTTGTTTTCTGTCATAATTTACAACATATAAATTTTATTCTATTTTGATAGGGATGTCAAGTATATTCATTGTACATTATGCATAATCTTGAATTTATTTCCCAGTGGAATACTACATATTGTACAAATACCCGCGGTTAGAAATTGTCCGGATCCCGCATCACTTTTAGGATATCGCTGCTCTTAAAGCCCCGCCGCATCAGAAACTGATAGCAGCGCTGCCGTTCCTTCTCGTCACATTCTGTGGCATCAAATCCACGTTTTTCGAGCAGACTGCGAATCTGTATCCGCTCGTCTGCCTGAAATTCTTCCTCGAGTACTTCCTCTATCAATGCCCTGCTGACTCCCTTGCGCAGCAAATCCTGCTGCATCCGAAGTCTGCTCTTTCTGTCCTGATAACAGCGGATATAATTAGACGCATAACGCCTGTCATCAATGTAGTGATATTTTTTCACATACAAAATGGCATTGTCAATACACTCCTGAGGATAACCGCTCTGCAACAATTTGTCATAAAGCTGCTTTTCTGTCCGGTCCATGCGCTCCAAAAGGTGCATGGCACGCTTCTTTGCCCGCAACCCTATGATTTCGTCCATAATCTTACGATAAAGTTCCTCTGGAAGTTCCATTTGCCCAGAGAGGGAAAGTGCACGCAGCTCGCTCCGGTAAAGTATGAGTTCTTCCCCGTTATCGAGGATGAGTGCAGACTTTCCCTTCTCCAAAGGTTTTATTTCACATATATAAGGCATGGATTATTCTGCACTCTCTGCTTCCGCAGCTTCTGCTTTTGGTTCCTTGCCCTTTACAGGTGCCTTTGCTTTTTCGTTCTTGTCAGCATCCTCTTCGGTATCTTCCGCTCCGTCTAATTTGTAGTGGTCGCGCACCTTTACTTCAATCTCGTCGCAAATGACCGGGTTCTCATGCAGATAGTTCTTTGCATTCTCTCTTCCCTGTCCAATCTTCTCACCGTTGTAAGCATACCAGGCTCCGGATTTATTCACAATGCCAAGGTCCGAAGCAAGGTCTAAGATATCACCCTCTTTGGAAATTCCCTTTCCAAACACAATATCAAACTCTGCTTCCTTAAATGGCGGTGCCACCTTGTTCTTGACAATCTTGACACGGGTATGGTTGCCGACAACCTCACCGCCCTGCTTTAATGCTTCCACACGTCTGACATCCAGACGGACAGAGGCATAGAACTTTAATGCACGTCCTCCGGTGGTCGTCTCCGGATTACCGAACATCACACCAATCTTCTCACGAAGCTGATTGATAAAAATTACGATACAGTTAGACTTGCTGACAATAGAAGTCAGTTTACGGAGTGCCTGGCTCATCAGACGTGCCTGCAGACCCACATGGGAATCTCCCATGTCTCCGTCAATCTCTGCCTTCGGTACTAATGCTGCAACAGAGTCCACGATTACGATATCCACGGCACCGGAACGCACCATGGTCTCTGTAATCTCAAGTGCCTGCTCTCCACTGTCCGGCTGTGAAATGTAAAGATTATCGATATCTACACCGATATTCTTCGCATAAACCGGGTCAAGAGCGTGCTCCGCATCGATAAATCCTGCGATTCCGCCGCGCTTTTGTACCTCTGCGACACAGTGCAGTGCAACTGTTGTCTTACCACTGGACTCCGGTCCGTAAATCTCAATGATTCTTCCCTTCGGAAGTCCACCAAGTCCTAATGCGATATCAAGGCTTAAAGAACCTGTCGGTATCGTCTCCACATTCATATGTGCGGATTTGTCTCCCATCTTCATGACGGAGCCCTTTCCGTACTGCTTCTCAATCTGTGAAATCGCTGCATCGAGCGCTTTTAATTTCTCTTCTTTGGTTGTAACCGGCTCCTTGTACTTCTCTTCCTTTGCCATTGCTTTCCCTCCACGCGAACTTATGTTCGTTTTTCTGTTTTTAATAGTAGTATAATTTCAAAGGATTGTCAACCATAAAATCATACTTTGTTCTGTTTCTTTTTCCATCAGTGTACGGGAATCATACATTTTTCTCAAGTTATTTTTATATTTTTCTGATTTTTTTGTGCAAATTGCCCATACAACATTGCATCTGCTTCCTGTTATAATCGTTTCAGACTTTTGCATTCTGCCCGACAGGGTTTTTGCTCTATAGGGAACATAGCTTTCATGTTTTAAAGTATCACAGTGTTTCCTATAGAGTAAAGAAATGAGGATTTTTATGGAAAAGCTCTTTTTATTTCACTGTTCCGAATTAACTGAATTTAAAATCAGACAGGCGGCCGCAACCCTTAAGATTCCCTGCACCGTCGTGCCGGATGCGGACTATTCCAAAACCCTCGGCGCCATCGCTTCGGGAAAGGCAGCACCGCTTATCACACCTTATACAAAGGAAGTGCCGCCCGAAAGCCTGCTGCTCCTCTGCGGTCTCGCAGACAAACGGCTTGATAAACTTTTGGCTGCCTTAAAAAGAAATAACGCTGTCGTGGATTTTAAAGCTGTTCTCACACCCACAAACGAATCCTGGACCGTCTTAAAGCTTCTATTGGAAATGCACCGCGAAAAAGCCGCCTATGAAAACTGACACAATAAAGTGTCAGTTTTTCATCCGGCGGCTTTTCGTCTTTTTGATTCTTATTCTCTGATTCTTATTTTACTTCCTCAAGCATTGCAAGAATCTGCTCTCTGCTGCTTAATCCGACGGTTTTCGTCTGGAACAGACCATAATTCATTACAACGAGTGTCGGGATGTTCATAATCTGATATTTGAGTGCAAGCGCTGCTTCTGTGTCAACGTTTACTTTTCCAAATTTTACCTTTCCGTCAAGCTCTTCTGCAAGTGCCTCAATCACCGGGGACTGCATCTTGCACGGGCCACACCATTCTGCCCAGAAATCAAGTACAACCGGTATCTTGCTCGCCAATACTTCTGTATCAAAATTATCACTTGTAATTGTAACAACTGCCATTTTTTTACCTCCTGACTGTTCCTTTGTTTTTCTTATTAATCCCGTCCAAATTCGGAAAGTTCAAGTCCCTTGTTGCGGTCTAATACCATGCCAACACTCCATGCATTGACAAATAACAATAACGGACGTCCCTTTAAGTCCTGTATCTTCTTCATATCGGATGTTCCAACCAGCTTGTCCATATCCACGTCCGGATTCTCAATCCAGCGGATGTGCTCATACGGAAGCTTGTCCATGCGGATTTCAACGTTGTATTCGTTTTCCAGACGGTACTTTAAAACATCAAACTGCAAAACACCTACAACACCCACAATCACTTCTTCCATACCCATATTGTATTCCTGGAAAATCTGAATTGCACCTTCCTGGGCAATCTGCTGCATTCCCTTCATAAACTGCTTGCGCTTCATCGTATCTACCTGACGCACTCTTGCAAAATGCTCCGGCGCAAAGGTCGGGATTCCCTCAAACTGGAACGGTTTTGCCGTTGTCAGCGTATCTCCGATGGAAAAAATTCCCGGGTCAAACACACCGATGATATCTCCGGCGTATGCCTCGTCCACGATATGGCGCTCCTGTGCCATCATCTGCTGTGGCTGGGACAGCTTAATCTTCTTGTTGCCGCCCTGTACATGGGTTACTTCCATGCCCGCCTCAAATTTGCCGGAACAGATGCGCATAAACGCGATTCGGTCTCTGTGTGCCTTGTTCATATTTGCCTGAATCTTAAAGACAAATGCAGAGAAATCTTTTCCAAACGGATCAATCTCTCCCACATCTGATTTACGCGGCAGCGGAGAATACGTCATCTTTAAGAAGTGCTGTAAAAAGGTCTCCACACCAAAGTTTGTCAGTGCGGAACCGAAAAATACCGGTGAAAGTTCTCCCTTTGTCACAAGCTCCATGTCAAATTCTGCACTCGCGCCGTCAAGCAGCTCAATTTCTTCTAACAGTTTTTCTTTCGCTGCTTCACCGATTTCTTCTGTCAGCGCAGGATCATCGATATGGATATGCTTTTCCGTTCCTTCTTTGGTTCCTTTTAAGGTGTCTGAGAACGTCATAACCTCTTTTGTGTTGCGGTCATACACGCCCTTAAATCCCTTTCCGGAACCAATCGGCCAGTTAATCGGATACGTTGCAATCCCCAGCTCTTTTTCAATCTCATCGAGAAGGTCAAACGTATCATTCGCATCCCTGTCCATCTTGTTGATAAACGTAAAAATCGGGATATGGCGCATCACGCAGACCTTAAATAATTTTCGTGTCTGCGCCTCAACTCCCTTGGAAGCATCAATTACCATGACGGCTGAATCTGCCGCCATTAAGGTACGGTAGGTGTCTTCGGAGAAGTCCTGATGTCCCGGTGTGTCGAGAATGTTAATACAGTATCCGCCGTAGTTGAACTGAAGCACGGATGAGGTGACGGAAATACCTCTCTCCTTTTCAATCTCCATCCAGTCGGAAACTGCGTGGCGTGCGGTTGCCTTTCCCTTTACCGAACCGGCAAGATTGATGGCTCCTCCGTATAACAGGAACTTCTCCGTAAGAGTAGTTTTACCTGCATCCGGGTGAGATATAATCGCAAATGTGCGTCTTTTTTCAATTTCTTTTCTTAAGTCTGCCAAAAAAATGTCCTCCAAACTATCTTGATTGCTGTCACTTCCTGTCTTTTCCGCGCAATTTAATGTGGAAACTCGATGAGACTCGTTCCTGCGCATTCCGGTTTGATTCCGAAGTAATTCAAAATTGTTGCCGCAATATCGGAAAAACTGTCACGGGTTCCATAATTAACGCCTGCCTGTATCGGTTTTCCATACATCACAAGAGGTGTATACTCTCTCGAATGGTCAGTAGACGGCGTGCTCGGATCACAGCCGTGGTCTGCGGTAATCATCAGGATATCCTCATCGGAAAGTTCTGCAAGAAGCTCCGGCAGACGCTCATCAAAATAGGTCAGCGCCTTTGCATATCCTTCCACATCGTTGCGGTGTCCGTAAAGCATATCGTAATCTACAAGATTCGTAAAGCAAAGTCCGTTGAAGTCTTTTTTCATGTATGCAAGTGTCTTGTCAATACCGTCCGAATTCCCTGTCGTGCGGACATACTCCGTGATTCCTTTTTCTGCAAAGATATCGATAATCTTTCCGACAGAAAGAACATCAAATCCATTTCCGGAAAGCTGGTCTAACATGGTTGTCTTCGGCGGAACCAAGGAAAAGTCGTGACGTCTTGTCGTTCTTGTGAAATTGCCCGGTTCGCCGATAAACGGTCTTGCAATGACACGTCCTACGCCATGCTCTCCCGTAAGCATTTCTCTTGCAATCCGGCAGTACTCATATAATGTCTCAACTGGAACTACATCCTCATGTGCCGCCACCTGGAAAACAGAATCTGCAGATGTATACACAATCAAATCTCCGGTCTTCATGTGCTCTTCACCGTAATCTCTGATGACATCCGTACCGGAATACGGTTTGTTGCAGAGCACACCTCTTCCGGTTCTCTTAGAAAATTCATCGAGAATCTCCTTCGGGAATCCGTTTGGATAAGTCGGAAGCGGTGTCGGGGAAATTACACCTGCAATCTCCCAGTGTCCAATCGTTGTATCCTTTCCTTTGGAAGTCTCCGTCATGCGGGCAAAGGAACCAGCAGGTGCTGCTTCCTTCTCCCCGATTTCTACACCGTCAATATTAAAAAAACCAAGCTTTCTCATGTTGGGCATGGAAAAGTATGGACTTTTGGAGGCTGCCTTGATGGTGTTGCTGCCTGCATCTCCGTATGCAGCCGCATCCGGCATCTCACCGATTCCAACACTGTCCAGAACAATTAAAAATACTCGTTTCATCTGTACCTCATTTCTACACCGGAAATCCGGTGCCTGATTCACATTTACTGCCTAATTAGCATAAACCGTAAACGGAAGAAAATCAAGGAAAAAATCTACTCTGCCGCCGTTTGTTCTACCGCAATCGGCGTAATTACAATCTTTTCAGCAGAGACATTTGTCTTACGTTTTACGATATCCTCCACCTGCGCACGCTTTGCATCCGTAACTTCTCCCATATTTAATACAACGTCACAGCTGTCTTCCGTAATGCTTACCACAACATCGGAGAATCCCTTTGCCTCAAGAAGCATCTCCGCAGCAGCTTCCCGCTCTGCAATGTCTGTCATCGCAATCATCTTATTGACGGCATCCTGTTTTAAATCCTCGGAGATTGCGGTGTTGTTTACGATTTCAAGCAGGGATTCCTTGTTTTTGGAGCGAATCTGTTCCCGGTTTAATTTCATTTCAGCAGCATAATCCATATTTGAAATGGTTGTGCTTGTAAGTACCGCCTCCCCCGGGTTTTCGGCATCTGCCGCGCTCTCCGCGGTATCGGCTGTCTCCTGTGCACTGCCGGCTGTCTCCTGTGCGTCCCCGGTCTCCTCCGTCGATTCTGCAAACACCAGTTCTTCTCCATCACCTTCATCCGTAAAGATTTCTCCTTCTAAGATGGTGTCCTCATCCGAAATCTCGTAGTCATCTTCGAGCAGATTGACATTCGCACTCGCGGCAGCTGTACCATCCTCATCAATATTATTATTCATGTAGCTGAAATATCCTGCCACTGCAATCATAAGTGCAAGCGCTGTAATCACTAACTGGTTCTTACGAAAAATTTTTTTCACTTTCCGTCCTCCTTGGAACTCATCTTTACTACCATAATTTTATGTGCTTCTACCGGAAATAATGCCTCTACCGCCTTTGAAATATTGGAAACCACGGTGGGATTTCCAGCCCCCTCTGCTACCACAACGACTCCGGTGACCGTCGGAAGTTTTTCTTTTTTTATGTAAGGATATTGTTCCCCCGACAATTCCACATAACGTGTCTCCTGCGTCTCCTCCCCCTCTGTCACGGTCCGCGTCCCCCCGTCTCCGTCACTCTCCGTTGTTGTTGACACCGTGCTTTTTTCGTCCTTCTCCACCACCTTCTCCCCGGTGTCCTCCACGGTAATCATCACCTTTACCTCTCCAACGCCTTCCATATCTGCAAGAATCTGCTGTAACTTTTCTTCCATTTCTTCTACATATGTCTGTTCACTGTCCGTCTCCTCTTCCAATGCTGTCACTTTTGTTTCTGTCTCTTCCGTGGGCAGGGCATTCTGGGAGGATTGACGTTCTGTCGGAACCGCCAGAATCAAAAGCAGCACACCGATTAATGCCAGAACCGCCCAGTCACTTTTTTTCATTTTCTGCCAGCCTTTTTCTTTCCAAAAACGAACGATGCGCTCCTTCATTCTGCACTCCTTACAATTGCTATTTTGTCATCTTCCACCCCGTAATATTCTGACAGTATCTTTGTAAGCTCCCGCTTTTCGTCCCAGCCCTGTTCCTGTTCCTCCTCAGACAGCAGAATTTTTCCGATAATAATCTCCTCCCCGTCCTCCTTTAGCACGACAGAAATCCTCTTTATCGTATAGTCTTCCGAAAGTTCCACATTCACAGTGTCCACCGGATAGCCATACTCCTTCACTTTGTTTTGCACATCCGCTGCAACCGCGTCCTCGTACTGCGTCAGATAATAATCATTATGCAAAAAAGAAAGTTTTCTCGTATCAAGGGTCAGTTGTTCGAGCTCTTCGGAAAAGGTTTCATAATCCAGCAGCTTAAAAAAATCCTCACTGCCGAAAATTCCGTTTAAAACCGGATAGAGAAATCCCAGTACCAGCACAAGCTGCGCAAAAAAACGGATATATTTTTCAAACTGCTGCCGCGGAACCATCGAAACTAACAGTGTAAGTACCAAAAACAGCACCGCAAAGCTTTTGATATGTGAAAGTATCGCCGTCATTTCACCCCCGCCCTTACCGGATAAATGCAGACGCTGCAACCGTCAGTGCAATCGTCGTAAATAAAAAAAGCAGTGAATAGCCGGTAAGTTTCAGATAAAGCACACCGCCCTGCGCCATTCCTTTTAAGCATCCTGCAATCCGCCTGTCCGTTATCGGCTCTGCCACTGCTGCCGCTAATTTATAAAAAAAAGTGAGGCAGGCTATCTTTGCCATCGGAAGAAATCCTATCAGTAGTAAGAGCAGAAGAGCCGCAACGCCCACACAGTTTTTGATGACCATCCCGGCTCCCACAAACAGGTCGTTGACACTGCCAATCACGTTTCCCACTCCCGGAATAAGTGCCGCCGTCCGCACAAATGCCCCGTTGACTAACCTGTCTTTTGCGGGTGCAATCAGATTTTCCACAACGCTTAATCCGGCAACCACTCCCATTGCCAGTTTCATCCCCCACCGGATGATATCCCCCAAAAGCTCCGAAAGATTTCGGAATTTTTCTTCCGGGAAAAAATGATGAAACAGTTCAAACAGCACATACACATGAATCATTGGCAAAAACACCTGCACAAACAGCCATTGAATCAAAAATATGACCAGAAATGCAAGCTGGTAAAATCCTGCCGAGCTTGCTGCTCCGGAAGAAAATACCATCGTCATACACAAGGTCGGAAGCAATGTCTTTAAAAATTCTACGTTCTGGTTTAGTGTCTGTTCTGCAATCTCATGAAAGTTCAGAAACGATTCCAACAACAGTACCGCTAACACACAGTAAATCAGTAGAAAGCATAGTTCTGAAACATACGCAGACTGAAACGCCCCTGTAAAACTGTTTAACACCGAAAATCCGACTGCAAGCAGCAAAATTTCAATAAAAAGGATGCGGTTCTGGGATATTTCAGAAAAAAGTGCATCCTTTCCCCACTGAAAAATCAGGGAATAATCAAAGGAAAAAATACCGTCTTCAAGCAGTCCCTGCACAACATCTGAAAATGATACCGCCTTCTCCCGTTCCGCAAAGAAATCATCCAGCTCCGCAAAATCAAGTTCCTCCATCATTTCTTCCAGATATTCCCTGGTATCATCCTCCGTTTTTTCTGCTGCAAATATCTTCACTTCTCCTTTCAGAAGTACCGCTCCAAATACCAGAACTATGCACAGAGCAAGTGCTGCCCTTGTCCTTTTTTTCATAAAAAATTCTCCAGTACATCTAAAAATGTGCCAAGCACCGGAAGGCTTACGACAAGAATTGAAAGCTTTGCAAACAGTTCAATCTGTCCCGCAATCGCACTGTAACCTGCATCTTTACAGATATTCATGGCAAATTCCGCCACATAGGTAATGCCAATCATTTTTAAAATCAGGGCAAAATAGCGGTTGTCGACAATCACCCACCCGTCCAGTTTCCCGATAAATGCAAGCAGCGTCTCCACCTTCGTGAGAATATAGACAAAAATACAGATGCACACCGCAAGACTGATAAATGTACTGTACTCCCCCCTTTCCTTTCTTAGAATCAGGGCAAGAAACACCCCTGCAATTCCCAGTATTCCGATTTTTAAAATATTCATTTTTTCCTGCCTTTACAATGCAAATAAAGACTGCATGGTTTCAAACAGCTCATATATGTACGGAACAATCCAGAACAGAACGATAAGCAACCCGGCAAGGCTCGTCAAAAACGCGTGTTCTTCCCTGCCGCTGTGTTTTAACACCTGACTGATAACCGTCACTAAAATCCCCACTGCGGCAATCTTAAAAATCAAATTTACACTCATTTTCTTTCCCCTTTCTGTCAAATCAGAAGAATAATCAACATCATTCCGCCAAGAATACTGACTGTCTGATACACCCGCTGTTTCTCCTTCTGTTTTGCCCGGACTGTCTCAATCATGAAATCCATCTGTTCCAGATATAATGCAAGCTTCCGCTCGTTTTCTTCCAGATTTTTTCCAAAAAATGCACTGCCCGCCTCCGCTGCAACCTGCAGCTCCTCCTTTGTAATGCCAAGCTTTCTCCCCTGTCTCAAAAAGCTCTCCTGCCAGATTTCTTCCGGGGCTTCTCCCTGTCTTACAGTAAGTTCTTCTGCAATCTGCGCACAGATTTCCACAAGCCGCTCATCCCCCTTTATCTCCCCAAGAATCTGCTCCATCGGAAGCAATGTCAGCTTCATCTGCTGTTGAAGTTCCACGAACATTCTGCGAATCCCATATAGCATTTTCAACTGTAATTCCAGTTCTCCATGAAACCGGTATGCAATGCCGAATGCTGCTGTTAAAATCAGACTACTCCCCACCAGTTTCAGCATATTCTCTCCCTGTTTTCATCATAAATCCGGTAATACCGTGTCCCGTCTTTTTGCCGTGTGATAGAAATAAATCTTGCAAACACCTTTTTTTGCATCCAACAGGAAAGAAACGGTTTGTCCGAAAGTTCACGAATATCTCCCATGTGAACCGTCCCGAGCACCCTGCTGCCGGAATAGACCGCCTCTTCCACCATATGATAATCCGCTTCTCCGCCAAGCTCGTCTACCGCTAACACCTGTGGGGACATTGACCGGAGAACCATCCTCATCCCCTCGCGTTTTGGACACCCGTCAAGTACATCCGTGCGGGGTCCTAAATCATTCTGCGGGACCCCAAGGTGACACGCCGCAATCTCAGAGCGCTCATCTATCACACAGACTCTCTTGCCAGGCACACCCTTCGTTCCCTGCGATATCAGGCGGATGCAGTCCCTTAAAACGGTTGTCTTCCCGACCCCCGGTTCTGAAAAAATCAGGGTATTATAAATGCTGTTTTCCTGTTGTATATAAGGAAGCAGTTCTGCGGCACACCCTTTTTTTTCATGGGCAATTCGTATATTGAAAAAAGAAATATGGTGCATTCCGGTGATGTTTCCGTCATCAAGCGCGACAGAGCCACAGACACCGACCCGGTGACCTCCGCGGATTGTCAAAAAGCCCTGCCGTAACTGCTCCTGGTATGCATACAAAGAATAGCTGCTGATAAAGGAAATCATCTGTGCAACGTCCTTTTCTGTCATCCGGTAAGCGGGATTAAAAAGTGTGCTTCCTGCTGCTGTCACAAATTCAACCGGCTGCCCGATGCGGACCCTGATTTCCTCAACGCCCGCCACATTCAGTTCCCGCCTTACCGTCTCCCGCAGATGCACCGGAAACAGGCACTCCAGCTCGTACATAAAAAAATCCTCCTTTCTGCAATTGCCCATGACTAATTGTATGAAAGGAGGACTTATTTATGACTTTATTTTTTATTCTTCGGTTCCGAGTTCTTCCGTACTTAGCTCTTCCGGCTCTTCGGTCTCTGTATCTTCTTCTGTGAGAAGGTCGGATATGTTCTTTGTGCAGGCAGATGCCACTGTGCTGCTCACAAGATACACCTTGTCATCACCGTCCTTTTTCAGGTAATAAGAACCGGTAATGGCATTACGGTTGCCGATGAAAAGCGTTACGGTCTCTTCGTCTGTCGTGAGTGTAATCTGTCCGGAAGGAGCATCCAGACCATAGGAATCGAGTGACTCCGGCTCACTTAAGCATTCGTCTGCCGTGATGGAAGCAACTTTTCCAAGCATGGTTTCTATCACACTCTCATCGAGATTACAGCTTGTATCGCCATCGTAAATCCACTCATCCCCGCTCTTGGTAAAGGAGAGTGTCTCTCCGGTAAGCACATAGGAAAACGCCGTGATATCTTCGACTGCATCGTTTGTGATATAAATTTTTTCTGCCTCTTCTTTGGCACTTTCCTTTTCTTCCTGTTTCCCGTTGTAGATATGGATTGCCAGGTAAGCAATCACTAACACAAGTAACAGAACTGTCAGAATCAATACCTGTTTTTTCTGTTTCTCCATTATCTCTTTCTCCTTGCTGCCCAGATAATAATTCCTGTCAGAAGCAGGATAATCGGTATTATAACTGCCGCTGCCAAACCACCGATAATTGTATGGATAGATGTAATTGTAATATTGCTGTAGCTGTAATCTTTTACCGGAATGATACTCGTAGTTAAGGTATCATCACCCACCATATGCGACAGAATTTCCGTAAACATCGTTGCATTTGCGCCGGAAACAACCTGGTCGGCAGAATCGGTAAACATTGCACAGCTTCCCAGTACAACCATCTGCATCGTCTCATCATCCACCGTCTTCTCTACCGCAATTCCAAGTGCAAAGGCGCCGCGGATATCACCATCCTCATATTCCGGTGTCGTTGCGTTTGCACTGTCAGTCTTGGAAACAGCGTCTTCTGTTGTCGTAAGAAGTTCTGTTCCGGTAAGGCTCTCATCCTCAGACGCAAAGCTCAGTCCCTCTGCGTAAGGTGCAAAAATGTATTTCCCGCTGACAGAGCTTGTGTAAGAACTGCTTGCTACATTTGGAAGGATGTAAAATGGATTATTGTTGTAGTAATACTGTTTGTTATTCTCTGCCACGATTCCATCCACACGATTTACACCATAGGTACTTAAAATCCGGTTAAAATTCGTCAGATCCTGGTACTGATAATCTGTGATAATCAATGCCTTTCCGCCTTTTTCTAAGTACGCAATGACCTTATCCGCATCATCGTCGGAAAAATCGCTCGACGGACAGTTGATGACAATGGCTGCCGCATCCTCCGGCACTTCATCTTCTGTTAAAAGTGTCAGCTCCCCGGATGTAATGTTTGCTTTTTCTACCGCTTCAGCAAAGCCACCGTCTAAGGAAAGCTCACCGTGTCCGGTCACCTCATATAATACCGGAAGCTCGGATGCATCCATCGTGACATACTGAATGGCACTCGTAATCTGTCCTTCTGCATCATATCCGGTAATCGTGCTCGAATATGTTGTGTAATCCATCTCATACTCGTAAATATCGTTGTAGCTGATGACTCTTGAGCGCTCATCGGATGCCACAATCAGACTTCCTGATGTCGGGGCACTGTCCGTGTACTGTAAGTAAAAGTCCGGATAAAGGTTTGGATTTTTATACTGCACAGTCACATGGCCTGACAGGTCTTCATAGCGCTTTAATGTTTCCTGTACGGTTTCATCCGTGCTGTCTTCGGATGCAAGCACATAAATCGTAACATCCTTATCTAACTGTTTTAAGTAGGTTTTCGTGTCATCCGTAAGGGAATAAAGCTTTGTGGAAGTCGCATCCACAGAGGTTATCGTGGATGGCAGTTCATTTACCACCAGATTTACAACAACCGCTACTGCCACTGCAATGGCGATAGTTCCGACGCTGAATACGCTCGTTCCGATTTTCTTGGCACTGAAGCAGAAACGTCTCTTCTGAATCACCTGGCAGGACAAAAACAGGCACAGTCCAATCACAGTCAGAAAATACACGGTTCCGGTCAAATCCAGACAGCCGTTCATGAAGTTTCCAAACGGTGTATACAGGTCAAAGCAGTTCAAAATCGTTGTCAAAAGATTTCCGGATTCCGAGATAAGCCCTGTGATTCCATTCATCATATAGCCAAGGAACAATACGGCAAATGTCAGTACTGCTGCAATCACCTGGCTTTCCGTCAGCGTTGAAATCAATAATCCGATTGCAATACATGCCGCACCAAACAGCCAGAAACCAAACACTGCCACATAACTCTCACTGAGTGGAACCGAACCGTATATTCTTAAAATGAGCGGCGTAACCGCAATCATTAAGATGTCAATTGAAAAAATCGTAAGCATTGCGAGATATTTTCCGATAACGATTTTTCCAAGTGAAACCGGTGCTGTCAATATGAGCTGGTCGGTCTTGCTGTGTCTGTCCTCTGCCATACTGCGCATTGTCAGAATCGGCACCGCAATCAGCATAATAAAACTGATTGCCTGAAGGGAATATGAAATATACGGATATCCTGCACGCAAATTGTATGCAAAAAAGTATAAGCCGTACAACGCAATGACCGCTGCAATAAACAGCCAGCCGATAACCGTCTGAAAATAGGATTTCAGTTCTCTTTTATAAATTGCAATCATGCCTTTTTCGCTCCTTTCTCCGTCTCTGCGCCGCCGGTAAGCTCTAGGAATACGTCCTCTAAGGATTTCGACTCCGGACGCATCTCAAGAATCGGCAACTGTGCTTTCGCACAGGCGTAGAAAAGTGCTTCCCGCACATCACTGCCCTTCTTTGCCGTCACATGAACCCGGATGGTTTCTGCATCGCCCGTCGTTTCACTCTGCTCACAATGTTCCACCTCCGGCAAAGTCAGGATTGTCTTTTTCATTTCATCCCACTCGCCCTTGACTAAAAGCTCAAGTTCCAATGCTCCTGCCATGCTCTCCATCAGATGTTCGGTGGAATCGCTCGCAACCAGTTTTCCCTTGGAAATGATAAATACGTGGTCACACACTGCCGAAATCTCGGTCAGAATGTGAGAACTTAAAATGACGGTATGTTTCTTTCCAAGTTCTTTTATCAGGTCTCTGATTTCGATAATCTGCTTCGGGTCAAGTCCTACCGTCGGCTCATCTAAAATGATAACCTCCGGATATCCAAGCACCGCCTGTGCAAATCCGACACGCTGTCTGTAACCTTTTGAGAGATTGCGAATCATACGTCCTGCCACGTCCTTCGTCTTCGTAATCTCCATCGCCTCTTCCACATATTTACTGCGCAGACCCTTTTCAAGCTTCTTTAATTCTGCCACAAAATCCAGATATTCTTTTACGGTCATATCCATATAAAGCGGCGGCAGCTCTGGCAGATAGCCGATACATTTCTTTGCTTCCTCCGGATGCGTGAAAATGTCAAATCCATTGATTTTGACCTCCCCGGATGTTGCCCCCAGATAACCGGTAATAATATTCATGGTCGTCGATTTTCCGGCTCCGTTTGGTCCGAGAAATCCATAAATTTTTCCCTCCTCAACGGTCAGGGAAAGATCGTCCACTGCTACATGGTCACCATATTTTTTTACCAGATGACTAATCTCAATCAAAGTGACTCCTCCTTTAATTTCTATATTTTCCAGAATTTAGATTACGGTAGAAATGTGTTCAAAGGGGGATGATTCTGTGATATTTCTGTGAACAAAAAATAGGCTGCCTTTCTTCTGGCAGCCTATTTTTACAAAAAGCCGTCGGCTTTTTGCCCCTGTGGTGCTTATAGCTCCACTCCATATTCTTTTAGCTGCTGCAATGCCTCCTCGTAGGTGGTAAACACGATTCCATTCCACCCTAGGCGCTTTGCAGTCTCAATGTTCTCCGGCTTATCGTCCAAAAAGAGACATTCTGCCGGATTTAATCTGTACTGCTCTGTCAGTGCTTCATAAAGCTCCGGCTCCGGTTTAATCCTATGTTTTTGAAAGGAAAAAACTGCTCCGTCCACATCCGAAAGAAAGGACAGCGCTTCCCTTGTACAGTCATACGTATGTTTTGCATAATTTGACAGAATATAGACCCGATAGCCTGCCTGCTTCATCGCTGCAATCCAGCCCCTTGCGTAAGGGAACTGGAAAATCGGAAGTCCCATATTATCCCAGAACAAGCGGATTTCTTTCTCGTATTCCGGTGCCTTGTGGATGAAAAAAGCAAGCTGCTCTTCCTCGTCTAAAAGACTTCTGTCATATTCGTTCCAGTCCGCAGAGCGGACAGTCGCGTCCGCCACTTCGTTCAATGTTTTATCATCGAACCCAAGCTTGCGGAATGCGCTGTCACAATCCCACTCTACTAAAACTTTTCCCACATCAAGAATTATATTTTTAATCATTACGCTCTCTTATTTGTTGCGGTAAATAATGTCTTCTCTTCCCGGTCCGTTGGAAACCATGGTAATCGGGTAACCAATCTGCTCCTCGATAAACTCTACATACTTTCTGCAATTTTCCGGAAGGTCTTCGTACTTCTTGATTCCACGGATATCGCATTTCCAGCCCGGCAGCTTCTTTAATACCGGTTTTGCCTTCTCAAGCTTTGAGGTGGTCGGGAAATCAGTTGTTACTTCACCGTCAATCTCATAACCAACACATACCGGAATCTCATCCAAGTAGCCAAGTACATCAAGTACGGTAAATGCTACATCTGTGGTTCCCTGTAATCTGCATCCATACTTGCTGGCAACACAGTCAAACCATCCCATACGTCTCGGACGTCCGGTTGTTGCACCGAACTCTCCGCCGTCTCCGCCGCGTCTTCTTAACTCATCTGCCTCGTCTCCGAAAATCTCGCTGACAAATGCACCTGCTCCGACTGCGGAAGAGTATGCCTTGCAGACTGTTACAATCTGCTTAATCTCATATGGTGGAATACCTGCTCCGATTGCACCGTATGCTGCAAGGGTGGAGGAAGAGGTTACCATCGGGTAGATTCCGTGATCCGGGTCTTTTAAGGTTCCAAGCTGTCCCTCTAACAGGATGGTCTTTCCCTCTTTGATTGCCTTATCAAGGTAGCTTGATACATCACATACATAAGGTGCTACCATATCACGGTACTCATGTAACGTCTCAAGAAGCTCCTCCGGCACGATTAACGGTTTATGATACAGATGCTCTAACATAACGTTCTTGGTTTCTGCAATGCGGACTACCTTTTCTTTGAGCAGCTCCTCGTCAAACAGCTCGCTGACCTGGAAACCAATCTTTGCATATTTATCAGAATAAAATGGTGCAATACCGGATTTGGTAGAGCCAAAGGATTTGCCGCCTAAACGCTCCTCCTCATACTGGTCAAACAGAATGTGATACGGCATCACCATCTGTGCACGGTCAGATACCAGAATTTTCGGCATCGGTACTCCCCGGTCTACAATTGACTGAATCTCCTTTAACAGCACCGGAATGTTTAATGCCACACCGTTTCCGATGACGCTTGTGGTATGTCCGTAGAACACACCGGACGGAAGCGTATGAAGTGCAAACTTTCCATAATCATTGACAATGGTATGTCCCGCATTCGCGCCTCCCTGGAAGCGGACGATAATATCTGCTTCTTTTGCGAGCATATCGGTAATCTTTCCTTTTCCTTCATCGCCCCAGTTAGCTCCAACTACTGCTTTAACCATTTTGTTCATCCTCCTAGTTTTCATCCCGCAAAAAAACAGCCTGCCGCTGTCTTCCTGCTTCTCATTACCTTTTACTTCATGATTATACACGATTTACTGGTATAAGTAAAATTAATCTTCATTATACCTTATATAATTTGTATTTATCTCATTTTGGCGTCTGCATCATCGCAAGCAGCTTTGAAGCCGCCGCAGACATCGGAATCCGCTCATCGGACACGATGCAGAACTGCCGGTGTGGAACTGCTTTCTCAAATTCCAGCAAAAAAAGCTCGCCGTTTTTTAAATATTCGTCCGCAAAATCTGAAACTACGCTTGCAATTCCAAGGTTACGGATGGCAAACTGCACTAACATATCGCTTGTCGGAAGCTCGAATTCCGGCTGAAGTTTCACCTCGCGCTCCCGCAAAAATTCTTCCACGTAGCTTCTCGTCGAGGTATTCCCTTCTAAGCACATCACCGGATAACCGGTAAGTTCCTGATAGGAAAGCCGCCTGCCCTTTAATTCTTCAAAGCGTCTGCCCGCCACAAACACATCCTGAATTTCCTTGACCGGAAAAAAACGCAAATCATTTTTCCCTTTGACCGGCGTGCTGACAATTCCAAAATCAATCGTTCCGTCTGCAAGATGCTTTAACGTCTCCGGTGTCGGTGCATTCGTGACCTTCACACGAATTTTCGGATAGCGCTCATGAAACTGTTCGAGATACGGAAGCAGATAAAATTTCAACGTCATATCGCTTGCGCCGATGCAGATTTCACCCTCTTCTAAATTCAACATCTCTGAGAGTTTACGCTCCCCGGAGAGAATGGTCTCATATCCTCTCTGGACATAAGAAAAAAGCATTTCCCCCTCCTTCGTCAGCCGGACACCTTTCGAGGTGCGCACAAAAAGTGCACAGTTTAAGTCATTCTCAAGATGTTTTACCGCCTGACTGACTGCCGGCTGGGAAATTGCGAGCGTATCCGCTGCAAGCGTAATGCTCTGATAGTTTGCCACATAATAAAATATTTTATAATATTCGAGACTTACATTCATTTTAGTTCTCTAATTCCGGTAATTTTTTGGAACATGCCACTGCAAGCGCCCCCGGTCCGATATGGCAGGAAACACTCAAAGAAAGCGGGTCCATATGAATCTCCATTCCAGGAAATGCCTCCTGTACCTCTGCCTTAAACGCCTCTGCTGCTTCCTTATCGTGCGTGTAAGCTATTTCAAGATAAATATGCTCTCCGGCCGGGTCATTGAAACGTTTCGTGAAGTCGTTTTTCATCGCTTCAATCATAATATTCTTTGCCTGTTTTACGGTTCTTGCCTTGGCAAACGCATCTAATTTTTCGCCCTGAATCTGTAAAACCGGTTTTAATTTTAAAAGTGTTCCAAGTGCTGCTGCCGCCGGTGTGATTCTGCCGCCTTTTTTCAGATAATACAGCGTATCCACCATGATATAAATGGAAGATTCAAACTTGTCACGCTCTAAAATTTCTTTGATTTCTGCCGCATTTTTTCCAAGTTTGGCAAGCTCCATGGCATCCATTACCGACTGGCGCTGGGTAACCGAAATCCGCTGATTGTTTACCACCTGCACTTTGCCGTCATAGTCCTGTGAAAGCATGATTGCCGTCTCACAGGAACCGCTCAGTCCGGAAGACATCGGAATGTGTACGATTTCATCGTACTCCTCTAATAAACGATCCCAGGTGTCAGTCACATTCCCGACAAGCGGCATGGATGTGGAGATATCAATATTGTCGGTCAGAAGCTGGTAAAACTGCTCCTGATTCAAATCGATATCCTCATAGTAGGTCTTGTCCCCTGCAAAGAAAGGCATGGGCAGAATCGTCACACCCAGCTCCTTTGCCTGTGCCTGTGTAATGCCGCTGTTGCTGTCCGATACAATTGCTACTCTATTCATAAAGTAAACTCCTCCCGGTTTTGTTGTTCTGCATTATATTTTCTGTAAGTTCACCGTGCAAGCCGGAAAAACCGCTGGCTGGCACTGCTCATTGCTATTTCACATTATACCATACCCTGCTTTAATGTTCCAGAAAAAAATAAGACGGTCAGATTCCCGTCTTATTTTTCATACATCCTTTAGTCCTTTTTTTCTACTAATTTTCTCATTCGCTCTGAAATATCAAATATTTCATTCAATACATTATTCATTTCATCCAAAGAATCCATACTCCTGTCACACATTTCAAGGCTGTTCTCAGAGGAGGCCGCAACCTCCTCACTTGTAGCAGAGAGATTCGTAATACTGTCATTAATCTGTGTGTTTGCCTCAAGTATTTCTTCCACTCTGCCTGTAAGACTCAATACAGAACTGTGCAGTGCATCCACATTATTCTCAATCAATTCAAATTTTTCCCGGGTCACTTCAATCATTTCATTCTGTTTATCAGAAGTCTCCGCTGACTTTTGCATATTAGCAGACGCCTTTTCTGCATTAACTGTCAATTTTTCGATAATATCTGTAATCTTTCCGGTTGATTCCTTCGTCTCCTCAGAAAGTTTCCTGATTTCATCCGCAACCACAGCAAAACCTTTTCCTGCTTCCCCGGCTCTCGCCGCTTCAATAGAAGCATTCAATGCTAACAGGTTTGTCTGATCTGAAATACTTAAAATGGTTCCGATAATAACCTCAACCTCTTTAATCCGGTCATTTAATTCAACAGTTGTAGTCTTTGTCGACAGATTAATCTCAGCCGTCTCAACCGCCTGCTCCTTCAATTCCTGAATAATCTTAGCTCCCTCACGGATGGCATCCTGCGAAGTCTTGGACGCTGCCTACATTTTCTCAGTCTCCTTTTCCGCATTCTGAAGATTATTCTGGATACTTCCAGTCATCACCGTCTGATGTTCTACGGCTTCTGCTGTAAGTTTCACGCTTTCTGCAATCTCACCTACCGCATTATGGCTGTTTCCCATTGTTTCCGTCAATTTTTCTGACTTCTCACGTGCAATATCAAACTTCGATGCAAGTTGTTCCGACATCTGGATAATTTCAAATGCTGCCTTTTCACTCGCATCCATCTGCTGCGTAATCAGTTCCACCGTTTCTTTGTTGTGTCTGCTCTGCGTTTTCACCACAATATACGCAATCACACAGCTTGTCAGTGCAAAGAATAACTGCAGCACACAAATTGCCGCAACACCCCGGTCTCTGACACAGTTCATAATACAGCTGATAATGTTTAATACAGACGCCGACACAATTCCCCGGACGACATAGCGTATATCAATATACAACATAATTAACAGCATAATCGGGAACATTAATGCGTAATATGCAACCATATCACGATTTAAAAACAGCATCACAATATAGGCAAGTGTCAGTACTATCAGGCAGATATGTACAAACGTCTCTTCCGCTTTAAATTTAACATATCCGGCAATCAATATAATCAGCAGAACCGCATCAATCACCAGACGGATTGTTGCCATATCTTTCCGTGTTGTTGCAGACAAATACGGCAGCAGATTAATTATTTCTAATACTGCAAGAATAATCACACTGATAACAAATGCAATATGATTACACTCCATTCTCTGTTTTGCTTTTAATTCCATCCCTGTACCTCCAACCTTATCGGTGTTATAGTCCCTTATTCCTAATGTGATTAAAATAATACCATTATTTTTATAAATTTGCAATCAATTTTCAGATTTTTTTCATATTCCAGCTTCCGTTTCCAAAAAACACCCGGAAAATGTGAGAGTCCAATCTCTCTGCATTTTCCGGGTGTCCCCGTTTTATTTATGCGGTTTTGGAGTGATGAATTACATCATTCCCATTCCACCTGCTCCGCCTGCCGGCATAGCCGGTGCATCTTCTTTGATATTTGCTACAACGGATTCTGTTGTAAGCAGTGTGGAAGCAACGGATGTTGCATTCTGTAATGCTGTTCTTGTTACCTTCACCGGATCAAGGATTCCGTTTTCTACCATGTCTACATATTCTTCGGTTGCTGCGTTAAAGCCGACACCCGGTTTGGATTCTTTTACTTTATTGATGATAACAGCACCCTCTAATCCTGCATTTGCAGCGATGTAGTAAAGCGGTGCCTCAAGTGCTTTTAAAATAACCTTTGCACCGGTCTTCTCATCACCTTCAAGTGTCTCTGCAAGAGCTGCAACTTCTTTGGTTGCATGGATGTATGCAGAACCGCCTCCGGCGATAATTCCCTCTTCTACGGCTGCTCTTGTTGCATTAAGAGCATCCTCCATACGAAGTTTTGCTTCTTTCATCTCGGTCTCAGTTGCTGCACCTACACGGATAACTGCAACACCACCTGCTAATTTTGCAAGACGCTCCTGTAATTTCTCTTTGTCGAACTCAGAAGTGGTCTCCTCAATCTGACCACGAATCTGTTTGATACGTCCCTGGATAGCATCCTTATCACCGGAACCATCTACGATAACGGTGTTCTCTTTCTGAACTTTTACAGATTTTGCACGTCCTAACTGATCCATGGTAACGTCCTTCAGTTCAAGTCCTAAATCAGAACTGATAACCTGACCACCGGTTAAGATTGCGATATCCTCAAGCATTGCTTTTCTTCTGTCGCCATAACCCGGAGCCTTTACTGCAACAACATTGAAGGTTCCACGCAGTTTATTTACGATTAATGTAGTCAGTGCTTCACCCTCAATATCTTCAGCGATGATTAACAGTCTTGCACCACTCTGTACAATCTGCTCAAGTAACGGAAGGATTTCCTGAATGTTGCTGATTTTCTTATCGGTAATGAGGATATATGGATCGTCAAGGACTGCTTCCATCTTATCCATATCGGTGCACATATAAGCGGATACATAACCGCGGTCAAACTGCATACCTTCTACTAAGTCAAGCTCGGTCTGCATGGTCTTTGACTCTTCGATTGTGATAACACCATCGTTTGATACCTTCTCCATTGCATCTGCAACCATATTTCCTACGGACTCATCACCGGCAGAGATTGCTGCAACTTTTGCAATCTGGTCTTTTCCGGTTACTTTGGAAGACATCTTAACGATTGCCTCTACAGCGGTATCGGTTGCTTTCTTCATACCACGACGAAGGATAATCGGGTTAGCGCCTGCCTCAAGGTTCTTCATACCTTCCTGAACCATTGCCTGTGCTAAAACAGTTGCGGTTGTAGTACCATCACCAGCTACATCGTTTGTCTTGGTAGCAACTTCTTTTACAAGCTGTGCGCCCATATTTTCAAACGGGTCCTCTAACTCGATTTCTTTTGCGATTGTCACACCATCGTTGGTGATAAGCGGTGCGCCATAAGATTTATCGAGTACTACGTTTCTTCCTTTTGGTCCAATTGTTACTCTTACTGTGTTTGCCAGTTTGTCAACGCCTGCTCCTAATGCTGTTCTGGCTTCTGTTCCATATTTAATTTCCTTTGCCATAATTCGTTACCTCTTTCTTTTTGATTTATTCAACAACTGCAAGGATATCATTCTGTTTTACGATGATATACTCTTCCCCGTCTAATTTCACTTCTGTTCCTGCGTATTTGGAGTAGATAACCTTCTGTCCTGCTTTTACCTGCATGGTAACTTCTTTTCCATCAACCATTCCGCCCGGTCCAACTGCAATGACCTCTGCCTCCTGTGGCTTCTCCTGTGCACTGCTGGTAAGGATGATTCCGGATTTGGTAGTTTCTTCTGCTTCACACTGCTTCAAAACAACTCTGTCGCTTAATGGTACTAATTTCATTTCAATTCCTCCTTGTTTCCAATCTATTCTGATTTATTTCTTTTGAATAATTTATTAGCACTCAATTAACTTGAGTGCTAACTGATAGTCATATAATAGATTTTTCTCATTTGTTCTGCAACCGGATTGAGAGCTATTTATGACCGATTATTTTTATTGTTTTTGTCTTTTTCTCGTTTTTTCTCGTTTTTTTATATCTTATCTTCTTTTCGCAATTTTCATACTTTTTTTAGATTTTGGTGAAGAAGCCTTTTTTATGCTGCGCAGTGCCGGTTTTATCTGATGAAACAGCCAGACAGCATGCTCCTTTAACCAGTTCCATGCCACACCCTTCTTTTTCCAGCAAAAATGAATAAAAAGCGCTGCGCAAATGACCGGATAAACAAGCAGCAGGATTTCTGCCACAAAAAGGGCACCCGTAATATCTTCAAATGCTCTTGCACGGTTTTCCCAGTACGGATATACGATTCCATCCGTGTTCATCGATCTTGTACCAAAATTCTTTAAGATGGCAAACCGGCTTAACAGCCCGTAACGACTGCTGTTTTCTACCAGTACATAATCGCCTTCCTCCATTCCCAGATGGGTTTTCAGCAGGTTTTCCACCGTGTCATAACCAAATTTTTTCACCGGATTTTTGGCAAGCACTTCCAGATTGCCGACCGTAAGGGTATTGTCCTCATCTCCCTGCTGTGCAGCAAGAATCCAGTACGGGACATAGACCGTAACCTCTGTTGCGCCGGATTTTTCCGCATATATTCCTTTTTCGCTTTTTACCACTCCGCTGACAATATAGCTGGTATCTCCGATTTCTACACACATTCCGGCTACATCTGTTGCACCAAAGAGCTGCCATGCTGCATTTTCATCCAAAATGACCGTATTTGCATCTTCTCCGCGTCCCGCAAAAGAAGTATTTCCGGACACACATTTCAATGGATGAAACAAAAAGAAATCATCTGACACACCGTAGACAGTTGTCGTAATACTGTTTTTGTTTCCTGTCAGCGTAATTGTGCTTCTGGTACTGTATGCACAGACATAATTTCTTCCATTTGCACTGTCCGCCTCAACACCCGCCTCGTCTAGTGCCTCCTTGAGCTGTATCGAGAAAGGAAGCATCTGCGATTCCGTCACATTTGTTTCCGGGGTAAAAAAGGCTGACACCTGGGCATAAGTGCCATCCTCAGACCAGCGTGATGCCGTCTGTTGGGACGACAGGCTTCCTGTCATCCCACGAATCACAAGCTCTAAAATCAGAACGAGAAGCAGCATAACGGCAATGCAAAGCAGCCTACGGCATCGCTTTAATTTTTCCATATGAAACCTCCATTTGCTCAGTCATGCTGTTATTCCTGTTCGTTTGCAAGCCGCACCTGCTGACCTGCCTCAACCGGTTTGGTTGTCGTTGTAATGACATAAACACCATAGGAATCAAGTGCACCGGATACCGCAGACTGGGAATCGTCGGAAGTGATGACTTCCACATCCACACGCTGCGCATAGTAACGGTTTCCAAGCGGCGTACTCTTTGCCCGGATGGTCAGAATAAATTTTCCGTTGGAGTCCTCTCTGATAGCACTCGTTGGAACAATATAATCATAGTTTGCGCTCTGTTCGCCAACGGAAAGCGTGTAGCTGTCACCGGAAGATACATCACCGGACATCGTGCAGACGATGGTACAGTTCTGTTTATCCTGCGGGTCACGGCGGATAGAGGATACCTGGGCAGAAATATTTGCTCCATACCAGTTATTTAAAATCTCTGCCTTATCACCAACCTTTAATTTCTTTGCCTGATTTGCAGTTGCGGTAAAGCTTAAGGTAAATGCTTTATTCTCCGGCTGAATCTGTGCAATTGCCTCATCCGCAGCAACCGTCTGTCCTGCTGTATAGGCAATCTCTGTGATGGTACCCGAAATCGGGGAAGTGATTACCGCATCAATGCTCTTATCCTGTAAATCATCTACCACCTTCTGCTGTTCAAGAATATCGCTGTACTGGGATGCAAGTGTAACCTCTGTCACTTGTCCTTCGCTGATTTCTTTTAACGCTGCCTCTGCATCTTCCTGTGCCTTCTGTGCCGCAGTCAGTTCCTGATTTGCCAGTGTAAGCTGATTGTTAATACTGTTTACCTGTGAGGTATTGGAGCTGTCTCCGCTCTCTTTCTTGCTCTCAAGTGCGGCAGTTGCCTGTGTCACTGCCGTCTTACAGTTCTCTAAATCCTTCTTTGCCTTTGTAAGATCATCCTTTAATGCAACAAACTTCTTGTATGCCTTTTTGTCATCGCCTTTTAACGCAGCAATCTGTTCGTCTGTGTAGCTGTAAAACTTGTTGCCTTCCACGTCAATCGTAAGAAGCTCCACTTTATTCTCTGCACTTGTCTGTGCTGCAGTGGCATCATTCAATGCTTTCTGCTCAGCAGAGGTATCTACGGTTGCGCTCTCCGCCTCTGTTTTCTTCGCTTCAAGGTCGTTTACCTTCGTCTGTGCTGCGGTAACTGCTGCCTCCGCATTATCGACTGCCGCCTGAAGGGAAGAAAGCTGGTTCATCTTATCCTTAAGGGAAGTAGTCGTTCCCTGCTCGATTGCTTCAAGCTCGCTTATCGTCAAACCGGACTGCAACGCTGCGGTCTCATAATCCTTCTTTAAAGATGCCAGCGACTTTTCTGCCTCCTGAAGTTCGGAGCTCTTTGCATCCTCTAATGTAAAAAGGGTATCTCCGGTCTGTACCGTGTCACCGGTTTTTACTTCCACCGTTGCAATTTTACGTGACTCACTGATGGTCACTGCATATGTTTCGCTCGCTTCCACTGTGCCGCTTCCACGGACCTTACTGGTAATCTTTCCGTTTGATACCATCTGTGTGCTGACCTCTACCAGAGAATAGTTCATAATGGTATTAGAAAAGAATGTCAGCAGCAACATGATAATCAGAAATATGATGGCAACATTTTTTATTTTGTCTTTGCGCTCTTTCATTGTAATCTCCTCACTCCGTTTTCGTTATTTTAACCTTTTACTCCGCCCTGATAGGTAATTCCTTCTACGAGCTGGTCTTCTCCATATAAAAATACAAATAAGCTTGGCAGCATGTAGATGGTCGCTACCGCAAACGCCAGTCCGATTTCCCCTTTATTGATTTTGGAGAGAAAAATTGACAGCGGATATTTGTCCGTATCCGTGAAAAACAGCAGCGGCTGTTCTACCATATTCCAGTAATCGATGAATACCAGAATTGCGCAGGAAGCAATTACACCCTTGCACAGCGGAAGACAGATTTTAGAGAAAATCTGCAATTCTCCGGCGCCATCCATCTTTGCCGCCTCGATAAGCGGTGTCGGAATACGCTTCATATATTTGGTAATCAGGTAAACACTAAACGGTGAAAAGATACCCGGCAGCCAGATTGCCCAATTGGTATCCAAAAGTTTCATCCAGTTTAACACCAGATAGTTTGGCACCAGGGTTACCTGATATGGCATCAGCATCAGAATAATGTATGCAAAAAATACGATTGCAGAAGCCTTTCCTTTGGTACGGGTAAATCCATATGCCGCTAACACCGCTACCACAAGCTGGAAAATCACGATTGGGACTACAAGAATCATTGAATTCCAGAATTTCAACAGATAATCCGGGCTTTTAAATAAAACCGTTACATACTGGGAAAATGTCACCATGTCCGGAATAAATTTCAGATTGACCATCTGTGACACATAACCTTTTCCACCTGACTCCGTCGTTGCAAATAACGCACCGTAGTTCGCATTAATCTCGGATGCTGACATAAATGAGTTTGTGATTGTCAGCACAGTTGGCAGCAGGAAAAATACAGAACATAAAATCGCCAGTATGGTAAAACAGACAGCCTGCCGTTTCTGCTTCTTTTTCTTTGATTTTGCTTTCATTCTTCCTCCACATCCTTTCCAAACCGATTTTCAACCCAGAACAGCAGTCCGATAATGACAATCATCACAAGGGACATATAAATCGCCGCCGTGGAAAGCTTCTGATAATCTGCGGAGGCAAACGTATTGTTCATATAATGCTGTAACATATAAAGCGACTGGTCCGGATATCCTCCGGTCAACAGGTATACCTCCCGGAACACACGGAAGGAATTGATGATGGACAAAATCATGACGAATAGGATTGCCGGTGACATATAACGGATTTTTACGTGCCAGAATACCTGCATGGTACTCGCTCCATCCAACTCTGCTACTTCGATGATATCCTGTGGGATATTCGCAATCGCAGACATAAAAAGAATCATATCATATCCGAGATTCTTCCATAAGAAAAGTAAAATTACGACCGCCATGCCCCATGACGATTTCAGCCAGTCTACCGGTTCCGCTCCGAAATAACTTGTGATGTGGTTTAACATTCCGTTATAGTCAAATACGACCTGCCAGATCAATACTACCGATGCTACCGGCACCATGAGAGGGCTTAGGAAAAAGCTTCTAAACTGGCTTTTAAATGGAACCGCTGTATCCATCATGAATGCCATCAGCATAGAAAGCACCATGACAAGCGGTACTGCAATCAGCGAAAACAAAAGCGTGTTTCCAACCGCTGTCCGGAATGCCTGATTTTGTATCACATTCACATAATTCTGAAAACCAACAAATTCTCCATTGATTGGATTATCAACAAAAGAATAATAAATTACAACAAAAAAGGGCACTACAAAAAAGGTCAGTACCCCCAAAATACTTGGTGTCAGGAAAAATCCTGACACCCTTCTTGTATTTTTATCAAGCCTCTTACTGCGTTTTATTTTTTTCATTATTTCGTCTCACTTAAATAAATCTGTACACGGCTCTGAATGGATTCTGCTACTTCCTGGGCTGATTTCTGTCCTGCAAAGAATGCTGCAGTATCCTCTTCTATAATGGATTTCACATCGCTTGTAAGTGCTCCGTAAACAGCCGTCGTGTTGTTTAACAAATCTTTGACTGCATCGATATCTTCCTGGGTTGCCGGTTTAATCTCGACATCAAAGCTTCCCCAGCCCCAGCTGCTTCCGCCGTTTTCGTCCTCTTTCATTGCGTTCTCGCAAAACTTATCGAAATCGCTCTGACGTACCGGGAAGTTGTAAAGCTGCTGTATTTCTTCATCGGATTTTGCAGTATAGAACTGACGCATGAAACTCCATGCAGCCGCCTTGTCACTGCAGTTTTCGGTGATTCCCATCAAGCTGCTTAAGTTCAGCATTGCCCCGTTTCCTTCATTGGTCGGATAACCGATATATGTCAGCTCTCCTCCAAAGATTTCACGATACATCTGAATCTGGTCAAAATCAGAAATTCCATAAGCAGAAAGAAGCACTTTTCCAGTATTTAACAATACTGTCTCATCTACATCTTCCTCATACTCGAAGTTTTCCGGGAACATTGCTGCAAATTCAAGCACATCTACAAAATCCTCGTTATCAAAGGAGCAGGTTGCATCTTCCATATTGATAAACTCTTTGTAACCAAGGTTTAAGCAGAAATCTAAAATATCTGAGCGGGTCATTCCATAGAATAACTGTGTTCCATCCTCTTTGGATGCTAAAAGTGCTTTCACATCATCCAAGGTCCATCCCGGTGTATCTCCGACGTCAGATGTTCTTCCTACAACTGTATTGATAGAAAATGTCTGTGGAAGTGCTACAAGTTTTCCGCTGAATTCACAACTGCTCAATACTGATGGAATAAAGTCTGCCTTTGTCACATCACTGTCTCCGTCCATCAGTGCATAAAGGTCTGTCAAAAGTCCCTTGGATGCATAATTTGCCATCTGTGCATAACTGTCAAACACTACCATATCGATGCTCTTATCGGAGGCAACGGCTGTGGTAAAGTTATTTACCATATCTTCGTATTCCATGTTGTCATCAAAATAGCTCTTAATGCTGATTTTGGCATCCTGACTCTTCTTATTGAACTCGATGACACGCTCCTCTAAATCGGAATCGATATACAGGCATGCAACATTAATCTTTGTAGATTCCGGAATTTCTGACTTGTCTACCTCTTCAATCAGTGCTACTTCTGTCTCCGTCTGGTTCGTACGATTGCTCCAGTTGCGGGTTAAAACTGCCATTCTGCCATCCGAAAGACTTCCAAAGGATGTAACGCTTGAGCTTAAGATGTTGCAGTCTACCCATGTCAGATATTTTTCTTTATCTCCGGTTTTCACATTATACAGATAAATGCTGCTTCCGTCAGACACATACATGGTATTTTCATCCTTGATTCCTTTGAAATCAGAACCAATTTCTATCTTCTCATCGCTAAGAGCCATTGTATCTTTGTCTATGATGTCAATTTCACGGCCGGTATCTCCATAACTGCTGACACCGATTCTTCCATCAGATAACATTACAAGTCCATCGCTCCAGTTATCCAATGCAATCTTTCCTTTATCTTTTCCATCTTTATCTAATACTTCGATAAAATAGCTGCTGTCATTTTCCCCCCAGCTTTCTAAGGAAAGATAAGCATTTCCGTCTGCATCTGCAAGAATCGAACTGGTATTTCCGTTATCACCGATCAGTTCCGATAAGTCTGCATCATAAATCTGATTACCGTCCGCATCATACGCCTGCACGCTGTATTTGGATTTGTATTCTCCGTACATATTGTCTAAAAACTGTTTGTAATCCGGATTACCGTCCGCATCCGTATAATCTGATGCATAGTACTCATCCCAGTCCTTCTGTGCAGCATCCGTGCTCTCGTAGCCCCATTCCTGCACCATGTAATTTAATACATCATCAAGCGTAGCATTTGAGGTATCCTCTGTCATATTGCTGGTATCAATCCAACCAGTCTGCACTGTCATATAAATATTTCCGTTATCGGATACATCAAAACAGCTCACATTCTGGCTGTTTCCACTGCTTGACTGGCTCTGCCAGAGTGTTTTCTCCTCGCCGGTCAGAATATTGTATGCATACAGTCCAAAATTGGTATAGGCATCATCATAAGCACCATAATAAAGAGTATCGTTCTTTATCACTCCTTCGCCGCTCATATTGTTTCCTGCTGTCGCCGGAAGACTATCTACGAATGTTGTCTTAAAGTAATGTTCTGTATCGTCACTGCCTTTTCCATTGCTGGCGGTCTGGGAATCTTTTCCTCCGCAGGCACTAAGTCCTACTGCCATACAGCCGGACAGCATCAGTGCCGCACTGCGTTTTACAAATTGTTTTGTCTGCTTCTTTCTCATTTCTGCCTCCCATTATTTACTACGTTATATACAATGATAAAAGAATTTCAAAAAAAAGCAAGCGGATTTTTTTTAGGAAATTCTTAAGGTTTTATTTAGATTAGAACCCATTTTTTCACGTCTGGTCTTCTGCACGCTGCTCCACAAAAGACGCATGGCGCGTCCAAACAGCTTCTGTGTCTGTTCCGGAAGCCGGCTCTTTGCGCGCAGCAGCTCCTGAATCTTTTTCCAGGTACTGTGATAAAAATCGTCCACTGTATGAATATCTGCCTCTTCAAGCATTTCAAATACGGTCTGCACAATCTGTTCCCGCTCTTCTTCTGTCAGCTGATAAAGCCAGTTTTTCAATGTTTCATCGAGAAGAATGCTCTGGACTGCAACTCCCTTTACATGGACAAACGAAGTTCCAAGCACCTCCCAGGACATTGCGTCATGCTGCTGGATGAAGCTCTGACTGCTTTTTACCACCTCGAATGTCTCCTGGTGTTCTAACAGCATTCCCACGACGGAAGACTCCGGCAAAATCGTGGTGATTCGCGGAAGCATCTTCTGATATTCGCTGCTTTCCACCATCTCCGTCTTAAATCCCGGTCCGTCGTTACTGTAGACATGAACAATCTTTTCCTGTATCTGCGGATTACACTTAACAGAAGCATACACGGAGAGATTTCCTCCTTTAGAATGCCCGCCGACGCGTACAACCGTATCCTGCTCTGTCACCGTACGGTTCAGATAGGAAACCGCCTTTAACTGTCCCGGCGTTTCTGCTAAAAATCCCATATTAAAATTTTCACGCCAGCCGACAATCGTATTGTCCGTTCCGCTAAACGCAATATAAATGCTTTCATCTTCCAGGGTCACTTTCACGACCGAAAACTGAGACTGCTCCTCATCACTGATATCATTGACGTATTTTGAGAGCCGGATTTTTTCAAATCTGCGGGTACGTGCCATCTCACGCATTAAAAACGGTGCACTCTTTGTCATGGAAACTTTCTCTAAAATTTCTTCTTCCGTATGTTTTTCCCAGAATATCCGCGAGGCCTCCCAAAGGCTTATTTCTTCTTCACTGTCCTCTCCCGGAACAACTCCTTCAAAATCTACATACACAAGCTGTGACAAAATCAGGTTATCCACCTCATTAAAAGGTGCCGCCTGGATGGATAAATCGCCCCTCCATTCCAGATAATCCAATACATTTGCCATTCTTTCTCCTCCCTAAATCAGTCCATAATGTGCCAGTCCGTTTTGAATTCCATCCTCCCACAGCGCATCCGTGATATATCCGGCGCTTTCCTTTGCCTCCTTTGTTCCGTTTCCCATCGCAATTCCGTGCGCTACATAGCGAAGCATTTCCAAATCGTTTGCACTGTCGCCGAACGCATAGGTATTTTCAAGCGGAATATCAAGAATTTCACATACTTTTTCAATCCCGGTTGCCTTCGAATACCCGGATGGAATAATTTCTACGACCTCTTCTTCATGATAAATTCCGGTAAATTCTTCTCCAAGTTCTAAAAGCAGCTGCTCCATCATTTCTTTTTTCGCCGCAATACTTAACTTATTGATTACAATTTCGTTATTTCCGTGAATTGGTTTTAAAAATTCTCCGAGCTCTCTTCTAAGATAAATGACATACGGGTCATCTTCAAAGCTGTCCTCATCCACATATATGTACTGTGGTCCCTCAAGTACGGCAAGGATTCCATGCTCATCAAGCACATTTAAAATGTGTGCCACCTGTTCCTTTGAGAGAAGTTTCTCAAAAATCGTTTCTTTATGAAAATCAATATGTGTCCCACATGCTGCCACAACACCGTCGAATCCAAGTTCTAAAAGTCGTGGACTGCGAATGTTCGAGCGGCTTCTTCCACTGCACAAAAACGCATAATGTCCGTTTTCCCGAAGACGCTTTAACGCTTCTTTCGTGCTCTGCGGAATCTGCATCTTTTCATCCCAGAGTGTACCGTCTATATCAAAAAATACTGCTTTTCTCATCGCCTTTTTCTCCTTTTCCTTTCTATGTTCTCATAAACTGTAAAGAAGCGCAAGCAAAAACCCCCGCAGACTGTCAAAAAGTCTGCGGGGGCTCTATCTCTATTCACGATATACACTTAATCACGATGCATTGAGAAGCTGTCCATCTCGTATTTTGCAATATTCTCGTGGATTCCACGGCTATCAGCCTGTGCAATCAGCGCATCACGGGACTTCTTGCTGGAAATCTGGTCACAGAATGCGCTCGGTCCGCCGACACATCCGCCTTCACATGCCATTCCTTCGATGAAGTCTTCCGGGAGTCTTCCTGCCTTTAATAAAAGCAGTGCTTTCTTACACTCTGCTGCCCCGTTTGCCTTGCATACAGTTGCCTCAATGTTTTCATCTGACTCTTTCAAGCTCTGCAATACTGCTGCTGTTACACCGCCGGATTTTGCAAATTCTTTTCCGTATACGGAAGATTCCTGATAATCATTGGTATCCGGCTCTAATGTGACACTCTTTGCCTTCATCATTGCGCGGATTTCACTGTAAGTCAGTACGTAATCTGCATTTCCTTCAATCTTCTGATCCTGTACTTCGGATTTCTTTGCAATACATGGTCCGATAAATACAGTCACTGCACCCGGATCTTTTGCTTTAATCATACGGGATACTGCACACATCGGAGAAATCGTTGTGGAAATTGCATCACTTAACTCCGGATAATGTTTTCTCACCATATTGACAAATCCAGGACAGCAGGAAGTTACTTTCTTCTTTCCTTCCTTATAAGCCTCAGCCCACTCCTCTGCCTCATAAGCAGCGGTCATGTCTCCGCCGAGTCCAACCTCAACGAGATCTGTAAAGCCAACCTCTTTCATAGCTTTCTTCCAGCTGTTCATTGTGATATCTGCACCAAACTGTCCCTCTGTTGCCGGTGCTACCATTGCATACACATGTTTTCCTTCTCTGATTGCATTGATAATGCTTACCATATAGGTCTTAGATGCGATTGCACCAAACGGACAGCTATGGATACATTTTCCGCAACGGATACATTTCTTCTCGTCAATTACGGAAATGCCATGCTCGTCATATGTAATTGCATTGACCGGACAACTGAATTTACACGGTCTCTTTAAATGTGCAATTGCATTATACGGACATGCCTGTGCACACTTGCCACACTCTTTACATTTGGAAGCATCAATATGGGAACGAAGACGTCCCGGCTCAATTGCGCCAAATTTGCAGGCATTGATACATGCCTTTCCCAGACAGTTCTGGCAGTTCTCCGTAACAGTATAACTGGAAATCGGGCAGTCCTCACAGGCAGAGCTGATAACCTGGATAACATTTCCATCATCTACAGGTCCCGGTGCCTTTCCTTCAGCCAGTCTGACTCTCTGGCGAATAATCTCTCTTTCCTTGTAAATGCAGCAGCGGAACTGCGGTGTCGGTCCCGGAATCAGTTCAAACGCGATCTGGTCTCTTTTCTCCTCTAACTCACCTGCAAAGGCAAGCTTTGCAACCTCATACAGCACGTCGTGTTTGATCTTAATCACATTTTCATCAGCGTACATCGTGTTTTACCTCGCTCATCTCTAACTTGTTAATTTTTTAACCATCTTTGACATTATATATGATTTGTAGGGAATTGCAAGTAGTTTGCATGTATTTCTTTATGAACACACGCTGTTTTTCCAGAAATCCACCGGCTCATAGTCCTGAAGCTTTGCTAAAAATCCCATCTGCTGTAATTTTTCCTGAATCAGATTCAGAATTTCTTCACTTTCCGCCCGCACCGTATGATAATGATAGCCGGAGGTCACATTTTTAAGCAGACTTGATTTGCCGCTTTTGATTTCCTCCATATATCGTTCAATATCCATCCGGGATTTGAGGTTCATATCCGCCCGGAGCACTCCGTAAACCTTGTGGTACACAAACACATCCACGACTTTGCCGCCCATGTCTATTATCATGGTCAGTTCCTTCCTTGCATCCTCATCGGAATGAACAACCTTAAAAATGCGTTCCGCTTCTTTTTGCGCTCCCTGCTGTAACAGATAACCCCGGTTCGTTGAAATGATATCACAACCGTTTGCTCGTAAAAGTGCCATATCCTGTACAATGACCTGACGGCTCACTGCAAACTGTTTTGCGAAAGCCAGACCGGAAACGGGTTTGTTCGTCTTTTGTAAAGCTGCAATAATTTCTTTTCTCCTGTCCTCTCCTGTCATTTGTCCCCATGCCTTTCTTTCAAATCAAGAATGATTCTGTTTTAGACCGCGTGCAGATGCTTTAACGATAAATCAAGGATTGGTGCGGAATGGGTCAGTGCCCCGCTTGAGATATAATCGACGCCTAAATCCACCAGACGTTTAATATTTTCTCTGGTCACATTGCCGGAGACCTCGACTTCTGCTCTTCCTGCGATGATGCGCATTGCCTCCTCCATATCCTCGTGGCTCATGTTGTCTAACATAATAATGTCGGCGCCTGCCTCCACCGCTTCTTTGACCATCGCAAGCGTTTCTACCTCAACCTCAATCTTGCGGACAAACGGTGCATATTCTTTTGCCATTGTGATGGCTTCTTTTACGCCGCCCGCTGCCCCGATGTGATTATCCTTTAACAAAACACCGTCTGACAAATTATAGCGATGGTTGTTGCCGCCTCCGACGCGGACCGCATATTTTTCAAAAATACGGTTGTTCGGGCTGGTCTTTCTGGTATCGAGAAGCTTCGTCTTGCTTCCTGCAAGAAGCGCTGCAACTGAATGGGTGTAGGTTGCAATTCCGCTCATCCGCTGCAAATAGTTTAAAGCGGTACGCTCACCACACAAAAGGGTCCGGATATCGCCGTGCACCTTTCCGATAAGCTGTCCGTTTTTGACCTCATCTCCGTCTGTCACATAAAACTCTGCTGTCACTTTCTCATCTAATAAGGTAAAAGTTTTCTCAAACACCTGAAGTCCGCAGATAATTCCGTCTTCCTTACAGATTAAATCCACTTCTCCTTCTACGGCTTCCTTCATTACACAGTTTGCGGATACATCCTCACTGCTGATATCTTCTTTTAATGCGGATAAAATTAACGGCTCCACATTTAATTTCATTGTCACTGGATCGTACATCGTTTTTCCTCTTTTCTTTTTCTTAAATTATGCACTGCGTTCTTTCTTCGTCTGCTCGTTCTGGCGCTTTTCCTCTTCCCTTGCGCGTTCAATTTCGGCACGGACAAGAGACGCATACTCCTCGGAAATTGCTTCCTCATCCTCATATGCTCTTAAATTCGTCTCTGCAAAAACTTCCTCGTCTTTTTGAACCATCGGGTACTGAAGCTCCATGTCTTTTGCCGCACGTTTGGCAAACACAAGGCTTTCAAGCAGTGAATTGCTGGCAAGGCGGTTTCTTCCGTGAACGCCGTTGCATGCGGTCTCCCCGACTGCATACAGCCGTTCCATGGAAGTGCGGCTTCTGTGGTTGACCTTGATGCCGCCCATAAAATAATGCTGCGCAGGCACAACCGGAATACATTCCCTTGTTACATCATATCCCATTTCCATGCAATGTGCCACAATATTTGGAAAATGATGTTCTAACTCTTCCGCCGGAATCGGCCGTAAGTCCTCCCATACAAACTCGGTTCCGTCTTTTTGCATCTGTTCATGAATCGCATCTGTGAGCAAATCACGCGGCAGCAGTTCGTTGACGAACCGTTTCATATGTTTGTCATAGAGCTTTGCGCCCTCCCCACGGACTGATTCGGAAATCAAAAAGCTTCTGTCCTCCGGCTTCTTGGAATACAGTGTCGTCGGATGAATCTGAATATAATGGATATCCTTTAATGCCACACCGTGCTTTAATGCAATGGCAAGCGCATCTCCGGTCAGATGTTTGAAATTGGTGGAATAACGGTAAAGTCCACCGACTCCGCCGGTTGCAAGCACCGTATAATCAGCTTCCACCTTCTCAATTGTTCCGTCCTCTTTCCGGATGACTGCGCCGTAACAGATATTGTTTCTGGAAATCACATCGACAATCATCGTATGTTCTATCAGCGTGATATTTTTTCTCTTGCGCGCCTCTGCTAACAATTTGCCGGTGATTTCTTTACCTGTAATATCCTCATGGAATAAAATCCGTTTTCCGGAATGGGCGCCCTCTCTGGTGAATGCAAAGGAGCCGTCTTCATTTCTCGCAAACTGCACACCGTATCCGACTAAGTCCTGTACAACATCCCGGGAAGAACGAATCATAATGTCTACCGACTCCCTGTCGTTCTCGTAATGTCCTGCCCGCAGCGTATCTTCAAAGTAGCTGTCATAGTCAGCATCTTCTTTCCACATACACATTCCGCCCTGCGCAAGAAACGAGTCACTGCTCTCGGCATCGGATTTTGTGATGATTGTAATCTGCTTTTCCTCTGGCAGATGAAGGGCGCAATACAGTCCGGAGCACCCGCATCCCGCAATCAGAATATCTGTTTTCATCTCTGTTTCCTCCCTCTTCCGTAACCAAAGATATGACACATTATAGCACTGTATTTTACATCTGACAAGACAGTTGTTGTAAAAAATGTTTACAGTTATTCGTGACATAGGTGGATAATATTTTTTAGCAAAAAGGAGCGCCCATCCGACAGTTGTCGAATTTGTACTCCTCACTTTGCATTTGTTCCTCTTGGCGGATTCACTCTTTAGAATTTCATCACCTCATCTGCGATTCCCATCGTGGATTTCCGGTGCGACACTAAAAGAATCGTCTTGTCCGCTTTCTGCTGTTCGAGTGCACGCAGAATCATTCCTTCGTTTAGGCTGTCGATGTTACTCGTCGGCTCATCGAGGAAAAGGATGTCACTCTGATGCAAAAATGCACGCGCGATTCCAATCCGCTGTTTTTCTCCGCCGGAGACGGAATCTCCAAGTTCCGCAAGCATTGTCTCGTAACCGTTTGGCAGTGATTCAATGAAATCATGGATGGATGCAGCCTTTGCAGCCTCCACAACCTCTTTTCTCGTCGCCTCAGGTTTTCCGATTTTGATGTTATTTTCGATGGTATCCTGAAACAGAAACGTCTCCTGCGTTACATAGGAAATCCGCTTCCGCAATGCCATCGTATTGATGTCGTTTACATCCGTATCTCCGTATGCAATTTTTCCTGCATCTGTCTCATAGAAACGCATGAAAAGTTTCAGCAGAGTTGATTTACCACAACCGCTCTTTCCGAGGATTCCATGAATTTTCCCGTGGGCAAATACGGCGTCAAATCCATCCAGAATTTTTTCCTGCGTATCCGGATACGTAAATTCCATCTGCCTGCAGGAAATCTCTCCGTCAAGGCTGTCTGTACCGTCTGTCACCTCGTCCACAAGCGGTTCCTCCTCCAAAATATCAAGCACGCGGTTTCCACTCGCAAGCGTATGGTGCAAATTGTTGGAGAGCGAGGAAATCGCCGCCGTCGGTCCAAAGGAGCTCATCATGGCGATGACTGCAATCAGGCTCTCATAGCCCTCTATCACGCCCTGTCTGGTCAAATCTGCCGCATATAATGCCATGAAAACTCCCGCAAATAAAATGGCAGCGTCCGTCACAATCCGGGATACATTTTCACTGCGTTTTAATTTCCGGTTGACCTTCTCAAGGTTTTCAGTAAGGAATGTCATGCGCTCCATCCGCACCTTTTTTGCATCGTACTGGATAATTTCTTCAAGTCCGTAGAGGTTATCAAGCACACCGGCATTTAACGCGCCAAAGGAATCCCGGTATTTCTTTCCGTCTGCCCCGCCGATTCTTCCGTTTACAAGCGGGATGACAAGTCCCACTAAAAGATACGCCAGAAACGCCGGAAATGCCAACAGCGGGTGAAGCGATGCAAAATATAAAATCATGAAGACAGATGTCAGTACTGCAATTGCCACCGGTGAAATCGTGTGTGCATAAAATACTTCGAGAAGCTCGATATCACTTGTGATAATCGAAATCAGATTTCCCTTCTGGCTTCCGTCAAGTTTTGCCGGGCAGAGTCTGCGCAATGCGGCAAATACCTGATGCCTGATGCGCGCTAATAATTTAAATGCAATAAAGTGGTTGCACGCCTGTTCCGCATACCGCAAAAATCCGCGGGCAACGGCAAATACAAGCACAAGAATCATCACTGTCCGAAACGGAATCCCGTCATAAATCCCCGTCACCGCAAGAAGTCCGTATCCGCCAAGCACCGTGAGAAAGGTTGCCATCAGATTTCCGATGCAGCCCATCAAAATGGCAAGAAGCATAATCCCTAAAAGCGGTTTTATCATTCCAATCAATCCCAGCATTACCTGGAATCCACTGCGTTTTTTCTGATTCATCCTATCATTCCCTCCCCTGTGGCATAGCGTTCCAATTCTTTCTGTGTCTCGTAAAGGTTGTGATAGTAGCCGTTTTCTGCCAAAAGTTCCCCGTGGGTTCCCTGCTCGCAGATGGCGCCGTCTTTCATCACAAAAATGCGGTCTGCCTTCACAACATTGGCAAGCCGGTGTGAAATCAGAATGATTGTCTTTTTCTTCGCCAGCTCTCTGATGACTTCCATAATCTTATTCTCGCTATCCGCATCAATGTTAGAAGCCGCCTCGTCAAAAATATAAATATCACTGTCATGTAAAATTGCTCTTGCAAGTGCAAGGCGCTGTTTTTGTCCACCGGAAAGGTTTTCGGCGCGCTCTGCAACCGGCATGGATAAGCCACCCTTTTCCTGCACGGTCTCCCAGAGTTCTACCTGACGCAATACCTGTTCCATCTCCGCTTCCGTGGCATCCGGTTTTCCCATCTTTAGGTTCTCTTCTACCGTTCCGCGGAACAGATAGCTGTCATGGCGGACTCTTGTAACTTTATGATATAAAACATCCTGTGCAATCTCACGCACCTCCGCACCACCCACACAGACACTTCCGGTGTAGTTTCGATTCTCTCCCATTAAAAGGGATGCCGTGGTGCTCTTTCCACAGCCGGAGACGCCGACTAATGCGACAAACTGTTTTTCCGGCACCGTAAAGGAAATGTCTTTTAACACCTGCCTGTCCCCATCATAGGAAAAGTTTACATCCGAAAATGTGATATCACTGTCTTTTACTTCACGGATACTGCCTTCTTTTATCTCCGGTGTATCCAAGAAACGGAAAATCTTGTCTGCCGCCGCATTTCCATTCATTGCGATATGGAAAAAAGACCCGAGCAGCCGAAGCGGAAGGAAAAATTCTGCGGATATCATAATGATAAAAAAGCACTGTGCAACGGAAATATTTCCGCACGCAAGCTCCCTGATACTTAAAATAATTCCGACTGCCGCGCCGCCGTATGCAACGATATCCATAACGCTGATGGAATTTAACTGCATGATAAGCACCCGCATCGTAATTTTGCGGAATTTCTCTGCCTCCTCATCCATCTTCTCTGCATAGCGCTCATCCGCCTGATAAATTTTTAACGTTGTGAGTCCCTGCAGATTCTCTAAGAAAGTATCTCCTAACTCCGTATAGGTTCCCCAGTATTTTGCCAAGAGTTTTTTGGCAAATTTCTGCACCGCAACGATTGACATCGGAATTAACGGCACACAGATTAAAAGGACAGCCGCCACCTTAAGGCTCATGCTTCCCACAATGACAAATAAGGTCAGTGGTGCCAGCAGACTGTAAAAAAACTGTGGCACATATTTTCCAAAATAAATTTCAAGCTGGTCCACACCCTCTGTGCTGACCTGTACTGCCTCTGCCGTCGTAATCTTCTCACGGTAAGATGCACCTAACCGCATCAGCTTTTCATAAATCAGCTCGCGCAGTCTTACCTTTACCTTAGAGGATGCCGCAAAAGACAGCCGGCTGTTTGCCGTGGACGCCGCCATGCGCAAAACTATCGCCGACGCAAGTGCAATACAGACTTCCCTCATCCCAACTACTGTAACCCGGTCTTCCACGACCGCTGCAAGAAACGATGCCACTGTGAGCATCAGCGCCACATTTGCAAGCAGAGAAATCCACTGTGACACCACCATGCCGATGACACAGCCCCGATTATCGGAAAACTCCCGTAACAAACGCTTATGAAACATCCTATGCCGCCTCCTTTTTCTGTCGTATTTTTTTCAGGGTCACGATTCCGTGACGGATGGTGAGTACGGGGTGTGAAAACAGCATCCTTGGACCCGCATACCGCATCACTGCTTTAATATTCGCCTGATTGTCCTTCGTATAGCAATGCACCTTACAGGCGCTGCAAAATGTTTTGGTCTCCATAAACGGACACTTGTTTGTCCGAAGCGTCACATAATCACGCAGTTTACTGCACTCCTCACAGAGTGTTCCTCTTTTGGTCTTATGTACGCCATGACAATAGATTCCTATCATCGCAGAAACCGTGGCAATCTCCTGCTGCCTTTTCTGTTCGATTTCCGCCTCGCTTAACTTCTTCATATTATAGTACCTTTCCATGTTAGTTTTTTCTAACTTTTTCATGGTAAGTCTACACTAACAAGTCTTTCATTGTCAAGGAATTTCCCGTGTTTCCATCTAGTGCCAACGCGCGTTTTCCTCTTCCTTTGGCTGCTCCAATTCCCGTTTTGTCCTCTCCCTTTCTCCCCCGAAAAGAACACTTGCCGCAATTAAAAGTTCGTGCGCTAAAAGCGGCATTGCAGCTAATAAAAGCAGTTTTGCCCACTCGGCGAAACTTAACCCGCAGGTTCCGAACAGTGTCACAAAATATGGCACCTCGGTTACCAAAAGCTGTAAGCCAAGCCCCACGATAACAGCAAGTATCATCAGCTTATTTTCCAGATGGTTCATCCGGAACAGCGAGGTCTCCACATCCCGCATCCCGACGGCATGAAAAAGCTGTGCCATGCCAAGCACGGTAAACGCATAGGTCTGACTGCGGCTTAATAACTCCGGCTGTTCTAAAAGCGCTTTGATTGCCGAAAGTGTGACAGGAAGCTGCTCTTTTAACAGCAGCTCCACCGGAAGCTGTAAAAAAGCCACCGTACTGATGGCGGCAATCAGAACCCCGTAAAAACACGTACAGCTCCATCCGCCCCCTGCAAATAAGCTCTCATCTTTCCCGCGCGGCGGCCGGTCCATAAAGTTTTTCTGCTCCTCAATATCGACACCGAGAGCCAGTGCCGGAAGGGAATCCGTAATCAGGTTAATCCAGAGGATATGGCTGGATTTTAGCGGTGCCGCAAGTCCCATCGCAACCGCACACAACATCGTAATGATTTCCCCAAAGTTTGAGGACAGCAAAAAAATTACAGATTTTCGTATATTTTCGTAAATACATCTTCCCTGCGCAATCGCTCTGGCAATCGTCGCAAAATTATCGTCGGTTAAAACAATATCCGCCGCATTTTTTGCCACATCGGTTCCAGCCATTCCCATTGCAATTCCGATATCCGCCGATTTTAGGGAAGGGGCATCGTTGACGCCGTCTCCCGTCATTGCCGTAATCTCGCCGTTTGCCTTGCAGGCGGACACGATGCGAACCTTATGCTCCGGTGATACATGTGCAAACACACGCAGTTTTGGCAGTCTTTTCGCAAATTCCTCATCTGACAGGTGGTCAAGTTCCTCCCCCGCCATACATTCTTCCATCCGCTCCGCGATTCCAAGCTCCCCTGCAATCGCAAAGGCGGTGTCCATCCGGTCTCCGGTAATCATAACCGTCTTGACTCCGGCACGGGCAAATTCCGCAACCGCCTCCTTTGCCTCTTTTCGTATCGGGTCCGCAATGCCGACCATCCCAAGAAAGGTAAGACCATTTTCCTCAAGGGATGCCACTCCTTCCTTCATTCCAAGCGCCAGCACCCGGAGTCCCCGACTGGTAAAATCCGCAAGCGCCTGTTCCACATTTTTTCGCACTGCCTTCGTAAACGGCCTTTTTTCTCCCCCCAGATAAATATAAGTACTCCGCTCTAATATCTCGTCCGGAGAACCTTTTGTATAAGAAATTTTTCTTCCGTTCTCCTCATGTAATGTCGTCATCCGCTTGCGCGCAGAATCAAACGCAATTTCCCCGATACGCGGAAGTCTGTGCTCCAAATTTTCCCGCTCTATTCCAAACCTTGCCGAAAAGTCAAGCAGTGCAAGCTCCGTCGGGTCTCCAATCCGCTGCCCATCCTGAAGCGTTGCATCATTGCAGAGCGTATACCCTTCCAAAAAATGATAATCCCGCCCTTTTTTCAGTTCTCCCGGCTCCTGGCATCTGCTGTCCGTGTAACAGCGCACAACCGTCATCCGGTTCTGGGTTAAGGTTCCGGTCTTATCCGAGCAGACCACACTCACGCATCCAAGTGTTTCCACGCTTGGAAGTCTTTTTACAATCGTGTTGACCTTTACCATCCGTGAAACGCTGAGCGCAAGCACCATCGTGACAATCGCCGGAAGCCCCTCCGGGACCGCCGCCACCGCAAGTGAGATTGCCGTAATTAACATTTCTCCCATATTGCGGTTCTGGAGTACTGCAAGAAGAAACAGTATCACGCATAAAACTACAGAAACCGTGCTGAGTATTTTTCCCAAATCGGCAAGGCGCTTCTGTAGCGGGGTCAGCTCTGTTCCGGTATTTTTTAACATCTTTGCAATCTTACCGATTTCCGTATCCATCCCGATGGCTGTCACAACCCCTTCGCCTCTTCCGTAGGTTACATTCGTAGACATATATGCCAGGTTATTTTCCGCCACGTCCTTTGACACCGGAACAGACTCCCCGGTCAGCGCCGCCTCTTCGATTTTCAGGTTGACTGCCGTTGTCAGCTTTAAATCTGCCGGCACCTGCCGCCCCGCCTCCAGGCACACGATATCGCCCGGTATCAAATCCGCGGCGGCGATTTCTTTGATATGCCCGTCCGCCTCCCGTATCAGCGCATGAGGGCTTGTCATCTCCTTTAACGCATCGAGCGCCCGCTTTGCCTTCCCCTCCTGCACCACGCCGATTGCAGCATTTAGCAGTACCACTGTCAGAATAATCACCATGTCCCCATATTCCCGCAGCAACATGGATATCGCCGCAGCCACAAACAGAATAAAAATCAACGGATCATTTAACTGCTCCAAAAAACTCGTCACTACAGACTTTGGCGCTTCTTCCTCCAGAATATTGTTACCTCTGCTCCCGTCCCGCTGTGTCATGTCACATTTCTTCTCCCATCATCCTATTTGAAAGCCTATCCGAATTCGTGGATAAGCCTCCTGTTAGAATATATGAAAAACCCGCGGCTATTATGCCGCGGGTTTTTCCCCGGATACAGAATGTTTCTTCCTTACGATATCATTGGCAAACAGCGCCACAGCAAGCAGAACCCCCGCTGTAAGCAGTTTTTCTGCCAGAAGATGCACTGCTTCTTCCATGGAGCCTGCCAGACAATGCAGCAGATTATCATAAAGGAGCACAAACAAAATGACTGCTTCTGCCACAAGCATCCAGGCTGCCGCCTGCCCTTCCTCCTTCCGGAACAACCAGATACAAAACGTCATCCAGCCCATCTGTATCAGCCAGACGGCACACAACTGGTAATGAAGCGTCACTCCGGACATCCGATACCGGAAGACTGCCGGAAGCAGCACGGCAAGCAGTACCGCATAACAGCCACTCACCACCGAAAGTACTTTTCCTGCACGCACCCATTTTCCCTGCACTCGCGCAGTCACATTTCTTTGCAGTACAATTGTAAACATCATAACAGCTGCCATTCCGGCAATCAGGAAAATATCTGCCCTGGCATCACTTACCCGGAACATCTGCAATGAGAAAATGGTCAGTGCAAGAAGCATCCCCCAGCATAATACCATACCAAGCAGTTGCTTTCTCCTGCTTTTTTGCTGTAGCTTTAACTCCAGTACAATCTCATTCCAGAGGTCTTTATTCCCTTCTTCCTTCTCTTCTTTCTCTTCCTTTTTTTCCCCGCGCACAAGTTCTTCAATCTGTAATCCCAGAACATTTGCGATGTCGTCAAGCAATGCAACATCCGGAAAGCTCTCTCCTGTCTCCCAGCGCGATACCGCCTTGTTTGAGACGCCTACTAACTCTCCCAGTTCGGTCTGCGTAAGTCCCTTCTTTCCCCTTGCATCCTTAATCAGTTTTCCGGTTCCTTCTTTGTTCATGGATATCACTCCTCCCTTCTTTCTGCCACAAGATTAACATGAGCGCTCCGGTTTTTGCAATCCACGCTGGCGGGAATTACGCTCTGGCTCATTGTCCGCGCAAAAAAAGAAGTCTTTCGCAGTCACGAAAGACTTCTTTTATGTATGTTTTCTTATTAGCCCAAAATAAACTGTTGTACAATATCATGCAGCTCATCAACGCAATGGTCACATTCTTCTACCTTGTCATGTGTACTTCCAGTCTTTTCTACCATGCTGCTTGTCTTCTCTGCAATATCTGTGACACCCTGGGAAGATTCACCCATCGTGTCATTGATACCACCGAGTGCGTGTGCAATCGCATCAATATTTGTCGCCAGTCCGTTCATCGCATCCCGGACACCATCCATGCTCTTCTTTACCGCATCAGCATCGCTCTCATACTGCTGGCTCACAACCTCAAATTCCTTATAATCCTCAACAACGGTATTCTCAAGGAACTCCGTGGACTCTTCGAGACATTCTGCCATATTGGAAACTGCCTGTGTCACTTCTTTTACAATCTCACTGATATTTGCAATTGCGACAGAAGTCTGGTCTGCAAGGCTTCCAATTTCACTTGCAACAACTGCAAATCCTCTTCCTGCTTCTCCTGCACGCGCTGCCTCAATGGAAGCATTCAGTGCAAGAAGACCTGTCTGGGAGGAAATCTCCATGATGGTTCCGGTCAGCTCATTAATCTTATTGACTGCCTTGGAGCCTTCCACTGCCTCATCTGACTTCTTCTTTACGTTATGATAGATTTCCATGGTCTTCGCGCTTGCTGCCACCGTCTTATTTCGGAGATTCTGTGCACGCTCCATGATTTCATCGGACATCTTTGCGCCGTCCATGGTCATGGTATTAATCGTATCAGCACCTTCCTTAATGGTTCCCACGTTCTCATTAATCGTAACTGTGGTTGCTGCTGTCTCCTGCATACCAGCCGCTAACTGCTCACTTGTTGCTGAGTTATCAGTACACATACGGTTGACAGCATCTGTAACGCCCTGAAGTTCATTTACATTTTCAGAAATCTGTCCGCTTACGGCATCAATGTTCTGAATCATCTGACGCAGATTCTTACGCATGATACGAACCTGACGTGCCATCTCACCGGTCTCGTCTTTTCTTGCGCACAACTTGTCACTTGCCGCATTGTGACGGAAATCCAGATTTGCTGTGTGGCCAATAATAACGGTAAGCTGGCGGATTGGTCTGCCTATCATATCTCCTATAACACAGCCGACAATTACGCATAATAAAAGGATTCCAACTGAAACTCCTGTCATCTTACGCAACATTCCGTTTACCGGCTGCATCATGTCACTCTCGTCTGCACTTACCACCACAATCATTTTCTGTGAAGTAACTGCATAGGCCGCATATTTTGTAACACCATTAAAAGTATAAGTTACCACTGCATCTTCTGGTACTGTTCCGGAGGAAAGCTGCTCTACAACACCCTTTACCACTGCATTTTCAGCCGGCAATCCAATCTTGTCTGCTGTAGGGTGATAAAGCATGGTGCCGTCTGTAGAAACCAGATATGCATAAGAAGAACTGATTCCTTCCATTCTGATATCTTTCAAAATGTCTGCGTAAGTCTCCACTCCTGCCTGATCAGCCGGCAGCTTGTCAATAATTTCCACTGCATTTTCCGTGATGGTCATGATGTAATCCCGATAGGCGTTTCCAACAGCCTTCTTCGCCTGGATACCACTTCCAATCAGATTCGCACTGACTGCGATTGCAACTAAGATAATCACAGTGAGGATTACCTTGGTCGAAATTGACTGTAACTTTGACACTTTGTTCTTGTTCTGTTCCATTGTACTGCCCTCATTTCCCCTTTTGTTTTTACGTATTATAACACAAAAAGCAATACTTTGAAAGTGTTTTTAGTACTTTTGCTTCATTTCTTAAGCGTTTATTTAGCACGCCTCAATTTCTTTGATGTTACATTCGTTTCCACGTAACAGATACGTCTCATCGCTTCCGCAGTGCGGGCATTTTTTTCCGTATTTTACAGTCTCGTACTCCGCTTCACACGCAGTACAGTAAGTCACCGCCGGAAGCATATCAATCTTCATCACGGATTCCTCAATGAGTGGCATCTTTTTGCGGTAGTATTCCCAGCAGTCCGTCAGATACTCCGGCACAATTCCGCTCACCTCTCCGATTTCAAGTGTCACCGCACCGATTTTGGTCACATCATTTTCTGCTGCTACCTCTTCTAATGTTTTTGCCACATGGACAATAATTCCCAGTTCGTGCATGGGGATTCCATTCCTTTCTATATATATAGCCACAAGTTACAAAAGGCTGCTACACCTAAGTACAGCAGCCCTTTGCTTTTTTATTCTTTGTTCCCTATTTATCCTTATTGAGTTTGATTTTGATGGAACGCTTAAATGCGTAAGGTGCAATTGCCTTTAATTTGTCCTCAGACTTCCACATACGGCTTGCATCCGGAAGGTCTCTGGTCAGATGAATTGCATCAAATTCGCACTTTGTCGTACAGAGTCCGCATCCGATACACTTATTCTCATCTACAACGGAAGCTCCACATCCAAGACAGCGGGATGCCTCTGTCTTAATCTGCTCTTCGGTCAGTGTGCATCTTAAGTCACGGAAAGTCTCCTTGGCAATGCCTGCCTTCCTGCCCGGAACCTGACGTTTCGCATTATCAAAGGTCTCTACCTGAATGTTGTTCTTGTCAAGCTCGATGAACTGACGAAGGTCACGCGCAAGTGTTAAACTGTGTCCCTTGTTTACAAAACGATGGATGGAAACAAAGCCCTGTTTTCCTGCTGCAATCGCATCAATTGCAAAACGAGGTCCGGTATAAACGTCACCGCCGACAAAGATATCCGGCTCTGCGGTCTGATAGGTTACCGGGTCAGCCTTTGCAGTTCCGTTCGGGTTGAACTCAACCTTGGTGCCCTTTAACATATCGCCCCATACGATTGCCTGTCCGATGGAAAGAAGAACATTCTCACATTCGATGGTCAGCAGGTCGTTCTCATCGTACTGTGGGTTGAAACGTCCAGTCTCATCCTTTACAGACAGACATTTCTTAAATACGATTGCCTTTACTTTGCCGTTTTCTGTTACGATTTCTTTCGGTCCCCAGCCGCAATTTACCTTGATTCCTTCTTCTTCGGCTTCCTCTACCTCATCTGCCGCTGCAGGCATGATATCACGGGACTCAAGACAGCACATGGAAACTTCACCGGAACCGGAACGCAGTGCGGTTCTTGCAACATCCACTGCAACGTTACCACCGCCGACTACTACGGTACGTCCGCTTAACAGATGCGGATTTTCGGTGGTATTTGCGGTATGCAAAAATTCTACACCTGTAAGTACACCTTCTGCGTCCTCACCTAAAACACCTGTCTTACGACCACCCTGTGCACCGATTGCGATGTAGAATGCCTGATATCCCTGCGCACGAAGCTCTGCAATCGTAACGTCTTTTCCAACTTCCACGCCGCACTTGAACTCAACGCCCATTTCACGCAATACGTCGATTTCGGCATCGATAACGCTCTTTTCAAGACGGAAAGAAGGAATACCGTTTAAAAGCATACCACCCGGACGGGAATTTTTTTCAAATACGGTTACCGGATAGCCCATCTCCTTTAAGAAGAATGCTGCTGTCATACCAGCCGGTCCTGCACCGATAACGGCAATCTTCTGCTCCATCGGTTTGCCGGAATGGTTTGTCATCTCCGGAATATAGCGCTTGTCTGCATGAAGCTCCTGCTCAGCGATAAACTTCTTGATTTCATCAATTGCAACTGCCTGGTCGATGGTTCCACGGGTACATGCATCCTCGCAGCGGCGGTTACAGATTGCTCCACAGACTGCCGGGAACGGATTCTCTGTCTTGATGAGCTTTAATGCGTCCATATATCTGCCTTCGGCAGCCATCTTCACATAGCCCTGTACCGGTAAGTGTGCCGGACATGCTGTCTTACAAGGTGCTGTACCGGTCTCATAACAGTTAATCTTATTGTCATCACGGTAGTTCGGATTCCACTTATCCTTGCTCCATGCAACTGCATCCGGCAGTTCATGCTTCGGATAGGAAATTTCTCCGCCATCCTTGGTGCATAATTTCTGTCCAAGTTTTGCTGCACCTGCCGGGCAGACCTCCACACATTTTCCGCAGGCAACACATTTTTCCTTGGTGACATGTGCGCGGTAAGCGGAACGTGACATATTCGGGGTATTGAAAAGCTGGGAGGTACGAAGTGCGTTACATACGCCGACTGCACAGTTACAGATTGCAAAAATCTTGTCCTGTCCATCAATATTTGTAATCTGATGTACATAACCCATTTTCTCGGAGCGCTCTAAGATTTCCATTACTTCGTCAAGCTCGATATAGCGTCCTCTCCCGGTCTCAACCAAATAGTCTGCCATATCGCCGACTCCGATACAAAGCTCTCCTTCAAGGTCTCCGGTTCCCTCTCCGCGGATCCTCTGCTGTAAACGGCAGGAACACTGTCCAACTGCATATTTGTCTTTGTATTTGTTCAGCCAGTAGGAAATATGCTCAAGGCTGCTTGATTCCTGTGTTGCCGGGATTGCTTTCTCTACCGGAATTACGTGCATTCCGATTCCGGCGCCGCCAAGCGGTACCATCGGTGTCACCTTCTCAAGCGGAAGTCTTGACATATGCTCGAAAAAGTCTGCGATTTCGGTGTGCTCTTCCACCTGTGCCTTGTTCATTACCATAAATTCTGCGGAACCCGGAACGAACATCGGAAGGATGTACTGCTTCTCATGCTGCGGATTCTCCCAGTTGTACTCGATAAGACCGACAACAGCCATCTCCTGTAAGAGCTTTTCCAACTCTGCTTCCGGCTTCTTAGTCTTCTTTGCAAGTTTTGGAAGCGTAATCGGTTTTCTTACGTCCATGCAAAGTGCCACTTCTGCCATCTCATCTGTTACAACACCCGCAAGCCCCCAGTACTCCGGATCATTTACGGTAAGCTTTTCTTTTCCAAGCTTATAAGGGATTCTGTCTGTAATTTTCTTCCCTAATTTCAAAATTAATTCTCTTTCTTCTGCCATCTGACTGACCTTTCCTCTCTAAACTCAACGTATTTTACTGATTCCACTCAACTGTCTGTGCCCTCAGCCAGTCTGCCCATTCTTCGATTCCCTCTCCGGTACGGGAAGAAATCGGAATAATTTTAATGTTCGGGTTTAATTTCTTTACACGTTCCCTGCATGCCTCGATATCAAAGTCAAAATACGGAAGCACATCAATCTTATTAATTAAAAGCACATCGCAGATGGAAAACATCAGCGGGTACTTTAATGGTTTGTCGTCTCCCTCCGGAACGCTTAAAATCATGGCGTTCTTAACGGCACCTGTGTCAAATTCTGCCGGACATACCAGATTTCCGACATTCTCCAAAATCGCCAGATCCACATCCGCAGTCTCAAGCGACTCGATTCCCTGTCTGGTCATTCCTGCATCCAGATGACACATTCCACCGGTATGAATCTGAATCGCCTTAACACCGGTTTTTGCCACCGTGTCAGCATCTACATCCGAATCAATGTCCGCTTCCATAATTCCAATCCGAAGGTCATCCTTCAGTGCCTCAATCGTGCGCAGCAACGTTGTTGTCTTTCCGGAACCCGGAGAAGACATCAGATTCAAAAGGAATGTCTTATCGGCTTTTAACTCTGCACGGAGCTTGTCTGCTTCTTTATCGTTGTCCTCAAAGACACTCTTTTTGATCTCGATTACCTTGAAATCACTCATTTTTCTCATCCTTTTCCTATGTATTTTGCCCATTCATAGGTTCATTCATCTCTGGTTGAACCTATTGATTGTTTAAATTTTAACATACTTTTTTCCTAAAATCAATGGCAGATACGCTAGATATCGGTAATTGTTTTTATACAATTTGCCAGTTCTGTCTATCTGGCATGTGGTATGACCAGGATTTTTGACAAGCACTCGCACAGAAAAAGATGGGGATATCAAATGACTTCCCCATCTTCTTACACTTCTTATTCTTAAATTGTTTTCACACACTGTGAGAATTTCTGCTTTGCACTCTGCACTTTGTTCGCATCCGCATCCGGTGTCGGATAAAATCCTCTCTGGTGCATCATGTCAAACACTTCCTCCTGAATGGCATGTTCCTGCTCAAGGCAGTGTAAAATTGCGTTGCGCACGCTATCGTGCACACATTCATTGGCAAATGTGTTGTACTCTCCTGTTGCAGCTTTTTCCGCTGCAAGTGCATCTCCTAAAATTTCTTTTTCGGAATAAATCTGTTCTGTCATGCGTTCTCCTTTCCGCTTCCTAGCCCAGCTGTGCATAAAGTGCATTGAAATGTCCCTGGTGTTTCTGGGATATCTCGTTGAATTTTGCACTGATTTCCGGGTCCTCGGTGTGGGAAGCAAGCATCTGGAATTTTTTTACCAGAAGGTCCTCCTCTGTCAGCAGGTCGTTTAACGCAGACAATTCTTTTTCCGATAACTGGCTCATACGTGTCCCTCCATTTTGTCTTAACTCAGTTTACAACCTTTATTCTGTCCGGGGGACACTGAAATTATTCTAATCTACATATTTATCGAGCATATAATAAAGCGACTGAATATCAATCGGCTTCTGTAAATACGCATTCATGCCCGATTCATGTACCTTGATAATTTCACCAGTACACACATTTGCACTTCCGGCAATAATTGGCACTATTGTCTTACGCCCGGCATCAAGCTCCATTTTGCGGATTTCCCCAGATGCCTCGTAACCGTTTGTCATCGGCATACTGATATCCATTAAAACCGCTCCGTAATAGCCCTCCGGTTTTTCTGCGAACATATCCGCTGCCTCTTCTCCGTTTTTTGCCCAGTCCCAGATTAAATTCATCTGCCGCAGATAGCCGAACACAATCTCTGCATTAATCGCATTGTCCTCTGCCAAAAGCACTCTTTTTCCATGAAAATCCCAGCTGCTGTAGCAGGAATCCTCCGTCGGCTTCTCACCCTTACAGATTTTGGTCATCAGGTTATAGATTGCCGACTGGTATACCGGTCTTGTGAGCACAAAATCTGCGCCCGCTTCGCGCATCTCCCGCTCTAATACCGGCGCATCATAGGCGGTTGCCGCAATCATGACCGTGTCGGAATCAAACTCATGGCGGATTTTTTTGACCGCCTGCATTCCGTCACACTGCATCTGATAGTTGATAAAAATGATGTCAAAACCGTTGCCGCTCTCATATGCCTCGCGCAGCACCCTTAACGCCTCATCCCCGCTGTCCGCTCTCTCCGGCATGATTCCAAGACGGTGGAACATTGAAAACTGATATTCCATCAGTATCTCATCGTCATCCACGACTAACGCCCGCATCATGTCAAACCTCTTTCTCTGATTTCGGACTGCCTTTTTCTCTGCATCCGGCAGTTCAAACGGTATGCGCACGGTAAAAGCAGTTCCCTCCCCGGGCGCCGACTGCACTTCAATGCTGCCGCCCATAAGTTCTACGAGATGTCTCGTAATCATAAGCCCCAGTCCGCTTCCGTTTCCCTTCTTTTGCGATGTGTACGCATAGGAATTCCAGATTTGTTCGATTTTGTCTTTCTCGATGCCACAGCCTGTGTCGCGCACGACCACGACAAGTTCTACACGGTTATCGCAAACCGGCTGTTCTTTTAATATGACATGAACCCTTCCGTTTTCTCCCGTATATTTATAGGCATTTGACAGCAGATTAAACAGTATCTGCTTTAACCGCACTGCATCGCCGTATAAATTTTCATACATGACCTCGCCGACATCCACGGTAAAAGAAATGCCATTCTTTTTACATTTATCGTAATATTCTTCTAACAGCATGGATATGACCGTATTCAGGTGAAACGGACTCTCATGAAGCTCCATGCTTCCGCTCGCAATTGCAGACATATCCAGGATGTCATCCACCAGGGCAAGCAGATATTCTCCCTGATTCTTAATTTTCCGGAATGCCTGGTGTACAATCTTGGGATTTTCCTCAAAGGAACGTGACGTTCCTGCCACATTTAAAATCGGATCAATGGATGCCCTGATTTCCTGTAACATCTGGGGCATAAATGTCCCCCGGATTTCTGTTTTGTTGTCTAATTCTTCTTCCATGTTGCGGTTTTCTATCACTCCGTAACCCTCCATCCCCCTTGTGTTATCCATTTATTATACATGATTTTCTGTATTTCACAGTGTTTTTTTGTTTTTTTATGCACAATACAAGTGGTATTTGACATTTTTCGACAAAAAGAGACTGCCTTTTTACAAAGGCAGTCTCTCTTACCATCTGTTACCCAAATAATAATTCGTCTAAAAGTGCGTACATCTGTTTAACATCAACCGGCTTGTTCAAGTGTGCGTTCATTCCTGCTTCAAAGGATTTTTTCACATCCTCCTCAAACACATTTGCGGTCATGGCTACAATCGGGATTCTTGTGGCATCCTCGCGCCCAGATTCCCTTATCTTTGTGGTTGCAGTCAGTCCGTCCATCACAGGCATCCGGATATCCATCAGAATCACGTCATAATAATCCGGCTCATGGGAAAGGAACATCTCAACAGCCTCTTTTCCATTCACCGCAACCTCCGCCGTAAATCCCTTGTGCAGCAGGACATTTCTGGTAATTTCGATGTTAATCTCATTGTCTTCCACTAACAGCACACGTTTTCCGGAGAAATCGTACTGTAAATTTCTTGATTTTTCCTGCTTGCGGATGCTCGCCGCGCTGTCCTCCACCCGGTTTAACGGAATTGTAACTACAAACTGCGTACCTTCACCCTTTTCGCTGTATACGTCAATCCTGCCTTCCATAAACTCGATAATGTTTCTGGCAACGGAAAGCCCAAGTCCCGTACCGCCGGATAACGTCGTGCTTCCATCGTCTTCCTGCTCAAACGGCTCAAAGACGCGTTTCACAAACGTCTCATCCATTCCGGCACCGGTATCACGGATTTCAAAGCGGATAAATGTCTTTTTCTCCTCCGCGTGAACCACTTCTGTGATAAAATCCACGCGCCCGCCTGCTGATGTATATTTCACCGCATTAAATAAAATATTGTGCATTGCCTTTTCGAGCTTCTCTGCATCAAAGCAATACTCATCGTCAAGCTCTCCACGCATTTTAGTGTAGAGTGAAACACCCTTTTCCTCTGCCAGTTCTTCCACACTTGTCTTTAATTTATCTATGAACTTCAGAAAATCCGTATCTTCGAGATTGAGCGCCACATTGCCGCTTTCAATCTGGGAAAGGTTTAAAATGTCGTCCACAAATGAAAGCATAAAATGTGCGGACAAATCTATTTTGTCAAGATTCTCAAGCACCTGCTTTTTATTTTCTGCATTCTCCCTGGTCAGATATACCAGACCGATAATCGAATTCATTGGCGTACGGATTTCCCTGCTCATACGCATTAAGAACTCATTCTTCTTGCGGTTTGCTTCCCTTGCTTCCAGTAATGATTTTTGCAGTTCCTCGCGCCGTTTTTTCTCTTCCTCATAGAGGCGTGTCATCTCTTCTAATCTATCGTCCTGTCTCTCTAGCATGACATTCTGCTGTTTTTCCATCTCTTCGCCTTTCCCTTCCATGCCTGCACCTTGTGTTCATACCAAAGTACCATACATTATAGCAGTATTTCTGACATTTTGAAATAGGAAATTTGACATTTTTATATTACTTTAAAAAATCATACTGGGACATATAGAGTTTGTAGTATTCACCCTTCTGTTTCATCAGTTCTTCATGGTTTCCGCGCTCCAAAATATCGCCCTTTGCAACATAGAGGATGCAGTTCGCATTTTTTATCGTGGAGAGACGGTGCGCAATAATAAAGGAAGTTCTTCCTGCAAGCAGTCGGTTTAATCCCTTTTGCAGCACAATCTCAGTCTCCGTATCAATGCTTGAGGTCGCCTCATCGAGTATCAGAATCTTCGGGTCAGCAAGCAGTGCCCTCGCAAAGGAAATGAGCTGGCGCTGTCCGGCGGAAAGTCTGCTTCCGCGCTCGTTTACCTCGGTGTTGTACCCGTCTTCCATCTCCATGATAAAATCGTGTGCGCAGACCGTCTTTGCCGCCGCGATGACCTGCTCATCAGTCGCTTCCATATTTCCGTAGCGGATATTGTCCATGATGGTTCCGGCAAAGATAAAGCTGTCCTGCATCATGATTCCCATCTGCTTGCGCAGTGAGTGAAGCGTCACTTTCGAGATATCAACTCCGTCGATTAAGATTTCCCCGGAATCCACATTGTAAAAACGGCTGATTAAATTTACAATTGTCGTCTTGCCTGCTCCGGTCGGACCGACGATTGCATAGGTTTCTCCGCACTGGGCGGTAAAATTCACATCTTTTAAAATCTTGCTTCCTTCCTCATAGCTGAACGAAACATTTTTAAACTCAACCTTTCCTTTTATCTCCGGCATTTCGATGGCATCCTCTGCATCCTTGACTGCTATCGGCTCGTCGATGGTCTCAAAAATTCTCTCCAGATAAGAAATTGCCGTCAAAAGCGAGTTGTAAAATCCTGCCAGCGTGTTAATCGGCGCCCAGAACCGCCCGATGTACGCGGTAAATGCAATCAATACACCGACCGTCAATGTTGCATCCGGCGCTAAAATCCATTTCACACCGAGCACGTAGATAAAGGATGTCGTCACAGTGGAAATCACATCCACGGAAGGTCCCATCGTAAAATTAAACATAACTGCCCGCATCCAGGAAGAACGGTAGTTTTTGCTCAGATGATTAAAGATGCCTGTATTTTCCTTCTCTCTGACAAAGGACTGGGTCACGCGGATTCCGTTGATGCTCTCTGCAATATATGCGTTGAGGTTTGACTGCTTGTTGCTCTGAATCTGCCATGCCCTGCGCTGTTTCTTCTTTATAAATACAATAACAAGTGCCAATACCGGCAGACCACAGAGGCAAATCAGTGTCAGCTTCACATCCATTGCAAACATGAACAGTAAAATAAAAATCAGGTTGCACAAATCCGTAAAGGTATTGACAATACCGTTGCTTAACAGGTCACTCAAGCTGTTGACATAGTTTACCACGCGCACCTGAATTTTTCCATGCGGTCTGTCATCGTAATAAGAGAACGGTAACTCCTGCAAATGTTTAAAAATATCATAGCGGATATCGTGGATAATGTTCTGTCCAATCTCACTCATGTGTTTAATCTTAATCCTCAGTGCAACACCGGAAAATACAGCGATGAGTAATGTCAGCAGACTGTAAATCACTAGCGAGCGGACATCCTTATTCGGAATGCTCTCGTCCATTACCTTTTGGAAAAACTGTGGAATCGCCATTGTCGCTGCGGAAGCCGTGAGCATTAAAACAATAATGCCCGCCATTTTTTTCTTGTAAGGAGAAATATAAGTTGCAAGACGTTTTAACTGATTGATATCAAAGCTGTCCTCTAATATTTCGTCCATATCATACCGGTTACGTGCCATATTAATTCTCCTCCTTTCCATTGGTCTTTGCATGCGGATGAAGTGCATCCTGCGCCGCCATTCCGTACTGGTGCTCAAATGCAGTCGCATAATAACCGCCTGCCGCTAAAAGTTCCTCATGTGTTCCCTGCTCGATAATTCTTCCATTGTCCATTACCAGAATCAGGTCTGCATCTTTAATAGAAGAAATCCGGTACGCAATGATAAAAATCGTGCAGTCTTTTTCAATTTTCTTAAGCTGTGTCTGAATATAACTCTCAGTCTCCATATCGACGGCAGATGTCGTATCATCAAGAATCAAAATTGCAGGGTCCTTAAGAAGAGCTCTTGCAAGTGAGATTCGCTGCTTCTGTCCGCCGGAAAGCCCGACACCGCGCTCTCCCACAATCGTATCGTATCCGTCCGGAAGTCCCTGGATGAAATGGTTGGCGTCCGCCATAATCGCAGCCTTCTTGACCTCCTCAAACGAGCAGTCCGGTCTGCCATAGGCAATATTTCCCTCAATCGTATCGGAAAACAGGAACACATCCTGCATTGCCATTCCGATGTTATCTCTCAGATTATACAAATCCATGTCCCGCACGTTGATGCCGTCGACGAGCACGTCGCCCGATGTCGTATCATAAAACCGGCATAACAGGTTCATAATCGTAGATTTGCCGGAACCGGTGGAGCCGATAATTCCCACGGTCTGCCCTGGTTTTACCTTGAAATTGATATCCATGACGATATCCTCGTCATCCGCACGGTAGGACACATTCTGAAATTCCACGCCGCCCTTGAGGTGTTTTTTCACCACACCGGAAGCCGGTGTCTTTACGCTCGGCTCCTCGCTGTAGGTCGCATAAATTTTTTCCACGGAGGTGACAAAGTTGCTGATATCGTTGACTAACCATCCTGCCTGACGCAATGGGTTATTTAACATCCACAGGTATCCGTTTACGGTCACTAACTCTCCAAGCGTGATTTCTCCCCGAATCACCATGTAGCCGCCGTAGAGAATCAGAATAATCGTCAGCGCATAGGATAAGACTTCAAATATCGGCACGTACTTCATCCAGACTTTCGATGCCAAAAGCTGTGCATCCCGGAACTTGTCATTTTCTTTGTTGAATTTGCTGATTTCAAAATCTTCTTTGGCAAACGCCTTTACCACACGGTTTCCGCTGACATTCTCCTGCACGAATGCGTTTAAGGAAGAAAAGCAGTCACGGTTTCTCTGGAATGCCGGGTGTACCTCTTTGGACTGGAAATAGGTACAGATTGCGGTAAACGGCAGCACCAAAATCATTGCAAGTGCCAATTTAACATTGACTGTAAATATCATGAGAAGCGCAAACACAAACATCAGCACACTCTGGTAAACCACATAGATGACATATGCCACAAAGTGACGGATGGCATCCATATCTCCGGTCTGACGGCTCATCAAATCTCCGGTACGTTTCTTATTATAGAAGGAAAAATCCTCCTCCAAGAGCTTCCGGTATACCTTGTCACGCATATCGTAGAGCAGTCCCTGGGATGCCGTCTCAAAAACGACCTGGTAAAAGAATCGCAAAATTCCCATTACCACGGTCACGCCGAGCAGACAGCCTACTAACGGCAGCAGCCTGTCATACTGCCCGCCCCCTATGACCTCATCTACAATCACGCCGGATATGTAGGGGTTTGCAATCGAAAGCATTGAAATTATAGTTGTCATCGCAAGTCCCAACACCATAAGCCCACGGTATTTTTTTAAAAAGGAATAAAACCACTTCATTGGTGTCATAACATACACTCCTCACCTGTTTTTTTATGTATCTCAAAGTATAGCTTCTTTCTTTTAAATGAAAATGTATTATCTTGCGTGTTTGATGGAACATTTTGCAAAACATTTCAGAAAAAGGTTTTCCTTTTCACCAAAATATTTTACAATACAGTCAGAATGTGTTTTGCGAGGTTTTTACCATGTGTGATATCAATAATGAAAAGGTGATTGACCAGTTAGACCCGACCTTTCTCTTTATCTGGAAGGGAACACGGGTTTCCGATGAGGAAAACTATCACAGTCATGACTATATCGAGATGGCATATGTCCTCTCGGGCGAGGGGCGCTACCGCATCGATGATGCTTTCTATGAAATCGGGGAAGGCGATATTTTAATTTTAAATCCCGGCGTAAAGCATCAGGCGCTCGTTTCAAATCCGGCAAATCCGACCACCGAGGTTTTCATCGGCTTTTGTGATATCGAGCTTCCGGGGCTTCCTTCCAACCATTTTCCGCTCCCGGATGATGGTATCATTTTACATACCACCGGGGAACTCCATCAGCGTATTTCCCGGATTTTTACCGCAATGTACGCTGAAAACGGTCTCTGCCGCACCGGGCGCTATGTTATGTTAAAGTCCTATCTCATGCAGCTTTTAATCCTTTTGCTCCGGCGTAAAAGTGAACCGATTGCCATCAAAACCGGCTGTTCTTTTGATTCTTTAAACCGCCAGTATCTTGTGGAGCAGATTGTGGGCTACTTTGAGGAGCACTATGCGGAGAAGATTTCGCTCGACCAGATTGCAGAAAATATGTATTTAAGTCCTTTTTATGTCTCACGGATTTTCAAGAGCGAAACGGGCGAGACGCCCATAAGACATCTGATTGATATCCGGCTTGAGCGCGCCAGGGAGCTGTTAGAAGAAAATTCCCACGACAGCATCCAGGAGATTGCCGCACAGGTCGGCTACGACGATGCCTATCATTTCAGCAAGCTTTTTAAGAAAAAATATGGTTGTTCCCCATCAAAAATAAGGAAGGCATAACGCCCTCCTTATTTTTTAAGCACGTGCATTTCTGCGATAAATAAAAATAGAAATCACGGCTGTCACAGCCTCGGTCAGGCAAAATGCCCACCAGACGCCAGCGGCACCCAGCACGCAGCTCAACAGAAATGCCGCCGGAATAATTAATAGGATGTAACGGAACAGTGAAATCCAGAGGGACGGCATTCCTTTTCCAAGTCCCTCAAGTGCCCCACAGGAGGTCACGGACACTGCCGATACGATAAATCCAAGGCTTATGATATGAAGCGCACTCACGCCCATTGCAATGGTATCCGGATTCGTCGTAAAAAGACCGAACATCTGCGCCGGAATCAGCCAGGACAATGCCGTTCCCACCGTCATAATCATAACCGCAATGGCAAGTGCCGTAAGATAGATCTTTTTTACTCTTCCATGCTCTCCCGCTCCGTAGTTATAGCCCACTAACGGACGAATTCCCTGCACAAGCCCGTTTGCTGTAAGGTAGATAAAGGTCTGTAGCTTATAATATACGCCGAGCACAAGCACATAGCTGGCAGAAAATGCCGCAAGGATTCCGTTCAATGCCGAAATCAGCACAGAGGGAAGCGCCATATTCAAGGTTGCAGGCACGCCGACCGCATACAGTTTTCCTAAAATCTGTCTGTCCACTGCAAAATATTTTTTAGAAACCTTAACCGGAAGCGGACGGATGAAATAAAATACAAAGTATACCGCAAATGTCACGGTCTGTCCGATTCCCGTTGCAAGTGCCGCGCCTCTCATTCCCATCTCCGGGAAGAAACCGATTCCAAAAATTAATAACGGGTCAAGCACGATGTTTGTCACAAATCCCAAAACCATGCTGACCATCGTCTCGCGCATATGTCCCACCGCCTGAAATATTTTCTCGTAGCCGATTCCAACCGTAATAAATGGTGCAAACAAAAAGGCAAGATTGGAATAGGAAAGGGCAAGCTTCGTCACACTGCTCTCCGAGGTAAAAAGTCTTAAGAAAAAAGGCATTCCGGCAATGCAGACAATCAGTAACAGGATTCCATGAACGATACTGAACAAGATTCCCTGTGAAGCTGCCCGGTTTGCGCGCTCCTTCTCGCCCGCTCCCAGATGAAACGCAACCGTGGCATTGATTCCGACACCGAATCCCACTGCAATGGCGGTAATCAGGTTTTGCACCGGATATACCAGAGAAAGTGCTGTCATGGCATCTTCGCTGACCTTAGCCACGAAATAGCTGTCCACAATATTGTACAGTGAATTCACCGCCATGGAAATTACCATAGGAAGCGCCATGGAAAGCACAAGCGGCAGTATCTTCTTTTCCTTCATAAATGTCTGATTCATTCAGTTTCTCCCTCCGTTAAAACTTTTTTCGCACAAAAACGCCACACAACTACATTTCGCGTAATTGTGTGGCGAAAAAAGATTTCTCTTGAAAAATCCACTCCCCAGCCTGCTTCCGGCGGGGTTTTAGGGTGCTATTATATAATGTTTTTTCCCAAATGTCAACGGTCATTTTGCGCCGGTGCTTTGCGGATGATGGGGTTTCTTAAAATCATCACAATGAGCGGAATCACCATTGCAATCCAGATAAGCGGCTCCGTAAAGATAACGCCCCAGTAACCGAATGCTTTCACAATGACAAAGGTAAAGAACAGTTTTCCGGCAAGCTCAATAAAGCTTGAAACCACCGGTGTCACATAGTCTCCGATTCCCTGCATCGTGTTGCGCAGAATCACAATCAGCACGCAGACCATCAAAAACGCCATATCAATTTTCAGATAGGTCGAACCCCAGTAAAGAATCTCCTCACTGTCCGTGCTGGCAATAAATCCAATCAGGAAACGGGAAATTGTCTGTGCCATGATGATGACAATGACCGCCCAGCCAAGCCCTAACAGCAGGGTCTTTTTTAATCCCTCGCGGATTCGGTCGTACTTGCCGGCTCCGTAGTTCTGGCTGCTGTAGGTTGCCATCGTAGAACCGAGCACGCTGACCGGAAGATTCCAGATTTCAAATACCTTTCTCGCTGCTGCGTGCGCAACAATAATGGAAGTTCCGAACTGGTTGATTCCCGTCTGCAAAACGAGCGTTCCAAAATTGACGAGACTTGACATCAATCCCATCGAAAGTCCGCTCTGGAACATTTCTGCAACCTGATGTTTCTCCAGCTTAAAGTGATGTCTTTTAATATGTAACAACGGCACTTTTTTGTAAATATGCCACAGGCACAGCAACACCGACACAAGCTGTGATAAGACGGTTGCCACCGCAGCTCCTGCCACTCCGGTGTGAAGTCCTAAAATAAACAGATAATCCAGTCCGATATTTAATACCGATGCCAGAACTAAAAACACCAGCGGTGTCACGGAATCTCCGACCGCCCGCAGCACATTGGCACAGATATTATATGCCAGCGTGATAAACATTCCGGGAATCAACACGCTGATGTAAGCATATGCGGCGTCCATCTGTTCCGCCGGAACGTGTAACAGCCCAAGAATCGGCTGTAAAAATACAAATGCTATAAGGATGATGACCGCCGCCGTGGAAAATCCAAGCGACAATGTTCCCGCCACATTCTGTTTTAATTTTTCCTCTTCCCCGCTCCCGAAAAAGCGTGCCGTAATGACCGAAAATCCGAGCGTCAGTCCGTTAAAAAAGCCGACTAACAGATTGTTTAACGTGGACACCGAGCCAACCGCCGCAAGTGCGGTTTCTCCCAATGTACTGCCTACAATTTTCGTATCAATCAGGCTGTAAAAAAGCTGGAACAGGTTTCCAAGAAAAATTGGTACCGCAAACATCAGAATCAACTTTACAGGCTCTCCCTGCGTCAGATTCAGTGTACGGAATTTTCCCTGTTTTGTCATAATCGTTCTCTCCACACCCCTGCTATCTTAATCCACAAGACGTGCAATCGCTTTTGCAAGCTCTTTTATCTCGTAGTTTGAGGTGTTGACGCACAAATCATAGTTGAGACGCTCGCCCCAGGTCTGTCCGGTAAAAAACTGATAATATCTTGCTCTGCGTTTGTCCACATCCTGAATGTGGCGCTTTAACTCCTTGTCTGTAAAATGCTCATTCTCCGGTGCACGTTTTCTGCAACGCTCCATCTTGTGTTCCATCTCTGCATAGATAAACAGGCGAAACGGATGCTTGTCCCGAAGAATATAATCCGCACTTCTTCCGACAATCACGCAGTCGGATTTCTCTGCAAATTCCTGAATTAAACGACTCTGCTCCCGATAAATCGCACTGTTCTGCTCCACAATCGGATCCACTCCCATATAAAAGCTTCTTCCGATGGTAATCGGCATAAAGGTAGACGGGCTGCTCTCCATCACATGCTGTACATAGCCTTCTGCTAACTTTGTGCGTTCTGCAATCTGTGTGATGATTTCATTGTCATAATATGCAATTCCAAGCTCGTCTGACAGACGTTTTCCTATCTCTCTGCCGCCGCTTCCGAACTCACGTCCAATCGTTATTATCTTAGACATCCGTATTCTCCTTTTCCCGTAAAGGGGTTAAAATTTTCTTCTAAAATAATATCATTTTCCGATGTTTGTTGCAAGCTATTTGAGCTGATACAAAAGCGCATTGCAGATAGCCGCCGCCACGTTGCTTCCGCCCTTCCTGCCGCGCGCAACAATATACGGCACATCCGCCGTCATAATGAGCTCCTTTGCCTCCACCACATTCACAAATCCCACCGGAACACCGATGATAAGCTTGGGATGAATCCTGCCCTCCGCAATCAGCTCGTAAAGCCTTATCAGTGCAGTCGGTGCATTTCCGATGGCATAAATCATATCTTTTCCAAGCGTTACGGATTTTTCCATGGAAACGACAGCGCGTGTGATGCTCCGGCTCTTTGCCTCCTTTGCGACATCCTCATCCGCCATAAAGCAGTGCACCTCGCCGCCGTATTGCGCGAGCCTTGTCTTATTGATTCCGCTTTTTCCCATATTGGTGTCGGTCACGATATCACAGCCCTCCCGGAGTGCCGCAAGTCCGGCTTCGACCGCCCCGTCTGAAAAACACAACGTATCCGCATAGGAAAAATCTGCCGTTGTGTGGATGACACGCTTGATAATCGGTTTTTGCACCGGGTCTAATTCTCTTCCCAATTCCTCTTCAATGATTTCAAAGCTCCGGTGCTCGATTTCTGCCGGGGTGTAGTTTTCGATTTTCATCTGCCGTCTCTCCTATCTCTCAATTCCAGGTCTTGCCGGGATTCCTTTGTCATAAGGATGCTTTTCCTTTTTCATCTCCGTAATGTAATCCGCCTGCCCGCGCAAAAACGCATCCGGGTCCCGCCCTGTTAAAACTACTTCCGTCTTCTCGTGACAGTCAAACAGATTACAAAGAAGCTCTTTATCGACCATCCCATAGCGATATGCGTGGGTGATTTCATCGAGTATCAGCATATCACACCTTCCATCCTGCACCTGCTTCAGACAAAAATCAAGAATTTCATTCTGCATTTTTTTCATCTGCTCTTTTTCTTCTTCCGTCATGTTCTTAAAAAAGCCAAAGCACTTTGTTGTCTTTTTGACCGTAATGCCCGGAATTTTTCGCAGAACCGCAAGCTCTGAGGATTCATTTCCCTTCATAAACTGTGCAAAAATCACTTGTTTTCCGGCGCCTGCCGCCCGCACGGCAAGTCCCACTGCCGCCGTGGTCTTTCCTTTTCCGTCCCCGCAGTACAGATGCACTAACCCTTCCGTTCCTGATTTTACCGCTTCCACATCTTTTATCATCGCTTCCTCCGATTTTATGACACAATCATACTGTCTCTGCTTTCATTTCTTTTACAATTACAATCGTCAGATATCCGCTGTTTTCATCCAGCTCTGACAGTCCATGGAAAGCACGCTCATTTGCCATCCCGCAGTTAGATACCGCCCAGATGTCATAGTGTTTCCCACCTGTCTTTTGTTCATGTAAAAGCTGTTTTTTTAACGCACCAAGCTTCCTGCCGGATTTCATATAGATGCGGGTGCCGGGTAACGCCTCACCGCCGTCCTCATAGGATGCCGGAAGAATGTGAATCTGCTCCCCGCTGTCCGCTAAGGACCTGCCTGCCGCTGCTGCCGCCGCACAAAAAGAAGGCACACCGTTTATGACCTGTGCCTCAAACTCTTCCGCAACTGCGCGTTTTCTGATGTATTCAAAAGTGGAATATACCGCAGGGTCTCCAATCGTAAGAAATCCGACCGTCTCCCCCTGTAACAGATATTCCCGGATTTTATGATAAATCTCGTCATGGGATTTTTCCAGGCGCTCCCTCTCTTTTATCATCGGAAACTCCAGACAGATACATTCCTTTTCTGCAAGCTCCGGCAGTGCCGCCACTGCAATCTGATAAGCGTAACACGTTTCCTTCGACGCCGCCGGAAGGATGAGCCTGTCGCTTTCCCCGATACAGCGCACCGCCTTTAACGTCAAAAGTTCCGGGTCGCCCGGTCCCACACCGATTCCATATAATTTTCCAGTCACACCAGTGTTCTCCCACCGTATTTCATGATTCTCCACCATTCACGTTCTCCAAATATCCGTTTCATCACGCAGTACAACAAATATCCGATGATGCCGCCCAAAAGGTTCATAATCACATCATCAATATCCGCACTGCGTCCTATAAAATATTGAACTACTTCTATAGTAAGTGTTGTTGCAAACACAACCCCCGCTGTTTTTAAAAATCTCTCCATTTTATCCGACACAATCGGCAATAAAATGCCATAAGGAACAAACATTGCAATGTTTAAGAGAAGCTGCTCTATCATATTTTTCCAGCCCATCTCATAAGTGTTTGTGACCCAGTCAAACGGCACAAGGTTTAACAGATGATATTCTGAAAAATGGGGAATATCCGGAAAGAACGACCAGAAAATTGTCAGGTACAGAAGCGATACCACATACCCCAAAAGCATATATCGCACAAGATGATAAAAAAAACCCCTTTTTCCGTCTTTTCTTCTGATATGCACATAGAACGGCAGGTAAAGCGCCAGACAGATTACCCCCATCACCGGGAGAATCAGTAGTATGAATCCCAAAATCATATTTTCTCTCCTCTGCACCCGGGCAGACATATCATCTGCCCGGATTTGTTTTCCTACTGCTGTTTTTCTACGGAAAGCACGGTTCCATTGAATGGGTCTACCTCTGAAATTTCGCCCGTATAGGTAACGGTCACCTTATCGCCTGCTGCAACTGAATCAAGCCCCTCCGGTTTGGTCTCGAAGCTGAACTCATAAGAAGCACCGCTCTCATCTGTTACGACAAACATAAAATCCTTGATTTCATCTATCGTTCCACTTAAGGTCTTCTGCTCTCCAGTCTCAGGTGCCTGTGTCTCTGCCGTCTGTGAGGACTGCTGTGTCGTATCAGAAGATGGCGTTGTCTTTCCGCCACAGCCTGCTGCCAGAGTAAGAACCATCAATCCTGCAAGTAATAATCCACATTTTCTGTTTCTCATAATATTCTCCTTCCTGCCCGCTTTTTTTTGGGCATCCAAAGTTTGTTTCATTTGGTTTTTATTTCGGCATTTAGAATATCACAATACTGGAAAAAATGTTTTAAAAACATTTTAAGATTTTCTTGCTTCTTTTATAAATTGTTCCACCAGCCACGGTGCCGAGGCGTAATACAGATGCGGGAAGCCCCACAGGAAATGCTCTCCTTCATGCATACAGTTCCAGCTTCTTCCCGTGACAGGCTTTACCGCCAGATAATCTGCCCCGTTATTCTCACTGTCATAATAGTGAAATTCATGCGCTCGTATGCTTTTTTCGCCCCGCGTAAGAGTCACGTAGCCAAACCGCCCCAGCTTTCCGGTATTGTAAGCATTTCCCTTGACTGCGCCCACCATGGGATAACGCACCCCATCCGGGTCTTCTAGTGTCTCATGCAGATACAAAAATCCACCGCACTCCGCAAGAGACGGAATGTCTGCCTGGATTGCCGCTAATATGGACTCCAGCATCGAGGTATTTTCCGACAGTTCCCTTGCATACAGCTCCGGGTAGCCGCCTCCAAGAAGAAATCCTGCCGCCTCCGGCATTTTTTTATCGTGCAGGGGAGAAAAATAAATAAGCTTTGCCCCGGCGCGCTCCAACATTCTTAAATTTTCTTCATAATAAAAGCAAAACGCTTCATCCCTTGCAACCGCAATCGGAACTTCTGCTCCCCAATTTTTCCCCGCTTCTTTGGCAGGAAAACGGCTTTCATCGGAAACCGGATGTTCCGCCGCAGTTTCCGCAAGTGAAAGCAGTGCGTCCAAATCCACATTTTTTTCCAATGCCTCCGCCACGCCGGAAAGCTGTTCTTTCAAATCAGAAAGCTCCTGCGGCAGCAAAAGCCCAAGGTGCCTGTTTCCTATGGAAACCTGTTTCTGCACCGGAAGACAGCCAAACACACGGATTCCGGTCTCTTCTTCTATTCTTGGGGCAATCGTTTTGGCAAACATCGCACTCGTGCGGTTTAAAATCACGCCGCCAATCAGGTGCTCCTTATCCCGCATCAGAAATCCCTGAAGGAGTGGAATCAGCGAATAGCCCATGCCTTTTGCATCTATGACCAGGACAATCGGCGTCTTTGTAAGCCTTGCAACCTCATAGGCGCTCGCCTCCGGTGTGATTCCGCCAAGTCCGTCATAGAGTCCCATCGCCCCTTCCAAAACTGCAAGGCTGCCAGCCCCGGTGCGCGCGGCAAACATTTTTTTTAAGTTCTCCTCACCTGCGAGAAAAATATCGAGGTTTTCAGACGGCACCTCTAAGACTTCCTGGTGAAACATGGGATCGATGTAATCCGGACCGCACTTAAAGGATTTCTGCTCTATGCCGCGCTTTTTAAATGCCATCAAAAGTCCGCAGGTAACAAGCGTTTTTCCGCTTCCGCTTGCCGGCGCCGAAATCATGATTCTTGGCCGTTTCATTCCTTCTCCTCCCTCTCATCAAACGTAAAGGAAAAAATATACACCGGATTTTCCGCCTGCATCAGGTGATAATTTCCCGCCTGCTTTCCCCGCGCCACGGAAAGCTGCGTCACCTGTTCCCCGCAGATCTCAAATTTTTTCATGCACGCTATGATTTCTCCCACCGTCTCAAGCGTAATCGCGTTGATGACTACGTGCATTTTCGGATTTTTCTGATATAAAGCAGTTAAAATTTCTTCCATGCACCCACTGCTGCCACCGATAAATGCGTGTGTCGGAACCGGAAGCGTCTCAAGCTTCCCGGGCGCTTTTGTCTCCACCGGAATGATGTTCTTACAGCCAAACTTCTCTGCATTTCGCATCGTAAGCGCAAGTGCCTCTTTTTTCTGCTCAATCGCATACACACGTATCCCAGACGATAATCTTGCAATCTCAACCGAAACCGAACCGCTTCCGCTTCCGATATCGTAAACAACCGCTTCCTCTGTCAGTGCAAGTCTTGCAATCGAAATCTGGCGCACCTCCTGCTTGGTCATCGGGATTTTTTCCCGCAAAAATTCTTCATCCGAAATTCCAGGCATGCTGATTTTCTTTTTGTCGTCTACGTTCATAGTTTTTGTATTATGATTCTCAATCAGCGCGAGATATAAGCCTTCCTCAAGGTCAGCTGCCTTCTCACACTGCCTGGGTGTCAGCTTTAAAATACGCTCCTTCGGATAAGACAGCTCATAACCGAGAGAAATCTCTGCATCCATCCCCTGACAACAGGTTCCCAAAAACGGCACATCCTTTGCGCCAGAGAGCAAAAGAAACGTATGGCGGTGTGTTTTCATTTGTCCCATCAGAAAGCTCCTCATACTCTCTTTCTCTCTGCCGTGAATACTGCAAAGTGCCGCATCCTGCCAGCCAATGCCAAGTCTTGCCGCAAAATAGGACACGGACGAAATTCCCGGATAAATCACCGTTTCTATCTGCACCTCGTCGTCGGACGCTTCTTTTAACGCCTGCGCCATCTTCTCTGCCCCGCTGTAAAATCCGGTATCCCCGGAAAAAAGAACCGCCGCATGCTTTATTTTCGGGTGCTCCGCCAGCCATGGCAGGATGTCTTTTGCAAGGTAATACGGATACTTTTGGGTATGCTCTCCGCCAATTTCTTCCAACAGACGTTTTGCCCCGAAAATGACCTGTGCCCGCTCCAAGGCATCCTGCGCTTCTCCGGTAAGCTGTCCGATTCTGCCCATCCCGGCTCCAATCAATGCCACCTGCAATGTCCGCTTCCATTTCTTTCCGGTTAGAAGTGCAAACAATTCGGACAACTCATAGCCCTCTTTTTCCTCCGGGCGCCCGATAACGACAAGCTCTGCACCCGCCGCTGCTGCTGCCTGCTCCTTTTCTGAAAATCCGCCCGCCGTTCCGCTCTCCTTGGTCACCAGGTAGCGGATATGATACTGGCGCAAAAGTGCTTCGTTCATTTCCCGGGAAAACGGTCCCTGCATCGCAATCACCTGTTTTCCCGGAATCTGGTGTTTTTTACAGATTTCAATGCTTTCGACTGCCGGAAGCACACGCACGTACAGCCGGCTTCTGTCTTCAAATGCCGCAAGAAAATTTCCAAGCTCCTTGCTCCCGGTCGTAAGAAGCACCGCTCCCTCCCGATGTTTTAAGTACGCGCCACATTCCGCCGCATCCTTTACATAATGGGTTCTTGCGGCAGTTTCTTTTACAGACTGCATTTCCCGCAAAAGCCGGTAGCAGGGAACCGCGCTTTCTTTCATGCTCTCCTTAATATTCCGGGACACCTCCACGGCATATGGATGGGTGGCATCCACCACTGCATCGAACACATGTTCTTCTACAAATGCCCGCATCTCATCTGCATCCATGCGCCCTTCTCTTACCTGAATGTTCGGATGCGGCTGCATCATCTCACTCCCGTACTCTGTCGCCACGCAGACCGTAGCAAATACGCCGTTTTGTGCAAGATGCTCTGCTAAAATTCTTCCCTCCGTCGTACCGGAATAAATCAACACCTGTTTCATAAAAAACCAGCCTTTCTCACACCGTTTCCCGGTAACCGCGCTTTGTCACCATTTTTCCATCCAGACAGATGGTTTTGGAATTCCCGACAAATACCGTTGTAAACATATCGACGTTTTTCTCCCGCAGCTCCTTTAACGTGCAGACTTCCATCTCTGTGCCCTCTCTGCCGATGTTGCGGACATACCCGCAGACCCTTGTCTCCTCTGCTCCCTCAAGTAAAATATCACAGGCACGTTTTAAATAGTCCGCACGCTTTTTGCTTGACGGATTGTAAATGGCAATGCAAAAATCCCCAAGTACCGCTGCCCGCAGACGTTTTTCAATCGTTCCCCACGGTGTCAGCAAATCGCTCAGACTAATCACGCAAAAATCATGTCCAAGCGGAGCCCCAAGGATTGCCGCCCCGCTAAGTGCCGCTGTAATCCCGGGCACAACCCTAAGTTCACAGTCCGGATAGTCTGCGCTAACCTCATACATCAAAGAAGCCATTCCGTAAACGCCCGCATCACCGCTGCAAATCATCGACACCCGTTTTCCCTTGCGCGCCTCCTCAAATGCAAGCACACAGCGCTCCCGCTCTTTGCGCATCGGGGTCGATAAAAATTCTTTTTCCCGGAAGCGCTCTCCCAGCAGCTCTAAATAAACCGGATAACCGATAATCGTGTCGCTGTCTGATAGCGCCTTCACTGCCTGTTCCGTCATCAGGGATTCCGCTCCCGGTCCCATTCCAACTACATATATCATGTTTTTTTGCATCATCGTTTCTTTCTCCTCGCAATCGCAACCGTAATTCCATCTCCCGCCGTCTTTTGCAGGACAATCTCTCCTCCTGCCGCCCCGCACGCCGCTATCGCAGCACGCTCGCAGACATTGTCAACGCCCATTTTCTGCCGGACAAATTCCGAAGCCGTAAATGTTCCGGGAACCGCACCAAGCTCCTCTGCCGAAAACGTTTGAAACGAAAGGTCATACATCTTTGCAAGCGCAACAATTCCCGGCTCGTTTTTTTTGGCATCAATGGAAGCTATCGCAAATAGCGCCTGTCTGTGGATTCCCACCGCCTTTAGTGCCTGTAAAACTGCTTCTTCTAACGCTTCCTTGCTCTTTCCCTGACGGCATCCGATGCCAAGCACATAGTTTTTCGGGCAGAGCTGTAAAAGTGTGCATTCTGTATCAAGTGGCGTCAGAACGGCTGTCATACCGCCTTTTTCCCCTTCCCTGTAAGGAGAAATCAAAACATCCGCCTCCTCCCCGGAGAGCAGTGCCGAAGATACCGCCGCAATTCCTTCCCGGTTTGCGATGCCAAGATGGTTTTTCTTTGCAAACACATCCACCGCGAACACGCCGTTGACGTCGGTTCCTGTTGTAATGACCGGAACTGCCGCAAGTTTTTCTGAAATTTCTTCCGCAAGCTCGTTTGCGCCCCCGACGTGTCCTGACAAGAGTGGAATCACAAAGGTTCCTTTTTCGTCTAATACCAGCACCGCAGGGTCTCTTAGCTTGTCCCTGACATACGGTGCAATCGCGCGCACCGCAATCCCTGCCGCTCCGATAAAGCAGATGGCATCCTGACAGCCAAACTGCTCCCCCGTCCATGTCCCGATATCCGTCTGCACCGTTCTTGTCTGTGGAAGCGTTTTTTTACACTTGCTGCAGCATATAACGGTATGGGTTTCCTTCAGTGTCTCGGCAAGCTTTCCCGCAAGAAGTCCTCCCGCTTCGGTAAAACAGATGACCGCTATCTTCATTCTTCCCTCCTGCTTTTAGCTTCACCAGTTCCAATGCGAAACTCTGTTGTGAAATCCGGGTCATATAGCTTTGACCGCGCATAGCTTCCGTGACGCACCACATCACCGACGATTACGAGCGCCGTCTTTTTAATCCCATGTTTTTCTGCGGTCTCTGCGAGTGTCTCTACCGTGCAGATAAAATCCTGTTCTTCTTTCCAGGTTGCCTTGTATACAAGCGCCGCAGGCGTATCACCGGAGTATCCCCCGGCGATTAATCGTTTTGAAAGCTCCCTTAACATTCCGGTGCTTAAATAAATCGCCATCGTCGCCTGATGTGCGGCAAAGCTCTCAATGCTTTCCCGCTCCGGCACTCCTGTCCGTCCTGCCATCCTTGTGATGATAAGGCTCTGGGAAACCTCGGGAAGCGTGTACTCAAGATTTAAGGAGGACGCCGCTCCAAAGCAGGCGCTCACCCCCGGACAACTGTCATAGGAAATTCCAAGCGCATCGAGTGCATCCATCTGCTCCCGGACGGCTCCATAGATGGAGGGTTCCCCCGTGTGCAGACGGACAACTTCTTTTCCCTCCGCCGACGCCTGGCGCATCACCTCAAGAACCTCCTCCAGTGTCATCTTCGCACTGTTATAAATTTCACAATCTTTGCGTGTACCGGTAAGCAGCTCCGGATTGACAAGCGAGCCTGCATAAATCACCACATCCGCTTTCTCTAACAGATTTTTTCCTCTTACCGTTATTAAATCCGGTGCCCCGGGACCTGCCCCTACGAAATGAACCATTGTTCTGCTCCTTTGCTTTTTCCCAATTCTCCGTGTTCGATGTCATACGTGATGCAGTCAATCTCATAACGCCCTGCCACGCGTCTGTTCAGATAAAACATGATTTTTTCCATGACCTGCTCCATGACCACCTCTAATACCCCGGCTTCCTTACAATAAGAAAGCGCTTCCGCGGTCGTCACTGAAGAAAGAATCTTTGTCAGAAGTTCCCCTGTCACGCCCGAGCGGATTGCTGCCGCCGCAAGCAGTTCCATACGGCAGTCTCCCTCTTTGGAGTGCGTGTTAAAAATACCGCCGGATAATTTTACCAGCTTTCCGATATGCCCGAGAAGCAATACTTTTTGGAATCCAAGCTCTGCAATCATCTCTAGCGTGTCCCCGATAAAATTGCTGCATTTCACGGCTTCCTCCAGGTCAAAACCATACTGTTTTTTCATAAAATCAAGTCCATAATTTCCGGGTGCAATAGCAATGCCCGTGCGCCCTTCCGCCGCCTTGACATTTAACTCCACACGAATGGTATCAAGTAATGCCTTGCTGCTCATCGGTTCTACTACTCCTGTCGTTCCAAGTACTGAAATACCGCCGACAATTCCAAGTCTGGGATTAAATGTGGAATCCGCTAACTTCACACCGTCCGGTATGGAAATCTCCACAAACAGTGCGCCCCCATAATCGACAAGTGCACACACTTCCCGCACCTCTTTGGTAATCATTTCCCGTGGGACATGGTTAATCGCCGCATTTCCCACCGGCTGGTCTAGCCCCGGCTTTGTCACCCTGCCGACTCCAATTCCGCCGTCAATGCGAACCTCTCCCGGTTCTCCTGCGGTAAAAGAAACTGCCGCATACACCAGTGCGCCGGTCGTCACATCCGGGTCGTCCCCGCCGTCTTTTCGCACGGCACAACGGACAAAATTTTCAGTGCGCTCTATCGCAAGAATCTCCGCCGGAAACAAAATTCCCTTCGGGGTCTCAATCGTAATGTTTTGTTTTTTCTTTCCGGTCAATAGCATATAGGCGGCTGCCTTTGCCGCCGCAGCCGCACAGCTTCCGGTTGTAAATCCATAACGCATCGCCATTCCCCCAATTTTTACTGCTTTTCTTTTTCCACGCACGCGCTCACCGCAGCCAGCAGACAGTCATTTTCCTCCCGCAGCCGCACTGCAACGCGGTAGTATCCCGCACCAAGTCCCCTGTAATTTCTACAATCCCGGATTAAAATACCGCGATGCAAAAGCTCCTCATATAACGGCAGTTTCGTTCGCAGCAGCAGGTAATCCGCCCGACTCTCGTAGACGGTAATACCAAGGTGTCTTAACCTTTCCGTCAGATATGCCCGCTCTGTCTCCAAAAAGTCCACTGTCCGTTTCACATATGCGGTTTCTTTTAATGCCGCCACGCCTGCACGTTCTGCAAATATTGAGAGATTCCATTCCGGAAGATGTCTTTGAATCCGCCCCCGTATCTCATCCCCGGCACAAAGCAGATAGCCGAGACGCACGCCCGGGATTGCATATAATTTGGTAAACGCACGCACCACAATCAGATTTTCATACTGTTTTAAGCAGGAAATCAAACTATATTTTTCGTTCTCCGGTACAAATTCCAAAAAACATTCATCCACAACCAACACGATTCCCCTGATTTTACAAATGGAAAGTATTTCACTTAGCAATCCGGGGGAAAGCAGATTTCCGACCGGGTTATTCGGGTTTGCCAGAAAAAGTAGTCCGGCTCCTGTCTCCCGCAATACCGGAAGAAAATCTTCCCCAAGGCATAAATCTTTCATATTATAATAGGTAATCACTGCATCCGATGCACCCGCCGCCCATTCATAGCCATAAAAAGAAGGAACCGGTATTAAAATTTCTTCCGGTTTCAGTCCATGCACAATCGCTAAAAACAGCTCCGATGCGCCGTTTCCCGCCACAATCCATTCCTCTGGAACGCCAAGAGCATCCGAAAGTGCCGACCGCAAAGACGCATACTGAATGTCCGGGTACGCCTCCACTTCCTGTATGGCATCCTCTAATGCCTCTTTTACCCGCCTTGAAACACCAAACGGATTCCGGTTGACAGAAAAATCAAGCTCCACTTGATTCCGGTAAATATCTCCTCCATGGATGGTCTCTGTTTTCACCCGAGCTTCCTCCTACACATAATAAATGACTGTCATCACAATGAGACAAATGATTTCGCATAGATATGCACTTCCATACATCAGATGGTTTGCGCGTCTGATATCCTCATACTCAACCTGCCGCAATGCATCGCCGATATAAGGCTTTTTGACAATTTTGCCAAAATAGCTGGCATCCCCGGCAAGCCTGATTCCAAGTGCTCCGGCGCATGCCGCCTCTGTCTGTGCGGAATTGGGGCTTGCATGCTGAAAACGGTCTCTTTTGAAAATACGGTATGCTCTGCCCGCATCGTATTCTTTTCCTGATAAAAAGCTCACTGCAACAAACAACAGTGCGCAGATTCTTGACGGAAGAAAATTCAAAACGTCGTCTAACTTTGCAGCCGCCCGTCCAAAATGAAAATACCGGTCATTTTTATAGCCAACCATCGAATCCATCGTATTGACTGCCTTATAGAAAAATCCTAAAACCGGTCCTCCAATTGCCAGAAAAAGCATCGGTGCAATCACACCATCTGACGCATTTTCCGCTACCGTCTCCACCGCAGCCTTCGCAACTCCCGTTTCATCGAGTATGTCCGTATCCCTTCCCACAATCATGGAAACCGCATACCGCGCCCCCGGCAAATCCTGTTCGGACAGCTTGCGAAATACCTTCATGCTCTCAACCTTTAAGCACTTTGCCGCAAGAATCTGATAGCACATCACACTTTCTACCACAAGCCCTGCCACCGGATGAATCCGGTATGCAAGAAGTAATACCGCTGTTGCAAGAAGTACCGTTGCAGTTAACACCAGCACCACCAGCAAAACACCTTTTCTTCGCTCCGCCTTCCCGTCGCGCGGTTCTTTTAATTCCGTTCCAAGCAGCTTTTGATCCAAAAACCCGATTAAGCGTCCCATCAGGCGGATGGGATGCGGCAGCCAGTAGGGATCTCCGAAAAGCCGGTCTAGTACAAATCCACACACAAAAGTTATGATATGATTTAACATTTTATTTCTCCTGTTATTTTCCCGGATGTTTTATCATACAGTTCTACTTCATAGCCCTCTCCGTTTGCACACTGAAAATCAAAGTATCCACCTATTCCAAGGAAAGATAACAGTGCCATAATCGTTCCGCCGTGCACAATGCAGGCAGCTGTAAGCGGCTCCTTTTCGCCACCGGTCTGCTCCGCTAAAGTATCTAGCACCTTCGAAAGCCCCGACATACTGCGTGTGCAGAATTCCTCCCGGCTTTCTCCGCCCGGAAACGGAAGTGTCCCGTTGCTGTCAATCCATGCCTGATAATCTGCCCTGCCGTTTAAATCGGCATAATTTTTTCCCTCAAATTTGCCAAAATCCATCTCCCGCCATTCCTCCACCGGAAAGATGCTCTGTCCGGGATATAAAATCTCAGCCGTCTGGATACAGCGCTTCATCGGACTTGAAAAAACAATGGCAGCTTCTCTGTACCGCCCGGCTTCTTTCGCCTCGTAAAGAAGTGTTTTTCCTTCTTCGGTCAGCGGCTCGTCTGTCGTTCCAATATAGCGGCGTTCTTTATTTCCCGCTGTGATTCCGTGACGAATCAGTACTAATTTAATCCTGATTATATTATTTTTCATCTACTTTATCCTTTGTCCGATGCCACAGATAACCCGTTCCATATGTACTGACTCCCCTGCAATTTCACATAAAAGTCTTCCAAGCCTGTCCCGGTACTCGCGCTCAAACGGGTCGAGCGGCACGATTCCATTGCCAACTTCGTCACATACAAAAATTAAATCCGGGTATAATTTCATCCATTTATATATGATTTTCTCAGGCTCTTTATCTTCCTGTTTCATCTGCTCCCGGAACCAGGCTTCCAGATGTGCTATGACACGTTTCCCCTCAGGCGGCATCTCATTCTCTTTTCTTCCATCCCAGATTTCTTCTTCCAAGAATCCATACTTCTGTCTGACATAGCTTATTTTGCCCTGTCCGACACCTCCAATATAAAGTTCCATCTCTCACACTCCAATCCATCCACAGACTGCCAAAAGCGCTACCATCACGCCCTCGCAGAGCGTCAGGAAATACCCTGCCGTATCTCCCGTGATTCCACCAAGCTCCCGGTATGCAACGTGACGGTAATAGAAAAAGGTAAGCACGGCACCAAGAAGTGCTGCCGCCCCCATCCATCCGCCAAACAGAATCATCATGGCGCCGCATACAATGAGCTGTACAGCAAGTGCCGTCTGTACGGCAATCTTATGCGCCCGGTTTGCAAACAGGTATAAAAGTCCATCTTTTTTTGCACAGCGCAGGGTCACAACGCCAAGTCCACTTAAAATACGCGCCAGATAATAGCCGCATGCCAGCAAAAATATCTGTTTTCTAACGGTCAGCTCGGAATACGCCCCCACAAACAACAGCCCATAGGTCACAAGGCAGATGACCGAAAACGCACCAATATGGGCATCCTTTAAAATCTGAAGCTTTTCTTCCCGCTCTCTATAGGAATGAAATGCATCCATCGTATCCATAAATCCGTCCACATGAATTCCGCCGGAAATCAGCAGTGGCATCGCACACCCCACAAGTGTAAATGCAGGTTTTCCAACGGAAAAATGTGCGCAGACATACGCCCACAGCATTGTCACTGCCCCGATAACCACTCCCACAAATGGGAAAAAGCAGATGACGTAACGCATATCACGCTCCTTCCACTCAAACTGCGGCACAGGAATCCTTGAATACATAGCAAATGCAATCACAAATGATTTTAATACAGACATATCGGTTCTCCTTTCAGCGCAACCGGAATGGTATACACAATCTCTGTCATGACATCTGACCGAGTTAAAAGCCAGCCATTGATGTCCGCAAGTGCCCTTATGTATTCCATCGTTCCCGCATCGTAACAGATACCGTCTTCAAACACATTGTTGGTCACAATCACAAGATTTTCTACCTTTGACGCAAGCACTTCGATATCCCGGCATAGCTTTGCCACGACTTCCGCCCTGCTTTTCTGCTGTTCCCCGTCAAACATCTCATTTGCCACAAGGTTTGACATACATTCGAGTAACAATGTTCCGTCGGTTCCCTCTGTCAAAACCTCTGCAACGTCCGTTGTCTGCTCAACCGTAAGAAATCCTTTTCCTTCCCGTGCCTTCCTGTGGCGCGCCACACGCGCTTTTCCTTCCTCTCCGTAAACCTGCATCGTGGCGAGATAATAGCGGCTCTTCTGCCCTGCGATTTTGCATACAAGCTGTTCTGCATATGCCGACTTTCCACTTCCGCTGCCTCCGATTACCGTATAGACCATCCTTTTCTTCCTCTTTTTCTATGTAAATCTCTCATACTGCTCCACAGCGATATCTGCAAATGTCGTCCGTTCCTGATATAACGCCATCGCCATATCAAGAAGCGGAAACAGCATCACAGCTCCCGTTCCCTCTCCGAGCGCAAGATTCGCGTCTAAAAGAGGCTTTTTGCCAAGCACTGCCAGAATCTTAGAGAGAGCCGGCTCCTTTCCCTTATGTGATGCGACTGCAAAATCCTTTGCCCCGGGCACAAGGCACTCCGCCGTAAGCGCCGCAACGCCGCTGATAACACCGTCGATAATAACCGGGATTCCATATACGGCTCCTCCGAGGAACACGCCAACAAGTCCTGCAATATCAAGTCCTCCCACCGTCTGTAAAATGGTAAAGGCATCTGCCTGATAGAGATTATATTTGTTTAATGCTGTTTTAATTACCTGTGTTTTGTGGTCAATTCCCTGCTTACTAAGTCCGGCTCCCTTTCCCGTTACGTCCTTTGCGCTGCACTGTAAAAGTGCTGCAGCCATTGCACTGCTCGTGGTCGTATTGCCGATTCCCATCTCTCCGGTAGCAAGAATCTCATAGCCTTCCTCCTTACACTGCCGTACTAGTTCCATTCCGATTTCAATGGCACGAAGCGTCTCCTCTTCCGTCATCGCCGGAGCCTTTAGGAAATTCTTTGTTCCGTATGCAACCTTCCGCTGTAGCACACCCGGAATTTCCCTGGTGCAGTTCACACCGATATCAACCGGAATCACCTTCGTCGGATACATCCGTCCGGCAACCTCCGCCATCCTGCACACAGAGGTAATGCCCTTTCCCATATTTTCGGCGACGATGGCAGTGACCTCCTGCCCCGTCTGGCTTACGTGTTCTTCCACGATGCCGTTGTCCGCACACATCACAATCACAGCGCGCTTCTCAAATGTAAAATCTGCCGTACCGCGTATTCCGCCAATCTGTGCAAATAATTCCTCAAAATCACCCATTCCGTCTAACGGTTTTGCCACACTATCCCAACGTTCTTTTGTCGCCTTTTTTGCGGCATAATTTATATTTGTTATAGGTAGATTTAATATATCAATTCTCTTTAACATTGCGAAATCCCCATTATCTCATAAATCCGTTCCATATCCAGGTACTCCCGCAGCGTAGCCGCAAGCTTGTCATACTGCGTCTCTTTAAACGCCGCATAATCAAATGCCTCCGCACCCGAAAGGGACACTCCCTTGCGTGCCGCAAGTGCATTTGCGAGCGCATTTGCAATGCCCTTCTCATCAAATACCCCATGCACATAAGTCCCGTACACATTGCCCTCGCAGGCACCGTCCGCCCGCGTTCCATTTCCGGCTGCAAGTCTGCAAAAGCTCTCCGGATTCATCACTTCTGTATCTCCCATATGGATTTCATAGCCTTTGATACTTTTTCCTGCAAGCGGTGCCAAAACTCCCTTGACCGAAGCTATCGTTCCTTCCACCTGTCTTCTCACCTTTTCCGGCTTTAACTCGGTGCGCACCGGCAGAAGCTCCATGCCTCTGATGCTGCCGCCCTCCTCGATTCCAAGCGGGTCCATCAGCAATTCCCCAAGCATCTGATACCCTCCACAGATACCAAAGATGACAGCGCTTCCTGCCTGTTTTTTAATCGCCGCCTCAAGCCCGTTCTGGCGCATCCATTTTAAATCGCCCACCGTGTTCTTGCTGCCGGGCAGAAGAATCATATCCGGCTCTCCGAGCTTTGCCACGGAATCCACATAATAAAGTGACACCCCTGGAATCTGCTCGAGCACCGAAAAATCACTGAAATTGGCAATTCTCGGAAACCGTATGACGGCGATATGTATCAGCCCCTCTGTCCGCTGTCCGAAGCGCTCCGTCAGGCTGTCCTCATCCTCAAGAGATAACTGCATATAAGGCACGACCCCCGCCACCGGAATACCGCTTTTTTCCTCGAGCATCTTAATGCCCGGGTCAAGAATTGTCTTATCTCCCCGGAATTTATTGATAATCGTTCCCTTAATGCGTGCCTTTTCATTTTCCTCGAGAAGCAGAATCGTTCCGATAAGCTGTGCAAACACACCGCCCCGGTCGATGTCTCCGACGAGAAGCACCGGCGCATCCACAAGCTCTGCCAGTCCCATATTGACAATATCATCCGCTTTCAGATTGATTTCCGCCGGACTTCCGGCTCCCTCTATCACGATGATATCCGCCCGCTCCTCCAATTTATGATAAGCATCAAGAATATCCGGAATCAGCTTTTTCTTGTATGCAAAATACTCCTTTGCCGGCATATTTCCAAGCACTTCTCCGTTCACAATCACCTGTGAGCCAATGTCATTCGTCGGTTTTAAAAGAATCGGATTCATAAGAACCGACGGTTCCACGCCCGCCGCCTCTGCCTGCATCACCTGGGCACGTCCCATCTCAAGGCCTTCTGCGGTGATATAGGAATTTAACGCCATATTCTGTGATTTAAACGGGGCAACACGGTAGCCGTCCTGCTTGAAAATACGGCAAAGCCCCGCCGCAATCAGACTTTTTCCGGCATTTGACATGGTTCCCTGTATCATAATATTTCTGCTCATAAAAAACCTCCCGGTCTTTTTTACTTTCGTAGTCCTTTTGGATAATGATTCTTTAACATCGTTCCCGCAAGCTTTCCCCAGCCGATGCTGTAACCGTCAACGGTCACAAGATACCAGCCTTTCTCTCCTTCCATCGGAAACGACTGCCCGTTTAAATATGCCATAATCTCACGCCCCGGCACAAACTTCCGTTCTCCGTCTGCCTCTGTGACTTCCCCGGAACAAAAATCCACCGTATGTAATACTTCCTCCGGACGCAGTGCAAGTGCAAGCGCATGGGACGGTTCAAACCGGTTCTTCTTCATCGTTCCAAGATGCAATCCCGGTCTTAATACCTTAAGTCCTCTCAATGACGGCATTCCTGCCGGTGTCCGGTACAACTGGTCTCCAAACGTTAAAAATCTGCCATTCCAGTCCCCTTTTAACGACTCCCCTGCAAACTCTAAAAATTCCGGATATTCCTTTCCGGCTGACTTTTTGTCCTTCGAAGCGGCAGTCGGCTCTTCTGACGAAAAAAGCGGATATACCACCTCCCCTTCCTTTCGCAGCATCGCAAGGAAGTGCCCCTCACCATTCAGATGATGCGGGTAAAGCCGTATTGTTCCCTCAAGCATTCCCGCCGTCATTCCGTTGGCAGGTGACAGCTTTTGAAGGGAAAATTCCGGGTGGCGTTCTAAGAACCGCTCCATGCTCCCTTCATTTTCGTCGGGGGCAAAGGTACAGGTCGAATAGACCATCGTTCCGCCCGGCATCAGCATTTCTGCCGCGCAGTCTAAAATTTCATCCTGCCTTTTTGCACAGAGTGCCACATTTTCAGGACTCCACTCCTCCCTTGCCTCCTCGTTCTTTCGGAACATTCCCTCCCCGGAACAGGGAGCATCCACTAAAATACGGTCAAAATAGACCGGAAAATGTTCGGCAAGTTTCTGTGGGGTCTCGTTTGTCACAATCGCATTGCGAATCCCCATCCGCTCCACATTCTCGGATAAAATCTTTGCCCGTGCGGGATGAATCTCATTGCAAATGAGAACTCCCTTTCCCTTCATATAGGAAGCAATCTGCGTGCTTTTTCCTCCGGGTGCGGCACACAAATCAAGCACCCGGTGCTCCATCCCGTCCTCTGCCGCCTCCTCCATCAAAAGCGCCGCCGGTGCCATCGCACTCGGTTCCTGGATATAGTAGACGCCGGCTTCGTGATAAGGATGTCTGCCCGGTGCATCCGTGCTTTCATAATAAAATCCGTTTTTCTCCCACGCGACAGGTATCAGTGTAAAAGGCGCCTGCCCTAAGAAGCGCTCCCTGTCCGTCTTTGCCGGATTGATGCGCAGTGCCTGGTAGCGCTCCCTCTCATAGCTCTCCAAAAACACATCATATTCCCTTCCCAGCAGTTCTTCCATTCGTGTTAAAAATTGTTCCGGAAGCATCCTTTTCCCCTTCCTCTCTTCTGGTCTCTTATTTCAAAACTCTCACGTAAAATCTCTTGCAAATAAATCGCTGTTCTCCAAAAAATCCTCCACGGACAAAAATCCAAGTCTTGCAAGCAGCTCCATAACATACGGATTTTCAAGCGGCGTCCGGTAGGCTGCCTCCTCACCGTAGGCATTCACATATTCTCTGCCCCTCTCACGGTCAATCACTGCCTTCGGGCCTCCCACGCAGCCGCCGTTACAGCCCATTCCCTCAAAAAAATTTGCATCCGTCTCGCCGTTTTGAATCCGTGCGATGAGCGCCCGGCATGCCGGAACACCGTCCGCCTGCTCTGCACGCACGCCTATTTTCCGGTCTGGGTTTAACTGCTCCACGGTACGGCTCACCGCCTCGCTGACACCTCCGGTTCTGGCATAAATGCGTCCGGCACGGGAGGAATGTTCCTTTTCGTCCTCCGGTAACTCCTTCGGATGAATCTCTGCTGCCTCAAAAATCTCGAGCACCTCCTGAAATGTCAGCACATAATCAACCGCATCTGCAATATCCGGCTCCCTTGCCTCTTTTTTCTTTGCCATACAGGGACCGATAAAAACCGTCATCGCATCCGGGTGAATCTTTTTTATCACGCGTCCTGCCGCAATCATCGGAGAGACTGCTCCCGGCACATGGGGAAGCAGCTCCTTATACACCTTGCGAATCATCGCAATCCATACCGGACAACAGCAGCTCGTGAGCTGGAAATCTTTTTCATTGTTGATATGGCGGTCAAATTCAAGTGCTTCCTTTAAGGTTAAAATATCCGCAAAAACAGCAACCTCCACCATCCCGGTAAAACCAAGCGCCTTAAATGCCGCCCGCAGCCGCCCCGGTGTCACATCTTTTTCAAACTGTCCGACAAACGCAGGTGCAATCATTGCATACACCTCGCGCTTTCCCTCGCGCAGTGCCAGAAGGACCGGAAGGACATCACGGTTTGCCGCAAGATGTTCTAATTTACAGCTATCGATACACACCCCGCAGCCCGCGCACTTTTTGGCGTCAATCAAAACACTGCCGTCCTCTTTCACACAGATGGCATCAAACACACAGCTTTTCTCGCAGGCTCTCTCAAATGCACAGTCCTTACAGTTTTGCGTGGGCACGACCGGCGCATAATTTTCCGGGTGAAGCAGACAGTCCATTTGATACGGATCAAAATCCTTAAGCCTGGTCCGCCCTTTGTCCGCTTCCGCCGCTAAAATTTCCAGATACAGCTCGTGAAATGTTTTCATCCTCATCCTCCGATTATCATTCTTCTTATCAGAAGTATATCCGGCTTTCTGCCATTTCACGCAAAAAACAGTTTCTTTTTTATAAGATTTTCCGCAGGTCGTTTAATTCCTTTGCCCTGGCAAAGATGGCGTCGCTCTGAGCTTCCATGTAATGCTCAAGCCCCTCCACCTCTTCTTTGGAAAAGCCCTCGTTTTTCTCGATGGTGCAGGGCGGAATCCGTCCCTCTGCCACGTCGCTTCCGCGTTCAAAACGAACCAGCACCACTCTCTTTCCATCTTTTCTGATGAATCCCGAATGGGTCATCTTTACTTCATCCTGCTTCATGATTCCTCCATTTCTCTGCCAAGGTCTTTTAACTGTTTCATTGTTTCCTCGGAAACAGAATCAAGCAGATAATTTCTGCCACCGCTCTCCTTCTTTTGCTCAAAAGCAGCCTTACTGTTCTCATTCTGACGTCTGATTTCTTCTTCCAAATCTCTTGCAGACAATAGCAGACAGCCCGCACCGCGGATAATAATCTGCTCTAATCCGTCCGACGTTGCCACCGTCACGCGATACTTTGCGGCATTTTCATGTGCAAACTTTTCGATAAACTGGTCCGCCGTCTCCGCCTCTTTCGTATAGACTACCTGAATGTTGTGGTACGAAAACGTCTCCGTCTCGTGTCCCTGTACCCGGTAGGCATCGAATACCACAAGCAGCTTGCAGCCCCGGCTTCCCTGATAATTGCACATTAAATCCAAAAGCCGCCCTCTGGCGCTGTCGATATTCACAGCGGCAAGCCCGCGTAACTCCTCCCAGGCAAAAATGATATTATATCCATCCACTAAAAGATATTCCTCTGCCTTCGGAATCGGCTTATAGGTTCTCGTGACAGGCATCTGGGAGGTTTTGCCGACAGACAGCTTCCAGCCATTTTTTCCGCGCATCATCTCCCCTTTGCGGTTTGCATGATACGTCCGCTCTAAAATGGCATCGATTTCATCCGTTCCAATCCACTCTTCCTCGTGCTCTTTTGCCGGGTAGCGGATTCCTGCGGCATCCATTTCCTGTCCGGCTGATTTTGCACCGGAAGCAGATGCGTCCCCGCTAAGCGGGCTCTCCAGGTGCATATAATCTGCCACCTGATTCCATTCTACCACAAATCCTGCCCCGTGTGCACAAAATACGGAGCTACAAGGATTTGCCAGGTCTGCATCCGCATCATAGCCGATTTTTGCAACCACTTCCTCTGTATTGTGGCAGGGACGATAACCCGCCAGCGTACAGAGGATACGTCCGGTTCCCTTCGTGTAGGCGGTCAGCTCCTTCTGATAGTTTCGCATGCACTCCACCGGCGCACTTCCGGTCAGAATCATCTGATTTTTGTCCCGCACAGGCGCTTCCATCGTGCCGCATCTAAGCTTGATATCCGTCATCGCGCGCCCGAGCATTTCCTCCGGAACCGTAAGTTTAAAATTATACCACGGCTCTAACAGCACTGATTCCGCGCGTCTTAACCCCTGTCTTACGGCACGGTAAGTCGCCTGCCTGAAATCCCCGCCCTCCGTGTGTTTCTGATGTGCACGTCCGGCAATCAGCGTAATGCGCATATCAGTTATCGGGGAACCGGTAAGCACTCCGATGTGCTCCCGTTCCTCTAAGTGTGTCAGAATCAGTCTCTGCCAGTTGCGGTTTAAAACATCCGTGCTACAGCACGCCGCAAACTCCATCCCGCTTCCCGGCTCTAACGGTTCTAACAGAAGATGTACCTCAGCATAATGACGCAGCGGTTCAAAATGTCCCACGCCCTCAACCGGCGCCGCGATTGTTTCCCGGTATACAATATTTCCCTCGCCAAAAGAAACCTCCACGCCAAACCGTTCCTTTATCAATGCCGTGAGAATCTCAATCTGAACCTCGCCCATCACCTGAATCTGGATTTCCTGCAATGCCTCATTCCACACAATATGAAGTTCGGGCTCTTCCTCCTCAAGCTCACGAAGCTTCGGGAGCATCCTTGCCGCATCCATATCATCCGGGAGCAATAGCCTGTAGTTTAGCACCGGTGTTAAAAATGGCAACAGTGCTGTCTCCTCACAGCCAAGCCCGTCCCCCGGCTTCGTTGCAGCAGGTCCTATGATGCCGCAAATCATTCCCGCTTCTGCCCGCTGTAAGGTCTCATATTTTTCCCCGGAGTAGCGCCTGATCTGGTTGACCTTCTCCTCGCCAATTAATTCCTTTACCGTAAGCGTTCCGCCGGTCATCTTCAGATATGTAATCCGGCTGCCCTGCTCATCTCTGCCAATCTTGTAAACGCGCGCCCCAAATGTTTCCGGGTACACCGGCTGCATCATATAGCGGTACATTCCCTCTAATAATTCTTCAACGCCCTGCATCTTAAGCGCCGAACCAAAATAACAAGGAGTCAGTTTCCGCTCTGCAACCAGCTCCTGTAACAGTTCAGACGAAAGCTTTCCGGTTTCCAGATAAATTTCTAATGCTTTCTCATCGGATACTGCTGCCTGCTCATAAAAAGCGTCGCTTCCCTCTGTCCCGAAATCCACGAAATTTCCGTCAAGCTCCTTTTGTAACTCTCTAAGAACTGACTCTCTCTCGCACCCGGGCTGGTCCATCTTGTTGACAAACACAAACACTGGAATTTCATAGCGTTTTAACAGATGCCAGAGGGTAATCGTGTGTCCCTGCACCCCGTCAGCGGCGCTGACCACAAGAATCGCATAATCGGACACCTGTAAGGTCCGCTCCATCTCCGCCGAAAAATCCACATGTCCGGGCGTGTCTAAAAGTGTCACTTCCATATCATGAAGCGGCAGTACCGCCTGTTTGGAAAAAATCGTAATTCCGCGCGCCCGTTCCATCGCATCCGTGTCAAGGAACGTATCTCCGTTGTCCACCCTCCCAAGCTTACGGATACTTCCGCAGGTATAAAGCATTGCCTCCGATAAAGTTGTCTTTCCGGCATCTACATGAGCTAATACCGCTACTGAACTATATTGTTTCAAGCTGCTCGTTCCTTTCTTTGTTTCCTCTACAGGTGAAGTTTCCGATAACGGTTGATGCAGGCAAAAATTTCCTGCTTCCGCGGCATCGCAAGTCCCGTCGGCACATAACTGCTCTCACAGACTGCCGCAAGTCCCTCTGTCATAAGCTTCTGTTCTAACTGCTCCACCACATCTTTTAGATTCTTTTTCCCGTCAAAAAGGTGAAGCTCGGCATATTTTAACAGATATGCAAGCGCCGCAAGCTGTTCGCTATCGGTAAGCTGTTCCACATAGCGCAAATCCACGGTCTCTCTGTTGAAAGAAAAGCCGTCTTTTCCCATAACCTTTAGTTTGATCCGGTCATCGTTGCGCAAGGACATATCCGGCTTTGCCACACGGTTTTCTTCCAGTGCCCGGTGTTCCTTTTCCGGCGCTGTCACAATCGGATATGCCGCCGCCTCGTTCTTTGCTAATTCTGTGATATCGACCGGCTCATACTGTTTCATCTGTAAAATACAGTCTGCCTTGTGAAAATAAGCGCCGGAGCTGCCCGCTACCAGGATTGTCGATATCCCGTATACGCGGAAAAGCTCCTCCACGCGGTCGATAAACGGGATAATCGGCTCCGACTCCCGGTTTACCACACGCTGCATCAGTTCATCCCGAATCATAAAATTTGTGGCGCTCGTATCCTCATCCATTAAAAGCGTCATGCAGCCCGCTTCCATCGCTTCTACCACGTTTGCCGCCTGCGAGGTACTGCCGCTGGCATCCTCCGTGCTAAACGCCTCCGTATTCTTTCCATTCGGAAGATTTCTGATAAACATCGAAATATCGACCTTGCGGATGCTTCTTCCATCCTCGGCACGCATCTTCATCGCCGTCTCATCGCAGATAACATACTCCCTGCCGTCCCCTGCAATGTGATTGTAAACTCCAAGTTCCAACGCCTTTAACAGCGTGGACTTTCCGTGATAGCCGCCTCCTACGATTAAGGTAATTCCTTTTTTGATTCCCATTCCGGTAATGGTTCCACGATGCGGAAGCTCCATTGTGACCTTTAAGGAAGGCGGTGTGACAAATGGCACCGCATCCCGCATCGGACGCCCGGAAACACCGGATTCTCTCGGCAGAATGGAGCCGTCCGCCACAAACGCCACAAGCCCCTGCGCCTTTAACTGCTCCCTGATATACTGCTGGTCCTCAGCAAGAAACACCGCCTGCCTTACCTTTTTCATGTCAAGCGCCTTTGCAAACAACGTCTGTTCCACGCACTCCGGCAAAAGCTCAAAGAAAATCTTTTCCAGTTCTCTTGCATTTACCGTCCTTCCGTTCGCCGGAAATCCCACCTCAAACCGTACCGTAAGATTCCCGGTTTCCGGCTCTATCTGGCTTGCCGTGCGCTCTAACACTTCCTGCCCCGGACGGCTCATCGCAAGCAGTCCGCTCTTTCCGGAGCCCTTTGCCCGGAACGACAGCTTCTCTAACTGCCTTCCAAACTGCCGCAGCAGATAATCCTGCAATGCAATTCTCTGATAGCTGTTCCGGTATAGTTCCGCGGGAAATCCCGCCTGTTTTCCTGCCACACGCACGCTCACCTTCGAGGGCGCCGCAAACGGGTCCCCCTGCACATGGTCAATCGACAACTGCCAGGTCCCAAATGTATAACATCCCCTCGTATCCTTATATGCCGGATATCCTTTATGGTCAATCTGCCGTAACAGGTTTCTTAAATCACTTGCTGTCTTCATATACTACCTCTGTAATTCTTTTAAAAGTTCTGCCCGTCTGCTTCCTATCATTAGTTCTCTATTGTAATTTAAATAGCGTTCACTTGTATGCTCCGCCAAAAATTCCGCAGAGGCACTTCCCATCGTAAGCTCTGTCACAAATACGACAAGCTCCTGTCCATCCGAAAATGCCTGCTCCATAAAGTCAAATGCCGCCTCTAACGCTTCGGATGCCTCTGTTTCTGCCGTCTCTAACGCCATCTGCTTCTCGTCAAATCCGCATTTTGCCGCAAGAAAACACTCCTTTGCGCCCTGCGCAGCCTGCTCGCTGCCAGGAGAAAATTTCCGGATTTGTGCGAAAAGTTTCTTTTTTTCTACCGCCTCTTTTTCTGAAAGGAAGCCTTCTTTCTGTTCTCTGGCAAGAGCGGCTTCTCTTTCTGCAAGGAGGCTCTCATAAAACATCCCCGCATCCTCCGCCGTCTCGATTCCCGCACGAAACTCTTTCAAAAATTCATACCACAAATCGGTCTCATGCTTTTCCTTCTGTGCCCGCAGAAACCTTCGGTTTACGCCGTCAAGCAGCAGATTTGTGACACTGATACGCTCATCAAACGCAGCCTCATAAATTCGTGCATAAATCTGTGCGCTCACCCGTCCCTTTAAGATTTCCTCGATTCCGTAATCATCCTGATACTTGCGGTACAGTTCTAAGTAAGCTGCCACATCCTCTGCCACTTCCCTGTGGTGTAAAAATTCATAGACCGTATCCTCCGTGACCGGAATATCCATCTCCTCATACAGATACAAAAGACTGCTCAAATCCTCCCAGCCGCGCGCCGTCACAAACTGCATTCCATCGACATCGGATTCCACCCGGTAGAAATTGCCCTCCCGAAGCTCCAGATAACTTAAAATTGCACGGTGAAGCCCGCGGCTTAAGGCATATTCTTTCCAGACCCCGTAATCCGCGGAAATTTCCAGATAACGGACACGGTCCAATGTCACCATATCAAAATCCCGCACGGACTTATTGTATTCCGGCGGATTTCCTGCCGCCACAATCACCCAGCCCTCCGGCACTGCCTGGTTGCCAAAGGTCTTGCACTGCAAAAACTGTAACATCGCCGGCGCAAGTGTCTCAGAGACACAGTTGATTTCATCGATAAACAAAATTCCTTCCCGAAGCCCGGTCTCCTTTATCTTACGGTACACGCTGGCAATAATCTCACTCATCGTATATTCCGTCACCGAATGTGTCGTCCCGTCAAACTCCTCTTCCCGGATAAACGGAAGTCCCACGGCGCTCTGTCTGGTGTGGTGGGTAATCGTATAGGAAATCAGTCCAATCCTGCATTCCCTTGCCACCTGCTCCATAATCTGTGTCTTTCCGATTCCCGGCGGTCCAATCAGCAACATCGGACGCTGTCTGACTGCCGGAATCCGGTAGATGCCGTCTTCATCCTTTTTCAAATATGCCTGCACGGTATGTTTTAACTCTTCTTTTGCCTCTTTGATATTCATATCTGTTTACTCCCACACTCTTTATTGTATTTCGGAAAGTCCCGCCACCTCGGCGCGCATTGCCCACGGCGGCACGGCTGACATATCACAGTCCTCCGGAAACAGAAACGCTGTTTTATACGGCGGTGCCTGTTTTGGATAAATGCCTTTTCCATCGGTAAAATAAAGCATTCCACAGAGATTTTGCAGCTTTCCCTCTTTTAACAGTTCCCCTACATAGGCAAACGCCGGTCGAAAATCCGTTCCGCCGCCTCCCTCAATCGTATAATTTTTTAAAAACTGTTCCAATTGCACAGTATTTGTAATAATATCATCCCGCTGTACTCTATTATCGCACTGTACCACATGGATTCTTGCATCCCCGAAAAAATAATTTTTCTGATTCAGAATCGAAAATGTTTCCCGTAAAAACGCTTCGACTAATTCCCCTCTCGTGGAGTCGCTCGTATCCACAACAATCACAAACTCACGGATTTTGTAGGCTTCCCGGCTCTCAATCGGTTCCACAAGCGGCAGATTCCCATAAAGGCGCAGTCCATAGGAATAAAAGTTCATGTCAAACTCCTCCGGGTCAATCCGAAGTTCCTCCCGCAGCATTGCAAATTTCCGCAAAAAATCTCCATACGTCCGCTTTTTCTTTCCTGCAAGCGCTAACGCAGCAAGCAGCTTTTCCCCTTCCTGCCTGCTCTCCTTACTGCCCTGCCGCTCCTGTTCCATCGCGGTCTGTCTGGCAATCTTTTTCCACATTTCCTGATTTTTCTGCGCGGCGGAAGGAAGCATGCCTCCCTGCTTTTCCTTCGGCCAGAATGAATGGTCATCCGTATAAAATTCAACTGCCAGCTCCGTGAGTTCGCTCTGGTTATAGCGTCCTAACTGCCGATAGATGACTGCCGCCGAAAGTGCCGTTTTTTCCTTCTTTTGCAGTTCTTCAAGTTCTGTATAAATGTTTTTTCGGAGAAAACTTAAGATACGTCTGGTGCAGGGCTTTTCCATCTTGTCGATGACGTACTCCACACCGATATCACACGCTAAATTCCAGCGGTTTCTCTCCCTGTTTCCTGCAATCCACAGATGCGAAAACAGGCAGTGCAGCACGCTGTGAAGATAGGCGCGGTCGAGGAATGCCGGATTTTGCTTATAAACACGGATGACATGTTCCGGTGCAAAATACAAATAGGCTCCGTCCGTGGCAAGCGCCTTTAACGCAGGGTTTGCCTTCCAGTTTAGCGCAGACAGCGCAATCTTTAAAAAGCGCAGGTCCAGATATACTTCCTGCCTCGTCTGCTCCAAAACCTTTTTCCCCATCTCCTCCTGCCATTCCTCTTCTGTCTGTGCGTGACGCATCACTGCCTCCTTTTAAAAATCATCAAATGTATAACGTGCTCCCTTTGCGGTCTCATAATACTCTTTTTTCCATGCCATAAGGCTCGCCGCACCTTCTGTCCAGTCCGCCGCCACCGCCTCTTCTAAGAGTACCAGAAGCGTTTCCTTGGAAAAATATTTCTTCTCACACATAAAATGAAGCACCTCAAGCCTGGCATCGCGAACCAGCCGCTTTCCGATATGTTCCTGCTGTTCGTTGAAATAGCCCTCATATAACAGGCGGCTTTCTCTTGACAGCTCCACCGGATAGAGCAGGCGGTCAAGTGCGAACTGTCCGGTGATATCACGACTCTCCTCGACGCATATCTTTGGAAAAATGGCATCATATTCTGCAAATGCAATTTTCCCGTCCCGGAAGCACTGTCTTGCCCGAAATCCCTCCCCTGTAATATTTCTTCCAAACAGATGTGCCGGTGCAATCTCATCGTAGGTCTCAAAAAATTCAGGGTAAAGCACTGCCGCTTCGGTCTTTGTCCCGTTTTCAAAAAACACTTCCACCGTAAAAGAAATCCGGCTCAAAAGCTGTTTTAACCCGCTTTTTTCCAGAACACTGCCGCGGATTTTTAGCTTCTTTAAGCTGACGCAGTTCATAAACACGTCGCTTCCAAGCTCCTCCACCGCTTTTCCGACTATCAGCTCCGATAAATTCTTACAATTGTAAAACGTGCAGTCCCCGATTTTTCGGATGGCATCCGGAAGCTCTAACACCGAGAGATTTTCTCCGCAAATCTCCCCGGACGCCAAAGAAGGTTCCTTCGCCCGTGCTTCCTCTATAAGTGCTTCTGCTTCCTTTGTAAGATGTGCGCTCCTTGCAAAGCAGTAAGCGCCGATTTCCGTTACCGGATATCCTCCGATTTGCTCCGGCACCGCAAGCTCCGGTGATGTTCCATATGCCCTTAAAAGCGTTATCGCATCCTCTCCGTTTTTTTCAGCCAGAAACCCGTTTTGAAACAGATACCGTTCTTCCATCATTCCACCAACGCTCCTTCTATGCTTTTTTCCGGAAAATGAGACGGTGCTGAATCTGAAAACTTACAAAGAACAGACATGTGTCCACGAGAACCTTCACAAGCGTTGCCTCCCAATGTAAAAGTCCGGTAAAGAAGTAGACAAGCCCTGCCGAGCAAAGCATCTGTACTGCCACTAACCCGTAGTAAGCCGCCGCTTCCCTTGTAAGATTCCCGGATGCCTTAAACACAACCATCCGGTTTGCAAAGAAATTACACGCTGAGGAAATCACACGTGCAGCTATCGTGGAGAGAAAAATCGGTACGGCCCCTCCACTGCCCCGAAACACAAGTGCAGAAAAAATCCAGAACACTAAAATGTCAATCAGGGACGCTCCAAGCGAAGACAGCGTATATTTCAAAAAATACTGGAACATCACACCATAAATCTTAAGTGAGTCCTTCACCGGATGAAAGTGTGTCTCCGAATTGTCATTGATATAAATCGTTTCAATGGGGACCTCCACCAGCGGAATTTCCGCTCGGGATGCTTCAATCAGCATCCCGATTTCATACTCAAACCGCTCCCCCGGAAGTTCTGTCATCATCGGAAGGTGTTTTGCGGCAATTCCACGCAGTCCGGTCTGTGTATCATGAATCAGTTTTCCATATAACAGCCGGAACACGATGGTTGTAATTTTATTTCCGTAACGGCTCTTAAATGGCACCTGTTCCTCGTCAAAATTGCGCGTGCCAAGAATCAGCGCTTCGGGCTGTTCCACAAGTGCCTGTGCGACCGCAAGCGTGTCTTTGGGGCTGTGCTGCCCGTCACTGTCCGCGGTGACAACCCCCACCGCATCCCCAAATTGTTCCATGCAGTATGCAAACCCTGTCTTTAACGCCCTTCCTTTGCCACGATTTTTCTCGTGATGGAACACACACACCTCCGGTTCGGCGGAAAGGTTTTCAAAAATGTTCTGACATTCCTCTCTGCTTCCGTCATCCACAAGAAGAATCCTGCGAAATCCGATTCTGATTAACTCCATGACATAAGTCGTCAGTTTTTCATCAGGATTCAGGGATGGGATTAACACCACTGTCTCCTGTTTTGCTCTCTCCTTGCTCTCCATTTTCTAGCTTCTCCTTCCCGTAACGTTTTTTGCACCACAGCAGAAATAAAATCGTAAGCACCGCTCCTGCGGTACTCATTGCGATTCCCTCCGCCAGATAAGGATACCGCATCGTGATAATAGTCGTTCCGCTGTCCACATATAATAACGCCTGTTTTGCCGTGATATGCTCTTCGCTCTCAAAAATATCATGATATGCCAGCGTCGTATTAACGCCATCTTCTTCAGAGGTAATTGTAATCTGATTTCTGCCGTACTCCACGGTAACCGGCACGATTTCCCGCTGCGGCAGAATGCTTCTATCCATCCCGAAAATATCGTTAAAAAGATTTTCTAGCAGCACATCCTGCGTCAGCATATAGTGATAACTGAGATTTAATCCTACAAATATAATACTCTTATTTTCGCCTGTTCCATAAAATGCCTCGGAAAGTCCGTTGTCCTCAAACGTTCCTTTCACCTCGGTCAGTCCGTTTAAATACACCGTCTGCCAGTTCGAATACCCCTGTGCAAACAGCGCACAGTCTAATTCTTCTCCCCCGACCGAAAGAATCGGATAGCCGTTTTCAAATAAAATACTGCTGCAGGAAACCCCAAGAAACTCCTGCACCTTCAAACGCTCATTTGTCGGGATTCCATCTGCGCTGATGACCACCTTTGTGCCATTCTCCGAAAGTTTTCGCACCAGCTCCTCTGCCGCTGTCTTATCCGTATAGGTAAAATGGTCGAGATAAACCACCTTGTAGGCAGACAGTTCTTCAAAGCTGTAATCATCCAGATTTGCGGAGTCCGTCTCCTCCATATCCGGGTAGAGGAATGAAAGCACTTTCGCAGAACTTCCGATTCCAATTGCATCATACTGCGTGCGGATGCCGAAGGTTCCATCGGCCGCCATATGATAAAGCACATATCCATCGTTTTCTTCTATCTTTTCATAGCCAAGTCTTGCGGCACACTCCGTCGCATAGTCTACATCCCAGCTTTTATTTTTCATCATGGAAATCTGAATTAAGACCGTATCGTTTCCCATCTCAAGTGCTCTGTCAAACAGATACAGATAATTTCCATCTTCAACCGCCTGGTTTAATTCCACAATGCGGTTTGCCGTCGCTGCCGACTGCCAGCCGGCACCAAATGCCCCCTGCACCTTTTGGTCTCCAAAGTCTGAAACCAGATACGGTGCTGTCGCACCGAGCGAACTTCCGTCGAGAAGCGCCAGCCGCTGCCTGGTCACTTCCTTTGCCTTCGTAATCAGTGTCGCATCTGAAAGCTCTTTTAAATTTTCTTCCGCAGTCTGCGTTCCCATACCTGAATAAAACAGTGAAACCGACGGTATCACATCTGCAACTAAAAGCAGACAGCAGACCCAGATGAATGGTTTCTTTAACGTGTCCCACAATAAAAAGCTGTATAAAATCATGCAAAGTGCAATCGAAATAAACCGTAACATCCAAAGATACTGGCTTCCCGGCAGTTTTTCAAGCACCGGATACATGGAGGACGTCGTACAAAAGAAAATCACAACCGCCGTAAAGAATCCCGGCATCGATTTTCTGTGGCTGCAAAGCCCCCCGAATACTGCCAGCACAAATGCCGCAAGTCCGAAATAAAAAGTGACATTGTTGCTCTCATACCGGTAAAACGGATTTAAGGAAATCCACGCATCCTGGAAAAATCCCTTCATTACCTGCGAGCTGTCCGTCGATGTAATTCCACCCTTTAGGGAAGCGTAAAGCCAGATTCCAATCAGAAGAAACGGCAATAACAGACTTATGATTACCGTCAGACATTTTTTGCTCTGCCGGTTTAAAATCTTGTAAAACAACAGGAAAATGAGAAGCGCTAACGCAATCATTCCCGCATATCCCACATGACACAACAAAATTCCGGTAAAAATCAGAACAATCCATTTGATACTTTTTTCACAATCCTCCATCAAAAACTGATGAATGTGATAAATGAGAAGCGGAAGCAGCACCATGGACAACGACCGCGGCAGATTTCCTTCTCCAAACAGCGCATACAGGTTGTTTGGCATAAAAAACCACAGCACCCCTAGGAATGCTCCAAAAACCGGACGATTCTTTTTCACTCCGATAAAAAGCCAGGACAATGCCCCGAAGAACAGAATCAGTCCCACATATACCAGATAGCCCGAAAGTGCTTCACCGCCCGCAAGCATCTGGCAGAATGCCAGCACATAGATGGGAAGCGGTGCCCAGTAACGCATCATCTGAACGCCGTTATACCACAGATTATCATAGAGTGGATACCAGTTTCCTGCCTTGATATTCTGATACAGAATATCTCCCTTATAGATATGACAGAGCGTATCGGAACCGGACGGATAATTTCCGCCTATCGCAACCATCCACACCACCGCCCCGGCGATAAGCGCATAAAGTAATACCGCCGCTGTAATGCCAAGTTTCTTCTTCAACGGTCTTTTCTCCTTACTCAATAATTCCGTCCACCACGGACTCTATGATGAAGTCAATCGTCTCTTTGGAATTGCGCTCCATCGCACGGATAAACTCCATGTCATCCTGATAGCCCAAAATATAACTTCTCGTCGGCGTCTCACTGCTTTCCATCATGATCAGTTCTCCTCCGATTTTGCGGACGATATCACGGATTTCTCCAACAAAATAGTCTGCCATATTTTCAAGTGTCGGAACAATCACGTCAAATGGTTCCATTTCATTCATAACCCGGTTCTGGTATTTTTCAAAGTACGATTCAATTGCACGCTCAAATTCATTGAACTGCACAAACTTGTCGTTATTTTTCATGATACATACCATAAATTCCCAGGTATGCGGGTGTGTCTGCCCCTGCTTTCCATTAATGATAATATAATGGCTGGCATTCAAGTAAAATTTAAACTTATATTCCCGATACAGCTTCACATCCATGCTCTTTTCCCTGCTTTCTTACTTCAAGATATACCTATTAAGCGTCTGTTTTCCCTCGTTCCACTCCCCGGACGCAAGAACCTCGTAAGTATCCTGACCGGTCAGCTTTAGTGCCTCAAGTGCTGCATTTTTCTCATACTGCACAAATAAAAGCAACAGTCCACCATCCTCCAGGGAAAAACGGAGTATTTTTTTATCAAGCAGAAGCTGCGCCTTTGCTAAGAAACGTTCCTGCTCGTTTTCTTCTTTAAATGTTATCTGCACAACCGTAACCGGAAACGCCTTTCTGTTTTGCAGTTTCTCAATAAAGTTTCCCAGCACACTCTCCTGGAAAAGATTCCAGCGCGTCTCATAGAGGTCAAGCTCCTTTAATTTTTCTCCCAGCAAATCAATCGTGCGGTTCTGCGCTTCTAACCGTTCCTTTAATGAGGTATTTTCCCGCTGTTTCTTCTCAATGACACCGGTCAACGTAAGACAAAGCACCAACAGGACGAACAATGCGATTGCACCGAGGATGGAAATGGATATTTTGGCAGAAAGGAAACTGTTGTTATCCAAAATGACCGTCCGGTTCGTCAGAAGGCAGATGCGGTACACATTGTCCCCATAAGAAAATGCCACCCCGGATGCCACATAATCCTCGCCATCCATCGTAATCATCTGATGAATCACTTTGTTCTGTGTAAGATTTTCGAGAAATTCCGCAGCACTGTCCGAAATATAATAGGTTTCAGTGGTAAATCCCTTATAACGATTCGTCTCCATGACATCTTTTACAAACAAAAGTGCCTGTTCCTTGGAAAGGGTCCAGTATTTTCCCGATGAGGAATCCAAAGACCCTAAAATCTCTGTAATAATCTCATCATCGCTGCGGTCTGCCTGTAAGTTAATCTGGTCAAGCACAAGCTGCACATACGCATCCTGCTGCCCCGCATAGATTTCCAAAACACTCTTATCATAAGAAGAAATCTGCCAGGCGCCCAATGCCCCCTCTATAATGATAAATATTATAATGATTGCTGATACGATTCTGAACTTTGATTTCACGTTTCCCTACTCCACATTCACAAACTTTCTGATTTTCTCCAATACACGAAAAACTCCGGTCATATCGTGACGTATCACACCGGCTGCCGCCTTCCGCTCCTCCGTAAAGTTCTTTACCTTCCATGCACTGTCCGTATTGATACTGTTGATGACGCCGGCAAACCGGATAAAGAACACAAACAGGTTAAAAAACGGCAGCAGCGGGACAACATACCACTGTCTTCGGTAATACTTTCGTATGTCATCGAATCCCTTTAAGAACCCAACGGTTGACAGATAATAGAAAAATCCGACCAGCACATACAAAAAGAACAAAAACAGCGTTGCGTACATAACAAGCTTAAACGAATAATTCATACAGAGAAGGCAGATTAACGCCAGATACCAGATCATACGCGGAAATGCAAACGTATGGTCATACATCAGTGTCCGCACATTTTCATTGCGAAACATCTTATATGCCTTTAACTCCTTCTTTAAAAACAGCGCCGAAACCTCCAGACTTCCTCTCTGCCAGCGCTGTCTCTGGGTATACAGCTTGTTAAGGTCCTCAATCGGATCGACAAAAAAGATGGCATTCTCGCAGATACTCACCTTTTTCTTTTGCAGATATTTCATCTGAAATGTAATCTGCGTATCCTCACAAATCGTATCCGTGCTGTAAAGCTGGGATTTTAATACCGCAGATTTCCGGAATGCCGAAAAAGCCCCGGACAATGTATAAATTGCATTCATCTCCGAAGCATAGTTGCGCCCGGCTAAAAATGCCTGGGCATATTCCATAAATTCCATCTTGCGTAAAAGCCGTTTCGGTCCAAACGGGTATGCCTGAACCTGCGCCGGGTCAGTTAATATAACCCCCGTCATACATTCAATGGAGGAATCTCCCTCAAATTTGTTTACCATATTGGTCAGTGCCGATTTTTCCAGCAATCCATCACTGTCAATATGGATAATATATTTGCCATCGCTGTTAAAAAGCGCCAGATTGAGTGCCTTTGATTTTCCCTGCTTGGCATTGAGCCACTGCATCATCAAATCCGGGAACTTCTTCTGGCATTTTGTAAATACATGGAAGCTGTCATCCTGCCCCTGATTATTCACCAGAAAAATACGAATTCTGGAATTGGGATAATCGCTCTCACTGATGGAGCGGATGCACTCTTCAAGCGTCTCCTGTGAATTGTAAACCGGAATAATCAAAGAAATCTCCGGCTGTAAAATCGGTGTCTCATATTTCACCGGAAACAGTGTCTTTTTAATCAGAATCACGACACTGCCGAGCGACGGAATAATTTCCATAATCACCGGAATAATAATCCACGCTGCCCAAAAGAGGAAGGAATTTGCAAATCTATTTAGAATGTCCATAGGTAAAGCCTCCTACCTTCTGCCGGATAATCTGCGTCTTGGTAAATACATAAAAATAAAGAATGACTGACAGTGTATAGAATACGAACCGTCCGACAAACGTATGTGCAACATAATAAGCGGAAACTCCAAAGAAATGGATGACCACACTGATTACCGTAATCCGCAGCGCATTTGCAAGAATGATATAAAAAATACCCGCTATTCCCACAACAATTTTTTCAAACCGCGTATAGGCATCAAAAAAAGCCAAAAGCGACACATATGCCATGATTTCCAGAATACCGGAGCACTCAAAATCGATGACCATGGAAATCGATCCTGCGGATGAGTTTACAAAAATGACTCCATATTTAAAATAAGCGGTAAACATTCCGGTCAGTTTTCCAAAAATTCCTGCAATCGCCGCAACCACCTGTGCAAGCGGCTGGGTCAGCACCGGTCGCACCATCACCATCATTGCAATAAATAATCCAAAACTTCCCCATATAAAATGCCAAAAGGACAACTCTGCCCTGCGGAATACCCGCAGGATATAGAGCCATCCTATTAACAATACTACAATCAAAATCGGGTTCATATCAGGCCTTTCTCATTTTGCGTTTCCGATCTGCCAATACACATACCACTGCTCCGCAGCTTAAAACAATTCCGGCTACCGGACCTGTTGACGTTCCGGCAGAAGTTACCCATTCTGTTCCAATATTGATATACTGTGCCTGTATCACCTGCAACTCATTGACATCAAGTCCAAGCTTTTCTGCCACTTTCTCCAGATTTACGGAAAACTCCATCTCCTGATAATAGCTGCCGATTGTTACATAGATAAATCCGTAAACCGGGTACTCCTCTCCGGTTCCCTCATATGCTTCCGGCTGCCATCCATTCATATCTCCAAGGTAAAATTCATAGGTTCCCTGTGCAAGATTACTGATATTTGCAGCGGTATACTTTCCGTTTGCATCCTTTGAAATCAGGCGGAAATTAAATTCTTTTGAAGAATCCTGATTAAACCGCAGGGTAAACGGCTGAAATACAATGTTACTATTCTGACGGATGTACTTCACATGTCCGTACAGCGTCGTTCCGGTCGTGTAAAGTGCGCCCTCCGACAAACCGTCATCTACGATGTGGGTTCCCGGTGTTGCATACTGGATTAACTGATGCGGATAATGGTCCCAGTCACCGTAGAGTCCATCATATGTAATTCCGCCAAAGCTGCCTCCGCCGCCCTGTAAATTTGCCACATCCTTTATAATCATCTCATCCGCCATATAATAGCCAAATGAAATCGTGCTGTTATACTGCTTTACTGCGGATGCCGGGATTGCAATCTCATACTGATTGTTGGAGTAGATGACCTCCGCACCGTCCACGCCACCGATATAGTTCGTTCCCAGCTTAAACACCGTGTTTCTTCCGGTATCCGTCAGAATCGTAAAATTACCGTTGCTGTAAGCGCCGGACCAGGTTGCACATCCGTTTCCCTCATCCTTGATATAAATATAAACCCAGTCTCCATCAAAAATCATGGCTGCCTCAACTACAGCCCCATTATTTACCGGCGTCTTGGCAATATATTTCCAGTCAGAAAAATTGCCGTCAATTGTAATTCCGTTGTAGGCGTTACCGTTATCTCCGCTTCCAGGTGTTTCTGTCTCTGCCGGGGCTTCCGTCTCCTGTGATTCTGTCTCTGCCGGAACCTCTGTCTCCTGTGTTTCCGTTTCTGCCGGGGCTTCCGTTTCCTGCGTCTCGGTCTCTGCCGGGGCTTCTGTTTCCTGCGTCTCGGTCTCTGCCGGGACTTCTGTTTCCTGCGTCTCGGTCTCTGCAGGGGCTTCCGTCTCCTGCGTCTCGGTCTCCTGCGTCTCAGTCTCTTCTTTATTTCCGCCGGAGAAGTCCATAATATCGCTGCTGCTTACCGATGCGCCACAGTAAGAAATCGTATAATTTGAATCGGAAAAGAACGATTGTGGAACTGCAAATTCCACCTCGTATTTATCGCGCTCATCACTCGGTGCAAACGCATGAATTTCTCCGGAAATATCACCATAATAGCCATCCTTGATGCTTCCAATGTTGTATGCAAACCGGATACCGCCGGAACTGCCGTCCCCATAAGAAATGGTCATATTGGTGTCGGAAATCGGCTGTCCCCATTCATTTCCGCCGTTTTCCTGCACATAAAAATACACATAACTGTCATCCTGTGCCACTGCCCACTTTGCAATGTTTGAATTGTCCGATGACTGCATCGCAATTCCACTCCAGTCGGACGGGTCTCCATCGACCGTAATTCCCGCAGCCTTTACCGTCTGTGCCGGCAGCACTGCGCCAAGCGCTACAAGTGTTGCAACTGCTCCTGCCCAAATCTTCTTTCTCATCTACTGCACCCTCTCTGATATGTATTCTTTGTGATTACATAGACGCGCAACGGCGTCTCACTGATTTCAAAACGTTCTACAGTCCATCCCTGTACTAAAAATGCCTTTTCTAATTTAAGATACAATATTTCACCTGTATTTTCAAGGCTTGTATCCCCACAAAATTCTTCCATATCGTTTAAATACCGGTTCTGATATCCGTCAAGACACTGGGATACAATTTCTTCCATCTCTCCAAACTCCACAAACCGGTTCATTTGAGGATATGCGAAGATTTCGATTTCAAGTACATGATTGTGTTCATTCTCTCTGCGATTTGTCGCACTGTGGCTCATCGTCAGACGATATTTTAATCGGTAGCACTTCATTTCTTCTCTAGCACCTCATACACCGTAAGCCGGTCTTCTTCCACCCGGAAGCGCACATCAAAACCCGCATAACTCATGCCGTAGGTACGCTCCTTATCTATAATATATGAAGGTCTCGGATCCTGTGCAAGAAGTTCCTTGACCGTCTCCCGCTTTTCCTCCGGAAACTTAAAAAGCAGCTCTTCCGGGAATTCAACGGCAAGCCTGTGTTTTTTTGTCTCCGCCGTATACCCTTCCGTCGCTTCCGGATGACAGTCGGCAAACGGAATATAAGGCTTTATATCATAAATCGGCGTTTTATCCAAAAGATCAACCCCTGTCACATAAAGAACCGGACCATCTTTGTCCTCCCAGCCGACCTTTTTTAACTTCACGCAGGAAAGCCCAATCGAATTCGGACGAAACGGCGACCTTGTGGCAAACACACCGATTCGCTGATTGCCACCAAGTCTCGGCGGCCGCACGGTCGGGGAAAACTCCTCCCGCACTGCCTCTGAAAACTGCCAGAGCAGCCACAGATGGGAAAACTGTTCAATTCCGCGCAGTGCCTCCGGTGTCCGGTATTTCGGTGTAAAAATGATTTTCCCCTCCACACCTTCCACAATTCCGCTCTGTCTCGGGATTCCAAATTTATCTTCAAAATCAGTTCTAATAGTCGCGATCACGTTCATCGTTTTCTTTACTCATTTCCTTTGATTTTGCAATGCATGCCTTTGTTCCGGCAATCACCGCATCGCGGAATCCGCGCTCCTCAAGTGCACATACCGCTTCAATTGTAGTTCCTCCGGGTGAGCAGACCATATCTTTCAGTTCTCCCGGATGTTTTCCTGTCTCAAGCACCATCTTTGCAGAACCAAGCACTGCCTGTGCCGCAAATTTGTAAGCCTGCGCTCTTGGCATTCCACCGGAAACCGCCGCATCCGCCATTGCCTCAATGAACATATAGACATATGCCGGCGAAGAACCACTTACCCCCACAACAGCATCGATTAATTTTTCGTCCACAATTTCTGCTTTTCCCACATGGTCAAAAATGTCTTTGACCATCACGGTCTCCTCCTTAGTCACATTTGCATTTGGACTGATAGATGACATCGCTTCTGCGACCAATGCCGGCGTATTCGGCATAACACGCACCAGCTTAATGTCTCTGCCGCCAAACAGCTCCTCGATGGTGTGAATGGTCTGTCCCGCTGCAATTGAAACAATGAGTGTGTCCTGTCTGACCTCATTTTTAATCTGTGGAATCACCACCTCGAATACATTCGGTTTCACACAGAGGAATAGAATTTCTGCCTCCTTTGCCACCTGCACATTATCCGTTGTCGTGCGGATTCCATACTGCTCTTTTATATTATCAAGCGCCGGCTGTGTGCGGTTTGAAGCAATCATATTCTCCGGTGCACAAAGTCCCGACGATACAATTCCTGCAATAATGGCACGCGCCATATTTCCACATCCGATAAATCCTATTTTTTTGTTCAAAACAGATTCCCCCCTACTTTTTTGTGAACTTTCCTTATATTTAAAGTCAATTATACTATATCCTTTTTCGGATTTCCATAAAAAAATGCTGTTATTTCAGTGACAAAAGTACCATATTGTTGTATAATAATACTATTACTATGAACCAACGGAGGTATTTGTTATGTTACATAACCAATCACTCGTTTTTACAAACGATTCGTGTATCGGCTGCAACAAATGTATTAGTGTGTGCAGCTGTATGGGTGCCTGCAGATCTGAAATCGTAGATGGCAGCAACCGGATTATTGTAGACAATGACCGTTGTATCGCCTGTGGCGCCTGCTTTGATGTGTGTGAGCACAATGCAAGAGAGTTTGCAGATGACACAGAGGCCTTTTTTGCTGCACTTGCAAAAGGTGAACGCATTTCACTGCTTCTCGCACCTGCCTTTAAGGCAAACTACCCCAAAGAATATGAAAGCGTACTCGGCGGTCTAAAACAGCTCGGCGTCAATCGCATTATCAGTGTCTCTTTCGGTGCTGATATCACAACCTGGGGCTATTTAAATTACATTAATAGTCACAATTTTCTTGGCGGCATCTCACAGCCATGTCCTGCTGTCGTAAGCTACATTGAACGCTATATGCCGGAGCTTTTACCGAAGCTGTTTCCGGTGCAGAGCCCTATGATGTGCGCCGCAATCTATGCCAGAAAAGAATTGAACATCACAGACAAGCTGGCTTTTATCAGCCCCTGTGTTGCCAAAAAGCTTGAAATAGAAGCACCTGAGAACAAAGGCATGATTCAGTACAACGTGACCTTTGACCATCTCATGAAATATATCAGAGAACACCATATTTCCGGTTCTCTCTGCTCCGATGAAATTGAGTACGGACTCGGTTCCGTCTATCCCTCTCCGGGCGGACTCAAAGAAAATGTCTACTGGTTCCTCGGCGAGGATGTTCTTATCCGCCAGATAGAGGGCGAAAAACATTTGTATCATTTCCTCGAGAAGAACAAATCCCACATCGCTAACGGACAGACTCCATATCTGTTCATCGATGCCTTAAACTGTGCGGAAGGCTGTCTGTGCGGCACTGCCACAGAACCCGCAATTTCAGCTACTGATGATGCCCTCTGCAATCTGGCCGCAATCCGGAGCGCCTGCAAAAAGAATTCTGCCACAAGCGCATGGTCGACACACTTAAGTCCTGCAAAACGTCTGAAAAAATTAAATCAGCAGTTTAAGCACCTGAATTTAAACGATTATCTGCGCACTTACACCGACCGTTCCGCAGACTGCAAGGTTTCGATTCCTTCTGAGCAGGAAGTACAGGCTATCTTCCATGACATGAACAAAAAAACTGCTGATTCCCAGCTAATTGACTGCTCCTGCTGTGGTTATGACACTTGTCGTGATATGGCAATCGCCATTCACAATGGCTTCAACCACAAGGAAAACTGTATCCATTATGTCAAGGACCTTGCAGAGCAGGAAAAAGAGCGTGCGCTTCTTCTGACCAGCCAGGTGGAAAGCGAAAAGGCAAAAACCGAACAGCAGGCAGAAAATATCCTCTCTACCGTCGACCGCATCAATCAGGAGTTTTCCTCCCTGTATACCGCTGTCGACCATATGGCAGAAGGCAATAACAGCAATGCTGAGGAAAGCACCGCAATTTCAGAAGAAATGACGGAGATTGCACACTTCTGTGACGATTTAAATGTCTCCCTCGGACAGATTGACCATCTGCTGCAGGAATTGTCCCAGAACAATGCAGAAGTTGTCTCCATTGCATCCCAGACCAACCTTTTAGCGCTCAACGCAAGTATCGAGGCTGCAAGAGCCGGGGAAGCCGGCCGCGGATTCGCCGTTGTCGCAGATGAAATCAATTCCCTTTCTGCAAGTTCAAGGGACACCGCCGGAAAGAGCAATGAAAACCAGACGCAGATTGTCTCCACAATCCATCAGATTATGGACAACAGCAAGCAGTTGTTAGACACCATTTCCCATGTCAATGACCGTGTGACAAACCTTGCCGCCTCCACGGAAGAGATTTCCGCTTCCGCAGACCAGGTTTTGACCTCTGCGGACAATGTCAAACAGCAGCTTGAAACACTTGCATCGACAAATTAATCTCCTTGTCACGGAATCGTTTTCATGATACATTGACAGAAGAGGCTTAAATATAAGGAGGTTCTTAAAATTATGGCATGGTACGATGAAGCAGTCTTTTATCATATTTATCCCCTGGGGCTTTGCGGCGCTCCAAAGGAAAATTCCTACAGTACACCGGAGCATCGGTTAAACACCCTGCTCCCCTGGATTTCCCATATCCGTGCAATCGGATGCAACGCACTCTACATTGGTCCTCTGTTCGAGTCCGTCGGACACGGATATGAAACGACCGATTATAAAAAATTAGACAGCCGGCTTGGAGATAACACCGACCTCACCAATTTTGTAAAAGAATGTCATGCCCAGGGCATCCGCGTCATCTTCGATGGCGTGTTTAACCACACGGGAAGAGATTTCTTTGCATTTCGGGACTTAAAGGAGCATCGGGAAAACTCTCCTTACAAGGACTGGTACTGCAATGTTAATTTCGGCGGCAACAACGAATACAACGATGGATTTTCCTATGAAAACTGGGGCGGCTATAACCTCCTTGTAAAATTAAACCAGAGAAATCCTGCTGTGTGCAATTACATTTGTGATGTGATTCGTTTCTGGGTATCGGAATTTGACATTGACGGTATCCGTCTGGATGCGGCTGACGTGCTGGATTTTGATTTCATGAAACAGCTCCGTCAGGTTGCAAACGAAGTAAAACCGGAATTCTGGCTGATGGGCGAGGTCATTCACGGCGACTACAGCCGTTGGGTCAACGAAGGAACCCTGCACTCTGTCACCAATTACCAGCTTCACAAGGCGCTCTATTCCGGTCATAACGACCACAATTATTTTGAGATTGCACACACCGTCACCCGCCTTTATGAAATGGGCGGCAACCATACCGATGGTTTTAAGCTCTACAATTTTGTCGACAATCACGATGTGGAGCGCATCTATACCAAACTTTCCAACAAGGCACACTTTGCACCGGTACACATCCTGTTATACACACTGCCAGGAATTCCGTCCATCTACTATGGCTCTGAATTCGGCATTGAAGGAAAGAAAGAGCAGTATTCCGATGCATCCTTACGTCCGGCACTCTCTTATGACGATTACAAAGATGCCATCAATCAAAATGCCTGCACCCGCCTGATTGCCGCACTCGGCCGGATTCATCAGACCTATCCGGTGCTCTCCCACGGCGATTACAGACAGTTATTCCTGACAAACCGCCAGTACGCTTTTTCGAGAAACTTCGGCGAGCAGTCCGCCATTATTACCGTAAATAATGACGACAATGAGTTTACGATGACGCTTCCCGCCGGAAACGCTTCCTGCTTTACGGGCACTCTCTCGGGCAAAACCGTGAATGCTTCAAATGGCAACATCACGGTAACGGTTCCTGCCAATTCCGGTGAAATCTGGATTGCAGGCAGTGTCGATGTACCAACCGATATTTCCGCCTGCAATATTCCTACAGCAGACGTGACACCGGCGGAAACATCCCCGGCTGACAGCGCAGAATCTTCTTCCAGCCCGGAACCGGCTGCCGCTCCGGCAGAGCCCCACTGCTCTAATGAAGAATTTGAACGCGGAAAGATTGCAGGACTCCAGGAGGCGGTGCTTGCACTTATGTCGAAAAACGGACCTATTACAGACCAGATGCGAAAGGATGTTGCGGACAATGTTTACCATGATTCTTTAATAAACTGGGTAAAGAGCTTCCGCTGACAAGTAATCTCATGAATTTCAATTCTTCTGTCTTCTATTTAATTTTTATTGCAGCAGGCTATCTCTTAGGGAGTATTCTCTTTGGAGATTTCCTGCTGCGCAAATGGCACGGGGTTTCCATCGAAGAGATATCGGAAAAGGAGCTCTCCCCGTGGCACTCTGTACGTCTCTCACGGACACACTCTCCCCTGTCTTTGCCGCTGTCATGGCAGCTCCGGTCTTTGGTCACGCCTTTTCGCCTTACCACCACGGACAGGGAGGCAAGGTCATCGCCGTCTCCTTCGGCGTCCTGATTGGGCTGCTTCCAACGCATTTTGTCGTATTTATACTTGTTTTTTTACCTGCTGTTCTCGCTTCTTCTTCGCATCCATGCACCTCGGACACGCAGCATCGTTACGTTTGTCTGCTTTTTTGTATCGTGCTTTTTTCTGGAAAAACAGGTTTCCGTTCTTCTCGGATGTGCTCTTATCAGCGGAATTGTCATTGTAAAACATCTGCACGCACCCTCTGCCACGCATGAAAGGAGTTTTAAGTCATGAACATTCTTATTTTATCCTGCAATACCGGGGGCGGTCACAACGCCGCCGCAAATGCACTTGCAGAGGAAATCCGCTCCCATGGTGCTACCGCTACGGTTCTTGATTATTTTTGCCTTGCAGATTCCCGCATCTCCCACGCGGTTGGGAATGTCTACGTGCAGATTGTAAAAAAGGTTCCGGCACTGTTCGGATTTATTTACCAGCTTGGAATGTTTGTGAGCCGTCTTGTGCCAAAATCTCCGGTTTATTACACGAATGGAAAAATGGCGCTCTATCTCACTTCGTACTTATCAAAGCACCCGGCGGATGCAATCGTAATGCCGCATCTGTATCCGGCAGAGATCCTCACATACATGAAGCGCCACAATATTCCCGTTTCCCCGCGCTTTTCGGCAGATATCTCCAAAGCGGAAGCCAGAAAACAGCTCTCTCTTCCCGCTAACGCAAAAAAAACGGTATTCGGCAGAATTCAGCGTATGCCATTTACGAACTGCTTTACAAACTAACACGGCAATCATAGAATGTAAAACAAGCGTATGCTTTGACACTCTCGCGTTTCAATTTTCTTTCAAACGTTACAAAAGGCTGCGGGAAAATCGCCCGCAGCCTTTTTATGGACTCGTTCTTAGAACTCCTGCTTACCTGTTTCACAGGATTTCATTTCTTAATCATATAAGGAAATATGATAACGGATTTTGCGATAAATTTTCCAGATCAGAAGCACCGGCATACTCAAAAACAGATACAATGTAGAAAGCACTCCTGCTGTTCCACCTACAATTATCATAATCCATACTCCAATATTCATTTTTTTCACCTCTTATAAAATAATTTTGTCTGTTATTCTATAAGAAGTTCAAGTGCCGCCTTTTTCCCGTCTGCCTTTATCAGATATTTCACCAGAAGCAGACCGCGCAGCGGATTCCCCTTCTGGCACTTACGATAGTTGCTCCAAAACTGCTTAAACAATTCCGGCAGTACTGCTGGGAGCAGGAACCCCAATACTAATGGAATTCTGCGCTGACAGGAGGTATTCTCCTGATGTCCTCTGGACAATGCCGACGTTTCCTCTATCGCAAGCGTTCTCTCCCGCAGCAGAACGACCTCTGATTTCTGTACCATATGTGTACCGGAAAGTGTCTCCTCTGTACCTCCTGGCACAGCCGCTATCCCCCCGGCGCCCTCAATATCTGTATAAAAGCATGACACTATCAGTGCCACTACCAACAGAATACTTCTGCACAGCCGCAATCGTTGTTTCCGTGTCATGCCCGTTCATCCCTTTCCATCTTTTTGTAAAAATTATCCTCTGTATTGTAGCACAACCGGCTGGTTACGGCAACCGGGAATAGCACTAAGCGAAACTTAAAAGAACTTAAAATTTATGATATTTCACTCATTATCAAGTCAAAAAGTCACAGCAAACCTCAAAATTAATTGTTTTCCATGGTTTGTGACATAATTATTCTACCTAATTTATCCCATCAATTTATCCAAGCGAAACTTAAAAGAACTTAAATCATGCCCAGTATGGAATATATTTCTTATATCTCGGTGCTGTGTCAGGATCCATTACTTTAATGTATCCACTTTCAACCGTATTCATTATAATTCTCGATGCTTTGGATTTTTCCTTTTCTTTCAATCCAAATACTTTCCGAATATCGGCATTGGAAATTCCTTCAAAATTAACATATGCTAAACATGCCTGCATATAACAAGTCCGCATTCGATCTTCTTTTGTGGTTAATTCAAACGGTACCTTTGCAAATAAGACTGCTTTCGTGAACTGATTATTTTGATTCTCAATCCTCGGTGCCAGTAACTCATTTTTACCTGTCTCCTCAATTATCTTATCATAGCCACTACCACGTTCTTCGCAAATACCACATTTATGCATAAATCCGGCAATATTTTCATTTCTGGATATAGGCACCGAATCTACAATTCTTTCAATTGCCACCAACGGTGCTCCTGCATTAGAAAACTCAATTCTGTTCTTAAATACTTCAACCATAGGATTTGTACCCCTTTGCTGAAGATTCTGATGTATCATAGCATTTGCTAACAGTTCACGGATAGCAATTTCCGGAAAACTAAGAACAGATTTTCTTGTAGCTTCTACAATTACTTCTTCCTGTGGAATAATCGTCATAATATACTGCACGATTTCTTCATGCGAAAATGCATAACCGGCACAAAATTCTTTTTCTCTGATGGCATCCAGTCTGGAGTTCTCCTTATACCATATCACCCTGACAGTCCTTCTATGCAAAGATTCAAATTTCTTCAAATCTTTTGCAATCATCAATGCTCCCATATTCGTGATATCCCATGTACCAGCATCATTTCTTTTTATAAATTTTTCATGCTGCAAATCTTCCAATACTTTGTCCCTATTTCTCGGAATTGGCATTTCCATTTTGTCATAATACTTTGAATAATCCAGCAATGACACCATTTCATCTTCCTCTAAGTTTCCCATAGCAATTCGCAACTCATATGGTGTGGAGTCAAATATTCTCCATAATTCTCTTTCTTTATCCGGATACTCTTTTAAATTCTTTTTATTTGTTCCAATTCGTATATATTCACCTCCTGCAAATTGCACCGGCTGTTTCTCTGCGCACGGAATCTCCATCAGCACAACCGTTCCTTCCTCCATCGGAACCTCAAAAAATCGAAAATTAATTCTTGGCGAAAGCATTCTAGAAAGCCATGCTTCCAATTCCTCATTTCCCTTTTTCATTTTACAATACTGAAATTCAGTTCCAACAATTTTATGGGTTTCATCCTCTACGCCCCAAACCAGATATGCTTTAGGTCGTTCGCATAGTGCTGCCGAATTACTGAGAGCAGAAATATATTCACCAATCATCTGGGGTTGCTTGTTATTGCATTTAAACTCCACCCACTCCGTCTCGTCCGGAAGCTTTGCAAGCTCCCGGACAAGACTTTGCAGATATTCTATTGATCGTATTGCCATTAAGCATTTCCTTTCTACTGCTTTACCATATTCAATCAGGCTATTTCACGATAATACATTTCTCCTATTCACACTGACACTTTATCTCTTCTATTGAAGTTTTTAACTCACGGATTTTTGTTATTATTTCAAAATTGTCGCTATTTAACTCCCAAACATTAATTGCTCCTATCGCATTTAGCAGTTCGCCCTCCACCTTATTTAACGTATTATAAATATCCCTTTTTAGAGAATCTTCTGCTTCATTATTAACAGTCACATTCTTATTTGAAATAGATTTCTCATCTTTGGAATATAACCCCCGTCCAACTCTTATAATATCTTCGGAATCAACTAACTGAGAAATTGCTCCCGATATTTGACCTCGAGTAATTTCTTTTTGACTCTTCATCCCTATATAATTTCTAAAATCTGTTGCGGTATACATTCCTGGCATTTTAACACATTCTTTTATGTACATCTTTATTTCAGCCGTTGAAATCTTCATTTCCCTCTCCTTTGTTCAATTTTATTAGTAAATTGTTCAATTCCATCATTATAATTATACCATGTTTTTTCATATTCTTCAATATTTTTGTTTCATTTTAGCATCCCTAGTAGACAGTTCTGATTTTCAACTTTATTTTCTATCCTAAGGGCAGACTGTCCGCCACGCAAAGCGCACCCCACCCAACCTGCGGATTCGGATACGTCTGAAATGCCGGGAGTGGTCTTGCGCCCTTAATGAGATACGCCTTTAGTTTTTCCCCATACAGATACAAGTCATTTCCATTGACAATCCCCCACTGCATCAAAAGCGCCGCTCCGCCGGTTACAAACGGCGTTGCCATCGACGTACCGCTCCGGGTGGCGTAACCGCCCCCGGGAGCACAGGACGTTATCTCTACCCCAGGCGCAACCAGATCCGGTTTTACCTGATTCGTCTCCCTGGTATAACCACGCCCGGAAAATGCCGCTACCCGGTCATAATACCCGTCATAAGCCCCAACCGTAACCACCCTCTCTGCGGTTGATGGAATTGTCAGCGTTGTTTTCTCGGATGGCAGTAAAAATCCGGTGCCTGTATTTAAAACTCCGCCAGCCGGAAGCCACATATCATAGTTTCCCACTACAATTCTCTGTGGTACTAACTGGATTGTCCACACCCCCGCATCAATATAATCTGCAACCGGAAGAAACTCAAAATAAATCTCCTGATACGGGCTGTACGGACTCGGTTCCCCATAATAAAGCAAAATATCCGTTCCTGCAATCTGAAACCGCTGTGGTCCCAACACCTGCCGGATTGGTCCTATTCTGGTTCCGTTTGGATGAATCAGTGAAACTGCTATCTCATCCGCATAGTTTTTCCAGATTTGAAGATTCAGGGTGGGTTCATAACTACTCACAGCAATCTCTACCTCTTTCGTCTCATTTTCCCGCACAATTCCGGACGCATGAACCGCCGCCGCTCCTTCATTTCCACTGCCTGCCGCAATGGATGTCCGCCAGTAGTTTGCCATCGCATTCAGGTAGGATTCCAACAGGGAATTGCCGGAATGCGAGCCATAATTATTGCCAAAGCTCAAATTTATCGCAGCCGGCATCCCATACTCATGTGCCTTATTCACACAGTAATCGATTGCCTGCATCAGCTCCGTCGTTCTTGGAAAGGAACGTTCTCCCGGCGTTCCTAATTTTACCACCAAAAGACTGCTCTCATAGGCAACTCCCCGGTATCTTCCCTGTGACGCTGCCCCATTTCCCGCCGCAATTCCGGCGACATGCGTACCATGCCCGGAAATATCACGGCTGGGACATATTACAAACCGCTCCTGTTCCGTCGGTTGTTCCAATGCGCGGTCTATGACCTCCCTGCTAAATTCTGTTCCAAGAAAATAGCCCGCCGGTGCACCTAAAAAAGCCTGGGACTCAGAAGCAGAAGCTAACGGGTCTGCCACGCTGCCTGCCGGTATCGTCTGGTCCCACAGATTTAAAATCCGTGTCGTCCCATCTGGATTTCGGAAATCCGGGTGACTGTAATCAATTCCCGAATCTATGATTGCCACAAGTACCCCCGTGCCGCTTAAGTTTTCCCTTCCTCCTGTCTGCTGCCCGGTCTGTAAAGAATTGATGCACGATACCCGTTTGCCATTATTGACCGCAAAAAATAAAAGTTTTGGTTTTTCCATATATTCAATCTCGTTAAGGGCTGCCACCCGCTCCACGATATGCTCCGGGAGCATCAGTATTGCATATTCATTCCGAAGACTTGTCAGCCTGATGCTATCGTATTCCTCCGGGAAATTCTGCCGCAGCAACAAGCGCAGCTCTTCCTCTGTTCCGCTGAACTTTACAATTACTTCCCAGTTTTTTTTCTCCCTGTCAAACCCAACCTCCAGTTCCAGCGATTTTTCCCGTTCTTCCCCGGACGCATCCAGCGCAAGGTTTAATAGATTTTCTATTTTTTCATTGGGCATAAAAACTCCCGCAACCACATTTCTTTCTATTTAAGAATGCGGCTGCGGGAAGTTTTATGACTAAGTATCATTTCATTATTCAGTTGATTTCTATGCAATCGGAAGCTTCACCATTTCTTACTTTCTTCTGTCTATCCCAGAATTTCTGTAGTAAGCATTTTTCTCCTCGTACATTTTCTTTTCCGCTTCGTCTAAAAGCTTATCGGTATTCTGTACGCCCTCTTTTCTCCACACAACACCGACTGCCATTAAAAACGCATGTTCTGTCATTTCCTGTCTGAGTTCTTCTACCTTTTGTTTGAGGCTTTCCTCTGTTATCCGTGGACAGAACGCAACCATCTCATCTCCACCGATGCGAAAGACGCCATTTCCTTCAAACACCCTCTGTAAGCTGTCTGCCGCCCTGCACAAAAGCTTGTCACCTGCTTTGTGTCCTTCATTGTCGTTGACCTTCTTAAGCCCGGTTACATCACAGAATACAACGCCAATGCTTTCTCCAAACTGAAGATGTCTGACATACTCCTTCATGGCATGTCTGTTCCCAATACCAGTGAGCTGGTCACTGTAGGAAAGTCTCTGTAATTCTCTTACAAGATTTCTCCTTCTAAGCGAGGATACAATAAAATGTCCCATAATTTCAAGCATATCGGCAGCATATTCCAACGATGTCTCGGACACATTGTCTGCGCCATAAAAACCGATGACTTTCTTTTCATCACAGAGTGGAACTACAGTCAGCGAATGAATATTCTGCCGCTTTAAAACCTGATACAATTTCGGTTCCCGTTTTTCAATATCTTCCAGATTCTGAATGACAACGCCCCTCTTGCTCTCAAATTCCCGATACCAGCTTTCGCAAACCTCCGGTGGCAAATTCTGGAGTCTGTCTTTTTCAGGACTGACACCATTTGCAGCCCATTCGTATGTATTGTCATCTCCACCTTTGGCATTTTTCTCAAAAATATACATTCTTTCACCGTCTAATGCTTTTCCAAGATATTCGAGCAATACCATCAACGATTCATCCGGTGTCTCCGCCTGAAGAGCCACCCTTAATGCTTCGTTTGTCACTGCTTCTAAATTCTGGTAATTGCTGACAATGCTTTCCTTTTGCATCTGGGCTGTAATATCAATTCCAATCTCGACTCGAAATCGTCTGCCATCCTCACACAGCATCGTGTCTTTTAACAGAACATAACGGTCAATCATAGGACTGTAGTATCCCCATTCTTTAAAAATTTCTGGCTGTAACTCATGGTTTGTACAGATTTTGCATGGGGCACTGCAGTTTTGAAGCACCTCATAACATTTTCTGCCCACAAGTTCTTCGTTAGATGTAAATCCATAACTCTCCCTGGTTTTACGGTTCATATACACTAACTCATAGGTATCCATATCTGCAACATAGACAAATTCGTCTAAATTTTCAAAAAATTCCCATATTTTTTCCATTGTATTTCTGCTCCATATTCATTCCGGGATTACTACTAGTTAATTAGTACTACCTAAAAATATATTACTCCCCCGCCCGGCTCTTGTCAAGCCGGACGGGGGAGTTGTACGTCCTAAAACAGACATCTGTCAAATTACATTATTTTATTATCTACACAAGCAGATTCTCCATACTCTTTAAACTGATTGCAATCGTTGAAGTGTTATGTAACAATGCCGATGTTGTCGGTGGAATCACTCCTGTCACACCAAGCGCAATCAATCCTCCGTTGAATCCCACGATAAACCGGTAATTTCTGTGAATCCGTTTCATCAGCGCATTACTTAACCTTTTCAGGGTGACAACCTGATACAGGTCATCTGCCGCAATTGTGACATCCGCAATCTCTCTTGCTATTTCTGCACCATCGCTGATTGCAATTCCCACATCTGCTGCAGAAAGTGCCAATGAATCATTGATACCGTCACCAACCATCACAACCTTGTGACCAAGCGTTTTTTCCTGTTCTACGAACTTCGCTTTGTCCTCCGGCAATACCTCTGAAAAATATGCATCCACACCAACGCGTGCCGCAATCGCTGCCGCCGTGCGCTCACTGTCACCTGTCATCATGACAACCTTGCGTATTCCCGCTTCCTTTAACGCACGGATAGCGTCTGCCGCCTCCTCACGCAGTGGGTCTTCAATACAGATAACGGCTGCCAGCTTTCCTTCGATGGCAAGGTACAGATGCGAATACTCCATCGGAAGTGTCTCAAAAATTTCATGCATCGTTTCCGGAATAATGCAATGCTCGTCCTCTAAAATAAAATGATAGCTTCCGATTACCGCACGTTTACCTTCGATTGTCGTTGCAATTCCGTGAGCAACAATATAATCGACCTTAGAGTGCATCTCTTCATGCACGAGTCCTCTTTTATTTGCTGCGTCTACAACTGCCTTTGCCATGGAGTGTGGAAAATGTTCTTCCAAGCAGGCTGCAATCCGAAGCAGCTCATCCTCACTCATGTCATTAAACGGTACAACCTTTACAACCGACGGTGCTGCCTTTGTCAGGGTTCCGGTTTTGTCAAACACAATCGTGTCCGCCTCAGCCATCGCCTCAAGGTATTTTCCGCCCTTGACGGTAATCCGGTGCGTACCAGCCTCTCTGATTGCAGAAAGCACGGAAACCGGCATTGCAAGCTTTAATGCACAGGAGAAATCCACCATAAGAATCGCCAGCGCTTTTGTTGCATTTCTTGTAATCAGATAAGTAATGGCTGTTCCAAGCAGGGAATACGGAACAAGTTTGTCTGCAAGGTGCTCTGCCTTGCTTTCCAGAGAAGATTTTAATTTCTCCGACTCTTCAATCATCGTAACAATCTTTTCATATTTGCTTGAACCGGCTGTCTGTCTGACACAGATATCAAGCTCGCCTTCCTCTAAAACGGTTCCTGCGTATACATAACCGCCGGTGCTCTTTCTGACACCTAAAGATTCTCCGGTCAGTGAAGACTGGTTGACAACTGCCTCTCCGTTTATCACTTCTCCGTCAAACGGAATAACATTTCCCATATGGACACGGATAATGTCACCCTGACGGATTTCACCGGATGGAACTAAAACTTCCTGTCCGTCTGCACCAAGCAGCCAGACTTTTCCTGTCTGTAAAGACATACTTCTCGCAAGGTCTCCCACCGACTTCTTGTGCGTCCACTCTTCAAGAATCTCTCCGATTGTCAATAAGAACATGATGGAAGATGCCGTGGAGATATCCGAGCGCAGAATTGAAACGCCAATTGCCGTTGCATCGAGAACCGGCACCTCAATCTTTCTCTGCCAGAGAAGTTTTACACCCTTCCAGATGTACTTGCAGGACTTGATTCCTGTGAGCACAAACCGGACCGGATACGGAAGCACAAGGCATTTTCCGTAGTGTACTAAAACAGTTGTTATCAGCTTTTCCTTGTATTCCTCGTTCATCTCACGTCCGGAATTTGCAAGCACATTTTCCGGCACTTCACAGTCCTCATAATGAAACTGCTGCAATGCACGAAGTACCGCTTCTCTGTCTTTTTTATAGCAGATAACTGCATCCTGTGTCTTCTCGTAAACCTTAGCGCTCTCCACCTCATCTAAATTTTCAAGGTAATAAAGCAGCGTATCGGCTTCCCTGCAGCTCATCCGCGTCTGGCGCAGATGAACCCGAAGACGACCTTTTCCTTCGTGTCTTATTACAAATCTCATTCAGCTTCGCCTTCTTTATTCTCTTCTGCGTTTTCTTCCTCTGCTGTTTCTTCAGCTTCCTCAGCTGCTGCATCCTCAAACTCTGCCTTGGCTGCTGCACGGTCCTCATTAATCTGCTGTGCATCTGCATAGATGTCTTCGCAGTTCTCCTGTACAGTTGTCACGGTCTTCATTACACACTCTTTTGCACGAAGCACTGCTGCAGTGCAGTTTGTATAGAATTTCTTAGCATCATCGCTGGAAAGGATTTTAACACCTGCTGTTCCAAGTAATAAACCTGCTGCAAAAATACCTGTTTTCTGTTTGTTAAATTTTAATTTCATTTGTAATCCTCCTTGTTTTGCGAAGCAAAATCCAATTTTACAAAGTAAAATTTTTCCTCTGG
>CATZIT010000006.1:0-193663 GCA_958420225.1 uncultured Roseburia sp. | reverse complement strand
AGGAGTGACGAAAAATGGTTAGTAAGAAATCAAGAACAGCAGTTCGTGAAAATAAGCATAGAAGAATGCGTCATCATCTTGCAGGCACTGCAGAGAGACCTCGTCTGGCTGTGTTCAGAAGTAATAATCATATGTACGCTCAAATTATTGACGACACAGTTGGAAATACCATCGTTTCTGCATCTACTCTGGACAAAGAACTGAAAGCAGAGTTAGAGAAGACAAACAACGTCGATGCAGCAGCAAAACTTGGTACTGTTATTGCAAAGAAAGCATTAGATAAGGGTATTACAACCGTTGTCTTTGATAGAGGCGGCTTCATATATCAGGGCAAGGTAAAAGCATTAGCCGAAGCAGCAAGAGAAGCTGGTTTAGACTTTTAAGAGGAGGAAACATATACATGAAACGTGAGATCATTGATGCTGGTCAATTAGAGTTAACTGAAAAAGTAGTATCAATTAAACGTGTAACAAAAGTTGTTAAAGGCGGACGTAATATGCGTTTTACAGCTTTGGTTGTTGTTGGCGACGGCAATGGTCATGTAGGTGCTGGTTTAGGTAAAGCAACTGAAATCCCGGAAGCAATCCGCAAGGGAAAAGAAGATGCAATGAAGAAGCTTATCTCAGTAAAGCTGGATGAAGTATCCAGTATTGCACATGATGTTACAGGAAAGCATACAGGAGCATCTGTTCTGTTAAAGAAATCCCCAGAAGGTACCGGTATCATCGCTGGTGGTCCTGCTCGTAACGTTTGCGAGTTAGCAGGTATCAAGAATATCCGTACAAAATCTTTGGGATCCAACAATAAGCAGAACGTTGTACTTGCAACAATTGATGCTTTAAGTCAGTTAAAGTCCCCGGAAGAAGTAGCGAAACTTCGCGGTAAATCCGTTGAAGAAATCGTAGGTTAAGGAGGAATTTAAGATGGCAGATAAATTGAAGGTAACACTGGTGAAATCCACAATTGGTGCTGTTCCGAAGAACAAAAAGACCATCGAAGCACTTGGTTTGACAAAACTGTACAAGACAGTTGAACTGCCGAACAACGCTGCAACAGCAGGCGCGCTTCGCAAGGTTGCACCATACGTGAAAGTAGAAGAAGTTTAAAATAATAAGATAGGAGGTGTCGGTAATGGACTTATCTAATTTAAAGGCAGCAGCAGGTTCTGTACAGAGTGATAATTTCAGAAGAGGACGCGGACACGGTTCAGGAAATGGCAAAACTGCTGGTAAAGGTCATAAAGGACAGAAGGCTCGTTCAGGAGCTCCAAGACCAGGTTTTGAAGGTGGTCAGATGCCATTATACAGAAGATTACCAAAGAGAGGTTTCAAGTGCAGAAATACACAGACAATCGTTGGAATCAATCTTTCTGCTTTAGAGCGTTTTGAGAACGATGCAGTAGTATCTGTTGAAACTTTAGTAGAGGCAGGCATCGTAAAGAACCCAAGAGATGGCGTGAAGATTTTGGGTAACGGCGAACTTACTAAGAAACTCACAGTTCAGGCAAATGCATTCAGCGCAAGCGCAAAAGAAAAAATTGAGGCTCTTGGTGGAAAAACAGAGGTGATCTAATGCTAGAAACACTCCGTAATGCATTCAAAATTAAAGATATTCGTCAAAGAATTATTTTTACCTTTTTGATGTTGATTGTCATCAGAATCGGAAGTCAGCTTCCGATTCCTGGTGTAGACAGTGAAGTGTTTGCAAGCTGGTTTGCCAGCCAGACCGCAGATGGCATGGGATTTTTTGATGCGATAACCGGTGGTTCTTTCTACAATATGTCAGTGTTCGCACTGAGTATTACACCGTACATCACGTCATCCATTATTATGCAGCTTCTGACAATTGCAATTCCGAAGTTGGAAGAAATGCAGCGCGACGGAGAAGAAGGACGTAAGAAGATTGCAGAAATCACAAGATATCTTACCGTTGCATTGGCTCTTATCGAGGCAATTGCAATGAGTGTTGGTCTTCGCCGGGGCGGCTATCTGGAATCAACCAGTGGAGTATCAGGAGTACTTTGTTTAATCACAGTAATCCTGACATTGACAGCTGGTTCGGCAGTTCTTATGTGGATTGGTGAGCGTATTACGGAAAAGGGTGTTGGTAACGGTATTTCTATCGTGTTAGTAATCAACATTATCTCCCGTATGCCAAATGATATCGGAACACTGTTTGAGCAGTTTATTTCCGGTAAGAGTATTCCGAAGGGAGTGCTCGCAGCAGTAATCATCCTTGCAATTATCGTTGCAATGGTAGTATTTGTAGTATATCTTCAGGGCGCTGAGCGGAGAATCCCGGTTCAGTATTCCAAAAAGATTCAGGGAAGAAAACAGGTTGGGGGACAGTCCACACATATTCCGCTTAAGGTTAATACCGGCGGTGTAATCCCAGTTATTTTTGCCCAGTCCTTATTACAGACTCCGGTTATTATCGCGAGCCTGCTCGGAAAGGGAAATGGAACTGGAATTGGAAGTAAAATCTTAAAAGGTATGTCCCAGTCAAATTGGTGTAATCCCCGTGAGCCGATTTACAACATTGGACTTGTCGTATACATTATACTGATTATTGCATTTGCATATTTCTATACATCGATTACCTTTAATCCATTGGAGATTGCAAATAACATGAAAAAAGCTGGCGGATTCATTCCGGGAGTCAGACCTGGAAAGCCAACCAGCGACTATCTGAATAAGATATTAAATTACATCGTCTTTATCGGCGCGGTAGGACTTGCATTCATCGCATTCGTTCCGATTTTCTTTAACGGCGTGTTTGGCGCAGATGTATCCTTTGGTGGAACATCTATCATCATTATTGTTGGTGTTGTTATTGAAACCTTAAAACAGATCGAATCACAGATGCGTGTACGTTATTATAAAGGATTTTTGAATGACTAGGAAGTGTACCTTTGGAGATACTTGCGAATACGCTAACGGCGTGTTTGGGGTATCTCCAAACGTGCACTAAAGTTGTTTTATATGGAAAATAGTGTAAACGGATAGCGTTTTACACCAGTATTTGTTTTGAAAGGCAAGGGTTTATTATGAAAATTATAATGTTAGGGGCGCCGGGAGCAGGCAAAGGAACCCAGGCAAAGCAGATTGCCGATAAATATTCCATTCCACATATTTCTACCGGGGATATTTTCCGCGCTAATATTAAGAATGGCACAGAACTTGGCAAAAAAGCCAAGGAATATATGGATCAGGGCTTTCTTGTTCCGGATGAACTGACCTGTGATCTGGTTATGGACAGAATTAAACAGGATGACTGCACGAATGGCTTTGTACTCGATGGTTTCCCAAGAACAATTCCACAGGCAGAGGCGCTTGATGCAGCACTTGAAAAAATAAATGAGAAGATGGACTTCGCAATTGATGTCGATGTTCCAGATGAGAATATTGTAAAACGTATGAGCGGAAGACGTGCCTGCTTAAACTGTGGTGCTACATATCACATCGTGTCTATTCCGACAAAGGTAGAGGGAATTTGCGACAGATGCGGAAGCCCGGTTGTCTTAAGAGATGACGATAAGCCGGAAACCGTACAGAAGCGTCTGACCGTTTATCATGAGCAGACACAGCCATTGATTGATTATTATAAGAAGCAGAATATTTTAAAATCTGTGGATGGAACACAGCCGATGGAAAAAGTATTTGCTGATATCGTTGATATTTTAGGAGACTGATTGCTATGGCAGTGACGATTAAATCAGAACGAGAGATTGAACTGATGCGCGAGGCAGGAAAAATTCTTGCACAGGTTCATGAAGCATTGGGAAAAGAATTAAAACCCGGAATGTCTACCCTAGAGGTAGACAGACGCGGGGAAGAAATGATTCGTAGTTTTGGCTGTGAACCATCTTTTAAAAACTATCAGGGCTATCCGGCATCTGTCTGTGTTTCCATCAACGAAGAAGTGGTACATGGAATTCCGAACAAAAACCGTATCATAGAGGAAGGAGATATTGTTTCCCTTGATATCGGAGTTATCCATAAGGGCTACCATTCCGATGCTGCAAGAACGCATGGTGTGGGAGAGATTTCTGAGGAAGCAAGGCTGTTAATCGAAAGAACCAGAAAGAGCTTCTTTGAAGGAATCAAATATGCAAAAGCCGGAAATCATCTCCATGAAATATCCAGAGCCATCGGCGATTATGCAGAGAGTTTTGGATACGGTGTAGTCAGAGACCTTTGCGGACACGGAATCGGAACTCACTTACATGAGGACCCGGAAATCCCGAACTTCAAACAGTTCCGCAGAGGAATCAAGCTTCGTCCGGGTATGACGCTTGCGATTGAACCCATGATTGATTTGGGAACAGCGGATGTAGTCTGGATGGATGACGACTGGACTGTGGTTACGGAGGATATGTCGTTATCGGCACATTATGAGAATACGATTCTGATAACCGATGGCGAGCCGGAGATTCTTACTTTGACGGAATCTGAGATTGCATCCGAGGGAGAATTCCTCAGACCATATATGTATTCGGGAAACGCCATAGAAAGATAGGAATGGGACATGAGCAGAGAGATTGAATTCGCAAAATCCCTTTCAGGGCATGACAAAAATCAGATTTATCTGGTAAAAGAAAAAGATGAAAAGTTTGTTTATCTTGTAAATGGGACAACAAAACCTTTGGATGCGCCGAAGCAAAAAAGCAGAAAGCACATTCAGGTAATCCGCAGACTGCCGCAGGAGGTACTTGATGTTTTAGATGGAACATGGAGTGATACAGCGGTGAAGCGGGCAGTCAAATTATATCAATGCAGAAATCAGGAGGATTTATAGATGTCAAAAGCTGACGTAATCGAAGTAGAAGGAACTGTTGTTGAGAAACTTCCAAATGCGTTTTTTAAAGTAGAACTTGAGAATGGTCATCAGATTCTTGCCACCATCAGTGGAAAGCTGCGGATGAACTTTATCCGTATTCTTCCGGGAGATAAAGTAACAATTGAAATGTCTCCATACGACCTGACCAAGGGACGCATTATCTGGAGAGATAAGTAAGAAACATTGGTTCAGAAATATTTGTTGAAAATGCTTGACTTCTAAATAGTGTTTGTAATATAATGTTAGACGGACACTTTTGGATAGTGCCTTTTTGTGCGTGTATCAAAACGCAAAAAAGAGCTATTATTAGGAAAGGAGGTATTGCTGTGAAGGTTAGATCATCAGTTAAACCTATTTGCGAAAAATGCAAAGTCATCAAGAGAAAAGGAAGCATCAGAATTATTTGTGAGAATCCGAAGCACAAACAGAGACAGGGATAATTTATTCTTGTCTTATTCGTTTGTGTGATAACAGCATCGATGCGTGACTGTTACACAATCATTATGTGCGGCTGCAGTGGAACGCCAGGACGGGTTGTTCACACTGTTATCATAAGAACCAGCAGGGAGAGCTGCCTTAGTATGCTTACATACCGAGAGTATGCAAAAGGAGTCATCCGAATATCAGAGACGTAACGAGAGCACACATTTCAGGCCGCAGGACAGCGGAGCTGCTTGTTTTTACGTCTTTCCGGGAAAAGTCATAGTGTCCTTATGGCTTGCAATTATATTAAAAACTCAAATGAATTTAAATGGAGGTTAACAAACACATGGCTCGTATTGCAGGTGTAGATTTACCAAGAGAAAAACGTGTTGAGATCGGTTTAACTTATATCTACGGAATTGGCAGAGTAAGCTCTAATCGTATCCTCGAAGCAGCAAAAGTAGATCCGAATACTCGCGTTAGAGATTTAACAGACGATGAAGTAAAAAGAATCAGTGCAGTCATCGATGAGACTCAGACTGTAGAAGGTGATTTAAGACGTGAAGTTGCTATGAACATCAAGAGACTTCAGGAGATTGGATGCTATCGTGGTATCCGTCACAGAAAAGGTCTTCCGGTTCGTGGCCAGAAAACAAAGACAAACGCAAGAACTCGTAAGGGTCCAAAGCGTACCGTAGCTAATAAGAAGAAATAAGACATATTTCGTAGCATAGACAATTATTTATTTTAGAGAAAGTAGGTTAGTTTAGATATGGCTAAAGTTACAAAAAAAGTGACAAAAAAGCGTGTAAAGAAAAACGTTGAACGCGGACAGGCACATATTCAGTCATCTTTCAATAATACAATCGTAACCATTACAGATGCTGAAGGAAATGCTTTATCATGGGCAAGTGCTGGTGGTCTTGGATTTAGAGGTTCAAGGAAATCTACTCCGTATGCTGCACAGATGGCAGCTGAAACTGCTACAAAGGCAGCTTTAATTCACGGTTTAAAGACTGTTGACGTTATGGTTAAGGGACCAGGTTCAGGAAGAGAAGCTGCAATTCGTGCACTTTCCGCTTGTGGTCTTGAAGTTACAAGTATTAAGGACGTAACTCCGGTTCCACATAATGGATGCCGCCCACCAAAACGCAGAAGAGTTTAATTAGGAGGTAGAAACTAAGATGGCAGTAAATAAAGTTCCTGTTCTGAAAAGATGTAGATCCCTTGGTTTAGAGCCAAGTTACTTAGGATATGATAAAAAATCCAATAGAGAGTTAAAGAGAGCGGGCAAGAAGATGTCTGAGTACGGTCTTCAGTTACGCGAGAAACAGAAAGCAAAATTCATCTATGGTGTATTAGAGAAACCGTTCCATAACTACTATGAGAAGGCTGACCAGATGAAGGGCATGACTGGTACAAACTTAATGACCATGTTAGAGTCCAGATTAGACAACGTTGTTTTCCGTATGGGATTCGCAAGAACCAGACGCGAGGCAAGACAGATTGTTGATCATAAGTTCATCCTTGTAAACGGCAAGCAGGTAAACGTTCCTTCTTACCTTGTAAAGGCTGGCGATGTAATCGAGATTAAAGAGAAGAACAAAGGCCTTCAGAGAATGAAAGACATCCTTGAAGTAACTGGCGGAAGATTAGTTCCGGATTGGTTGGATGTTGACGCTGAGAAATTACAGGGAACTGTAAAAGAATTACCTTCCAGAGAGCAGATCGATGTTCCGGTTGATGAGATGCTTATCGTCGAGTTATACTCTAAGTAATAATCGTGGTTAAGCGGGCATTATTCGGGAAGATTTGCTTCCCGGAAGTCCGCCGGACCAGAGAGATCATATAGGCAATTAACCGAGAAGGAGGGATTTTGTAGTGTTCGATTTTCAAAAACCAAAAATTGAAATCGCAGAAATTTCGGAAGACAAGAAGTACGGAAAGTTTGTTGTAGAACCATTGGAAAGAGGCTATGGCACAACGCTTGGTAACTCATTGAGAAGAATTATGCTTTCTTCCCTGCCAGGTGCAGCAGTAAGCCAGGTTAAGATCGACGGTGTTTTACATGAATTCAGTTCTATTCCTGGAGTAAAGGAAGATGTGACTGAGATTATTATGAATATCAAAAATCTTGCCATCAGAAATAACAGCTCTACAAATGAACCTAAGGTTGCTTACATTGAATTCGAAGGTGAAGGTGTAGTTACAGCAGCAGATATCCAGGTAGATTCTGATATTCAGATTTTAAATCCTGATCTGGTAATTGCCAACTTAAATGGCGGCCCAGACTGCAAGTTATACATGGAGCTTACCATTACAAAGGGTAGAGGATATGTCAGCGCAGACAAGAACAAGACGGAAGATATTCCGATTGGTGTAATCGCAGTTGATTCCATTTATACGCCGGTAGAGCGTGTAAATCTGTCCATTGAAAATACCCGTGTGGGTCAGATTACTGATTATGATAAGCTGACATTGGATGTATACACCAATGGAACCTTAGAGCCGGATGAGGCAGTCAGCCTTGCCGCAAAGGTGTTAAGTGAACATTTAAGTCTTTTCATCGATTTATCAGAAGCTGCTCAGCAGGCTGATGTCATGATTGAGAAGGAAGACAATGCAAAAGAAAAGGTTCTCGAGATGAACATTGATGAACTGGAATTATCCGTTCGTTCTTACAACTGCTTAAAGAGAGCAGGTATCAACACAGTAGAAGAACTGTGCAACAGAACACCGGAAGATATGATGAAGGTTCGTAACCTTGGACGTAAGTCCTTAGAAGAAGTTCTGGCTAAATTAAAGGAGCTGGGTCTCCAGTTGAACCAGAGCGAAGAGTAAGACAACAGCATCCTGTACCTGCATAAGCCGGCAGGATATCTTATGACACGGGCAGAAACAGTAAGTCCAAAGAGCTTGGATTATGTCCGGTGTGGGGAGTGTATGTGTCTGCATCTTTTGTATGCCTGATGAGGGAATGCGTCAGATACAGCATCAGACAGCGGCACAAGCGATATTCCTGCACACGAGATCATGAGTGGCGCTTGGAATGGGTTGTGACGGTATCGCAATGACATTCCAAAACAAGTAGATAACATTCGGTAAGTAAGACCAAAGTGCGTGGCCGGATGTTCCACAAAATGGAGGATAATTAAAATGGCAAAGTATCGTAAATTAAGCAGAACCTCTAGCCAGAGAAAGGCTTTATTAAGAGGACAGGTAACCGCATTAATCCACAATGGTAAAATCGTTACCACCGAAGCAAAAGCGAAAGAAGTTCGCAAGATTGCTGAAGGACTTATCGCATTAGCAGTAAAAGAGAAAGACAACTACGAAGAAGTAACTGTAAAAGCGAAAGTTGCCCGCAAAGATAAAGACGGCAAGAGAGTAAAAGAAGTAGTGGACGGAAAGAAAGTTACCGTATACGACGAAGTTGAGAAGACCATCAAGAAAGATAAGCCTTCCCGTCTTCACGCTCGTAGAGAGATGTTAAAGGTTCTTTATTCTGTAACAGATGTTCCGGCAACAGCAGCTGGAAAGAAAAAGAACACCAAGGAAGTTGACCTTGTTGCTAAGTTATTCGACGAGATCGCTCCGAAGTATGCAGAGCGCAACGGTGGTTACACCAGAATCGTAAAGATTGGTCAGCGTAAAGGTGACGGCGCCCTTGAAGTTGTACTTGAGTTAGTATAATTTATAAGTTAAGAAAGAAGACAGCCTATTCTGTGTAAAAGCAGAATTGGCTGTTTTTTGCTGATAGAGCTGAAATGCGTGAGGTACACTTTTGTTCTACTGAAAACTGGACTGTTTAAAAATATATAAACTGGCTGTTACAACCAAGACACATATCCGATATAGTAATAACAGAAAGACCGGTCTTACTGAATGAAAGGTAAGGGATAATTGGATATGAGTGAAGAAAGAGCAAAATTGAATAGAGAGTTGGCACAGATGTTAAAGGGAGGCGTCATTATGGACGTTACAACCCCGGAACAGGCACGGATTGCAGAGGAAGCAGGGGCATGCGCAGTTATGGCATTGGAGCGTATTCCTGCGGATATCAGAGCGGCTGGCGGTGTGTCACGTATGAGCGACCCGAAAATGATTAAGGGAATCCAGGAAGCAGTTTCGATTCCGGTTATGGCAAAGTGCAGAATCGGACATTTTGTGGAGGCACAGATTTTAGAGGCAATTGAGATTGACTATATCGATGAGAGCGAAGTGCTTTCCCCTGCAGACGATGTGCATCATATTAACAAGAACGAATTTAAAGTGCCGTTTGTGTGCGGCGCAAAAGATTTGGGAGAGGCATTACGCCGTATCAATGAGGGCGCTTCCATGATTCGTACCAAGGGCGAGCCGGGAACCGGTGACGTTGTGCAGGCAGTACGCCATATGCGCAAGATGAACCGTGAAATTGCCATTATAAAGGCATTAAAAGAGGACGAATTGTTTGAGCAGGCAAAAGAGCTGCGTGTACCATATGAACTGGTGCGTTACGTTCATGATAACGGCAGACTTCCGGTTGTCAATTTCGCGGCAGGCGGCGTTGCAACACCGGCAGATGCAGCACTGATGATGCAGTTGGGGGCAGAGGGCGTGTTTGTAGGTTCTGGAATCTTCAAGTCCGGCAATCCGAAGAAACGCGCAGCTGCAATTGTAAAAGCTGTGACCAATTACCAGGATGCTGCGATGTTAGCAGAGCTTTCTGAGGACCTCGGAGAGGCAATGGTAGGCATCAACGAACAGGAGATTGAACTTCTGATGGCGGAGCGTGGCAAATGAAAAAGATAGCGGTTTTAGCGGTACAGGGAGCGTTTATCGAGCATTGCCATAAGATGGAGTTGCTGGGCTGCGAATGCGTGGAACTGCGCCAGAAGGCGGATTTAGAGCAGGCGTATGACGGCTTGATTCTGCCGGGCGGAGAGAGCACAGTGCAGGGAAAGCTGCTTCGGGAACTTGGAATGTATGACACGATAAAACAAAGGATTGCAGATGGGATGCCGACACTTGGTACCTGTGCAGGGCTGATTCTTCTGGCGAAAAAGCTGAGTAATGATACCAATTGTTATTTTGGAACATTACCAGTGACGGTACGAAGAAATGCTTACGGAAGACAACTCGGCAGCTTTCATACCTGTGAGGAAGTAAAAGAAATCGGAAAGGTGCCGATGACCTTTATAAGAGCACCTTATATTGAGAGTGTAAAGCCACAGGTGGAAGTGCTTGCGGAGGTAGAGGAAAAGATTGTAGCGGTGCGGTATCAGAACCAGATTGGGCTTTCCTTCCATCCGGAGTTAGATGAGGATAACCGCATTCATGAAATGTTTTTGAAAATGATATAATCAATTCAGTTTTTTGCTTCAAAAAACGCGGGCGGTGCGATATTGCACGTTCCCGCGTTTTTACGTTGTGATAGGAATATGAATTGATGCCAGATAGATTTAACATCTAGAAAGCACTTTTCATTGTTTCATAGGCGGTTTTTGCAGCTTCCTCAATGGTTGCTTCACCGTAGTGGACACTGGTACAGGCCTGACTGAAGGCGTTTGTTAAAGTAGAACTTTCAAACATCGGATTCATCAGGATGGTGTCTGTATTATCAATGGTGTTGTCTGCATCAATCATGATACCCTCAAGTTCTCCGTTTGCCTGTAAGATATCTTTGGCAGCCTGATTGAACGGAACACCTTTGTCGAGTTTTTGCTGTAATGCCATATCCTCGCTGGCGACAAGGAACTGCAACAGTTCTGCGGCTTCGGAAGGATGGTCAGTGTTGGCACTGATGGCATACATGGTAGCAGGTTTAACGTACCAGCCGGTACGGGAGGCACCGCTTAAAACAGGAGTACTTCCGATAGCACTTGTTCCACCTGCCTGCTCAAACATAGCGGCATATTTTTCGGCACTGTTAATCCACTGAACAGTACCGGCGGAAGTGCCGTCAGAAAGGTCGGAATCAGAGCGCTCTGTAATTTCGCGGATAACGCCTTTATCAACCCAGTTCATGTAAAAGGTAATCATTGCGGCAATATCATCTTCAGAAAAATTAAATTTGCCATCGTCTGTGATAATTGCTTTTCCGGTCTGCTGTTCCACATATGCGGTTGAAATAAACCACATTGCAACAGAACCGAGGTCTAGTGGACAGATACCGTCTTTTTTCATGACGGATGCTGCTTTCTCAAAGTCATCCCAGGTTTTCGGTAACTCGAGATTATATGTGTCATAAAGAGATTTATTGTATACAAAAACCTGTCCATTTTGTGCAATTGGAAGGGCATCTAAGTGTCCGTTGATGGTACCGTAGCTTAAGGCTTCCTCTGTGTAATTTGATAAATCCAGAATATCGGACAGTTCGTTTAAATCATAAAATCCGGTTCCGTCCGGGGAATAGCCGCTGACCCATGCATAGTTGAGCTGCATGACATCTGCCTCAGTATGAGCTGCCATTTTAACATTTGTTTTCTTCTGAAAACCAGTAAATTCACTGTACTCAAGCTTGACTTTGATATCCGGATGTTCCTGCTCAAAAGCCTTGACTGCGGCGATTGTGTAGGCGTGTCTGGAGTCAGGACCCCACCAGGAAAAGGTGATTTCCTTCTGCTCATTTCCTTCTTCAAACGTCATATCAGTATTGCCACAGCCGGTGAAGGAAAGCAGCGTGGCTGCGCTGATTCCAAGAGCTATAAAACGTTTTAAACTTTTCATCGTGATACCTCCTCGTCGGAAATCTTAAACTTGCTTAAGGACTGCTGTAAAGAAGCTGCGGCCTGCTCAAGCTCACCCGCCTTGCTAGACAGTTTGCGGCTGATTTCCAATTCTTCCATGCTGACACTTAATACTTCCTCGGTATTGGCAGAGGAATGTTCTGTGATTTCGAGAATACTCTTTGTTGCATTTAAAGATTCCTCCTTGAGAGAACTCATCTCTGTTGTGAGAGAACCAATCTGGTTAATCTTTTCGCTGATAGTATCCGTGGAATCTACAATATGCTGGAAGGAATCTGCGGTATCAGCAACCATAACGGACTGTTCTGCAAATACTTTCTTTGCATCCTCAAGAATTCCGACGGTGTTCTGTACATACTGGCGGATACGATTGATAACTTCGTTAATATTGTTGGTGGATTCCTCGGTCTGGGATGCAAGTTTGCTGACTTCACCGGCAACTACTGCAAATCCTTTTCCGGCATCTCCTGCCCGGGCAGCTTCAATGGAAGCATTTAAGGCAAGCAGGCTTGTCTCATCGCTGATGGAAAGGATGAGAGAAAGAACGGACTCAATATTGGAAACCTCATTTACCAGTATATCAAAGGTTTCGTTCATGTGGTTCATGGATTCGTTGACAGCGTCCGTCTTTTTGCGGAGACTGTCAATCTGGCTGATAGAGTTACTTCCAATCTCCCGTGTAAGTTCGGAGCTGTTATTTGCTTCTGCAACATTATTGATAGTAAGACCAATGTTATTGGCGAGTGTTTCCAGAGAGCCAAATGTTTTCTGGGATTCGTCTAACTGGGTTGCGGCACCTTTTGCAACCTCTTCCATTGCAACGGTGATATTTTCAGAAATTGTTTTGGACTGTTGTGCAATGTCGTTGATGGTCGTTACCTGGGTATGAACATCCCCTGCAACATGTTCTACTTCCATCAGAAGTGTGCGGATATTTGCCATCATGTCATTGAATGTGGAAGCAAGGACTTCAAGTTCGCCAAAGGAACGGAAATTTGCAGACACGGTAAGGTCTCCCTGCTCAGCTTTCTGCATGACAGAAACAATCCGGCGGATTGGTCTTGTGATGGAATCGGAAAACAGGAGTCCGGCAATAATAACAATAATGACACCGACAACTGCGATGATTCCGGTAAAGTTACGAATCTCATAAACCTCTGCAAGAATCGTGCTGGTAGGAACGGTACTGACAATTTTCCAGTCATCGCCGCAGGTATTGACCGTTACAAGCTGACCACCTCGGATGAAGGTACTGCGGGTAGAGGAGGAAACCTTGTCACTGATGGTGGCATCTAAAGGGGTACCGCCAACCTCGGAATCGTCTGTAGAGTAAATAATGCGGTTGTCTGAAGCAACGATGCGGATAGTCATATCGCTCATCTGATCAGAAGTCTCCATCAAAGCGTCCAAATCAGCAGTGTAGATGGCAGCCAGAAGAATGGCATTATCATTAATTCTTTTCACATAGAAAAGACGAGCGTAGTAATCATCCACGCCGGTTGTCCAGCCATCGTTTGTGGTATCTCTTGTAATAAACCCTTCGAGTGTCTGATAGAGCGAATCGCTGCCCAGAAGGCTCTTGGTGCTTGAAGCCAGTTTTCCGACAGTCTGGTCATTTGAATAAACGATACAGAAATCACCAAAGTTATTCATAAGGCTGTTGGTGATAAGGCTTGACTCGATGGTGGAACGCGTCTGGATCTTCTCATAATCATCAATGGATGCATCCGTATCATCATATTCATATAAAAGCGGGTCTGCAAAAATGAGAGATGAAATGTCCTCAATATTGTCCAAATGTGAATTGACACTTAACCGAATCTGATCATTGATTGCGGTGGTTAAAGAACCGACCTTTCTTTGCATGGTTGAACTTGTTTTGGCATAAGAAATCAGTGCGATTGCAAGAATACCCGCCAGTGCTATGACGACATACGATGCAACGAGTCTTGTCTTGATGGAACCGCGTTGTTTTTTATGTACGGCAGAAGCTTTCTTCATAACATCCTCCTATTTTTTATGAAATAAATTTGTTTTGCGAAGCAAAATGCAACTATTTAATATTTTCCATTATATAACAAAAGTACCTGCTTTACCAGTAAGAAGCAGATGTTTCTCAGAAAGAACAGAAGTTTTTGATTTAAAACTAAGGAAAAGAGCAATTTATCCGATATAAAATCTGAAAACAAGTTTCAGGGAAGAAAGGAGATGCCATTATGCGTATAGAGGCTTATAATCAGGTGGCACAGGTTTATCAGACAACCGGTTCAACAAAGAATAAGAGTGTAAATGCTGTCAGTGCCGGTCGTGATGAAGTGCAGATATCTTCATTTGGACGTGATTATCAGATTGCAAAGCAGGCAGTGGCAGAAGCTTCAGATATCAGGGAGGATAGAGTCGCAGAACTCAAGGCAAGCGTCAACTCTGGTAATTATAGCGTGAGTGTAAACGATTTCGCAAAAAAATTATTAGAAAAGTACAATGCATAACAGCGTGGTAGAAAAAGTGAGGATGTACTGTGGCAAGTTTAATGGAAGATCTTTTGGATGTCTTAGAAAAAGAAGAAGCACAATATGAAACATTGATTGCACTTGGAGATGAAAAGAGGGAAGCAGTAATCAAAGCGGACATTGCAAAGCTTGATGATGTGACAATCAGAGAGCAGGATGCAGCCAGCGTATTGCTGAATCTTTCAAACCGGAGAACACAGGTGCTAAATGATATGGCAACTGTACTTGGGAAAAATCCCGGCGAGTTGACAATCACCAAAATGATCGGGTATCTGGATAAGCAGCCGGTGGAACAGGAGAAGCTGACAAAACAGCGGGATCGCTTGTTAGACGCGGGGGCACGGATGCGTGCATTAAATCAGCAGAACGAGGCGCTTTTGAAACAGGCATTGGAAATGGTAGAATTTGACCTTACCTTGTTACGGAGCATGCGGCAGGCACCCGAGACTGCCAATTATGACAGAAATGCCTATAATACGGGAGATATATTGGGTGGAAGCGGCTTTGATGCCAAACAGTAGCTTTAAGAAGCTGCCTGCAACAGAAGCTGTTTAAAGACAGCAGAAACAAGGAGAGAGACACATGGCAAATTCATTTGGAAGTCTGCACATTGGCGTAGCCGGTCTGCAGAGCAGTCAGAACGCATTAAATATTACCTCGAATAACCTGGCAAACGTAGATACTACAGGTTATGTGCGGCAGCGTGTTATTTATGCGGACAGAGATTATCTGAATTTTAATACGACAGCATCGATTAGTTATCAGCAGTCAGGACTGGGGGTAAAAATCGGTGATGTCATTCATACAAGAGACATTTTTCTGGATCGTTCTTATCGTACCGAGTCCGGACGCCAGGCATTCTATGCGGCTACTTATGAGGCAACACAGGAAGTAGAGACACTTTATCAGGAGCTGGAAGGCCAGGCATTTCAGGATGCGGTGGAAGATTTCTGGACAGCATTTCAGGAATTCGCAAAAGCACCGGATGACAGCATTTATCAGAACCTCGTTGTGCAGAAAGCACAGCTTTTCTTGAGCAGAGGAAATGCAGTATATTCCGGACTTCAGAGCTATCAGTACAATATTAATACGCAGATTTCAGACGATATTGACCGGATTAATGAACTGGGCAAAACCATCTATGATTTGAACCTGGAAATCATGAAAGTAGAGTCCGGCGGCGTGGAAACGGCCATGACACTGCGTGATGAACGTGACCTTGCGCTGGATGAACTGGCATCTTATGTGGAGATTACCTATCATGAGACCACAGATGGACAGGTGAAGGTAGAATTAGAGGGTGTTCCGTTTGTCGATGAGGCAAGATGCTATGAGATGGGCAAGAAATACGATAAAGTAAACGGTTTCATTACTGCTTACTGGCCGCATCTGTCAGATACCGATAGAGACAATTACACCAACGTATTTGATTTTAACACCGACATATCCAAAGATAATAAAAATGATATGGGTGAGTTGAAGGCACTTATTCTTGCAAGAGGTGATTATCTTGCAAATTACACAAATATAGAAGGAATGGATGCAGACACCTATAACGATACAACCGGTATGTCTGTGATGCTTTCTGCGGAAGCACAGCTTGACCAGATGATTCATGGAATCGTAACGGCAATCAATGATTTGTACTGCCCGAATGTCACGGCAGGTGAATACGCAAGTGCAAACGGAAATACGCTGACATTTCCACTCACAGTATACGATGAATACGGAAATGAACTGACCGGTATGACCATAAACGCCAATACGAAGATTCTTGATGCGGCAAACTGTGCAGTCGGCTCAGATGGAGAATTGCCGCCGAGAGAACTTTTCACCAGAAGCGGAACCGAGCGCTATACCAAGGTGTATGATGCAAATGGAAATGAATACTACGTTTATAATGAAGAAGACCCGAACGATACGACAAAGCAGTATACATTGCAGAGTCTTAGCGTAAATGAAGAACTTGTTTCCCTGGAAACCCTGATGCCGCATCTGATGCAGAACGGCAATGTGGATATTCCACTCGGAGAGGCTTTGGTTGCTATCTGGGATAAAGAACTTTTGACATTAGACCCGAATGATACCAGCAAGTGCACATTTAAAGAGTATTATCAGAATATGACGGATGGAATTGCAACAAAAGGAAATGTGTACAGTTCCACGTCAGAAGCACTTACGGCAACAGTATTGTCGGTAGATAACCAGAGACAGCAGACAATCGGTGTCTCCTCAGATGAAGAACTGACTTATATGATAAAATATCAGAATGCATACAATGCATCCAGCCGTTTTATCAATGTAATTAATGAAATGATTGAGACGCTGCTCACGCAGGTTGGCTAAAAGACCCTAACCTGGCAGAATGGAGGAAAGATATGCCGTCAACATTTTTTGGATTAACAATTGCAGCTTCCGGTATGAATGCATATCAGGTGGCATTAAATACAACCGCCAATAACATTTCAAATGTACAGACCAGCGGATATACAAGACAGCAGGCAAATCGTGTGGCAGGTGATGCGCTTCGTGTAAATGCAAAATACGGAAGCATGGGTACCGGTGTTACGACCGTATCCGTGACACAGACCCGTAATCAGTATTATGACACGAAGTACTGGTACAATCAGTCGTCTGTCGGTTTATATGAAACACGTCTTAATTACCTGAAGCAGATTGAAAATTATTTTATTGATGATGGAGATTCGGAAAAGGGATTTACTACGATATTAAATACAATGTTCAATGCGCTTGATACCTTGCGGACAAATGCAAGTGATACAAATGTAAGACAACAGTTTATCGGAAGCGCACAGAACTTCGCTACTTATTTTAACAGCGTTGCAAACGGACTGAGTGATATTCAGGAGAGCACCAACGCAGAAATCAAGACAACGGTTGCAAATATCAACTCGATTGCCAAGAAGATTGCAACTTTAAATAAAGAAATCAATGTCATTGAGCTTCAGGGCGGCTATGCGAATGAGCTGCGTGACCAGAGGGCGCTTTTAATTGATGAGCTTTCAGAAATTGTGCCGACAGAAGTGTCGGAGGTGCCGGTGACAGATTCCAACGATCCGGATCGCGTGACAGGGGCAAACTATTATACCGTTAAAATTGGCGGACAGCTGTTGGTAGACACATATGATTACAATGAGTTAAGCTGTGTAGCAAGAGAGTACAAGGTAAATCAGTCCGACTGCGAAGGACTTTATGATATCGTGTGGTCAAAGACCGGCAATACCTTCCAGGGTGGCGCAAGTTATATGTCCGGTTCCTTAAAGGCACTGTTTGATATCCGTGATGGTAATAACGGAGAAAACTTTACCGGAAAAGCAACGATGGTAAATAACCGGACCGTCAAGGTGACCAATTCTTCCATGTCAAGCGTGGAAGCGATGACAATGCCGGAAAACGGTCGCATTACACTGGCTGGAAAAACCTATACCTATAAGGGATTTTCTTATGAGACAAATGCAGCCGGAGAGGTGACATCATATTCGTTTAAACTGGAAAATGCAATTACGGATGACGAAATTGTGAAAATCAATGGAAACACAGCTTCGATTGGAAGCTCTGTAGATTCTATGGGTATTCCGTATTACATGGCACAGATGAACCAGTTTCTACGTGCATTTTCCAAAGCGTTTAATGATATCATTAACTGCGATGCGAGCGAGGATTTAAACGGAAATCCGGCAAATGATTATTCATTCTTTACCGGAACCGATACCGTAACCGGCGAGGAATTTACACTCAGAGATACGACACAGAACTCAGATGCAGACAACTATTATAAGCTCACAGCGGCAAATTTCTGTGTATCAGATGTCTGTGTGAAAGATCCGGCAAGACTTGCAACAACGGAAAATGATATTGAGTCAGACGGTGTGGATTCCTACGATTTGTTTGAACGTCTTGCATTGTTAAAAAACAAAACTGTTATTTACCGCAGCGGCTATGCGGACGGATTCTTAAAATGTATGATTTCTGATATCTCCATTGATACACAGGAGTCCGAGATTTTCTCGAAGAACTTTACAAATATTGCAAATACCATTGAGAACCAGAGACTTTCCATTTCAGGAGTAGATGAGGATGAGGAAGCGTTAGATTTGGTAAAATTCCAGAATGCTTACAATCTTTCGTCCAAAATGATTTCTGTTATGGCAGAGGTGTATGACAAACTGATTCAGGAAACCGGAGTATAAAAGGGGGAAGAAGAATGCGTATTACAAACAATATGATGATGCGTAACACATCATATAATATCAATGGAAATAAAGTAAATGTAGATGCAATGAACAACCAGATGACTTCCCAGAAGAAGATTCAGCGTCCTTCGGAAGACCCGGTAGTTGCAATCCGTGCACTGCGTCTGCGCAGCAGCTTAAGTGAAATTAATCAGTACTATGAAAATAATATTCCGGATGCAGAGGCCTGGCTGAACGTAACGCACACCGCACTTTATAATATGACAGACATTTTAAAGAACGTGCGGGAACAGTGTGTATACGGTGCAAACGATTCCTTAAAGACGGAAGACCGTAATGCTATTTTGGAACAGCTGCAATCCTTACGTTCCCAGATTTATTCCGAGGGAAATTCTGACTATGCAGGAAGAACTGTATTTACCGGATATCGAACCAATAAGACTCTGACATTTGCAACAGCAGAGACAGAGACTTCTTATGAGATTTCCCAGAAATTTTCCTATAAAGATATCGAAGAGCACCGCTATTATAGTGGAGAAGTAGAAGTTCCGACAACTTCCAATGGTGTATTAAATAATACGATTTCCAATCCGTCCCAGGCAACATACTCCAGAGTACGTCTCGGATATGGAGAGATTGATGAGCTGACAGGGCAGTCAACAGCAACACCGGCAACGACAACCATCAGTTACACTTATGATGGAGCACCGACACCAGCGCCGGAAATGAACGTTACGATTTACGATACCTATGATGACTGGGCAGCAGCAAGTGCCAATGGAACTTATGACATTGCGAGCGGCGAGGCGGTATGTATCAAGGAAACCGGCGAACTTATTTTTGACAAGGATTTAGCTGCAGATTTAAAGAGCAAAAATGCGTCTTTCACGGTTGACTATAAGAAAACCGGTTTTGATAAGGGTGAGGTCAGACCGGAGTACTATTACAACTGTACAGATGTGACGGATGCAGATGCGTCCAACCACATTGAATATAAGAAGTATGATGATGACGGAAACGAAATCTATCAGGACATCAATTATATTGTAGCATCCAACCAGACACTTACGGTCAACACGAGTGCGTCAAAGGTGTTTGATTCCTCTATCGGAAGAGATGTAGATGAACTGATGGAAGCAGTCCAGAACGCACTTGATGCAGAAGAGAAGGTAAGCACTCTTACCAAGATGAAGTCAATGGAAGAATATTCTTCCACCGGGTGTCAGGAAAAGCTTGATGAGTGGATTGCAGCCGCAAAGAAGGAACAGTCCTATGCGGAAGACAATATGCAGAAGCTTTACAACTCTTACATTGGAAACTTTGATGACTATCTCGAGCAGGTGAATCTGGCTCTTACAGACGTGGGGAACAAACAGCAGAGCCTTGCTTTGACGGAAACAAGAGTATCCAGTCAGCAGACCACAATCAAGGAATTGAAATCAAGCAATGAGGACAGAGATATCTCAGATATTATTCTTGATTATACCGCTGCATACAATGCTTATCAGGCATCTTTACAGGCGGGAGCAAAGATTAATCAGAACACATTGCTTAATTACATTTAATAAAATAGTCGGGGGTTATTATGAAAGCAGAGACAAGATTATTTGGAACAATTGATATTGCAGATGATAAAATTATCCTCCTGGAAAATGGAATGATTGGACTGCCGGAAATGCGGCAGTTCGCTTTAATCTTTGATGAAGAAAAAAAACGCGAGAGACAGAAGCAGATTATGTGGTTACAGTCAATGGATGACCCACAGACGGCGTTCCCGGTCATGCAGCCGGAAATTGTGAAACCGGATTACACATTGACAATCAACGAAGAACTGTTAAAGCCTCTCGGAGAGATGGAAGATGAAGATGCCTTTATTTTGGTGACTGTGACAGCAGCACCAAAGAAGGAAGATACTTCAGTGAACTTAAAAGCTCCATTTGTTATTAATACCCGGACAAACCGGGGAATCCAGGTGATTGTAGAAGAAGATTATCCGGTAAAATTTAAAATTGATGAGGCATTAAAGGCATTGAAGGAAAAGGCGGGTGAATAGAAATGCTGGCATTGACAAGAAAAAAAGGGGAATCTCTGGTAGTAAACAACAATATTGAGATTACCATTTTAGAGATTCGCGGAGACCAGATTAAGATTGGCATTTCAGCGCCGAAGGATGTGCCAATTTACCGGAAAGAGGTTTTTCTTCAGATTCAGGAAGAAAACAAAAAAGCGGCAGCGCAGGTGGCTGACGTGGCGGAGTTGGAGAATCTTTTCTAGCGAACTATAAAATATAAAAGAAATTGACCGATATAACCCTTAGAGAATTCATGGAAGTGACACGCGAGATCACACGGAGGTGATACGATGGAAATCGAATCAATGAAAAATAACGGCGTGAGTGCTTACCAGTCCGGAAAAGCAGCATCACAGCCGGGAGGCAAGAGTGTTTCCGCACGCGCAAGCGTCGAGAACATCGAGCTGAATACGAAAACAGATGAGTCTTCCCGAGATGGAAAGGAAGTACAAGCAGAAACAAAAGAGAAAACCGAGAATACGCAGACAAATCAGAATCAGACACTGAAGAACGCAGTGGAAGAAATGAACAAGCAGATGCATGACTCGGAAGCAATTTTTGGCATTCATGAAAAGACAAACAGAGTTACCATTAAGATTGTAGATAAAGAAACGAAAGAAGTTATCAAAGAATATCCACCGGAGCAGACACTTGATATGATTGCAAAAGTATGGGAGTTAGCAGGTATCATGGTGGATGAGAAACGATGAGAAAGGAAGGGTGACATATGCCGATTCGTATTACAGGATTGAACTCAGGATTGGACACAGAGTCCATTATCTCTGCATTGGTGTCTTCCTATAATTACAAGACAAACAAGTATAAGAAGGCACAGACCAAGCTTTCCTGGAAACAGGATGCTTGGAAGACTTTAAATACCAAGATTTACAGTCTGTATAAGAACGTGGGCAATATGAAGTTCAGTACAGCTTACAACTTAAAGTCCACAACAGTATCAGATTCGACAAAGGTAACCGTAAGTGCAGGAAGTGGTTCTGCAAACGGCTCTTACAGTATTCAGGTTATCAGTCTTGCAAAGACCGGATATCTGACCGGTGGGCAGCTTGGCAGTGGTACAACGTCTTCCACAACCTTAGAGAGCCTTGGCTATACCGGAGGAACCGGAACCATCAGCCTTACGACAGGCGGAACAAAGACCGATATTTCGGTAACAAAGGATTCTACCATTCAGGACGTTGTAAATCAGTTAAAGAGCGCAGGTGTCAGCGCAAACTATGACGAGACAAACCGCCGTATTTATGTGAGCTCAAAAGACAGCGGAGCAGACAATGATTTCTCACTGGCAGGAAGCGATGCAGCCGGAACCGAAGTTTTGAAGACCCTTGGACTGAATGTTGCGTCTTCTGCAACAAAAGCAGAGTATACAGATTTGGCTTCTTATGCGACCTTGAGTGAAGCACAGATTAGACAGATTGTTCAGGATAAGGCAGCTGCAACAGCAAGCAATGAAAAACTGAATACACAGAATACATATTATAAAAATGCAATTTCTTACGCAAATGCTGCTTCTGCGATTAATCAGGTTAAGAACTCTACATCAAATGCGAGTGAAGCAGATTTTGAACTTCTGAAAACGCTGGCATCTATTGATACATCCGGAAAGTATGTAGGTGCAGATGGCAATGTTTATACGAAGGATGAGGAAACCGGAACCTATAAGGCTACAACAACAAGCGGAACGATTGAAGTAGAGGCTTCTGTGGTAGAGGCAGAGAGTAGCGGCTACACATCAGCTTCTGATAAGCTTGACAGCCTTGCAACGACGTTCGGACTTATCAAAGAGAAAACAGATGATGCTGGCAATACAACAAAGGATTCCAGTGCACTTACAACATTCAAACAGAATCTTTCGACAATTAAGACCATCTCGGAAGAGGCAGCTGGTATCGACAGTGCGACATACCAGGATGCAGGTGTGGATGAACAGCAGTTATTAAGTGATATCGAGGCGGCAATTACAGCCGGGAATGATGTAGCAGATCTTATTACAGGATATCAGACCCAGATTACACAGAATAACAGCACCATCACAGCAAATAATGAAACACTTGCAGACAAGAGCCGGATTACGGCTGACATGACGGATGCCCAGATTACAGCCCTGATGAACCAGGCTGCATATGCGGCAGAGCAGCTTGCAAAGAGCGATGCAGATATGGGGTATAGCGAGGGTGCTACCCGTGTCAATGGACAGGATTCTGTGATTTATGTCAATGGTGCAAAATATACCGGAACCTCTAATACTTTTTCTATCAATGGACTGACCATCACCGCAACAGGTGTGACCGGTACATCCTATGATGCAACGGAGACGAATGCAGTTTCTGCAACGGTTAATACGGATACTCAGGGTATTTATGATAAGGTAAAGGACTTCTTAACCCAGTATAATGCATTGATTAACGAGATGACATCCCTTTACAATGCAGACTCTGCAAAGGGCTATGATCCGCTGACTTCTGAAGAAAAGGATGCAATGTCCGATTCTGAGGTAGAACTCTGGGAGAACAAGATTAAAGCGTCTTTGCTGCGCCGTGATGATACGTTGAGCAGTCTGATTTCGTCCATGACGACAGCGATGACAAAGAGTGTTGAGATTAACGGAAAGAGTTACAGCTTATCTACATTTGGAATTAAGACGTTAGGTTATTTTAATGCAGCAGAGAATGAGCAGAACGCATACCATATCGATGGAGATGAGGATGACAGTGCAACTTCTGGTAATACGGATAAATTAATGGCAGCAATTGCATCTGATCCGGACAGTGTGGTAGAGTTTATGCAGCAGATGTCAACGAACCTGTACAATGCAATTGATGCAAAAATGAAGACAAGCAGCTTAAGCAGTGTCTACACCGTATACAATGACAAGGAAATGGCATCGGAGTACAGTGATTACACAGATCTCATTAAGAAATGGGAAGATAAATTGCAGGATCAGGAAGACTATTATTATAAGAAATTCTCAGCAATGGAAACTGCGCTGGCAAAATTAAACAGTTCTTCATCTGCATTAACAGGATTATTAGGAAGCTGATAACAGAACTATATGGGCAGGGGAAACCCTGCCCACGATGTATAACGACTTGACATGGAGGTTAGGCAATGATAGCAAACAAAGGATATGCAGCCTATGCAAACAACAAAATAATGACTGCATCCCCGGCGGAGTTGACACTGATGCTTTATGAAGGAGCAATCAAATTCTGCAACCTTGCGATGGAGGCAATCGACGCAAAGGATATCCAGAAAGCACATGAGAATATTATGAAGGTGGAGCATATTGTTGAGGAATTTCAGGCAACACTCGACCACCGATATCCGGTAGCAAAAGACTTTGACAACGTATATTCTTACCTTTTGGAACGCCTGAAAGAGGCAAATCTGAAAAAGGACAAAGAAATTATGGAAGAAGTGACGAAACACCTTCGTACGATGCGTGACACCTGGAAGGAAGTAATGAAGCATGGCAGAAGCGGACAATAACAGGAATTATATTTCCATCATGATTCAGAGCCTGAAGAGAAAAAACAGTATTTTAAATACAATTGAAAGTTTAAATCTCAGGCAAAAGGAAGAACTTGAGAATCCGGCGCTTGATCCGGAAGATTTTGATAAGACCGTAAAGGAAAAGGCGGACTGCATTGAGAAGCTTGATAAACTTGATGATGGGTTTCAGGAACTCTTTGACAGAGTGAAGGAAGAACTGGACGCTGACAGAGCACTTTACCGAGAGGAGATTAAACAGATGCAGGAGTTAATCCGGCAGCTGACGGAAAAGAGTGCGGCAATCCAGGTTCAGGAAGCAAGAAATAAGCGTCTGATGGAGCAGAAGTTTGCATCCGTGAAGAAACAGGTGCGTGAAGTGCGTACCAGCCAGAAGATTGTCAATCAGTATTATAAAAACATGATGAAGACCAATTTCATCGAGCCACAATTTACAGATAGCAAAAAGTAAAAAAAATTACTTTTTCCTATAAAGTATTGGAGAATGTCTCCGATATATAAAACAAGTAAACAAGATAACAATTGTTACTTGGTGATGAAAGCCGGATGGAGCGTACGGCCGGAGTGGTGGAAGTCACACAACAAAATTAGCATATGCAGCATGGATGCTGCATTATATTCAAGGAGGAAAAAAATTATGGTAGTACAGCACAATATGACCGCAATGAATGCGAACAGAATGTTAGGCATTACAACAAGCGCACAGTCAAAATCTTCTGAGAAGTTATCTTCTGGTTACAAAATCAACCGTGCAGGTGATGATGCTGCTGGTTTAACAATTTCTGAGAAGATGAGAAGCCAGATTCGTGGCTTAAACAAAGCTTCTGACAACGCACAGGATGGTATTTCCTTAATTCAGGTTGCTGAGGGTGCATTATCTGAGACACATTCTATCTTACAGCGTATGAACGAGTTAGCTACTCAGGCTGCTAACGATACCAATACAACTGCTGATAGAGGAGCTATCCAGGATGAGATTAACCAGTTAACATCTGAGATTAACAGAATCTCTTCTACAACCCAGTTCAATACCCAGAACCTTATCGATGGTAAGTTTACAGCTAAGAACCTTCAGGTTGGTTCTATCTGCGGACAGAGAATTACAGTATCCATCGACGCTATGTCAGCATCTGGTATTGGTGTAAGTGGTCTTGATGTTACATCTTTCGCAACAGCTGGTAAGGCTATGTCTGATATTCAGGGAGCTATTTCTACAGTATCTGCACAGCGTTCTTACTTAGGAGCTCTTCAGAATCGTCTGGAGCACACCATCTCCAACTTGGATAACATTTCTGAGAATACTCAGTCTGCTGAATCTCGTATCCGTGATACAGATATGGCTGAAGAGATGGTTACATACAGCAAGAATAATATCCTTGCTCAGGCAGGACAGTCTATGCTTGCTCAGGCTAACCAGTCTACTCAGGGTGTATTATCTCTGTTACAGTAATCTGTATTACAAGCAATTTAAAAGCCGGCAGTTTTATACTGCCGGCTTTTTTCATGATAATAGAATGTTCGCGGAGCGCGCATTCTATTATTTACTCTATAGGGAGACAATTTTGATATGAATCAGACGGAATTGATGCAAAGTGTCTCTGATACGGCAAAGATGCTGTATCAGAACCGGGAACATGATGGATTAGAACAGGCAGAGATTATTATAAAGGTTCTTCAACAGTTGGTAGAAAACCAGTCTGAGGAGCAGATACAGGCAGCAGGCGCATTTTCTGTTGCAATGATGCGGGAATTGATGGAAGCATATCAAAACAGTGATGTGATGGGAGTGGCAGACTGCCTCATGGAAAAAGCAGCGTTATTTATCCCGTTCTATTTTCAGGAAAATGATTAGGGCAGAAGGGAAATAGAGAAGATGGATTTATTTGAAAAGAACATGTCCGCATTGGAAAAGAAAAATAAGGAATATGCAGATGAAATAAGGAAAATTACGATAGATAAAATCTCCGACCGGATTGTGGTGAGTGAGGCATCAAATGGGATGCAGATTGTTTCGGTGCAGGAAAACGGGCATCTTTGGAACTTAAACAGCCGGTTTGACCCGGAACTTGCAGCTGAACTTTACTGGGAACGTTATGAGATTCCGCTTTACGGAATCTATTTTCTATATGGATGTGCAGATGGACGGCACTTAAAAAAATGTCTGGAGAAATGCGATGATACAAACCGCGTGATTATTTGTGAACCGGACATGGAAGCATTTTCAGCGGTATGCCATTTCATGGATTTGACAGGGCTCTTTAAGGATGACCGAACTTACTGGTATTTTCCGGAAATAAGAGAGGTTGATATCCAACATATTGTAGACGAGGTGGTCAGTTATTCTCAGACAAAATTATTGGAATTTTGTATTTTGCCGGGCTATGATGTCCGTTTCCCTGAAAAATGTCAGCGGTATATGGACATGGTCTTAGGAAAAGTGGAATCACTGATGGCCATTAAAGCCACCTATCTCGGATTTAACCGTATGATTCCGAGACATACTTTGTTCCATATTAAAAATTTAATATATAATTGTAATATTGAACAGATAAAGCGGAAACTGAAGGAGTATGATATTTCAGGGATTCCGGCAATTATCGTATCGGCGGGGCCGTCATTGGATAAAAATGTGCAGGAGCTGCGGAAGGCACAGGGAAAAGCATTTATTATTGTAGTAGATGCGGCACTGCGGACAATTTTAAAGGCAGGAATCCGTCCGGATATTGTGTATACAATCGACCCGGAATCACCGGACAGGTTCTTTGAAAATCTGAACCTGGACGGATTACTTTGGGCATGCTCAAGAATTGCCCGGCCGGAAGTAATCAAACAGTATGCAGGGAAAATCTTTTATAACGGATTGTTCTGGGGAAAATGGAATGCAGAAATCAGCGAAGAACTGGGATATATTTTTCCGTGGCTTATGGTAGGAGGCTCAGTTACCTCCGAGGCATTCCAGTTTGCGGCATATATTGGCTTTAAGAAAATGATTCTTGTGGGGCAGGATATGGCATTCACCAATGGAATTTCCCATACAAAGGGTATTGAGCAGGCATTTGGCGACAATAACGAGTACATTGAAAGCCGTCTGCTGATGGATGTGGAGGGGAATGATGGAACTATGCTCAAAACCGACTACCAGATGTATATATATAAGCATTGGTTTGAAAATCTGTTTCTTGCCAATAAAGATAATTATGAAGTGATTAATGCAACCGAGGGTGGTGCCAAAATCAAAGGAACAAAAATTGCAGCTTTAAAGGATACTATTGCAGTGGAATGCCAGAAGAAACTGGATATTTACGGTATTTTGGAAGAAATTCCACCAATGTTTGACAGGGAGCAGCAGGAACGCCTGCTTGGAAAGCTGAAAAATATGCCTGATGAAGTAAAAAAATTTCAAAAACACCTTGATGAAGTGATTTCAGAGCAGGAAAAACTTTTAAATCAGATTGAAAATAATGAGATTTCGCAAAAGGAGCTTGTCAGACATCTAAGAGAATTAATCCGCCAGAATGAAGAAATCAACAAAGAACCGATGCGGGACATGGTAATTCTCTATGCGCAGAAGGAAGAATATCAGGTTGGGGAGGATGTCTATCAGGCAGACCTTGGACCGAAGGAACTCGTGGAAAAGAGCCTTCTGCTTCTGCGCGGATATCAGAATGGCTTCCAGCTCTTTGAGGAGGACATTGAAGATTACATTATGAAAGATTAGTCAGACAAAACCTGAAGAATCGATGTTACACGATGGCAGAACGTATGACGTTCTGCCATTTTGCCGAGCGCATTTGCTGCGATTTGCTGCCGTTCTTTCTCATGAGAGAGATAATAACCAATTTTTTGAACAAAATCATCCTCATTCTCATAGAAAACAAAGTCTTCTCCGGGAACGAATAAATCAAGCAAATCTTCCTGATAGTTCGTAAGCAGAAAGCCGCCGCTTCCTAAAATGTCCATACAGCGAAGCGGAATACCGGTGTGAATACTTTTTAAACTGATATTTAAATTGATGCGGCTTTGCCTGAAGATAAGCGGCATTGTGGAATACCAGTCCACAGGTCCCATAAACTGAGCATTGGGAAGTTCGGGAACCGGATTGTGTGTGTATAATTTTAACGGAAAACGGTCAGATGCCTGCTTTAACAGAGAGAGCCGTTCTCTTGCTGTTATCTTCCGGCAGAGAAAATAATTTGCATATACATAAGCGGCAGATTCCGTGCCGTCTGGCATTGGAGTATAAGGAGCTGCTTTCTGTAAATCAGCAATGATATCCGGGGTCAGCAACTCCTCCAGAAAAAAACTGCCATAGACATTCTGCTGTGCGCACATGATTGCATCTAAGTAGCCGCGGGTGAAGTCGGAGATGGTTTCTAACCGGTCAAAAAAATTGTGGTCTTCGTTGTAGAGGGAGCCTACAAAAGCGACATCGGCGGACAACTTTTCTGTCAGTGCATCCGGGCAGACCATGGAGGTAAGGCGCGATACATTAGCCGCAAGCGGAAGATAGTATACGGTGTCAATACCGGCATTTTTGAAGGTAAGGTAAACCGATTTGTCAAACAGAAAAACGTAGTTGCACGGATTAATTAAGGTGTAGGAATAGAGGGCAACTAACGGGCTGTCATAGATATAGGAGACGTATTTGATGTTGTGTTTCTGACAGCATACAGAAAGAATCGGGGAATAATTAAAAGAAAATACAAACGCATAGGATGTCTTTGTGAGTGCAGCGGCAAACGCATCCTCAAATTCTTTGCTTTGGCGCTCCTTGTAATCCTTGTGAAAAAAAAGGTCGCAGGTAATCTGGTTTGCTTCAAATGCATCAATCATATCCTGCTTTGCAAAAGCAGGAGAGTCAAGAAATAATAGTTTCATAAGCAGCCTTTCTAAATCGAATCTAATCCATAAGCAAGAGATATCATTTGCAACAGACGCTCCGGGTAGTTGTGGTATTTTTCAAGTGCAAGATAACCGTTGTGTGCAATTTCTCTCCGGTCATTTTCGTGCGTCAGGTAATACTCTGTCTTCGCAAGCAAATCATCTTCCCCGGTATAACATTCCAATTCCTGCCCGGGGGTAAAATAATCCGTCAGTTCCGACTGGTAATTCGTCAGTAGAAAACCTTCGCAGGCGAGCACGTCAAACAGGCGTAATGGAAGTCCTGCACGGATGGACTTGGCGGTAGGATTTAGATTAATTTTGCTGAAGTGGAAAATAAGCGGCATTTCTGTCAGTGTTTTTGCAAGTCCGCAGTTGTGGACAGGAAGCCCGTTAGTATCACTTGCAGTGTATAAGTTCACGGAATATTTGGAACCCAGCGTCTGCATCAGCCAGAGCCGTTCCATGGCAGTCACTTTTGTCCCGAGGTATAGTTGCGCCATCGTGGCGCGGTCATCCCGGCGGAATCCGGACGGCGGCGTATAAAAACCCTCCAGGGAATTGCGGAATTCTTCCACGACAGAGTCCGGAAGAACCTCCTCAAGAAAATTGTAGCCGTAGACCTTTAACTGGGCAGACATAATGCCTTCCAGATAACCGGTAAGATACCCCGGTTCTTTTTTCAGACGGTCATAGGGGCATTTTTCGGTATAGAGCGAGCCAACAAATGAAATATCGCCGGAAAAGCGGGTGATATCGTCTGCTGTGGCAGAACAAATCACTTTTTTCCAGCGCACCGGATTGCTCGCTAACGGCAGATGGAAGATGCAGGAAGGGTTATAGCGGGAAAATTCGTCATACTGCGCGCGGTCAAAGAGAAAAATCCGGTTCCACGGGTTGCGGATGGAATCCGAATAAAGCTCCATGACCGGACTGTCTACGGTCCAGCAGAGATAACGAATCTGAAAGATGTTGCAGACCTCCGAAATAAACGGATAGAAGTTGATGCTGAATATAAAATCATAGCTTGCCTTCTGCAGGGCTTTGTTTAAAAGTGCAACACCCTCGGAGGGCAGCAGCTCCTTGTTGTAGATTTCTTCCGTGATGGTGACAACTTCGTTTCCAAGCGTTTCAAAACCTTCGATGATATCCGGTTCACAGATGCTTCCGTAACGGTAAAACAGTATTTTCATGGCAATCCCTTTTACTCCCTAATCATTTGCAAATTGAATATAGTTATTATATACTAATAAAAGGAGCATTTCTACCCAAAAGGTTATGATTATGGGCAAAAAGTTCGATATAAATATTATCATGCAGCGGGACGCTGTAACAGAAAGCAGGAGGCTTAAAAGTATGTTAAATGGAAAGACAATCCTGGTAACAGGAGGGACAGGTTCTTTCGGAAACCAGTTTGTGACATATGTTTTGGAGAATTACGACCCGAAGAAAATTATTATTTATTCCAGAGACGAATACAAGCAGTTCATCATGGCGAATAAATTTAAGAAATATGGCGATAAGCTGAGATTTTTCATCGGTGATGTACGTGACAGGGAAAGACTTTACCGCGCCTTTGACGGCGTGGATTATGTGGTTCATGCAGCAGCATTAAAGCAGGTTCCGGCTTGCGAATACAACCCGATGGAGGCAGTAAAAACCAACATTGACGGAGCGATGAACATTGTGGATGCAGCACTTGACTGCGGCGTAAAGCGTGTGGTTGCATTGTCTACGGATAAGGCGGTAAACCCGATTAACCTTTACGGTGGTACAAAGCTTGTTTCCGATAAACTGTTTATTGCAGCAAATGCTTATGCGGGAGCAAAGGATGTATGTTTTTCCATCGTGCGTTACGGAAACGTTGCGGGAAGCCGCGGCTCTGTTATTCCGTTTTTCCGTAATATTGTGGCAAACGGCGGAAAGGAGCTTCCAATTACAGATTACCGCATGACACGTTTCTGGATTAGTCTTGACGAGGGCGTTCAGCTTGTCATTAAAGCACTTTCAGAGGCAAAGGGCGGAGAGACTTTTATCTCGAAGATTCCTTCCTTTAAGATTACAGACCTTGCACAGGCAATTCTGCCGGGCTGCGAAATGCCGGAGGTTGGTATCCGTGAAGGCGAGAAGCTTCACGAAATCATGGTGACAAGAGAAGATTCCATGATGACGTATGAGTATGAAAAGCATTTTATCGTATATCCGCATTTTGACTGGTGGGATAACTCCAGAATCCAGCCGGGCGGAAAGAAAGTTGCACCGGAGTTTGAGTACAGTTCAGGAAACAACACAGAATGGCTGTCTGTGGACGATATCGCGAGACTGTTAAAGGATGTGAAAGAACATTGAAACCGCTCATTTCAGTGATTATCTGTTGTCACAATGTGGCAGAGCTTCTGCCGGATTGTATGCGGACGCTTGTCTGGCAGACGATTGGAATGGACCAGCTTCAACTTATCTTTGTAGATGATGCGTCCGACGATGATGGGGCAACCTGGAAGTGTATTCTTGCGTTTGAAAAACAGTATCCACAGTCGGTAACGGCGGTACATCTTGACGAGAATCTGCGTCAGGGCGGTGCAAGGAATGTGGGATTGGAATATGCAAAGGCGGATTATATCGGCTACGTTGACGGGGACGACTGGCTGGAGTCAACGATGTATGAGCGCTTGTATGAGTGTATCAGAAAATACGACTGTGACATTGCAGACTGCAGGCTGATGATGGATTATCCGGATGGAAGGACGTATGTGTACCAGCATATGGAAAATCGTCTGGACGCTGAGGAAAAGAGTATTCTGGATGGAGGAACACACTGGACTGACAGATTCCGGGGCGAAGGCTACGGAGGAGGGATTGTCACAGGGCTTTACCGCAGAGCATTATTGGAGGAAAGTGGAGTCCGTTTTCCAGAGAAAATCCTATATGAAGATAATTACTGGGAAGCAATCCTGTTACTGTCTGTAAAACGGTATTTTCATCTGGCTGAGGATTTGTATCATTACAGGCAGAGAGCAGATTCGACGGTACATAAAAGAAATGCATGGCATCACTTGGACAGGCTTGCAATAGAAGAGATGAAGCTTGAAGCATACCATACGCTTGGGGTGTATGACCGCTATCAGAAGATTGTTGAGCAGGAATTTTTGAAGGAATATTATTGCCAGACGCTGCTTACCATGTTTACGAAGTATGACAATCCGCCATATGAGATATTCTGCCATATGAACAGACGGGTGAAGGAGTTATTTCCAGATTATAAAAAGAGTGCGCTGGCACAGACAAATGGAATGGATGCGGTATTGTTGGGACTGATTGACCGCGATTTGGATGAAGCGCAGTTTATGGAAATCAGAAAAATAATTTTATCCTATTATGGAAAATAGAAATGACATCAGGAGGAAAAGAACATGATTCAGTATTGTAAAAGATGCTGCTTGCCAAGCACAAAGCCGCATTTATCATTTGATGAGGAAGGCATCTGTAATGCCTGCCACAACTACGAGAACCGTAAGAATGTAGACTGGAGTGAACGCAAAAAAGAATTGATGGAGATTCTTGAACGTTATCGTTCCAAAGATGGAAGCAACTGGGACTGCATTATTCCGGTCAGCGGTGGGAAGGACAGTACCTATCAGGTAATCACCATGTTAGAGCTTGGAATGAATCCACTCTGTGTGACTGCGACAACCTGTGACCTCACCGATATCGGAAGAAGAAATATCGAGAACATCAAAAAGATGGGTGTGGATTACATCGAGATAACCACCAACCGTGTGGTACGTGCGAAGTTAAACCGCATCGGACTGACAGAGGTCGGCGATATTTCCTGGCCAGAGCACGTAAGTATTTTTACCGTTCCGGTAAGAATGGCAGTGAACTTCAATATACCGCTTATCATCTGGGGTGAAAATTCCCAGAACGAGTACGGCGGACCGGCAGCAGCCGTTGAAAACAATGTCCTTGACCGCAGATGGTTAGAGGAGTTCGGTGGTATGCTCGGACTGCGTGTCAACGACCTTGTGGGACAGGAAGGAATTACGAAGAAAGACCTGATTCCATTTACCTATCCGACGGATGAGGAGTTAAAGCGTGTGGGTGTAACCGGAATTTTCCTCGGATATTATATTCCGTGGGAAGGTTTACATAATGTGCTTGTGGCAAAGGCACACGGATTTGAGAGCTGGGGAAAGGTAGTAGAAGGTGACTATGACGATTACGAGAACCTTGACAACTATCAGGCTGGTATTCATGAATATTTCAAATTCTTGAAATTTGGCTTCGGACGCTGCTCTGATCAGGCATCCATGCACATCCGCCGTGGACGTATCTCAAGAGAAGAGGCAATGCAGATTGTAAAAGAGCGTGACGGCGCATTCCGCTGGACTTACCTTGACAAGAAGATTGAAGATATCTTAGAGCCAATTGGCGTGACAGTAGATGAGTTTATCAAAATCTGTGATGAATTTACAAACAAAAAACTGTTTTTGACCGATAAGAACGGCAAGCTGATTAAGGACAAGAACGGTAATCTGACTAAGATTAATTATGACAACGTAGAAGAGGGCGAGAGTAAATAAATGGAGACTGCGATTATCGACTATGGAATGGGAAATCTGTTGTCTGTACAGCGTGCGTTTGAGAAGTGCGGATCGGATGCAGTCATTATCGACAATCCGTTAGAACTGCGGGATGCAGAACACATTGTGCTTCCTGGAGTCGGCGCATTTCCGGATGCGATGGACAATCTCCGGAAGAACGGCTGGATAGAGGAATTAAACCGGGCAGTTTTGGAAAAAGAGACGCCGATCCTTGGAATCTGCCTTGGAATGCAGCTTCTTGCGGATAAGGGCTATGAGGTGCGGGAATGCGACGGACTTGGTTATATTCCCGGAGAAATTGTCCGTTTTACACAGACGCAGGAAAAGGAACGGATTCCGCATGTGGGCTGGAACGAGATTTTAAAGCGGGAGGATTCACCGCTTTTTGATGGAATTGCAGACGGCACAAATTATTATTTTGTGCACAGCTATCATTTCCAGGTGGCAAAGGAAGAAAATATTGCCACAGTGACGCCTTACTGCGGAGAGTTTGTGTCTTCTGTCGTAAAGGACAATATTGTGGGAACACAGTTCCATCCGGAGAAGAGCCAGAAGGCGGGCTTTAAGCTGATTAAAAATTTCCTGAGTATGTAGAAAAAGAGGTCGCAAAATGTTAAAGGTACGTGTGATTCCAACGTTATTATACAAATCAGTAGGACTGGTAAAAGGAGTCGGATTCAATTCCTGGAGGCGGGTAGATACAGTACTGCCCGCCATCAAGGTTTATAATATGCGCGAGGTGGACGAGCTGATTCTGCTCGACATCGAGGCAACGAATGAAAACAGAGACCCGGATTACGATGAAATCCGGGATTTTTCGCGGGAATGTTTTGTGCCGTTTTGTGTGGGCGGTGGAATTTGTCATATTGACCAGATTAAGAATCTGCTTCGCGCAGGTGCGGATAAAGTTGCAATCAACAGTGCTGCATATGACAATCTGTCCTTGATTACGGAGGGCGCTAAACTGTTTGGCTCGCAGTGTATTGTGGCAAGCATTGACTGTCGGAAGATTGACGGAGAGTATCACTGTTTTTCACACAACGGCTCAGTGGATACCGGCCGGCTTTTACAGGACTGGATTGTAAAAGTGGTGGAGGCAGGCGCAGGAGAAATATTACTTACATCCGCAGAACTCGATGGAACGATGGAAGGCTATGACATTGAAATGATAAAGCTGGCAACATCACTTGTGAATGTTCCGGTTATCGCTTCCGGGGGAGCCGGAAACTATGAGCATATGCGCAAGGCAGTGCAGGAAGGCGGCGCTTCTGCGGTAGCAGCAGCGAGCATTTACCATTTTACAGAGCAGACACCGAAGGAAGCAAAGGAATATCTTGGAGAACACGGAGTTGCAGTGAGAATGATTTAGCATACTTATAGAATTTGGTTAGACAAAAAGGATAGAACGGTTATGGAACATATGCAGAAACTGACACTGACAAAAGCAACAGAAGAGGATTGTCGCTTTCTATATGAGTTGCGTAATGAGGAGGATGTCAGAAAAAATTCGTTTCAGACAGAGACATTTTCTTATGAAAGCCATGTGGTATGGTATAAGGAGAAACTTGGTGATAAGCAAACGCAAATTTATGTTTTGAAGCAGAATGGAGTCAATATAGGACAGGTTCGTGTGGATTTGCATGGATTGAATGGAGAAATCTCTTATGCGATTTGCCCAAAGGCAAGAGGATATGGATATGCTAAATGGATGTTAGGGTGTCTTGAAGAGAGACTTCGGGAACAGGCATTTTGTAGAAAGCTGACCGCGGAGGTCAAAAGGGAAAATATTGCATCACAGAAGATATTTGAAGGGCTTTCTTATACGTCAACTTCAACGGATTACGGATATATTTATGAAAAGGAAATTCCACTGTTTAGCATTATTATGTGTACTTATAATTCTGCGCAGACAGTGGATAAGGCAATATCATCTGTGAAAAAACAGAAGTTTGACGGATGGGAAATGTTGATTCTTGATAATGGCAGTTCTGATGCAACTGTGGAGAAATTAGAACAGTATCAAAGACTTGATGGGCGGATAAAATGTACGTATCGTAAGGATAATATTGGCTGGTGTAAGGGAATCAGTGAGTGCCTGAAAATATCGGTGGGAAGTTATATGATGTTTCTTGGAGCGGATGATTTTATGACAACAGAACATACATTGTCAGAGGTTGCAGAGGAAGTTGTTAAGCATCAGCCACAGGTCATTTTCACAGGATGCTATTATGCGAAATATGAGCAAGGTGAATTCCGGGTAGTAAATCAGACATTACCAGAGTACAGGGTGTATGGAGAGAATAGAGATAAGCTGACATGTATGGCAGAATTGATGAAAAATGTCTATTACAATTCCGTGATGCATTACGTGGAAATCGATTTTTTAAAAGAAAATGGGATAGATTTCTATTATCCGTTTTATGGGGATTGCCAGGGAATGACGGAAGCAATCGTGAGGGCAGAAAAAATTGTGGTTATGAGTCAGCCGGAGTACGTATTGACACTTAATACATCGCAATCGTCAAAAAGATGCGGATATAGTCATGATGAGAAGCGTCAGTGGGACAGTGTAAAAGAAATTTTGCCAGAGAAACCGGATGCAGAAGATACCGGAATTGCGTATATAGCAAGACGCGTATTAGACAATCTTACAGAGATGTGTCAGAGTATTGCACTTGGAGAACCTCTTTGTGACAGTTATATGAATGCAATGGAAAAGAGTTTGCCGGAGCGTTTTGTACGTGTAGAAGAAATGATTTCTACACAGGAGATGGGTGAGATGATGAATTATGCCGGACGGGAAGAGTATGCGGAGTGTCTCATCGGTGCTGCGGGAGTGAATTATTGGACCTGTAAAAAGAATAAGATATTATTAAATGAAATTTGTCGTAAAAGCAAGTGGCTGGCAGAATTTGTGGAAGCGGCAATGAAAGTGGATGAGACGACAGGCATGGTCGTATGGAAAAAGCAATTTGACAGGGATGCCGGTGAGAGACTGTTACAGGTTTGTCAGAATCCGTGGAACCGTTTTAAAACAGGCATTGAGTTACTGTTAAGGGATGATGTCCGGTATGAGGATACCGGAATAAGGGAGAAACTGTGCGAAGTAAAAAAAAGTGGTGTGACATATGCAATGCACAGTTTCACTCAATCGGTATAAATATTACAGAATGCCTGATTTCTTCAAAAGAAGCTCATATTGGTCAAGAATGTGATAGAGCTGGGCATTTTCCTGCTGTAATTCACTGACATAGGTATTGACGGTGGAATCCATCATAATCTCGTGCATGGCCTCCTCCATGATTTCATGGTAAAAAGGTGTTTTGGCTGCATAGTCCCACCAGAGCTGTTCAATATCGCAGTGCAAAAAATTCCCCTGCCAGGGCTTTGCAGTGGCATAATGGACAACGGTTGTATTTTGCTTTACATCCTCGTAATGCAGACCGTTATCGGTGTAGGCGCGCCTTGCGTAGAGATTGTACTGCATGGCATCAAAAAACAGTACATCGTTCCTGTGGCAGTAATTTAAGAGATCCTGGTCTGGAAACTGGATTTTGTAGTTTAGTTCCCGAACGGTGTCCATATAGCGGTTAAAATTGTATTCGCCGCGCAGTGCGGAAAGGTCAAACAGGGTAAGACCGGCATTAAAGTAAGTAAAACCATCAGGAATTACGTCACGGAAGGTATCATCCCGGTAGTCACCAAAGGGGGCTTCACAGATAAAATCGCGGCAGGCGGCAAGCCGTTTTCCCTGTAAATCGCAGTAGTAAAAGTCCTCGAGGGAACGGTTTATAATCATATCGGAATCGATATAAAGGGCACGGTCGGCACTTTCCGGAAGTGCATCAAGGATTGCCAGACGGAAGTAAGTCTCAACGCCCCAGGAGTTAGAGGCACGGACATCGGACGGCGGCAACAGCTTTTCTGTCAGTTTGCAGTAGTGAAAGGTGACAGGATAACTCTGCGAAAGTCTGTTAAAGGTAAGCTCATCTTCTGCGGTAAGGTCGCAGTGCAAAACATAGACATGAACCGGACCTGGATTATTTAAAAGCAGGGAAGTAAGCATGATATAAGAGTAGCGGACATAGCGTCTGTTTACGGCAATTACGATATTCATTGGATTTCGTTTCATGTGCACCTCGCGAAATAATTTGATATTTATTTTATCGGAGAAATAAAGAAAACATTTAGGGGAGGCGTCCGATGGACAGACAAATTAAAGTTTTGTTTGTATTTACCGCAAATCAGTATAATGTATTAAACGAGATGCTCTGGAAGCTGGCGGACTGCCTGGAACGGAAACATGGGTTTCTGGTGGGAAAGCATCGGCTGGACGATTATGAAAAAATATGCGGGTATGAATGGGACGTTGTTTTCTGTGGTCAGGCAATTGAATTTTCAAAGCTGCAGAAAGCGGATGGAAGAGTACATATGACCTGGTTTGTGGACCACCCGCGCTACCTGCTTCCGAGGATTCTTCCATATGAACAGAAAGAGAACGTCTGGATTGGCTGTGTGGACCGCAGGCATATGGCGTTTTTAAAGAAATATTATGGAATCCGGAATACATTTTTTGCCCCCCATTTTGGCTGGAAGTCGAAAAAACTTCTGGCAGAACCAAATGCTTCTTATCAGGATCGGAAATACGGGCTTTTTTTTCCAGCTTCCAATGTGAGATGGGAAGAAGACGTTGCGTGCCGTTATCCCGGGCTGACGGGGGCACTTCGCACGATCGCAGAAGAAACAATCCGGCTTCTTCTGGAACATACGGAAATTCCGCTGGAAGAGGCGATGGAAGCTGTGCTGACGCGGTATGGCGAGACGGAAGTGCTCGAATTGTCAAGGGAATGTCTTGAGGCGGCAGGGGAATATATTGATTTTTACGTGAGAATTTATGCAAGAAACAAGGTTATCCGGGCGCTGTTAAATGCGGGAATTACGGTTACGGTGTGCGGAAGAAACTGGAGCGAATTTCCAGAAAATGAAACGGAGAGAGCACATTTACAAATTCTTGGAGAGGAGCTTCCCTACGAAGAAGCAATCGAGGTGATGGCGGACAGCAAAGTGGTATTAAATGTGATGCCGTGGTTTAAGGACGGAAGCCATGAACGGATTGCGATGGGAAGCATGAATGGAGCAGTCTGTGTGACGGATGCAAGCGAATATGTCAGCGAAGTCTGGGGGAAAACAGGAGTGGTTTATTATGACTGGAGAAAACCGGACGAGCTTATTGAAAAGCTGCGGGCATTGTCAGAAGACAAGACAGAGGCAGAGCGGATTGCAGCGGAAGGGCAGCGAATTGCAGAAGAAAATGTCTCTATTGACAACTTCGCAGAAGAGATAATAAAGCAGATAGAGGCAGCCTGTGAGAGAGTGGCAGAGGGGAGAAAGAAAGTTGAACGAATTTTTGACACTGATTTGTGATGCAATGGAACATATGAAAATTGGCGGCTTCATGAAACTACGTGAACTGGAACCGGAATTAAAGAGACAGTATGACGTATTAGATCAGCAGAGCCAGTGGGACTGCTTAGGGGGTATTGCGGAAGCTATAAAACAGAATGGAAAATTTCAGATGCTGCTGTTTTCATATCTGCTGAGTGCGCTTAGAGATGAAAAAGTGGAATATTTTATAGAAAATATGTTAATCGAGGAAAATACACCACTTTTGAGCAGAATAAATACTATCCGTCAGCTCTGGAAAGCGGTTTTCAGTTTTCCGATGGTTACAGATGAAAAACGCCATTATATTATTCAAAATAGTATTTATATAGATTTGGTAACGCAGATTCGACAGGAACTTCAAATGGAATTGCAATATATTCCATTTGAACAGAGGAACAAAAACAGAGTGATACTTATGATAGAACCTCTCCTGGGTGAAGTTCATGCACCAACTCAAAAAATGATAAATATTTATTGCTGGTTACAAAAGCTGGGATATGAAGTATATGTATATGCCACAAATATGAGGCAGATTGAAAATTCGGAGTATTGGAACTGGTATAATTCTCTGGTGGATGTATGTGCGTATGAGGAAACGGGGAGTATTGAACTAAAGCTTTTGGGAGTGCCAATAAAAGGATATCATCTGAATTATACAGAAGAGAATTATTTTGAGGAATTGAAAAATGCAATATGTGATATAAAAGAATATAACCCGGCATTTATTCTGACGGTTGGAGATTCCAATATTCTGGCAGAGTTATGTGGGGATTTTACGACGGTCTGTGCGATGGCATGTGTGAATCAGCCGGCGCAGACGGCACAGTCTATAATTGTGAGATACTTCCGGTGCACAGAGGAAGAAAATAGAAAATATCTGGAATGGACCAGACCAGACCAGAAAATATTTGAAATGGTATGTGTGGATGAACTGAATGCAAACACGGAAAGCGATGTCGATAGAAAAGATTATGGAATTGCGGAGGATAAATTTGTAATTCTGGTTGCAGGTAATCGTCTGGACACAGAAGTGACCGAGGAAGTAAAAAGAGTATTTCAAACAATTTTAGAACAAAATGAGGTGCTGTTTGTTTTTATCGGGGATTGTCCGAAGCTTGAAAATGAGTTATCGAAAGAGGCAGACCATTACCGTTTTTTAGGCGCAGTGGATGATTTTAAGGGAATCATGAGGATTGGAAATCTATTTTTAAATCCGCCGAGACAGGGGGGAGGAACTGGAGCATTTTATGCGGTGGAAAATGATGTTCCGGTATTGACTCTGCCAGATTGTGATGTGGCACAGGTGGGAGAGGCATTTACCTGCGAAAGGTTGTGGGATATGCCGGAAATCGTAAACAGCTACATGCATGATGCTGCATTTGCAGAAGAACAGAGAGAGAATTGCAGAAAGAGTGCGGCAGCTATCTATGGAGTAGACAGTCTCGGAAATATCAGAAGTTTCTGCAAAGAATTACAGGAATATATTGTAAAAACCGAGCGCAGCAGAGAAAATTAGAGGGAACAGAGGAAGAAAGATGGATGAGAAAATACTTGTAACACAAAGTTCAATGCCTCCGTTTGAGGAATACATGGAAATGATAAAGCCACTTTGGGAAAGTCACTGGCTGACCAATATGGGGGATTATCATAAATGTCTGGAAAATGAATTAAGAACTTATTTAAAAGTGCCGGAGATATCGTTGACAGTAAATGGGCACATGGCACTTGAATTAGCGCTTCAATCATTAAATCTTCCGAAGGGGGGGGAAGTAATTACCACACCATTTACCTTTATTTCTACCACTCATGCGATTATCCGAAATGGACTTGTACCGGTGTTTTGTGATGTGAAGGAAGATTATACAATTGATGAGAGTAAGATTGAGGAACTTATCACGGAGCATACGGTTGCAATTGTACCTGTGCATGTATATGGAAATATTTGTAATGTAGATGAGATTGAGCGGATTGCGTACAAGTATGATTTGAAAGTTATTTATGACGCTGCACATGCCTTTGGAGAATCTTATCAGGGAAAAGGAGTCGGAAGTTTTGGCGATTTATCGACGTTTAGTTTTCATGCAACAAAAGTATTCCACACAATTGAAGGGGGCTGTGTTTGTGCGAAAACAAGAGAACAGTATGAAAAGCTGTATAATCTGAAAAATTTTGGAATACGAAATGAAGAATTAATCGTTTCTGTAGGGGCAAACGCTAAGATGAATGAATTTCAGGCAGCAATGGGACTGTGCAATTTAAAATATTTGCAGCAGAACATTGAGGCTAGAAAAAGGGTTGTGGAACGTTATTGTGAAAACTTTTCGGGAGAGACGAAGCTTCGGCTCAATCAGTATCAGGAAGGCGTAGAACCGAATTATGCATATATGCCAGTATTGTTTGAAACAGCGGAATTGCGCAATAAGGTATATGCAGGTTTGCGTCAGAAGAATATTTTTTCAAGAAAATATTTTTATCCGATTACTGCAGATGCTGCCTGCTTTAGGAACAAATACAAAAAGAATGATTTGGAACGTGCGAGAGATTATTCTAACAGAATTCTTGTTTTACCGTTGTACGCCGACCTGCGGATAGAACAGGTCGATATGATTTCTAAGGCGGTTCTTGAGATACAAAGAGAAGGATAGGGAATGCGATGATAGTTGGAATTATGCAGCCGTATTTTGTTCCGTATATTGGATATTGGCAGCTTATGAATGCGGTAGACCGATATGTAGTTTATGATGATGTTAATTTTATTAAGGGTGGTTGGATTTATAGAAACCGGATACTGCTTGGAGGAGAGGCAAAATATATAAATGTGCCAATGCTTGGAGCGAGTTCTTTTAAAAAGATTAATGAGATAATGGTCCATCATGAGATAGCGCTTGAAAATAAAAACTTAAGGATGCTTGAAAATGCTTATGGAAAAGCACCCTATTTTCATGAGATATTTCCAATATTAGAGCGGATAATCCGAAACCCAGAAGAATCACTTGCATTGTATTTGGCAGATTCTATCCGTGAGATTCATGATTATCTGGAAATGAAATCGGAACTTATTTTGTCGTCTGATTTAAAAAAGAACTGTAGCAAACGAGGGCAGGAGAAGGTATTAGAAATTTGTAAGTTATTGCAGGCAGACACCTACTATAACGCAATTGGGGGGCAGGAACTTTATTCTTTTTCTGACTTTAGAAAGAATGGGATTACGCTTAAATTTTTAAAAACAGGGGAAATAAAATATCAGCAGTTTGGGGATAAATTTGTCCAGGGGCTTTCCATAGTGGATGTGTTAATGTTTAACAGCAAAGAAGAGGTTCAGAAACAGTTACAGAACTATACACTGGTGCAGGAAGAAGAATGAGAGAATTTGGCGGATATATCGAAATAGAGCATTATAAGGGAAATGAATATCATACAGGATGTCTGGCATTAAACAGTGGAAGAAATTGCCTGAGATACCTGATTCGTGCGAGGCAGATACGAAAAATAATGCTGCCACGTCTGCAGTGCCAGGTAATTGAAGAGGTCTGCAGGAGAGAGGGTGTACAGATACAGTGGTATGAGGTGAAGGCGCTTGAGAAACCTTATCAGGATGAGCAGCTTGAGGAGGAGGTGTTTTTATATCTTATTAATTACTATGGGCAGCTTGAGAAGAACTACCTCGAAAAATTGCTGGCTGGACATAAAAGAGTCATTGTAGATAATGCACAGGACTTTTTCTGTGGACCAATAGAGGGGGTGGATACAATTTACACCTGTCGGAAATTTTTCGGGGTGCCGGACGGTGCGTATCTATATACGGATGCGCAGGCGGACTTTACATTGCAGGCGGATTTCTCTTATGACAGGATGGAATTTTTGCTTGGAAGATATGAGTGTGGTGCAGAGAAGTTCTATCAGAATTACAGGGAAAATGAAGCGTGGATGGACAAGCAGGGGTTATCGGCGATGTCTGCACTGACACATAACATCTTACGAAGCATTGATTATGAAAGAGTAGAACAGACGCGTACCAGTAATGCAAAGAGATTAGATGCCGGGTTGGGTGAAAATAATCTTTTGACTGTAAAGAATATGACAGGTGCTTATTTATATCCTTATTTTTGCGCAGATGGGGAAAAACTTCGCAAAAAATTAATTGAACGCAAGATTTTTGTACCGGTTTTATGGCAGAATGTGTTAGAAGATTGTGACATAGATACAGCCGAATATAATTTTAGTAAAAATATGGTACCGCTTCCCTGTGATCAGAGATATACAGAGAATGATATGGACGAAGTAATAGCGGCGGTAAAAGAACTGGAGGAAAGGTAGAATGAAAAAAATAATTATTTTTGGGGCTACGGGAAATGTTGGTTCTTATGTTTTGAAATATGCGAGAGAATATTTTAATCCAGAAGAATATGAGGTAATTGCATCCGGAAAAAGAAAGACAGACTTCTTTGAAAAACAGGGAATTCCATATTATTCTGTAGATATTACACAGGCGGAAGAATTTGAAAAACTTCCGAAAGAGGATGTATACGCGGTAATTTATCTGGCGGCAGTGATTCCTTCTTATATGGAGGAATACAATCCGGAAAGCTATATTAATACAAATATAATTGGAACATACCATGTGCTGGAGTATTGCAGGCGCGTTCATGCAGACCGGATATTGTTTTCCACGACAGTATTTGATATTTCACTTTTTGCAACGGATGGCACAGTTTTAAAGCCGGATTTGCCATATAATTTCAGTTATAAGGGAGACCATGCAGTCTATGTCATTACGAAAAATACAGCGATTGAGCTGTTAGAGCATTACCATCAGGAATATGGCTTGAAAAAATTTGTCTTCCGTTTTCCAACAATCTACAGTTATAGCCCGTACCACTATTATTTCCCGAATGGGAAGAAAACATTACGCCCGGTATACCGCATGATTGAACTTGCTATGAAGGGAGAACCAATTGAACTGTGGGGAAATCCAGACTATTCTAAAGATATGGTGCATGTTTATGATTGTGCTCAGATGCTTTGCAAAGCAGTAGAAGCGGACCGTGAAGAAGGTTTTTACAATGTGGGTACCGGAGTTCCGGTGACGTTAAAAGAGCAGATTGAGACAATTATTGAAGTATTTTCACCAAAGGAGCATCCATCTCAGATTGTATACAGACCAGATTTGCCGGCATCAGGAGGATTTCTGATGGATGTCGAGAATGCGAAAAAAGAGCTTGGCTATGAGCCACAGTACGATTGCAGAAAATTATTTGAGGATTATAAGGCCGAAATGCAAATTGACCGCTTTAAGGAATTGAGAAAACAGGATTAGAGGAAATCTATTATGAGACAGACAGAGCCGGTCAGCATCATACTGCCGACCTACAACCGGTCAGCCCGGGTCGGAAAAGCAATTGAAAGCGTACTTGCACAGACCTATGAAAACTTTGAGCTGATTGTCGTGGACGACGGTTCTGCGGATGAAACAGAAAAGGTGGTCACCTCATATAGGGACAGCCGGATTCGTTATCATAGGATGCCGGAAAACGGAGGACAGTCGAAAGCAAGAAACTGCGGAATGAAGCTGGCACGCTACGATTATCTGGCATTTGAGGATAGCGATGACCTGTGGCGTCCGGGAAAATTAAAAGCGCAGATGGATGCGCTGTGTAATGCCGGGACAAATGTGGGAATGGTTTATCACAAGTTCCGCTACGACCTTGGGGAGGGGAGAGGCATGGTGCTTCCGGATGAAAAAATACCGCCTGAAAAGAAAAGCGGGGATATCTATGCACAGCTTTTGTGGGACAATCTGGTCGGAATTCCGACCATGCTGTTAAAAAAGGAATGTGTTGAGACAGTCGGAGGACTTGATGAATCGTTACGGTGTCTGGAGGACTATGATTTTGCCTTGCGGATTGCCCAAAAATATCAGGCAGTTTTTCTGGATGAAATATATCTTGATGCCAGCTACTCAGTTTCGGGAGTGTCGGGCGGAGACAGTGGACAGTATCTGATTGCAAGCTGTCTGCTGCTTGCAAAGTACAAGGCAGACTATCTTGCGACCGATACCTTTAATCACAGAGTAGAAATTATTTTACGGGACGCCGAACGGCTTGGTGCCACGGAACAGATTGTAGAGCTGTTAGAAAAAGTACTGCAGATGTAAACACTAATTTACGCACCAGTCATCCTTGGAGTAAGGAGCCTTTGACATTGCCCAGTCAAACGGAACATCTGCACTGCAATAGCGGCAGGATTCCATCGGCGTAATCAGGCGCTTCTGGATTTCCCAGCCGGTGAGTCCCGGCTCGTACAGGTCGATGCCTTCTTCCTCCGGAAGATTCTCGTGGAAATAGTCGTTAAAATAGTGAACGACGAAAGGCTGGCAGCAAGCCGCCATTTTTCCTTTTGCGAGGAACGTACAGTTCCTGCGGATGCAGTTTGAAAAAACCTGTTCCTTATCGGAGTCGCCACGTGGATTTAAATACTTGGAAAAACACTCTTTTCCCTCACGCAAATCAGCGGAGAGGGCATGTGCCTGAATAAAAGAGATAATTTTATCACGGTCAAGGCAGGCGTAGTCCGAGATGCTGATGTGCACGCGGTTTTCCTTAATCGTCTGAATGACCTCTTCCTTTAAGGTGAGAAGAAGCAGACCGTTTGTGACGATAATCACATTTGTATAGGGAAACGCTTCCCGGACTGTCCGGATATAGACACCAATTTCCGGGTTTAATAACGGTTCGCCTCCGAGCAGATAAAAGTCATGAATCTGCGAGAAATAGCCGGCGAGCTGATGAAGGTCACGCACAAACTGTTCTTTGTCCGGAAAGATGGGCTGTGGCACGAGGTTGGAAAAATGGCTGCATCCCTTGCAGTTTAAGTTACAGTGGTCGGCAAGGTGAAATTCAATCTGCATCAGCTCCGGGAGCACTTCTTTGTAAGGGTAAAGGATGGCATCACCGTCGATGGATTCGGAAAGCTCAAGCCTTTGGCAGAGGGTATGCGGAATGACATAGATGTCCTTAATGCCAAGCTCTTCTAACAGACGGAAGTAGTAAGGATTTTCCCCCTGAATATTGATGACGCCATCAATCTGGTGTGACTGGTAGAGGGCTGCGGTTTCCTCCGGCGTATAGGTGACGGAAGAGGATGCAAACTGCCCAAGGGAAATACTTGAGAGTCCGGCAATAAAGATATCCGGACGGTAAGTCTGAAGTAACTGTATGCTTCTATTCCAGTTTGGAATATCTCCAAATAAAATCAGTTTCATGAAAAATCTCCTGTAGATAAAAGTATAAAGTGCATATCAATATATATCGGAGAAAAGTGCGGAAATGTAAACGGATTTTAGGACATTAAAGAAGAAAATCAATGTGACCGATATAAAAAACAATATGGGAACATTGTAAGGGAGAGATTATGAAACGGGTTTTAAGACAGGCGGCAGAGGGAATATCGTTTTTGGAGCTTTTGTTAGACGAGACAATCTGCGAGGGAGATATTCTGATTCCAAAAGAACTGCTGCTTTTGGCAGGGGGCAGAAATGACCGGCTTCCGGCGAAAAAAAAGTATGAGCTGTTACTTCGGATTGCACAGAGGACACCGTTTGAACTGACAGAGGAGCCGTCCGGGGAAGCAGGGCTGGAACTTTTGACGGATGATACTGCAGAAGAGATGACAGACGGCTGGAAGACAGACTGTTACATCATCGGGAAATACAGTCCGGTATTACGGGAAAATCAGGTATTTGAGATGGCGGTAGCATTTGTGCTTGAGGAGGCAGAAAGCCAGGGACATTATGAGCAGACGGTTGGCTTTTTAGAGGCAATGATAGGTCATACAGAGCTGTTTTATGAACTTGACGCACCGACAGAGCCTGTGTTGATTTATAAGGGAGATGATGTGTGCCATAATGTGCTGACCGTGTTTGCGGAACAATTCGGGGCGGCACTGGAGAGAGCGGGAGTGCAGATTATCTGGTATGACATGGCAAATCAGCCGTTAGAGGAGCTTTTGCAGTACCGCAACCGGCACTTTAAGGCAGTTATCGGCGTGCAGAGTTATCTGTTTTCCGTGAAGATGAAGGATGAGATTCACTATCTGCACGAGACGATTTACGGACCGAAATTTAACTTTATTTTTGACCATCCGGTGTGGATGAAAAAGCATTTGGAACACCAGTATCCGGATTTTTATGTGCTCACGCATGATACGGATTACGTGGCATTTGTGCAGAAGTATTTCAGGAAAAATGCAGTGTTATTTCCACCTGCCGGAATCGAGTCTGCGTGTCAGGAAAAAGTTTCCCGGAAATATGATTTGACATTTGTAGGCACCTATGGAAGTTACCGGAATGAGATTTTGCTGATTCATCAGATGGAGCGAAAGGAACGATTCCTTGCAAACCGGTTTTTGCTTGTGATGCGGAAAAATCCTGATTTGTCCTCGGAGGAGGCGTTAAAGAGGACGCTTGCATTTTATGGCAGAAGCGTGGATGAAAATGAGTTCGTGGAAATCTTTTATGGGCTGCGCCGCGTTATTTACTGCGTGATGCACTATTACAGGGACCGGGTACTCCGTGCCCTTTTAGACAGCGGACTTACGGTAGATGTGTTTGGTGACAGCTGGAAAAACAGTCCGCTTGCTGCGTATGAGAATCTGATTTGCCACCCGGATGTCACGGTGGAGGAGAGTCTTTTGATCTGGCAGCAGTCGAAGCTTTCGCTAAATATTATGTCTTGGCATAAAGCGGGTTTTACCGAGCGGATGGCAAATATTATGTTAGCCGGGGCTGTGCTTGTGACAGATAATACCAGATATCTTGCCGGAAGATACGAAAACGGAAAAGACTTGGTGTGCTTTGGACTTACGGAGCGAAAGATGCTGCCGGAACGGATAAAACGGCTGCTTTCTGATGAGGCAGAGCAGCTGCGGATTGCAGAGAGCGGAAGGAAGAAAACAAAGCAGTTTCATACCTGGGATGTGCGGGCAAAAGAATTTTTAGAGCTGCTAGAGACACTGGATAAAAATGGGAGGTAATATGAATACGATGGAAAAATACGAAAAGCGTCTGGATGAAGAACAATGGGAAGAACTTTATAACAAAGAGCAGGCGGAACAGGTCATCAACGGGATTCTGACGGAGCAGGTATTCTGCTGGACTGAGGAGCTGTTAAAAATTTCTGCAGAGGGAGACAAACTGTGCGAGGTCGGCTGCGGCTCCGGACAGAGCGCAGCATATCTGCAAAAGCACGGAAGAAAGGTGACAGCACTCGATTTCTCAAAGGAATGTGTGGAACTGGTCAACGTGGTAAACAGCCGCTTAAATCTTGGAATGAACGTGGTCTGTGCAGATGCGACAAAACCGCTTCCGTTTGCGGAGAAAGAATTTGACTATATCTATCAGTGCGGGCTTCTGGAACATTTTCATACAGAGGAGCGAATTGCTCTGTTAAAGAACTGGAGCCATTATACGAAACATATGATTTCCATGATTCCAAATGCGGCAAGTATTGCATACCGCACCGGAAAAGCAATGATGGAGCAGCAGGGTGTCTGGTCATATGGGTTAGAACTGCCGCAGTACAGTCTTGGGAGCGAATTTGAACAGGCTGGAATCCATAATGTGAGAGAATATACGATTGGCGCAGAACATGCACTGGCATTTCTGCCGGAGGAGCATTATTTAAGAAGAGCATTGCAGCTGTGGCTGTTAGAGAGCAGACAGCTTGGAATGGAGGACATCTGCGGACAGGGCTATCTTCTGGTGACAATCGGGGACTGTGAATAAATTGTAACGGCTTTTGGGATTGAACTAAGGAAAAGGACACTTTATGCCGATATAATAGCCAGAATGTGAAAAGAAAGGAACGCCAGATGGCATCGCTATTGTTGGCAGGGGAAAATCATGGAAGATAACAGAAAAGAGCAGATTGAGGCACTGGAGGTGCTTTTGGAGTTCAATGAACGTCTTGTAAAGAATATGCACATTATTGTGAAAGAATTATCCGGCAAGCGTCTGGATGATACCGATAAATTTTTAAAATCTATCGTAGATGCTATCAACTGGGAAATCCAGGTGGTAAACGGGACCATGGAAGTAATCAATGACGGAGAGGAACGCCTTGATAAAGAAGCATTTAATAAGGCAGTTTCCGCATTGGCAGAGGCAATCAAGGCAAAGGACGATGCCGCAATGGCAGCAGAGTTTGAGAACGTGATTCCGGTATTTGAGAATCTGGGAGAGATTGTTGCAAAAGTAGTAAAATAGAAATCTGAAACTGTCATGTTAGAGCATATACTAATGTGGCAGTTTTTTGCTTATATAAAACAGCTTTGGGTTACGGGACGGAGGAGTAAAAATGAATCAGAAAAGCCTGGCGGTTATCACAGCACGGGGAGGAAGCAAGCGGATTCCACGAAAGAATATCAAGGACTTTTGCGGAAAGCCGATTATGGCATATTCGATTGAGGCGGCACTTGAGGCGGGATGCTTTGACACGGTCATGGTGTCGACCGATGATGAGGAAATCGCGCAGATTGCAAAAGATTATGGCGCAGAGGTGCCTTTTTTGCGGAGTGAGCGTACAGCGGGAGATTTTGCAACGACAGCGGATGTGCTGATGGAGGTGTTCGAGGAATACGAAAAGCGCGGGGAAAAGTTTACCTATGCAGCGTGCATCTATCCGACCGCTCCGTTTGTGACTGCACAGAAATTAAAGGACGGAATGTCTTTGTTACAGGAGAAGCAGGGGACGATGCTGATGCCGGTTGTGGCATTTTCCTTTCCACCGCAGCGTGGTGTTGTAAAAAAAGGTGAATTTCTTGAGTTTTGCTATCCGCAGTACCGCAACAGCCGCTCACAGGATTTAGAGACGATGTATCATGACTGCGGACAGTTTTACTGCTATGATGTAGAAAAATACAGAAACGTCAGAGGACAGATTGACACCGGAATCATTCCATATATCGTATCGGAGCTTGAGGTGCAGGATATCGATAACGAGACAGACTGGAAATTAGCAGAGATGAAATACCGGATGATGAAAGGGGAATACGGTGACAGATCATAAGATTCCAGGTATGAAACTATTGTTTTTTGAGTGGCATTCTTTTATGAATAAGGGAATTGAGCGGGGCTTGAAGGAGCTGGAAATCCCGTATGACACATTTTTTTATCAGTTTAACGACTGGGAAAAGGATGATGCTTTTTTAGAACAGTTCCAGGCTTATTTAAAGGCGGGAGCTTATACGGACGTGCTGTCGGTCAATTTTTCACCGCTCATTTCGATGCTGTGTGAGGAACTTGGAATTGTATACACGGCGTGGGTCTATGATTCACCGCTTCATATCCGAAACTTAGAGAGCCTTAAAAATTCCTGCAACCGGATTTTCTTTTTTGACAGGGGACAGGCAGAGGAACACCACAAAAATGGAGTCAATGCGATGCATTTGCCGCTTGCGGTGGATACGGAGGTCTTTCGTATTAATGCATCGAAACGGGAAAAAGAAGAATATCGGACGGATATCTCTTTAGTGGGAAAACTTTATCAGACAGAGTACGCATACTTTACGGCACCGTTACAGGGCTATACAAAGGGGTATCTGGAAGGAATTGTAAATGCGCAGGGCAAGGTGTACGGGGGTTATCTGATACCGGAACTCATTACCGATGAACTACTAGCACAGATGAATGCCGATTATGCAAAGGTGGCAACGGACGGCTTCTCGATGGGCAGAAGAGAGCTTGAATTTATGCTTGCTTGTGAGACGACCGGGCGGGAACGTTATATGGCATTAGCACTTTTATCTGCACATTATCCGGTGGATTTGTACTCCACGGATGTGGATAAGCGGTTGGGAAAAGTGCGATACCGTGGATATGCGGACTATTATTCCCAGATGCCGCTTGCGTTTTCCCAGAGTAAAATCAACCTGAATATTTCGCTCAAGACCATCCGTACCGGAATACCGCTTCGTGTCATTGACGTGCTTGGCTGCGGCGGATTTGTGCTCTCTAATTATCAGGAAGAACTTTTTGAGTATTTTAACGTCGGAAAAGAGTTAGTCGTATATGAGAATATAGAGGACTTGTTTTATCAGGCAAAATATTACTTAGAACACGAGGATGAGAGAAAACGGATTGCGCTTGCGGGATTTGAGCGCGTGAAGAGGGATTTTACATTCCGGGAGAGACTTGAAAAAATGTATCCGGGGAGTGTCTGACAAGACAAACAAAATTTTTGTAATGAAAGTCAATATAGTATATAATGGTTACAGAAGACTGATTCTGGCAAAAAATACTGTGAGATGAGCAGGGAGGATTGCGATGCAGATTATTAAATATGCGTTCCAGCAGCATGGGGATGACCGCGGAATGTTGGTGGCATTGGAAGAATATAACGATATCCCATTTGAAATAAAACGTGTTTATTATATGTATGACACAAAACCGGGAGTAACCAGGGGCTATCATGCACATAAGTCACTTGAGCAAATTCTGATTTGTATTCATGGTTCCTGTAAGATTCGTCTGGATAATGGAAGAGAAAAGAAAATTGTTTCTCTTGAGAAGCCATATGAAGGATTGTATATACCAAATAATATGTGGAGAGAGATGTATGACTTTTCGCCGGATGCTGTTCTGATGGTTTTAGCGTCAGAGGTGTATAAGGAAGAAGATTACATCCGGGATTATGATACCTTCTTAAAGATGATGAAAGAGGAACCTGAAAATGCATGAAATACCTTATCTTGATTTGAAAAAGATTCATGAGCCGATACAAAACGAGTTAGACTGCGCTTACAGGGAAGTGATGGACAGGCAGTGGTTTATCGGAGGGGAAGCAGACCATACATTTGAGCAGAAGTTTGCAGCATATTGTGGCGCGAAGGCATGCGTGGGAACGGGAAACGGACTGGATGCAATCCGGCTGATTCTGCTTGCATACGGAATTGGAGCCGGGGATGAAGTGATTGTTCCGGCAAATACATTTATTGCAACGGTACTTGCAATTACATATGTGGACGCAACACCGGTATTTGTGGATGCAGACAGTGAAACTTATACCATTGATTTATCAGCGATTGAAGAAAAGATTACGGATAGAACAAAAGCGGTTATTGTAGTTCATTTATATGGACGTGCAGTTGATGTAGCGCCGATAAGAGCGCTTTCAAAAAAATATGGAATTAAAATAATTGAGGATGCGGCTCAGGCACATGGGGCATCTGTCCGCGGAGAAAAGGTCGGAAAACTCGGAGATGCGGCTGCATTCAGCTTTTATCCGGGCAAGAATCTTGGCGCACTCGGAGATGCGGGCGCAGTTGTGACCGATGATGAAGAGCTGGCGGCAAGAGTGCGCGCATACGGCAATTATGGTTCCTATCAGAAATACTGTCATGTGTATAAAGGCTGCAATTCCAGACTGGATGAATTACAGGCGGCTTTTTTGACGGTGAAGCTGCCATATCTTGACAAGTGGAACAAAGAACGGCGCAAGATTGCAGAAAGTTATGCGGCAGGAATCGTGAATGAAAAAGTAGTGTTACCGCAGATGCCGGATGACTCACAGGAGCACGTATTTCATATTTATGCGGTGCTTGTAAAAGAACGCGAAAAGTTTGTGGAGCATTTAAAGAACAGTGGAATCATGACTAATATTCACTATCCGACCCCTATCATGGAACAGGAAGCATATCAGGAGTGGAAGGGACAGGTAGAACACTATCCTGTGACAAGACGAATCTGCGCAGAGGAAGTGAGCCTGCCGTTATATCCGGGAATGACGCAAGATGAGATAAACAGGGTAATTGCGTGCGTGAATGAGTTTTAAGAAAGGCTGGCATGGAGCGAAATGGCGAGAATACTGGTGGCATTTTATAATTGCATGAAAGATGATGAAAACCCGAATGCAATGCCGGTTTTTTATGAATCATTTGTGCAGGGATTAGACCGTGCGGGGAATGAAATTGCTCTGTTTTCACACGATTTATTTGGTGTTGATTTTGGAGAAATGGATGCAGAAACAAAACGTGCAATTTGCGATTTTGCACCGGATATTTGTTTTGTGTTTAACAATTGTTTTTATGATTTGGCAAATGTTGTGGATTGTCCGATTGTGATATATGAAGTGGATAGTCCGCGTTATTTTTCCAACAAAGAAGATATCCGCCAGCATCCGGACCGATATTTATATTTTATTATTCAGGAAGACAGCAGAAAAATCTTAAAAGAGGATTATGGCGTCAGCGAAAACCGTATTTTTTATGCACCGTTATTTACGGAAATTTACGCAGATGAACGGGTAGAACAGGTGGCGAATGTTTCTTTTATTGGAAGTTTGTTTATGGTTAGAGAAAACCATGTCCTAAAGTCTTTTGTTGACCAGAATCCTTCCGAAGAAGAACGGAATATGATGCAAAACTGTCTGAAGGAGTTACAGAAAAATCCACAGATAACGCCCACAGAACTGGTGTATAAGTGCAATATTACCTCGGAACTGGTAGCGCGGAATTTGAATTTGCCGGAGCTGTTACAGCTTCTTAGCAGAGAAAAGCGGGTGAAGGTATTATCGTTAGTAGCAGATTTGGGCTTACAGTTATACGGCACTGAGAATTGGGGAAATACTTATTATTTTGATTCGAAACTTAATATGTCGTATATTAAGAAAAAAGTATATTCTATAGCGCATAATCAGGAAATTTATAACTGCTCTAAAATTGGCATTAATGTATCCCATGTGCAGGCAACAAGCGGATTCCCGTGGCGTGTAATGGATATTATGGCAAGTAATGCCTGTCTTGTCACTGATTATCATGCGGATTTTGACCGGCTGTTCGGGAACATACCGATTCCTGTATACAATTCCCCCAGTGAGGCATATGAGATATGCACACAGCTTCTGAGAGATGAGGACAGGAGAAAAGAGATTGTATTACAGTGTCAGGAAGTCATTGACAGCAGATACCGGTTTAAACATTTACTGGTAAAATTAGAAGAATACAGCGGCATAACAATGCATGCCTAGCGAGGAAGAAAAATGGATAAAACGAAGATAAAAAAGGCAATTACCGTGTATGTGCCGGGAAATATCTGTAATCTCAGATGCAGCTACTGCTATATCACAGAATGTCTGAAAAATTCGCATGGAATCAAAGCGCAATTTCAATATTCGGTTGAACATATGATTGCGGCGTTTGCACCGGAACGTTTGGGCGGAATTGCATATATTACAGTGATCGGTGAAGGAGAAACATTAATTCCACCGGAAGTTGTACCGTTTGTAAAAGGATTACTGCATCAGGGACATGTAGTCGAGATTGTCACCAATAATACGATTGATGAGAGAATTGAGGAGCTTTTAGAGAGTCCGAAAGAAGACTTAAAACGGTTAATCGTAAAGTGTTCTTTGCACTATATGGAACTCAAACGGTTAAATAAGGTTGAAAGCTACTTTGCAAATATCAGAAAGATAATTGCAGCAGGAGCATCCTCTTATCCGTTTTTGGTGATTTGCGAGGAGTATATGCCGGTATTAGATGAAATACGCGAAGTGTGCATGCGGGAATTAGGAGCGTTGCCACCGTGCACGCCGTGTGTTACAGCGGATAAGCCGGAAGACTTTCTGAATGGAGCCGGAGCTGTTACAAGTCCAGCATGTACGCCGGAATTTGTAAAATCCATAAATGGAAAAATGAAATCGCGTCTGTTTGAAGAGGCAGTGAGATTTTTGGATGTTGATGTAAGAGACATTTTCTGTTATGCAGGGAAATGGAGTTTCGTAGTGGAAATGAAGTCGGGGCTGTTATCAAAATGCCATAACGTTCGGGCAGAGGCTAATTTTTTTGAGAACATAAATCAGCCGATTGAGTGTAGTCCGATTGGATGTGAATGTGGGATTGCGTCGTGTTCTTTACAGTATCCGCTTTATGGGTTTGGATTGATTCCTGAAGTATTGAATGTGCCAACATATACAGAAATGCTTAGTGAGAATTCAGCGTTTTTCAATGATGAAGTAAAAGAAATGTTGAATATAAAAATTTCGGACACAGAAAAAGCGTATTCCTGTGATGAGGAACGCCATTTCCTGATGAAAAAAATATGGGAAAAGAATACGGAAATTACAGAGCTGAAACAGAGCATAAGAAAGTACGAGCAGGGGATAGATTCGGAAAAGGAATTACAGAGAAGAAAAAGTGTGGAACAGCTGTTGGCAATGGTAGATGACAGCAATACTACGTATGACGAATTGAAAACCTTCAATTATGAAATTATGCTGTATATCAGAGATATATGCAACAGTATGCCGGGTGGAGCGGAGATGTATTATCATGTATGGGAAAAAATCGTGCGCGAATTGCTGACATCTCACGAGTACAGAGAACCCAATTATATTTACCACGAAGAGGAGCCACACGAAAAGAAACAGATTTTGGGATTATCCATCGCAACATTTGTATCAGAACATCAGAATAGAGATGAGATGACACAATATATACAGAATCATGACTACACAGCGTGTGCGGAGATGATTTGCAGGCAGATGCAGACGCTATGCACATTATGCTAGTTAGAAAAAAGGGTTGTGACTTAGAATGGATTGGAATAAGAAAATAAAACTCAGAAAATTAAAAACAGAAGACGCAGAACCGATGCTCGCCTGGATGAAGAATCCTGATATTTATAAAAATATGCAGTATAATCCAGAAGAGCAGACATTGGAACGCTGTAGGGTGTTTATAGAAAATAGCTGGACGGATGAAAGTAATTTACATTTTGCAGTTACAGATGCAGATGAACGGTACATGGGAACGGTCAGTCTGAAAAACGTTGACCACAAGAACAGCAATGCAGAGTTTGCCATTGCCTTGTGCACAGAGTATATGGGAAAAGGAATTGCATCAGCAGCGATGGCAGAAATCATGTCATATGCGTTTGAAACACTGGAATTGCAGAAAGTATATCTGTATGTCAGAAAAGATAATGAAAGAGCCGTGAAATTCTATGAGAAGATGAAGCTGCGGTTTGAGGGATGCTTTGAACAGCATTTGTGTGTACAGGGAGAATTTAAGGATATCTTGTGGTATGCCTTAAAAAAAGACGAGTATCCTGCGTGGCATGCAAACTTTAGTGAGTGATGACAGGAGAGATGAGACGTGGAACCATTGGTAAGTGTGATGCTTTGTTCTTACAACGGAGCTGCCCATATAAAAGAAACGATTGAAAGCATATTAAACCAGACATATCAAAACTTTGAGCTGATTATCGTTGATGATGCATCAAAAGATGAAACGCCGGAGCTGATTCGGGAATTTCAGGATGGCAGAATAAAATTTATTCCACTGACGGAGAACCAAAATATCTGTAATGCGGGAAACGTGGCATTTAAAGAGGCAAACGGAAAGTATGGTGCGCTGATTGGACATGATGATATCTGGCTTGCGGATAAGCTGCAAAAACAGGTGCATTATATGGAACAGCACACAGAGTGTGGCTGTTGTTTTACATGGGCAGACATCATTGACGGAAAACAAAAGAAGGTAAACGAAAAATATCAGGATTTGTCAGACAGATTTCATTCGTTAAATTGCACCAGAAAAGAGTGGGTTCAGAAGCTGATAACCGGCGGTAATTATTTTTGTGCTCCGAGCGCTTTGATGCGGATGGATATCCTTAAGAAAGTAGGAGGGTATCGTTATGGACTTGTACAGTTGCAGGACTACGACCTGTGGCTTCGCATCTTAGCCTGTGCGCCGGTTTCAATTATAGAGGAAAATCTGACACTATATCGCAGATTTGAGGACGAGAAGAAAAATTTAAGCAGTGAAAACGCAGAAACATTTGCAAGAAGAACCAATGAACAGCACTATTCGTTAGACCATTTTATAGGGGAACTTTCTACAGAAACTTTTAAAGAATTATTTGCAGAGCAGCTCTGCAATCCAGCCGCAAATACAGAAGCAGAGATATTATGTGAAAAAGCCCTGCTTCGCATCCGTTATGGCAATGGGATGGGGCAGTACCGGCTGTTAGAGCTGGTTGAAGATGAGGTGTGCAGAAAAGCCCTGCATGACAGATACGGCTTGACTCTGCAGGATATTTACCGGAATAATGTTTCGGAAATCTTTATGAGTCCGGCAGTAAAAAAGCGCATAGAGGACCAGAATGAGCTGATTGAAAAATACAGACAGCTCATTGGTCAATTGAAAAATCGGTAATCAGGTGAAAGTTATTCGGAAACCAGCTCAGAAATAATTTCTGTCATGCGGCAGGCACCAATGCGGTTTAAGTGCGATAAATCCTGATAGTAATTTTGATTTTGAGAGATTTCAGAAAGATTCTTGAAATCATAAAAGGAAAAGTTCGCGTACTTTTGCTGAAAGGAAGAAATAATGCTTTCAAAGTATGGCTTCCAGATTTGATTTACAGCTTTTTCCGTTTCCTCTACGACATAATATTTGGGTAGTAAGAGACCAATGATTTTTACATCCGGATTGATGCGGCATAATAATTTGCAAAAATGGTCGAAGTTAGCGACCTGAAACTGAATGGTCGGCTCAAATATATGGCGCTGGATGGAAGAAAAAACAGGGGCACTGGGGGATAGATACTGTTTAACAGATGAATCACTCAGAACCGTTTCTTTACAGTACCAGTTCTTATATTCTGTCTGATATGCGGCAATATCCGGACATGAGATATCCGGAAAAAGCGATTGAAATTCTGCCATTGCAGAGGCGTTAGAATGTGCGGCATACCGCTCTGCTAAAAGCTGATTGATGGCGTCTGTGTCTGCTTTTTTGGCAGAGGAATTACGCTCTTCACAGAAGAAGCCATTATATGCAAGATACCCCAGACATTCATTAGACAAAAGAACATCATAGTTAAAGTAGGTGTAGTCAAATAAATCAAAAATCACATATCGTGCACTCGATACAAAGTCATAATATTCTTCGACAAGAGAGGACAGAATTTTGGTATTAAAGAAAATGTCCTGAGAACTTGAGCAAAAATTTAAAACATTCCCTGGCAGGAGTTCTTCCATGATACCTGTCTGTCCGTGGGAAATTCCAAAAACCATACCGTCAAGCGGCTCACAGCAGTTCCCGATGATTCTTTCATAGTGAAGGAGAGGAACTTTGCTCAGATAAAGCTGATAGAGGTCTAATATCTGGCAGGCATGAATGTTTAAAACAGATAAAAGCTGAAGGATTGTCGTCTGTGTGTGAAAGCTTGGAAGCATGAAACAGATTGTGGGGTTAGATGCGGTAAACGGAGGAAGGTTGTTTTTGATGTAATCAGTGGCATCACAGGAAGAATCGGTGGGAACCCATGTAACGTGCTTGATATTGTGCCGGATGGAGTTTTTTAGCAGCTCTTCATAAAATGTATGATAAAAAATAATGATTTCGTTCATGTTCAGTCTCCATAGTTGAAAAAAACGGACAGAAAGTTTCGTTACAATAGCTAGAATAATATATATTTTTTAAAATGACAATGCTTATTTATTGTTTTAAGGATAGACGAAAAGCGAGGGAGGAGAAGCGTTGGAAACAGAAGAATTAGTATATTTTAAACATTTTTGGGAACATATTTTACAGAAACAGATGCTTGAGATTGAAAAAAGATATTTTCATAGAATTCCGTTAGCGACAGATTTGTATGAGGAACTCAGTGCAAAGTTTGAGAACAAAAATGTAATTGCGTTTATGGACTTTTCAGTGGCGCAGGTGTGTAGTCTGAACTGTAAGGCGTGTACCCAGTGGATGCCTTATCTAAAGAAGCGGAAAATGTTTTCTAAAGAAGAGGTACATCAGTGGTTTGAGAAGATATTTGAGTGGGTTGACTATATACATATTATATCGCCATTTGGAGGGGAGGCTTTTTTAAATCCGGATTTTGCAGATATTCTGACAGAGATGCTTGCGTATCAGGCAGAGGGAAAGATAGGTTTTATCCGCATTGTCACAAATGGTACTGTTTATCCGGATGAAAAGCTGCAGAAAATATTATGTAATCCGAATATTCTGATATTGGTAAGCAATTATAAAGATAAATTGGAAGACAGACAAGCAAAGACATATGATGAATTTATCAAATTTCTGAAAGATAACAACTGCAGTTATTATGATACTACAATGGATTGGACAGACCTTGGGACACCAGAAGAACGGGTAGAACTTAGTGAAGGTGAAAGAGAAAGATGGTTTAAGACTTGTTTTGTGCAGGACTGCGCTGGTATTTATGAGGGAAATCTGTATCATTGCCCGAGAATCTATGCCTTAGAAAATATGGGCGTTTTATATTCAAAGGGGGATGAGGTGATTCGATTTGATGAGATACATTCATGGGATGAGATGCACATAAAATTAGAAAAATTTTACAAAGTCCAGTCATGTGCTGCATGTGAATGGTGTAATGCACCGGAAGACAGATGTAACATCCCATCCGCAGAACAGTTAGTTAGAGAGTAAAAACAGGTATGAATGACAACAAAATTGCATTTATCATATGCACAAATAATCAATTATATTTTAACGAGTGCTGCTATTACATAAATAGGCTGCTTCTGCCGGAAGGATTCGAGCGGGATGTCATTGGTATTGAGGATGCGCCGTCGATGTGTGCAGGATACAATGCCGGGATGCAGAGCAGTGATGCTAAATATAAAGTATATCTGCACCATGATGTGTTTATCAAAGAACCGAAGTTTATTTTTTATCTGTTAGAGCGGTTTCGCAGTGCACCGGATGTCGGCATGATTGGAATGGTTGGCGGCTGTGGGATGCCCAAAACCGGAGTTGCCTATCTTGCCTGGAACGAGGGCACCGTGGACTGCAGGGAGCCGGATTTTGCCTATCAGCTTATCTGTGACCCGGCGCAGCAGGCAGACTGCCCAGTGGATGCGGTGGACGGACTTTTGATGGCAACCCAGTACGATATAGCGTGGCGGGAAGATTTGTTTGTGAATTTTGACTTTTACGATGTATCGCAGTCTTTTGAGATGCGAAAAGCCGGATATCATATCGTAGTTCCCTATCAGAAGACGCCGTGGGTGATTCATGACAGCAGTTTTGCAAAGCTGAATTATTACGATAAAAACCGTAAGATTGCACTTGAGACATATCCGGAATTTTTCACGGAGGAGGATGGATTTTCATTCGTCTATGAGGAGGAATGGGAGAATCTAAGCGAGGCGCTGGCAGGTGAGGTGCGCGGATTCATTGACTCTGGAAACTGGGAAGACGCCGGGAAGCTCATAGAGGCGTATCACAAAAATCAGATGAAAAATTCCGCGTTGGAACTTTACGGTGTGATGTGTGAAATTTATCAAAAAGAGCAGGAGTGCGGTGTAAAAGAACGTTTTTTTGATAAGGCGGGTGGCTATGAGGCAGCCTATCAGAAATATATGACCGTAAGATTTCTTCTGCGCAGGGCAGAGTGCAAAATGGAGCAGGCTGCCTACTCCGAATTAAAGGAGGCTGTCACGGGCGGAAAAATTTCTGCGGAGGCGCTTTTTTTACTGATTTTGCACGGAAGCTATGACAAAGAGACGGTGCTTTGCGAAGTCATCCCATGGTGTGAAACGGCGGGAGACAAGGGCGGCGCACAGAAGCTTGGGGCACTCTATGACGGGGTAAAAGGAAAGCCGCTGCCGTTTGCATACAGTAAACGGGTTCAGGGAAAGCAGTGAACGATTCCGAAAAAATGCCGATATTATATTCAGAAAATAAGCGTAATTCCATAAAGGAGCAGCTATGAATTTATATGAAAAAATGAAATCCGGCGTTTATGTTATTGCGGAGATGTCTGCAAACCATGCCGGAAAGATTGAAAATGCATTTAAGATTATTGAGGAAGCTGCAAAAGCTGGTGCTGATTGTGTAAAGATCCAGACTTATACAGCGGACACGCTCACGATTGACTGTGACGACGAACCATACCGGATCAAGGGCGGGTTATGGGACGGCTATAATTATTACCAGTTATATCAGGAGGCCTATACACCGTGGGAATGGCAGCAGCAGTTGAAAGACAAATGCAGGGAAGTCGGCGTAGATTTCCTGTCCACACCGTTTGACCGCACGGCGGTAGATTTCTTAGAGGGGATTGGAATTGAATTTTATAAGATTGCCTCGTTTGAACTGGTGGATATTCCATTAATTGAGTATACAGCGGGCAAGGGCAAACCAATGATTATGTCCTGCGGTATGGCATCGGAGGAGGAGATTGCGGAGGCACTTGCGGCGTGCAGGAGACAGGGAAATGAACAGGTCGTACTGTTAAAGTGTTGCAGTCAGTATCCGGCGCAGTATGAGGACATGAATGTATCCGTGATTTTGGATATGAAGAAACGGTTCGACGTACCGGTTGGTCTGTCGGATCATTCACTTGGTTCCCTTGCGGATGTGGTGGCAGTGTCGCTTGGTGCGCAGGTGATTGAAAAACATGTGTGCTTAAGCCATGAGATTGAGAACCCGGACGCGGCATTTTCGATGGAAATGAAAGATTTTGCCAAGATGGTGCAGGATGTCCGCAACGCCTGTTTAATCAAGGGCAGACCGACCTACGAGCTGACCGAGCATGAAAAGGGCAGTTTAAAATACAGACGCTCGCTTGTAGCGGTAAAGCCGATTGCAGAGGGAGAGCCGTTTACGGAAGAGAATGTCAGAAGTATCCGTCCGGCAATCGGAATCAAGCCGAAATATTATAAAGAATTGCTTGGCAAACCGGCAAAGAAGGCATACCGTTTCGGAGAACCGATTGGACAGCAGGAAGTGGAGCAGTGATGATTGTATTTCGGGCAGACGCCAACGAGACGGTGGCAACGGGGCATCTGATGCGCTGTATGACGATTGCGGAAGCCTGCCGGGAAAAAGGTGCGGAATGTGAATTCTGGCTTGCGGAGGACAAGGAGACCGAAAGGCTTAAGACGGCTGGTTTTCCGTACCGGATATTAGGAAGCCGTTGGGATGAGCTTGAGGAGGAATTGCCACTCTTACAAAAGCAGTTTGAGAAATTAGAAGCGCAGGGAAAAAAGATTTCGTATCTTGTGGTGGATTCCTATCAGGCACATTCACATTATCTGGAGATGTTAAATGAGCGCGTTCCGGTGCTCTATATCGATGACACAAGGGAGCAGAGCTACCCGGTGTCAGCGGTGCTACAGTATATTCCAGCCAAAGAGAAGCAGCCGGAAAAGCAGATACAGAAAGCAGATACCGTTTATCTGCGTGGATTGTCTTATGCACCGTTACGGAAAGAATTTGGAAAGCCGCACGGTGGGAAGCGGGAAAAGAGTATTCTGATTACCACCGGGGGAACTGATACCTATAATGTTGCGGGAAGGCTGCTTCGGGAATGTGTAAAGCAGGATACATTTCGTGAGTACCGGTTTCATGTGATTGTCGGAAGCATGAACGGCCATGAAGCGGATTTACAGGAGCTCTCGAAGCAGGATGCACGGATTTGCCTTCATAAAAATATTTCCAATATGAGTGACTATATGCGAAGCTGTAAGCTCGCGGTTTCGGCAAGCGGCACAACGCTTCTGGAACTGTGTGCCTGCGCAATTCCGACGGTATGTTTTTCCTTTGCAGACAATCAGGTGGAATTTGCAGCCTGTATGGACAGGTACGGCGCAATGCGCTATGTCGGGGATGCAAGGGAAGAAGCGGACATAGAACAGCTTATCTGTGCGCAGCTTGTGAAGCTTGCAGAAGAAGAGGAACTGCAGAAAAAGCAGTCAGCCTGCATGGAGACACTTGTAAATGGAAAAGGTGCAGAACGGATTGCCGATTTCCTGATTGGAAAAGGCTTATAGAATAAGAAACAGAAAGAAAGGGCGAGAAAAATTATGATACCATATGGAAGACAGACAATTGAAGAGGATGATATTCAGGCAGTTGTGGACGTGTTAAAGTCCGATTTCCTGACAACAGGACCAAAGATTGCAGAGTTTGAGAAGGCAGTGGCAGATTATGTGGGGGCAAAATATGCGGTTGCAATTTCCAATGATACAGCAGCACTTCATGCGGCATGCCATGCAGCGGGAATCGGTGAGGGCGATGAGGTCATTACCACGCCGATTACATTTGCAGCATCTTCCAACTGTGTGCTCTACTGCGGCGGAACACCGGTTTTTGCAGATATTGACCCGAAAACCTACAACATAGACCCGGAGGATATCAAACGCAAGATTACCCCACGGACAAAGGCAATTATTCCGGTGCATTTAGCAGGACAGCCGTGTGACATGGATGCGATTCATGCGATTGCAAAGGAGCATAATCTTGTTGTGATTGAGGATGCCGCACATGCACTCGGCTCTGAATATAAGGGCAAAAAAATCGGTGGACTTACTTCCGATATGACAACCTTCAGTTTCCATCCGGTAAAACCGATTACGACCGGAGAGGGTGGTATGATTGTCACAAACAGCGAAGAATTATATCGGAAGCTGGTGCTGTTCCGGAGCCATGGAATCACAAGAGATACATCTTTAATGACGCGCAACGAGGGCCCGTGGTATTATCAGCAGTTAGACCTTGGCTACAATTATCGTATGACAGATATCCAGTGTGCATTAGGATGCACCCAGATGAAGAAATTAGACCGATTTCTGGCGCGCAGAAGAGCCATTGCTGCCCGCTACGATGAGGCATTCGCAGACTGCGCCAATATTGTGACACCGTATCAGATACCGGAGGGCAACAGTGGCTGGCACCTTTATATCATTCAGGTGAAAAATCATGACCGCAGGGAAGTATTTGAAAAGTTGCGGGAAGCTGGAATCGGGGTCAATGTCCACTACATTCCGGTATATAAGCATCCGTATTATCAGGAGCATGGTTTTGCAGAGGTACACTGCCCGGTTGCAGAGGAGGTTTACTCCCACATCATCAGTATTCCGATGTTCCCGGGACTGACCGGGGAGCAGCAGGAAGAAGTGATTGAAACCATAAAAAGGGTTGTAGAGGAATAGAGAGATACAGGGTAGAAGAACAAGCTGAAAACGGGAGGGGCTTACAGCCCCTCCCAGTACTGTCTGAATTTATCCTCCGTCATCCCTTCCTCAATCATCCGATACAACACCATCTGCTTTGGAAGGATGGTGCTGTAGACGGACTGCGCATAATCCGGCACTTCTGCGATAACCGTTTTTTCCAGTTCTTTATAGAAGGAATAGGACGGTTTAAAATCCCGGAGTTTCGCAAAATACAGTGTCTCATACAGATAGGTATGAAGAAAATATAGCTTGATTTCGTCATAATACTCCTGGAAAAATGGAGTTTCCTTCATAAAATTCCAGACAGCAAGCTGGACATCGGCATGCATCTTTAAAGTTTCTTCCTGTTTCATATCATTTCGCATAGTTCCGGCATCATTTTGTCTGTAATAATAGTAGGCATCATTTAAAATCACAATTTTATCTGCATAGTATAAAAGTGGGTATACAAAGAGAGGCTCTTCGTAAATCACATGTTCTGCATAGGCTGTGTGAGCCGTTTTCAGCAAATCGTGACGGTAAAGTTTATTCCAGCAGCCATAGGTAACTTTCTCTGAAATCAGAAATTTTTTTCGGTCACTGATGGAAGAAATTTCAATCACTTCCGGTGTAACATTCCGACCGGAGTCCACGGCACCCAGACGGTCTGTATAGTAGAAATATTCAAACTGGATGATATCGGCATCCAATTCTTTTGCTTTTTCATAGGTTTCCAATAGGAAAATTTCAGCAACAAAATCATCAGCGTCAACAAATGCAATGTATTCACCCGTTGCATACTGCAGGGCAATATTTCGTGCACCTCCCTGACGCATATTTGTCTCTAATTTTAGAACCGTAATACTTTCAGGATAGGCACGTTCAAATTCCTGTAACATACACCAGGTGGCACCATTATCTGTTGAGGCATCATCAACGAAGATTAATTCAAGCTGTTCAATGCCAATCGTTTGCTGTACGAGGGACATAAAACATTTTGGAAGATATTTTGTAGCATTAAAACATGGAATAATGACACTTATTTTTTTCATAGGGCATAATCTCCTGATATGTTAGCAAGAAAGTACAACTAAAAATATTATAGCGGAAAAATGAGGGTAATGCAATTGTGTGGTATAATGGGGAAATACAATTGTAATGCAATATCGTTTGACGATATACTCCTTCAGGAGTATAGTTGGATTATGGAAAAAGAAATTGCAATTTATCATGGTTCTAACAAAATTATAAGAAAACCGGTATATGGTGCGGGAAACCCGTTTAATGACTACGGAAGAAGGATTTACTGTACGCCGGATGTGGAATTTGCAAAGGAATGGGCAGTCTGGCAGCCCCGGAAATTCGAGTGCGACAGCAGGGTGCGTCATGGCTATTTTGACAGCTGGAAGGAACCGCGGAAAAGGGAGGAAACATGGAAGATAAAAGAAAAACATTGACACAGTTATCTGTGCCAATATGCTTGGAAACGTTATTTTATATGCTTTCAGGTATGGTTGATACATTGATGTTATCATCAGTAAGTGACCAGGCTGTGGGAGCTGTCGGAACAGCAAATACATATATAGGTGTTTTTATCATTATGTTCGGAGTAATATCATCCGGTATGGTGGCGGTTATGTCACAAAATATCGGAGCCGGAAGACCTGGAATAGCATATCAGGCGAGACAGCTTGGATTTGTATTTAACGCACTGACAGGTATCCTGATGTCTGTTTTTCTTGCTGTCTTTTCTGGGAGGATACTTAGGATAGTGAGTATTGCTCCTGCTTTGCTTGAGCCGGCGGAAATATACCTTAAAATTGTTGGAGGTGCAAGCTTTTTAAATGCACTTATACCTATTTTTTCCAGTTATTTAAGAGTGTTTGGATATACAAAACATTCCTTAATAGGGACGGTTATTGGTAATGTAATTAATATTATACTGAATTCGGTATTCCTGTTTGTGCTTCACTGGGGAGTAATGGGAGTTGCTGTTGCAACGGTTATTTCAAAGGTTGTGAATCTTATTATTGTAGCAGCAATGGGGGCTGTACTTATAAAAGCAAAGCAGAGCCCTGAGCGTGCACAGCCGCAAAAGATACTTGCACAGATTGTCAAAATCGGTTTTCCTTCTGCATTTGAAACAGCACTTTATAATGTGGCAATGACATTGATAGTTCGTTTTATGAACCAGATGGATATGGATGGAATGAATGTTACAGCTCGTTCGTATGCTATGCAGATAGCCAATTTTTCGTATTGTGTTGGAGCTGCACTTGCACAGGCGAATGCTATTATGACTGGCTGGAGAATCGGGGCAAAGAAGTATGAAGAGTGTGACAGGGGTACGCGAAAGGCTGTGATATACGGTCTTATAACAGCCACGTGCTTCTCTGTGACATTTGCAATATCTGGACATTTTATCGTTCATATATTTACGGATGATGCACAGATGATCAATCTTGTGGTAAAATTGTTAATAGTAGATATATTCCTTGAATTTGGAAGAGTGACAAATCTTATATATGGTCAGGCATTAAAAACAAGTGGAGATGCTATTTTTCCGGTTATAATGGGTGCAATTTTTATGTATCTGTTTGCAGTTGGTGGAACATATTTTCTTGGAATACATATGGGACTTCTGGCGGTAGGGGCATATATTGCCATGGCAGGTGATGAGTGCGCGAGAGCAGTTGGAATGGTGCTTAGATGGAAGAGTGGAAAATGGAAAAGTAAGAGTCTTGTAGAATTGTAGGAGAGATTATGTACTTTGAATTAAAGGATAAATTGCTTGAACCATTAAATAGCGGTCACTTGATGATAGCTCCAAGAATAAATAATATGGCAAAAGAACTGTGTGAGCAGTTAATCGGGATTTATGCGGCAAAAATTGATGAAAGTGAGTCACAATTAACTGCACAGATAAAGACAAAAATCATTCTTTTACAATTTATTCTTGAAATGTGGAGGAAAGGATTTATTATCGAAAATGATACAAGCGGAAGAAACACTGTAGAAAAAGAAATGGTTTCATATATACAGCAGAATTTTACAGGGAAGATATCATTAAAAGAATTTGGGGAACAGTTCCATCTTTCGGAAAAATATATATCACGGTATTTTAAGGAACATTTTCATATTACACTATCGCAATATGTAACATATTTACGGTTGGAGCATGCAAAACAGCTGTTACAGGACACAGATATTCCGGTTACAGAGGTAGCGATGCAGAGCGGATATCAGAATGTAAGCTATTTTATAAGAAGCTTTAAAAAAACATATGAGATATCGCCACTGAAATACAGGAAAAATAAGTTGACTGAAATATAGCTTTTATAGATATGGCAGAAAATAGATTATGATATAACAAATTTCAAAAGTTTCTTGACATTCGCCGGATTTGCATTGTATAATAAGCAAAATTTCATGAAAGCTGCAAATTGCAGAGAGGGAGTAGTTGCATACATTGGTATGTCATAGACATCCGTCAGTACGGTCAATTTTGACTCGGGGTCTATGCACCGTTTTAAACGTTGAACGAGACTTTTTGCGTACAGAGATTGTACGCAAAAAGTCTCGTTTTTTATTTACACAGAAATGGAGGCAGATTATGAAGGAAATGTATCAGATGGAAAGAGACGAGCTTTACGAAAAGCTACAGGCAAAGGCAGACGGGCTGACGGTGGAGGAAGCAACAAAACGTCTGCGGGAGAACGGGGAAAATGTGTTGCAGGAGGAGCAGACAAAGGGTGTGATGCAGGTGTTTTTGGAGCAGTTCTGTGACTTTTTGGTCATCATCCTGATTATTGCTGCAATCATATCCATGCTGTCCGGCAATGTGGAGAGCACGGTCGTGATTTTCGTCGTGCTGCTGTTAAATGCGGTTCTTGGAACGGTGCAGTATGTGAAGGCAAGAAAATCGTTGGATGCCTTAAAAGCCCTGTCTTCCCCGCATGCGAAGGTGCTGCGCGGCGGGAAAAAGCAGGAAATTTTATCAAAAGAGGTTGTGCCGGGGGATGTCCTTTTGCTGGAGGCAGGAGATATGGTTGCGGCGGATGGACGTATAATGAAAAATTATTCCCTACAGGTCAATGAAAGTTCCCTTACAGGAGAATCTACGAATGTAGACAAAAGCGACCGGAAAATTATGGATGAAGTGCCACTTGCAGACCGCATCAATATGGTTTATGCGGGAAGCCTTGTCACCTACGGGCGTGCCGAGGTGCTTGTGACCGGAACCGGGATGAATACGGAGATGGGAAAAATCGCAGGGCTTTTGAACAATGCCGGGGAGAAAAAGACACCGTTACAGGTCAGCCTTGATGACTTCGGAAAAAAACTTGCGATTGGAATTATGGCAGTCTGCGTGCTGGTATTTGGACTGCGGATGTATCAGGGAGAGCCGCTTTTGGACTCTATGATGTTTGCGGTGGCACTTGCGGTAGCGGCAATTCCGGAGGCACTTGGCTCAATTGTCACGATTGTACAGGCGATGGGCGTGCGCAAGATGGCGCACGACAATGCCATCATGAAGGAATTAAAGGCAGTGGAAAGCCTGGGCTGTGTGTCGGTCATCTGCTCGGATAAAACCGGAACCCTGACGCAGAACCGGATGACAGTACGGGAAATTTATCTGGATGGAAAATGTTTTCTGCCGGAAGAGATGGATATAAAGGAGCGCCTGCACCGGGATTTACTGTATGCTGCAATTTTAAATAACGATGCATCCATTTCAGGGGAAAAAGAAATCGGGGACCCGACCGAGTGCTGTCTGCTTGAAATGGCGCAGAAAGCGGGACTGAAAAAGGCTGGTGTCTCAAGCGAGGATATCCGTGACATGATGCCACGATTGGCAGAAATCCCATTTGACTCCGACAGAAAGCTGATGAGCACAAAATACCGGGTCCATGGAAAAGAGGTTATGCTGACCAAGGGGGCAGTGGACGTCCTTGTGGAGCGGGTGACAAAAAAGGCTACTACGGATAATGTACACGAATTTACTGCGGCAGACCGTGTGGCGGTATTGGAACAAAATGAACAGTTTTCTCAAAAGGGCTTACGAGTGCTGGCGTTTGCCTATAAGGAGATGGGAGAAGGGGAAGCGTTTTCGACAGAGGAGGAGTACAATTACACATTTTTGGGACTGGTGGCGATGATTGACCCGCCGAGGGAAGAGTCAAGGGCGGCGGTGGCGGATGCGACGGATGCCGGAATCCGCACAGTGATGATAACCGGAGACCACAAAGTGACTGCAACGGCAATTGCAAAAGAAATCGGGATTTTTAAAGAAGGGGATGTGGCTCTGACCGGGCAGGCGTTAGATGCCCTTTCAAACGAGGAATTGGACGCACAGCTTGAACGCGTGTCGGTCTATGCCCGTGTTTCGCCGGAAAATAAAATCCGTATCGTGGAGGCATGGCAGAGAAAAGGGAAAATTGTGGCAATGACAGGCGATGGGGTGAACGACGCCCCGGCATTAAAAAAGGCGGATATCGGCGTGGCGATGGGCATTACAGGAACGGAAGTGTCAAAGGATGCCGCTGCCATGATTCTTTCGGATGACAATTTTGCAACCATTATGAAGGCAGTCTTAAATGGAAGAAACGTTTACCGCAATATCTGTAATGCAATATGGTTTTTGCTCTCCGGAAATATGGCGGGGATTCTGGTGGTGCTGTTCTGCTCGTTTGCGGCACTTACGACGCCATTTGAACCGGTGCACCTTTTATTTATCAATCTGCTGACGGACTCGTTGCCGGCACTTGCAATCGGGATGGAACCATCTGACAGGATGCTTTTAAAGGAAAAGCCAAGAAACCCGAAACATGGAATCCTCACAGCAAAAACGACGGGACTTTTGCTCTGGTACGGGGGGCTGATTGCGGCGGCAACGCTGTCTTCCTTTGGCATCGGACTTCGCACGGATGCAGCGACCGCAAGCACGATGGCATTTGCGACGTTGTCACTGGCAAGATTGTTTCACGGCTTTAACTGCCGCAGTGAGAGGCCGCTTCGCGAAATCGGAATTTCCAGCAACAAATGGAGCATTGCAGCATTTGGCACTGGCGTGGCGCTTTTAGCACTCGTGCTGTTTGTACCGTTTCTTGAAAAACTTTTTCTGGTGGCACCTCTTACCGGAACACAGGTGGGAACCATCGGACTGCTGGCACTTGCACCTACGGTCATCATTCAGATAGGGAAAGAAATCCGCCATTGTAGACATGGAAGATGAAATTGTGCTATAATAAAGAGAGTAATTGCCAAACAGGAAAGGATATTGAAAATGGACGAGAAAACAACAATAGAAATCACCAACGATAGATTGGAAGAGGCAATCAAACAGTACGCGGCAGAACGCACCAAGGAAAATCTTTCTTCCATATTAAACCTTTTACGCCCGACAAAGCTATATGTTCCGGCGATGCTTCAGGCACCGGATAAGCCAACACCATGCTTCTTAAAGGACAACAACGGACAGCAGTTTTTTGTCGTGTATACATCCAAAGAACAGATTCCACAGGAGCCGAAGAGCCAGGCACTTTTGAACATGCCGTTCCCGGTGTGCAACAGCGTTGTCGTAAAGCCGGAATTAAACCTTGCCGGAATGGTTATCAACCCGTTTTCGGACAATCTTGTATTAAAGAAAGAATTAGTAGAAAAGCTGCATGAAGCTGACGAGAAGGCAAAGAGCCAGCCGAAGCAGATTAAAATGACCGGAGCGCAGTTCCAGGTATTTGTGCGCAATCAGATTGAGTTTGCAATTCTGCCAAAGAAGTTATTCACCGGCGGCGAAGAATTTGTGAAAAACCTTTGCGATGGAAAAGAAGAGTTCGTCAATGAACTTTTTGCAGAGGCATACAAGGAGCCGAAGCTTTATCCGGAATCAGCCGGAAGCTACTCTGTGATGGCGCTTGACATTGCCGAAGATTTGACGTTAGTACGCATTGACCTTCCGGAGAAAGCTCTCGTTCCGCCGCTTTGCTGCAGAATTTATATTACCTTTAATCCGCAGACGAAGAAGACAGGTTATTACACAATTGAGACCACAAAGGATAAAAATGTAAAGCTTTTAGGACAGGTCTTGGAAGAAGGAAAGCATATCAGCCACGGAGAGGCACCGGTAGAGGGCGCAGAACTCCAGAAGATTATTGACCTGGCACGATTTACCGGAGAACTTACGAGCTAAAAGCAGAAAAAGCTTTGAGGGAGGATAAGGAATGAGAGAAATCATGAAGAAATTCAGGGCAGATATGATGCTGTCCGCATTGTTTTCCATTGTCATGGGTGTGATTTTAGTGGCGTGGCCGGAAACGACACTGGACATTATCTGCAAAGCAATTGCCATCATTTTGATTGTGATGGGAGCGGCAGAGCTTGTCAGCTATTTCTGGAATAAAATTACGTATTCCCTTTCCGGAATCCTGGGGCTTGTGGTACTTTTGATTGGAATCTGGATTTTCGTGAAACCGCAGAGCGTTTTAAGCCTGATTCCGATTGTCATCGGTGTGATTCTTGCCGTTCACGGAGTTCAGGATTTGAAAGTGGCATTTGATACGAAGAGAAACGGTTATACAAAATGGTGGAGCATGCTTCTGATGGCGATTATCAGTCTTGCACTCGGAATTATTTGTATCGTAAATGCGTTTGGTATGGTTACACTGACCATGCAGATTATCGGAATTGCACTTGTATACGATGGAATTTCAGACATCTGGATTGTCTATAAGGCATCGAAGGTTGCAAAAGAAATGAAAGAAGAGCGGGATGCTTTAGATGTAGAGTACAAAGAAGTGGATTAAAGAAGACCCTACAAAAACAAAATCGTATAAAAAAGACTCGGTGAAAGTTAAAAGAAAAATTAACTTTCGCCGGGTCTTTTTTCTTAAAACCGGATGCGCTTAAAAGCTTAGACATTGATTTTTCCTTCATAAATCAGATTGACGAAGACCGGAACGAGCTTCGGATCAAACTGCGTTCCGCTGTTCTTCTGCAATTCATTGACCGCGTAGGAAACGGACAGCGGCTGTTTGTAAGGGCGCTTTGCGGTCATAGCGTCGAAACAGTCGGCAATCGTTAAAATCCGTGCCATATAAGGAATATTTTCCCCGGCGAGTCCTCGCGGGTAGCCTCTGCCATCGTAGCGTTCGTGGTGTCCGAGCACGGCAGGGATAACGTAATCCATGTTTGGCAGGTAACGGATCATCTTGGTGGAATTTTCCACGTGCGTCTTCATAATCTCATACTCTTCCGGCTCAAGACGCGAAGTCTTTTTTAAGATATGCTCCGGAATACTGATTTTTCCGATATCATGTAACAGGGCAGCGTTTCGCACAATTTCCACGTCGTTTGAATTCATACCGACAGCTTCTGCAAGAATGACCGCATAGCGGGAGACATTCAAAGAATGGGTAAAGGTATAACTGTCCTTGGCGTCGATGGCAGCAGTAAGTGCATAAACGGTCGGTGCAATGCGTTCGTAGGCATCCCGGATGTCCGGGTTCTGGGAACGGGTCTCCATGCCGTTTTTGTAGACACAGATATGACCTTTTCCGTCGGATTTGCCGTAGTAGACTGCCTGTTCGGTGTTGTGGATAAGAGACGCGGAATCCGGTGAAATATCCGGGAAAACGGAAATGCCGCAGGTGATGGTAGCGCTCCATACGGTGTCCGTGGAAATCGAATCCGCCAGCTTATAGCTGAGCCATTCGGCAAATTCTGTTGTGTGTTCAATGTCATTGCCTTTTTTCAAAATAAGAAACTCGTCCGTTCCGTAACGGAATGCAACATCATCCGGTTCTTTTTCCTGCAAAATCAGGCGGGAACACTGTAAAATCAGTTTATCGCCCTCCGCAGAGCCGTACAGCTCGTTGTAGAGCTTAAAATCATCGATATCGAGCATTAAAAGCGTCAGAGGTTCGTTTTCACTGCAACGGCGTCCGATGTATTCAAACGCATACTTACGGTTGTAGAGAGAGGTCAAATCATCTGTGATAGACGCATAATAAGCCTTTTCGTAGAGGTTTGCATTGCGAAGAACATAGGCAGAGTAATAACAGATGCGTTCTAAGCAAAGCGTGTCCTCTGCGCTGATGGAACGGTGGTCGTGATAGGCAGCAAAAATAAAGCCAATCACTGCCTGGTTATAGCGGATGGGATAAAAGAAAGAAATATCCTGCTCCTTTAACCATGCCTGCTTGCGGGCAGTGAGCGTCTCGACAAACGGCAGTGAAGCCTCCGAAGTCAAATCGACAATATTTCCCGAGCCGGTAAGCATAGCGATGGCATCTAAACAGGGATAGCTGTAATTTTTCTCACAGGTAATGCTTCCATAGGTGCGGATGACATCAAAGCAATAGCCTGTCCGCTGGTTTAGAGTGATTAAAAGTCCGTCCGGGTGAAGCAGCTCCACCAGGGTGGCCAGCAAAATATCATATATTTTATCCGCCTCAAGCGTTCCGATGGCGGACGATAAAAAATGTTCCAGAAGTTCTTTCTTATGTGTATCCATAAATCTCCCCGTATGAGAAAAATGTTTTCCAAAATGTGTAAATGTATTATACTATATCTAAAAATGGTTGACAAGATGACGATAGTAACGGAAAGGCAGTAAAAATGAGACGGGAAGAGTTTAAAATGGAGCGGACAGGGCTTTTAAATGTGGGAGATGTGCTCCCGATTACAGAGGGAAAACTTCCGAACTCCTATTATTACACGCTTGGCAAGGCATATGCAATGTCAGCAAACTATGTGGTCAGCAAACGGATTAAATCAAAAGAGGGCACAGTGGTGGATGTAAAGGAAACGCCAAAGGGGTACTTTGTGACGGTTGAATTTGATGAGGAAATGGTGTAAGATAAAGATATGTAAACCAAAGGGGATAAGAAAAACGGATGCGCTATATACCAACGAGCAGACTGGAGCCTGGAATGGCTCTGGGGCATGACATTTACGATGGAGCCGGACGCCTTTTGCTGGCGAAACATCTGCTGCTCACATCAGAATACATATCCAATCTGGAATTTCTGGGGTTTGCCGGAATCTACATTGACGATGCGTTTACCAGCGGAATCGAGATTCAGCAGGTTTTAAGCCCACAGGTAAAAAGCCAGGCATTAAGAGTCGTACATGATTTGTTTGCATTTGATGATACGCAGGGCGACCTCCCGGTAGAAGAGGTAAAGGTTCGTGCGACGGTACAACAGGTTGTGGAGGAAATCCTTTGCAATGGGGATGTCATGTGCAACATGATGGATATTAAAAACTTTGATGATTATATCTACTATCATTCGATAAATGTAGGCATGTTGTCGGTTATGATTGGTTCCCGCTATGGACTCAACCAGAAGCAGCTCAATCTTCTGGCGACGGCGGGACTGCTTCATGATGTCGGAAAGCGCTTTGTCGATATGGACATTATCTGCGGAACATGGCCTCTGACCGGAGAAGCAAGAGAGACCTGGAAGAATCATCCGCACTATGGCGTAGATTATCTGAAAAAGCATTTTGATTTTCCGTCTCTGGTATATACGGGAATCCTTGAACACCATGAATGGTATAACGGAAGTGGCTATCCATATGGAAAATCCGGGGACGAGATTCCCTTGTTTGCCCGGATTATTAAACTGGCAGACTGCTATGATGCGCTGATATCCAAACGGCCCTCGCGGGATGCGCAGACGCCATCGGATGCGTTGGAATATCTGATGGCAGGAACCGGCTCAGAATTTGATCCGCAGCTTGTAGAGATTTTTACCCGCAAACTCGCGGTTTATCCGCAGGGCTGTGAAGTGGAGCTGTCAGATGGAAGACGGGGAGTTGTGGCGAAGAATTTTGAGAATTTCCCGCTTCGACCGCTGATTAAGTTATTTGACACAGGAGAATTGCTAAACCTTAGGGACGATCAGGATTCCAGGCACATTACGGTCGGTAGGGTGCTGGTGAGATAGTAAAGAGGGAGTTATGACTGGACAGGGAAAGCGCTCGATTGACCTGCTTTTGGCAGAGAGCTTTAAGGAACTTGCTGTGAAACAGCCAATTGAAAAAATTACGATAAAAGAGATTACGGATAAGGCAGGAGTCATCCGCCCTACTTTTTACAACCATTTTCAGGATAAATATGAGTTGTTGGAATGGATTATTAAGGCACAGCTTTTAGACCCGATTGAACCGTTGGTGCAAAACGGCATGGTGAATGAGGCGCTGACACTTTTATTTACCAATATCGAAAAAGAAAAAGAATTCTACTCCCGGGCAGTGCGCCTTGAGGGGCAGAATTCTTTTGGCGTGATTACACAAAAATGCGTGGAAGAGCTTTTACTTAAGGTTATCCGTAAGGCAGAAACCGGGAAGAAGGGCAGATATGCATGGCTGACACCGGAGCGGATTGCGGAGTACTATGCACAGTCCATGTGCTATGTGACAATTACCTGGATCCGATCGGGAATGACGGCTTCGGCGCGTGAACTGACAGAGATTTATCAGTATATCATCAAACGTTCCATGGAGGACGTAATACAGGAACTTTAAGGGGCAGACTTCCGGTGATTTTGGCAAATATACATTTCTTCTAATCTGTATAGCACTACAAGACACACCGGAGGGATTGCATATTTTCAGAAACCGATTTTTCTCATATAGTTTTATATGAGGATTGTTATAGAAGGAGGACGGCAATGAACTGGATAGAGAATCTTTTGATTCTGGCTGGAATATCGCTTGATATTTTTGCAGCTATGGAGTGCCAGGGATCATTGGTAGCAAAAATTGACAAAGTACATCTGAGCATCATCTGTATATTGATTGCAATGTGGCAGATGGCGGCTTTGTTTATCGGAAATTATATCTCCGTCCTGCTCTATAGTTACAGCGGTCATATTGCCAATGACGGAAAATTCATGGGATTCGTGCTGGCAACCGCAATTTTCTTCGGTCTGGGTGTCCGACTGATCGTGAAAGCAATCAGAAATGAACGGGTATATGAAAAACGGGAAGAAAACCTCGGATTTAAACGTTTTTTGCGCATGGCAGCCATTACAAGTGTGTATACACTTCTGACAGGAGTTGCATTTGGATTTTTACAGACGAATCTCCTTCGGATTCTGATTATGATTATGTGTTGCACGATTGTGGTCGTTGTAGCCGGAATGTATACAGGATACCGGCTTGGCTTTGTGCATAAGACAAAGGCATACATTGGTGGTGCCGTACTTCTGTGGATTGCAGGAGTGGATGTCATCGTAAGATACATCGGGGTATAGAACATTTCTATACCGGCCCGGGAGGGCAGGATTGGGTGAGTATATGAGATACAGCATGGAGAGTAAAAGGGGCTTTTCATGAAAAAAACGTGCAACATTGTCATACCCGCGGACACAGGGGAGACGGTGGTTGCACGTTTTTTGTGATTGCGCTATACTACTTCTATTCACGAATATGATTTAATCCCTGTTCAATAATGGTAAGAACATGGGAATCAAGCAGCGAATAGTAGACGGTTTTGCCGTCCCGGCGGTTTTTAACCAGACGGTTCTGTTTTAAGATACCAAGCTGGTGGGAAATGGCACTTTGTGACATCTGTAATTCTTCTGCAATGTCAAAAACGCATTTTTCACCTTCCATGAGGACGTACATAATCTGGAGTCTTGTGGGGGCTGCAAATATTTTAAAAAGTTCTGCTAAATTTTCAAATTCGTCTGTGGTCATCGGAATAATCCTTTCTGGTACAATCTATAGTAATAAAATAGCATAAATGGTGCGATTGTGCAAATGAAGAATGTACAGGCTGCATCGGAAACGGAGAAATATGAAAGCACTGTTAGTGGCAATCAATGCAAAATATATTCATTCAAATCTTGCCGTGTATAATCTGAAAGCATACGCGGATGCAAATTCAGGGGAAAAAGACAGTGGGACAATCCGGATTGCGGAGTATACCATCAATAACCAGACGATGTCCATTTTAGAAGGAATTTATCGGGAAAAACCGGATTTGCTGTGCTTTTCCTGCTACATCTGGAACATTACGATGGTGGAAGAACTAATCGCAGAATATCATAAGCTCTGCCCGGATGTTCCAATCTGGGTGGGAGGTCCGGAAGTGTCTTACGAAGTAGAGACTTTTCTGGAAGAACATCCGGAAGTGACCGGTATCATGATGGGAGAGGGAGAAAAGACATTTTGCGAGGTGTACCGCTATTACCAGGGATACGGGGAATCGCTTGCGGAAATTGACGGAATCGCATATCACAGAGGAACGGAAATTGCAATTACAAAGGCACGCGCTGTGATGGATATGGACGAGATACCGTTTTGCTATGGGCACATTGAGGATTTCAAAAACAAGATTATCTATTACGAGACGAGCCGCGGCTGTCCGTTTCGTTGCAGCTATTGTCTCTCTTCCGTGGAAAAACAACTGCGGTTTCGCAGCTTTTCGCTGGTAAAAAAAGAGCTTGCTTATTTCCTTGAAAAAGAGGTTGCACAGGTGAAATTTGTCGACCGTACCTTTAACTGCGACCATAAACACGCCATGGAAGTCTGGTCTTTTATCAAAGAGCATGATAACGGAATCACGAATTTTCATTTTGAAATTTCAGCCGATCTTCTGACCGAGGAGGAATTGGCACTTCTTGCGTCCATGCGTCCGGGACTCGTGCAGCTTGAAATCGGCGTGCAGTCTACAAATGACGCGACAATTACGGAAATCCACCGCACGATGCAGTTAAACCGCCTGAAAGAAACGGTTCGTGCCGTGCAGAAGGGGCAGAATATCCACGAGCACTTAGACCTGATTGCAGGGCTTCCTTATGAGGACTATAAGCGGTTTGGAATCTCCTTTGACGATATCTATGCACTAAAGCCAAATCAGTTGCAGCTTGGATTTTTAAAAGTGCTCAAAGGCTCCTATATGTATGAGCACGCACAGGAATACGGTATCTGCTACCGAAGCTGTGCGCCTTACGAGGTGTTACAGACCAAATGGCTGACGTTTGACGATGTGATAGCCATCAAACAGGTGGAGGAGATGCTCGAGGTCTATTACAACAGCGGGCAGTTTGAACTGACGATAAAACTGTTAGAGCCGTTGTTTGACAGCGCATTTGCAATGTATCAGGAGTTTGGAAGATTTTATGACCGAAATGGCTACTTTGCGATGAGCCATTCGAGAATCCGCCGCTCGGAGATACTCCTTGAATTCATGACAGAGCGTGGCATTGACGGGGAGACAAAGCAGTTATTGCAGGAGAGTCTGATTTATGACCTTTATCTGCGGGAAAATTGCAAGAGCCGTCCGGCGTGGGCGGACAATCTGTCGGAATGGAAAGCGGTGAGCCGTGCATACGTGACCGGAGGAAAACAGAATCATGTGGAGCGTTTCCATTATCATTTTCCGGAAAAAGAAGTAAAAACGGTAACGTCTCTTCCGGAGAGGTTAAAAGAGCCGTGCTACCTGCTGTTTGACTATACAAAAAGAGACCCGTTGGATCATCAGGCGGCAGTCACAGAGTGCGATGGGAGGGTGTCAGATGAGCGAAAATAAAGTTCCCGCAGTCCTCTTGGATTACGTCGTGATTGACCTTGAGATGACCGGACTGCGCGTGAAAACAGACCGGATATTAGAGGTTGGCGCTGTGCGGGTGAGAAATGGCGTTCCGGTCGCGGAATACGAAAGTCTGGTGCGCCAGGAGTGCGTGATTTCACCGGAGGTGCAGAAACTGACGGGGATTACGGCAGAGATGACAGCAGGTGGGGGACCGGAAGAAGAAGTTTTGCCGGAATTTTTAGAATTTCTCGGGGAAGATGTCCTGGCGGGACAGAATGTCATCTTTGATTACAGCTTTTTGAAACAGTGGGCGGTAAATCACAAGTATAGTTTTGAACGCAGAGCGGTTGACACGTTAAAGCTCGCAAGAAAATTTCTCCCGGCAGAGCAGAAGAAGGACTTGGAGAGCCTTTGCACCTATTATGGAATTTCGCGGGAAAATGCCCACCGCGCGCTTGACGATGCGAGGGAAACACAACAATTACTGGAAAGGCTGAAAGAGGAATATGCGAAGAAAGAGCCTGAGGCGTTTGTTCCGGTGGCATTGCAGTGCAAGGTCAAAAAACAGACACCTGCAACGGAGCATCAGAAAAGCTATCTGCGAAAATATGCGGCGTATTACGGAATTGCGATAGAAGAAAATCTCGATTTGCTCACAAGAAGTGAAGCGTCAAGGCTGACGGACTGCCTGATTGCACAGTACGGAAAACTGCCGGCAGGGGAAAAACGGGGTTAGGATGCCTGTTTTTCCGCAAGCTTTGCGAGAATCGGCGCACGCATCAGAGAGTCGAGAGCGTCTGCCTGCGCAATTAAGGAATCAATAGCTGACGGTCTGCCCTCGCTGATATATAAATCTGCTAAGAGGCTGTAGGCAGTCGAAGAGTCGGAACCGGTAGAAATCTCGTATTCGAGTACGGTGACCGCTTCTCTGTCGTAACCGTTTGCATGAAGCGCCGCAGCGTAGTCGGTCAGCGTGCGGCAGAGCAGGAGATAATTATCGCTGTACTGGGTGAGAAGACCGATGTTTGCAGTTCCATAAAGCAGCTTTAAATCCGTGTTCGTCTGTCTGCCGAGATTTAAGATTTTCTGACCGGAAAGCTCTGTAAGGGTCGATTCCAGTGCAGATATTTCGTCTGTTTTGTAGATACCTATTGGAAAATGGTTCAAAGGTATGGTAAGATAGGGAAGATTGCTGATATCTTTCCGGCGGACACTGTTTGCCTGTTCTTCACGTTCCCAGAAAGCAGAATCTGTATCCTGCTGGGCGCGGATGCCACGTTTGCGGAAAAGTGAGAACAAAGAGATGGCAATAATAAATAAAGGTAAAATAGTAACCATAGAAACATCCTTTCTTAGAACAAGTCATAAAATGAGGTGAAGCATATGTATAATTTTGGAAATAAGAAAAACAAAAAACTGATGTCAGTTATAATTATCGTTGTAGTTGCAGCGATGCTTCTCACGACAGTACTTGCAGCGCTTATGTAAAATATACTAAAAATCAAAAGCTCCGTCAAATATATTCGTGGTTATGCACCTTGAAAATGGAAGTGTTTGTGTTAAAATATCAAATAAACTGAGCGAATTTTGAACGAAATGAGATAAGGGGAAAACATGAAGAAGATAATAAAAATGCTGCCCTTTTTGGCAATCGTGCTGGCTGCTGTACTTTTTAAAACGACAGCGGGTATTTACGCAGAAGAAGAGGAACGGATTGCACAGGGCGTGTACATCGGAAATGTGAATGTCGGCGGAATGACGGCAGAAGAAGCAGAAAATGCAGTGGAAAGCTATGTGCAGAGTGTAAAGGACGCAACGATTACATTGGAGGCGGGAGAACGCAGTATTACGGTTCCGGCGTCAGAGTTTGAAATCGCTTTTTCCGGTGAGAATGTTGTAAATACAGCAATGGATATCTGCAAGAGCGGAAACTTAATCAAACGTTACAAGGATACCAAGGATTTGGAGAACGGAACGAAAGTGGTAGAAATGTCACTTACAGTCGACCATACGGCAGTTGCAGACCTTCTGGACACACAGGCAGCAAACTTAAATCAGGATGCTGTGGATTACGGACTGGTGCGTGAAAGCAGCGGATTTACCATTACAGAGGGCAGACAGGGAATTGCAGTCAATGTGGATGAATCCGTGAGTGCGGTGGAAGAGTTCTTTAATGGTTCCTGGGATGGAAGTGATGCAGCGATTTCACTTGTTGCTGATATCGTAGAACCGAAGGGTTCCATGGAAGAATTATCAAAAGTAACAGATTTACTTGGAAGCTATCACACAAATTTCAGCGGCTCAACGGAAAACCGCTGTGAAAATGTCAGACTTGCAACCTCTAAAATCAATGGAACCGTGCTTTATCCGGGAGAAGAATTCTCTGTGCATGATGCCATTTCTCCAATTGATGCGGAAAGCGGTTATCAGCTTGCAGGAGCCTATGAGAATGGACAGACAGTAGAGTCTTACGGCGGTGGTGTCTGCCAGGTTTCTACGACCCTTTACAACGCAGTGCTGCTTGCAGAGTTAGAGGTTACGCAGCGTTCCAATCACTCCATGATTGTTACTTACGTGTCCCCATCTATGGATGCAGCGATTGCAGGAGATTACAAAGATTTAAAATTTAAAAATAATCAGGATATCCCTATTTATATAGAAGGATATATTTCCGGAAAAGATTTGTATTTCAATATTTTCGGAGAGGAAACAAGACCGTCAAACCGCAAGGTGACTTATGAGAGCGAGATTGTTTCCGAGGAAGACCCGGGAACCCAGTTTGTGGCAACTGCTGACCCGGCAGGAACCCTGACGAAAACCCAGGGAAAACATCTGGGATATGTGGCAAGACTCTGGAAGATTGTGACCGTAGACGGTGTGGAAGAAAGCCGTGAGATATGGAACAACAGTACCTATCGTTCTTCCCCGAAGATTGTAAATGTTGGAACTGCGTCGGAAGACCCGAATGTAACGGCAGCGATAAATGCCGCAATTGCAACCGGAGATGAGGCAACGATTTATGCAGCAGTTGCACCTTATAATGCAGCGGCATCATCTGTTTTGACACCACCGGCAGAGACACCTGCAGAGGGAACTACCGAGGACCAGACACAGACTGAGGGTCAGACGCAGACTGAGAACCAGGCAGAAGAACAGCCGGCAGACGCAAATAGTTCTGAGGGAGAAAATGCGCAGTAATCGCATTTATAAAAAGTAGATAAAAGGCTGCCCAGCTATGGGCGGCCTAAAACTGTAAAATGGGGGTTGCCATGAAGATAGGAAAAGTACCCGAAAATGTATTAAAACGGGCAGTGTTTAAACAGATACATACCAGAAGACCGGAGGTTTTGTTGGGAGCAGGAGTCGGAGAGGACTGCGCAGCGGTAAAGCTTGCAGACGATGAAGTGCTTGTGATGTCTACGGACCCGATTACCGGAACTGCGCAGGACATCGGAACGCTTGCTATCCAGATTACGGCAAATGACCTTGCAAGCTCAGGCGCAGAGCCGGTTGGCGTGCTGCTTACCGTACTGCTTCCACCTGATGCGAAGGAGTCACAGTTAAAGCTTATGATGCAGCAGGTGGAGGATGCCTGTATCGAAGCCAAAATCCAGGTTATGGGCGGACATACGGAAGTGACACCTGTAGTGACACAGCCGGTAGTTTCTGTCTGCGGTGTCGGAAAAGTGAAGGAAGGGCATCTGGTATCGACCGCGGGCGCAAGACCGGGAATGGATATCCTTGTGACCAAGTGGATTGGAATCGAGGGAACGGCAATCCTTGCAAAAGAAAAAGAAGAAGACTTAAAGCAGCGTTTTCCTGCTCCGTTTGTGGAGAAGGCAAAGGAGCTTGATGCGTATATCTCTGTATTATCAGAGGCCGCAGTCGCCACGAAGTCTGGCGTTAGTGCCATGCACGATGTGACGGAGGGCGGCATCTTTGGCGCACTCTGGGAAATGGCAGAGGCATCTGGCGTCGGACTTGAAATTGATTTGAAGAAAATCCCGATTCGTCAGGAAACAGTGGAAATCTGCGAATATTTCGGGATAAATCCCTATGAACTGATTTCAAGCGGCAGTATGTTAATGGCTGCAAAGGATGGAAATACGCTGGTGCGAAACCTTGAAAAGGCAGGAATTCCGGCCGCTGTCATCGGAAAAGCAGTGGAAGGCAAAGACCGCGTGATTTTAAACGGGGATGAGAAGCGATTTTTAGAGCAGCCCAAGGTAGATGAACTCTATCGGGCATTAGATCAATAGATGGGAGAAAACAGAATGCGTGAAAAAATATTAACTTTTATAGAAAAAAACAGCCGGATTGACTTAAAGGAACTGGCAATTATCATGGGCGTGGATGAGGCGTCTGTTTTAAATGAATTACAGAAAATGGAAGAGGAACACATTATCTGCGGCTATCATACACTGATTGACTGGGATAAGGCAGGTATCGAAAAGGTGACAGCACTCATCGAGGTGCGTGTAACCCCGCAGAGAGGAATGGGCTTTGACAAATTTGCAGAGCGCATTTATAACTATCCGGAGGTAAATTCTGTTTATCTGATTTCCGGAGGTTTTGATTTCATGGTAACGATTGAGGGTAAGACACTGCGTGAGGTTTCCCAGTTTGTCTCTGATAAACTTTCACCGCTTGATTCTGTCTTAAGTACAAAGACGAATTTTATTCTGAAAAAATACAAAGACCATGGAACCGTTATGGCAGAACCGGCAAAAGATGAAAGGATAGAGATGTAATATGAGGGATCCATTAAATAAAACAATTACAACGATCCAGCCGTCCGGAATCCGTAAGTTCTTTGATGTGGTGCATGAGATGAAGGATGCGATTTCTCTGGGTGTCGGCGAACCGGATTTTGACACACCGTGGCATATCCGCGACGAGGGCATTTATTCCCTGGAAAAAGGAAAAACACATTACACCTCAAACGCAGGTTTAAAAGAATTAAAGACAGAGATTAACCGTTATCTGAACCGTCATTACGGGTTGTCTTATGACGTGGATCATGAGATTATGGTAACAATCGGAGGCAGCGAAGCGATTGATGCGGCAATGCGTGCCATGTTAGATCCGGGGGACGAGGTTTTGATTCCACAGCCGAGTTATGTGTCCTATGTGCCATGTGCCGTTTTAGCGGGCGCAGTTCCGGTGGTCATCGAGTTAAAGGCAGAAAACGAATTCCGTCTGACCGCAGAAGAGTTAGAGGCTGCAATTACGCCAAAGACAAAACTTTTAGTACTTCCGTTCCCGAACAACCCGACCGGGGCAGTCATGGAAAAATCTGACCTTGAAAAGATTGCAGAAGTAATCAAAAAACACGATATTTTTGTACTGAGTGACGAAATCTACTCGGAACTTACCTACCTTGAAAAACATGTGAGCATCGCATCTTTGCCTGGAATGTGGGAGAGAACGATTGTAATCAACGGTTTTTCCAAATCCCATGCGATGACCGGATGGAGACTCGGTTATGCCTGCGGACCGCGTGTGATTATCGAGCAGATGATAAAGATTCATCAGTTTGCCATCATGTGTGCACCGTCCACCAGCCAGTATGCAGGGGTGGAAGCACTAAAAAACGGAGATGAGGATGTGGCACAGATGCGCGAGGAATATAACGGCCGCCGCCGCTATCTGTTACACCGTTTTAAAGAGATGGGACTTGAATGCTTTGAACCGTTTGGAGCGTTTTATGTGTTCCCGTGTATCAGTGAGTTTGGCATGACCTCCGAGGAGTTTGCAACGGAGCTTTTGAACAGACAAAAGCTTGCGGTTGTACCGGGAACGGCATTTGGGGATTGTGGCGAGGGATTTGTGCGTATTTCCTATGCCTACTCGTTAGAAAATCTCAAAAAGGCGATGGACCGCCTGGAAGCATTTATCACAGAATTGCGGGAGAGAGCAAATGGCTGAGTTAAATATTGTATTATATGAACCGGAAATTCCGGCAAATACGGGAAATATCGGAAGAACCTGTGTGGCAACAGGCACAAGGCTTCATCTGATTGAGCCGCTTGGCTTTCGCCTTGATGAGAAAGCCATCCGCAGAGCCGGAATGGATTACTGGAAAGATTTAGACGTAACGACGTATGTAAACTGGCAGGATTTCTGCGAGAAAAATCCGGGTGCAAAGATTTATATGGCAACGACCAAGGGACGCCATGTATACACGGAGGTCTCCTATGAGCCGGACTGTTATATCATGTTCGGAAAAGAGAGTGCAGGAATCCCGGAAGAGATTTTAAAAGAAAATCCGGATACCTGTGTGCGGATACCGATGATTGGGGAGACAAGGTCCTTAAATCTGTCAAACTCGGTGGCAATCGTGCTCTATGAGGCACTGCGCCAGAACCAGTTTGACCATATGAAGCTGCAGGGAGAACTTCATCGCCTGAAATGGGATGAATAGGAAGGAAAGAGTAACCGCAAATGGGAATCATTAAGGCAAAACAGCTTGTTCATGAATATATCAGACGGGATGAGGAAGGAAACGTAGAATCCATCCAGACGGCGCTTGACCATGTGGACCTTGACGTAAAGCCGGGAGAGTTTATCGCAATTCTCGGACATAACGGTTCCGGAAAATCCACGCTGGCAAAACACATCAACGCACTGCTTACCCCTTCTGAGGGGAGCCTGTGGGTGGATGGAATGGACGTGACGGAAGAAAAAAATATTCTTCCGGTGCGCCAGACTGCCGGCATGGTGTTTCAGAACCCGGACAACCAGATTATTGCGAGCGTGGTAGAGGAAGACGTCGGATTCGGACCGGAGAATATCGGGGTGCCGACCGATGAAATCTGGCAGCGTGTCGAGGAAAGCTTAAAGGCGGTTGGAATGTTAAAGTACAGACATCATTCGCCAAACAAGCTCTCCGGCGGACAAAAGCAGCGCGTTGCCATTGCGGGCGTTGTGGCGATGCAGCCAAAGTGCATTGTTTTGGATGAGCCGACTGCCATGCTTGACCCAAACGGCAGAAAAGAAGTCATTCGCACGGCGCATGAGCTGAACGAAAAGAAGGGTGTAACGGTCATTTTGATTACCCATTATATGGAAGAAGTCGTAGATGCCGACCGCGTATTTGTCATGGATAAGGGCAAAGTCGTGATGCAGGGAACGCCGCGCGAGGTCTTTTCGCAGGTGGAGCGGTTAAAGGAATACCGGCTGGATGTACCGCAGGTGACGATTCTTGCAGATTTGCTGCGGCAGTCGGGACTTGACATTCCAACCGGAGTGCTGCGGCGGGAAGAACTGGTGCAGGCGATTTTAAAGATTGCCCAGATAGATGAGTGATAAGGGAAGACAGATTATGGCGATTATTTTGGACAAAGTCAATTATGTATACAGTGAGGGAACGGCTTATCAGATTAATGCGTTAAAGGACATTAACCTGAAGATCGGAGACGGGGAGTTCATTGGAATTATCGGACACACCGGTTCCGGAAAATCCACGCTGATGCAGCATATGAACGGGCTGATGAAGGCAACCTCCGGCAATATTTATTTTAATGGACAGGATATCTATGACCAGGATTTTGATCTGCGGGAGCTGCGCAGCCGTGTCGGACTGGTATTCCAGTACCCGGAGCACCAGCTCTTTGAGACAACGATATTTGACGATGTGTGCTTCGGGCCTAAAAACCAGGGATTAAGCAAGGATGAAGCAGGGCTGCGCGCGTTTGAAGCGTTAAAACAGGTGGGAATGCCGGAAGAATTGTATTATCAGTCGCCGTTTGACTTATCCGGTGGACAGAAGCGCCGTGTTGCTATTGCCGGGGTACTGGCGATGAAGCCGGAAGTGCTGATTTTGGATGAGCCGACTGCCGGATTGGACCCGGCTGGGCGTGATGAAATTCTTGATTTGATTGCAAGAATGCACAGGGAACGGAAAATTACGGTCATGCTGGTGTCACACAGCATGGAGGACGTGGCAAAGTACGTGCAGCGCATTATCGTGATGAATCAGGGAAGCGTGATGTTCGATGACACACCGAGGGAAGTGTTCAAACACTACCGGGAATTAGAGCAGGTCGGTCTTGCAGCGCCGCAGGTGACCTATCTGATGCATGAGCTGCGGGAAAAGGGACTGAACGTAAACGTGGAGGCAACCACGGTAGAAGAAGCAAGAGAAAGCCTGTTAGAGGCATTGATTGGGCAGAATCCGGGAAAATCGGATTTTGCGAGAGGCTAGGAACATATGTTAAGAGACATGACACTGGGCCAGTATTATCCGGCTGATTCCATCATTCATAAACTGGACCCGCGGGTAAAATTATTCGGAACTTTTATTTTTATCATCGCACTGTTCTGCTTTCGTGGAATTACCGCATTTATTCTTGCGACGGTGTGCCTTGTTGCAGTGATTAAGATTTCAAAAGTGCCTTTTAAATTCATGGTAAAAGGACTTAAGGCAATTATCATACTGATGCTTATCACGGCATTATTTAATCTGTTTTTAACTCCCGGAGAAACGCTTGTTTCTTTCTGGATTTTTACTATTACAAAAGAGGGATTAAAGAGTGCAGTTTTAATGGCGGTGCGCCTGACGTATCTGATTCTTGGAACCTCTATCATGACACTTACGACAACACCGAACCAGCTTACAGACGGACTGGAAAAATCTTTAATGCCGTTATCCAAAATCGGCGTACCGGTGCATGCAATTGCCATGATGATGTCCATCGCACTCCGGTTTATCCCGATTTTAATTGAGGAGACCGATAAGATTATGAAAGCGCAGATGGCGCGCGGTGCAGATTTTGAAAGCGGAAATCTGTTAAAAAAGGTAAAAAATATGATTCCACTTTTAGTGCCGCTCTTTGTGTCTGCGTTCCGGCGTGCGGATGACCTTGCAATGGCAATGGAGGCACGCTGCTACAACGGCGGCGAGGGAAGAACTAAAATGAAGCCGTTAAAATATGCGGCGCAGGACCGTCTGGCATATCTTTTTATCTGGATATTCTTTGTGGCAGTTCTCGCGTGCCGGTTTACGTTAAATAAGTGGTTTGGATTATAAAATATGAAACGAGTGAAAATGGTCGTGGCGTATGACGGCACGAATTATTGCGGCTGGCAGGTACAGCCGAACGGAATTACAATTGAAGAAGTACTTAACCGCAGCCTTTCAAACCTTTTGGGAGAAAAGATTGAGGTAATGGGCGCAAGCCGAACGGATTCCGGGGTTCATTCCCTCGGAAATGTGGCGGTTTTTGATACAAATACCAGGATGCCTGCCGACAAGATTGCTTTTGCCCTAAACCAGAGACTGCCGGAGGACATCGTGGTGCAGGGTTCCTGCGAGGTGCCGTCTGACTGGCATCCAAGATATCAGGAGAGCACAAAGACCTACGAATACCGGATATTAAATCGCACCTTCCGGATGCCGACGAGGAGGCTTGACACTTATTTTTACCATTATCCGCTGGATGTGGAACAGATGAGTGAGGCTGCGTCCTATCTGGTCGGAACACATGATTTTGCGAGCTTTTGTGCGGCAAATGCACAGGTAAAGAGCACGGTGCGTACGATTTATTCCTGCACTGCCCAAAAAGAAAACGATATCATTACCATAAGGGTAACGGGAAACGGATTTCTTTATAATATGGTACGGATTATTGCGGGAACGTTAATCGAGGTCGGAGCAGGAAAGTGCCGGCCGGAGGAGATAAAAGACATTCTTGCGGCAGAAAACCGCGATGCGGCGGGACCGACAGCACCGGCGCAGGGACTTACGATGATGGGGATAGAGTACAAACAGATTTAAGAGAGAAGCGGCTCGCTCATTTCTTTCAGGAGCGCATTGGTATCTATAACGGACAGCTTTTTTTCAAGAGCAAAGATGAGGATGGAATCCCGTCTGTTTTTGGAATAGAGCTGTCCGTTTTGCGTTAAAGTAAGTGCGCGCTGGGTCTCCGTTACATCAAGGGTGAGCGCAAGGCAGAGAGAAAGTACTTTATCCCGGGAGGGATGCCGTCTGCCATCTAAAATCTGATAGCCATAATTACGTTGGATTCCTGCAGAAGCAATGAGTTCTGCGGGAGTCATCTGGTGGACACGCAGCAATTCACTGAGATACTCGGGAAAGGACGATGGAAATACATTGTGGGATAATGTGTCAGTGTATTGCTTTAAATCAGATACATTTTTAGTAGAGGAAAGTGATAAAGTTCATATTGTAAGAAATGAGGTCAATGGAAAGATTTGTGTGAAAAAATCAGTTGCCCCGGGACAGTGGGATATTTATAACTTTTTAAAGGAAAACCCGAACCCGTATATTCCGAGAATTTATGAATGTATTCAGACGGAGAGAGAATTAATCATAGTGGAAGAGTATTTTGCAGGGAAAAATCTCGAAGAGGAGTTAAGGGAACGTGATTTTTCGGAGCAGGAGGCTGCCAATATTATCATAGGTCTATGCAGAGGATTACGCCCCTTACATAGAGCAAAGCCGCAGATTATATGCAGAGATTTAAAGCCGGAGAATGTGGTGTTTACCAATGAGGGGGAAGTGAAACTGATCGATTTTGACATTGCAAGGTTCTATCAGCCGGGTAATGTAAAGGATACTATTATGATGGGAACGGAAGGATATGCAGCACCGGAACAGTTCGGATTTGGACAGACGGATGAGCGGTCGGATATTTACGGATTAGGAGCACTTCTTAATTATCTTCTGGTGCAAAGTTTTCCAGTGGAAAAAATAACGACAGGGCGGTTGAATTCGATTGTACGAAAATGTGTCAGCATGAATCCGAAGGATCGGTATCAGAATGTCGATGAGCTGATGAGAGCTTTGGAATATGCAGTGGATGTGAAAACAGAAGGAAAGGACATGGAAAGCGGGGCATCGTATAGAATCCCTGGATTTCGAAGTAAAAAGCTCTGGAAGATGATTGTTGCGGTGGCAGGCTATCTCTTCATTACGGCACTCTGCTTTTCTACAAATATCAGTGACGGTAAAGGAAATCCGCTTCCGCAGGCAGAGCAGATGTTTGAACGTTTTATGATATGGGGTTCGCAGATATTTTTTGTATTTTTTGTCTGTGATTACAGGGGAATCAGAAGAAAAATTCCAGTGGCAAACCAAAGAAATTTGGGAGTCCGGCTGATTGTGTATGTGGCAGCAGAATTTATCTTTCTTTTCATGACGGTAGTAATCTGTGTTACTGTTGAAATGCTGATAGGATAATGTGCGATAAAATGTATGCCCGCAGCATACCAAAAACAGAATAAATTCATTTAACATGAAAGAAGCATAAAACAAAGCACAGGTTTTACGCTTCTTTCTTTTTTTGCACCTGGTTCAGATAATCTTTCAATATCATGTTGATATATTGGGAAAAAGAACGGTCATCCTCTTCCGCAAGGATTTTTAACTGTTCTATGATATCGGAATCAAGTGTAATGCTTACTTTATTTTTTAATGGCTTCATAGGGAACCTCATTTCACATCAGAGTAAGTTTCGTCACTTTTGTATTATATACGACAAAATATTGACATATGCCATTGAATAGGATAAAGTAGGATAAAGTAGTATGAAATAAATGGAGGATATGATATGGAAAATGAGACGAAATTGTGTAAACACTGCAAGAGTGAGATACCAAAAGGTGCGAAGGTATGCCCGAATTGCAGAAAGAAACAGGGCGGTATCGGGAAATGGGTTGTGATTGCTGTAGTTGCAATTGTGCTGATTGCAGCAGTTTCAGGCGGTGGAGATAACAAGGATAAGAATCCGCAAAAAGTGGGAGAAACGACAACGGGTACAGCGTCTGCAAAAGAAGAGACAAGTGGAAATGATGCAGATAATACTTCTGACACAAAGCAGCAGGAGACAGAGGAAGTGAGCAATGTTTTTCAGATTGGGGATGTGGTAGAAACTGAGAATTTTAAAATCACATTTGTCTCAGCGGGAGCATATGAGAGCGATAACGAGTTTTTGCAGCCGAAGGATGGTTGTGAATACTGGCAGTTCAAATTCAGATTTGAAAACATTTCTGATACAGACCAGGCGGTGTCATCCATGATGGATTGGGAGTGTTATGCGGATAATGCCAAGGCAGACCAGACATGGATAGGCGATGACAATGGACTGGATGCAACACTTTCCGCTGGCAGAGAGACCCAGGAAACAATTTACTTTGAGGTTCCGAAGGATGTGCAGAGTGTAGAACTCGAGTATGACATTAATTTCTGGCAGAGTGATAAGATTGTGTTTGTAGGAAAATAATAGATTCAAGGAAGAAGATATCATTCATAAAACAGTGGGCTGGCAAATAATGAAGAAACATTGAAAAGGTCTGAAATTCGCATGAAAAATTCCTTGACACACGAGGGCTCGTGTACTATAATATTTAAGTCTGTGATAGTGAATTAATGTCAATCCAAAGCCCCGGAGCGACATTTAAACTATAAACAATTGAGACGGAAGTACGGTGTGTCCTGGACATTCACATCGGAACGCGAATCATGAAATCATTTCTAGGAGGAAAATCAATGAAAACTTTTATGGCTAGCCCAGCTACCATTGAGAGAAAATGGTATGTAGTTGACGCTGAAGGTATGACATTAGGACGTTTAGCATCTGAAGTTGCTAAAGTATTAAGAGGAAAGAATAAAGCAATTTACACTCCGCACATCGATACCGGTGATTATGTAATCGTTGTAAATGCAGAGAAGATTAAAGTAACTGGTAAGAAATTAGACCAGAAAGTATACTACAATCACTCTGATTATGTAGGTGGTATGAAAGAGACTACATTAAAAGAAATGTTAGCAAAACATCCGGAACGTGTTATTGAGCACGCTGTTAAGGGAATGCTTCCGAAGGGACCTTTAGGAAGAGAAATGTACACCAAATTATTCGTATATGCAGGTCCGGATCACAAGCATGCAGCTCAGAAACCTGAGACTTTAACATTTTAATTAGGAGGTAAACGACATTGGCTAATACAAAGTATTACGGAACAGGAAGAAGAAAATCATCTGTTGCCAGAGTATATTTAGTACCAGGTACAGGTAAAGTTACCATTAATAAAAGAGACATTGACGAGTATTTCGGATTAGAGACCTTAAAGGTAATCGTTCGCCAGCCGTTAGTTCTTACTGAGAACGCTGACAAGTTCGACGTTTTAGTAAATGTTCGCGGTGGTGGTTACACCGGACAGGCAGGAGCAATCCGTCATGGTATTGCAAGAGCATTACTTACCGTTGATAAGGATTTCAGACCGGCTCTTAAGAAAGCTGGATTCTTAACTCGTGATCCACGTATGAAAGAGCGTAAGAAATACGGTCTCAAAGCAGCTCGTCGCGCTCCGCAGTTCAGCAAACGTTAATTTCCGTTTCAGAACAATTCTATACGACTTTACAACACCCCGGAGGATTTCTTCCGGGGTGTTTTGTATTATCTTATTAAAATTCCCGAAATTTTTAAAATAAATTGCGCACAATTGAATAGTAAACAATTAAAAAAAGAGGGTTTTCAATATGAGCATTTATGATTACAAAGTGAAGGAGCAGGATGGAACAGAAATTTCCATGGACAGGTACTTTTGATTGTCAATACAGCGACCGGATGCGGGTTTACACCGCAGTATACGGAGCTGCAGGAAATCTATGAGGAGTTCCGGAATAAGGGACTTGAAATCCTTGATTTCCCGTGTAATCAGTTTGCAAATCAGGCACCGGGAAGCACGGAAGAGATTGTTTCATTCTGTGATGCAAGATTTGGAATTACATTTACGCAGTTTGAAAAGATAGAGGTCAATGGCAAAAATGTGCATCCGCTGTATCAATATCTGAAGGAACAGAAGGAATTTGAAGGATTTGACGAGGGACATCCGCTGACACCGATGTTAAAAAGTGCACTTGAGAGAATTGATGCTGACTATAAAAACAATTCAGATATTAAGTGGAATTTCACAAAGTTTTTAATCGACCGGAATGGAAACGTTGTAGAGCGATTTGAACCGACGGCGGATATCACTGAGGTAGAACAAAAAATAACCGAATTATTGTAGGAGAAGCAATTATGAGATATAATTATTTAACGGAAAATACCTGTTCACAGATGATTTCATTTGACCTGAATGGGAATGTTGTGACAAATATCAGTTATATGGGTGGATGCAATGGAAATCTGCAGACGATAGAGCGGATTCTTGACGGCTGGACGGTGGAAGAGATAGAACAGAAAATCGGTGATATCAAGTGCGGCAGGAGACCGACCTCCTGTTCCGGACAGCTTGCCATTGCCGTGAGAAAGGCGTATGACGGATTGCTGAAACCCGAAGAATAGAGGAATTATGAGCGATAATGAAAATGTACTGAAACTTGACAATCAGTTGTGCTTTCCTTTGTACGCGTGTGCGAAGGAAATAGTGAGACGATATAAACCGTTTTTGGATGAAATCGATTTGACTTACACGCAGTACATTACGATGATGGCGTTGTGGGAGGATAAAAAGCTGACGGTAAAGGAGCTGGGAAAACGGTTGTTTTTAGATTCCGGGACACTCACACCGCTTCTCAAGCGACTGGAACAGAAAGGACTCGTGAAGAGGGAAAGAGACAGCGAAGATGAGCGGGTTTTGATTGTAAGCATAACCGAAGCGGGAGAGGCATTGCGGGAGCAGGCAGTTTCCATTCCGTATAGGATGACGGAATGTGTAAAACTCGATAGGGAGGATGCAGCCGAATTATATCGGATTCTGCACAAGATGCTCGGATCATTTGAGCAGGAAACATTACACGTTTAAAAAACGTTCCCATTCTTCGGTATCAGAAGTTCCGGTCAGTGCAAGGAAAAATGTATGGTCTTCGGCACTGATGGAGATTTCATAACGGTTGCCGTTTTTGACGATTGCATCGATACTGCATCCTTCAAGTTCACTAAAGAAGTGCTTATAATCTGACGAAGCAAGCGTGTGATCCTTCTCTTCACGGAGCAATCTGCCGTTCGCATCATAGACTTTGTAGCCTTCTTCGACAAAAGTGTCAATAACAGCATCCGAAATCTTAAGGAAGAGCTGATTTGTCCGCATAGTGCGGATATCACGGTTGCAACTGTTGTCCGGCAGAATTTTTACATTGTCTGCCAGCAGGGAAAAGGTGCCTGTGCCCATACGCATTTCAGAGATGCAGGCATCTTCAAAATCAAAGTGATTTAATTCATCTGTAGTTTTATAACTCATAGATACTCCTTTTCTGCGTACAAAAAGAGTAATGGATAATGAATGGTTCCTGCCTGCATCCGGTACGCTCGGACCGCAGGCAGAAAATGTCACAGATTTAATGGACGAGAGATAACTGCCGGATTTCGCTGACGAGTGTTAAATCGCAGCCGGTAAGGTTTAAAATTTCTTCATCGGAAAATCCCTGTTTGAGGAGCTTTTCCACAAAACACCGGGTGGCTTGTTTTTGTCCTTCGACTAATCCTTCAGCGAGCCCTTTTTCACGCCCTTCGACTAATCCTTCAGCGAGCCCTTCTTCGCGTCCTTCGGCTAATCCTTCTTCACGTCCCTCGGCAAGTCCTTCAGCGAGTCCTTTCTCGCGCCCTTCAGCAAGCCCCTCCGCGGTGGCTTCTTTCCGAATCATATCTTCCCATTCCCAGGATTTCATATAATTGATTCCAACCTCCCTGCTTTGTTTTGCCTGACTGACTGCCTCATGAATGGCAGCAATGTCCGGATTGGTGATGTTTTGCTCCGTGGTTTCTTCTATGTATTTTAACATATCGCGAAGCTCTTTGCCAGGGTTTCCTTCTGTGCCTTTGGTGTAAAGAAAAATTTTGACGGCACCATCATCATACGCAAGATCCGGTGCTTCCACACAGCAATTTTTGATGGTATAGACCATGCGGTTCTGACCGAAAGGATCATATGGAAGAATGGTAATGATAAAGACGGAGGGAAGGGTGTCATAAGTTTTGCCGCTGTCCAACAGGTGGCTGTCAATCAGTCCGTGGTAGTAGCGCATCCGTTTTGGAAGAGTCTGTTTTTCAGAGGTTTTGTTCGGCTCAATGTCATAGATATCCGGGCAGAGTTCTGCCGATAACGGATGGGTGGCCTCTAGGGATGGCTTTGCATCCGGAATATCAGAAGGGAAGGCACTCCAGTTCTCAATATAGGCATCCAGCCGGATGCCATGGCGGTCGACATCGGGACCGAGAAATGGTTTTTGTGGAACGACGCGGACTTTACCGAAAGGGCGTCCGAGAATGGTGCGCAGCAGAATGCGGCAGACTTCCTCACCAGCTTTCCCCTGAGAAATGGTCGCCTGGAACAGAAAATTGTCGATGAGGTCAAGTTGTGCTAAAGAGCGGAAATGGTGTCTGGTTGTTTCAGAAGTGTTGTTTTGCATAGGCAGATTCTCCTTTAGAAAAATAGAATTGTAATAAAAAGTGATGTGATATAGATACTATAAATGAAGAATAAGAAAAAAGCAAGCAGAAATTTGACAAATATCATCGAATGTGTTATATCTAAACATAGATTTGCAGTGAGCAGAAAGGGCGTGTATCAATGATTATTCGATAATTTCCTTACCATTTTCATACAGAAAGAGGATTTTTTTTGATACCTTTTTTGTGACAGGTCGGAGATTATCGGGTATGGATACAGGTGAAGAGGGCACCTTTGTGGTAAGGGAAGGTGTCTGCGTACGGATAATCTCTCTTTGAAAAAGGAGGGATTTTTTTATGTCTGAAAAACAGTTATTAAAGGCAGAGAATATTGTAGTTCGATTTGGCGAGCAGGAAATACTTCATTTTGACAGAATGTCAGTATACGAAGGCGAGCGGGTTGGTCTGGTAGGGGCAAATGGCGCCGGGAAAACGACATTGCTCCGCGTGTTGGCAGGAGAACTTGTGCCGGAAAACGGCAGGGTGGAGCGGTTCTGTGAGATGGGATTTTTTCACCAGTTCGGGGAGGGAGAGAAGCCCCAGACAGAGGATGAAGCAGCACTTCCATTAGCGTTTCAATACGGCATGGAAGCGTGGGACGGCAGAGAGGTAAAGGAATTTAAGGTAAAAGAAAAACTCTGGCAGAAGGCAGTCAGCGGTGGGGAGGATGTGCGCATCCGTCTTGCACAGATATTTGGCAGCAGAAAGCCACTGCTGCTTTTGGATGAGCCGACATCAAACCTTGATATGGCAGGAATTTCTGTCTTAACGGAGCGGCTTGGGCACATAGAGACGATGATACTGGTAAGCCATGACCGTTCCCTGTTAAATGCGGTCTGCACGCGGATTGTGGAAATTGAGGACGGCGGACTTAAAAGCTATGACGGAAATTACGACAGCTATGTGCAGTGCAGGAAAGCGGCAAGGGAACGGCAGCAGCTTGAATACGAGCAGTACCGGAAGAAAAAGAGCAGGTTAGAAAAAGTATATCTGGCAAAAAAGGAGAAAGCAGCGGCGATAGAAAAACGTCCCCGGGGAATGTCGGCGCATGAGGCGAATGTACTTGCATTTATCGGGAATCACAAGCCGGAGGATAAGGCAAGAAATATGGAGCGCTCCGCAAGAAATGTGAAAAAGCGCTTAGAGCATATGGAGGTAAAGGAAAAGCCAAAGGAGACAGCACGTATCCGCCCGGAATTCAGACTTTACGATGCGCCGGAGAACCGGATCCTGATCGAAGGCGAGCATCTGACATTTTCCTATGACGGAGAACGAAAACTGTTTGAGGACGCCGGATTTGCAATCCAAAATAAAAGCCGTGTGGCAATTGTCGGCGAAAACGGAGCGGGGAAAACAACGCTTTTACACCTGATTGCAGACAGTGTGCAGGAAAAACAAAAGCTGCCGCTTGAGGGCGGAAAAATCCGGGTGGTGCCAAAGGCAAGGCTCGGACTCCTTGAACAGAATTTATCTATGTTAGCCCCCGAAAAAACGGTTTTGGAAAATGTCATGGAACAGAGCATTTTTAAAGAGGACCTGGCGCGGACGATTCTTGCAAGATTACTGCTTTCAGAGAAGGATTTGAACAAAAAAGTGCAGATGCTCTCCGGTGGAGAGAGGATAAAACTGGCGTTTGCAAGACTTTTTGTGGATAACGTCAACGTACTTGTTCTTGATGAGCCGACGAACTACCTCGATATCGCATCAATGGAAGCGCTTGAGCAGATGTTTTCGGTCTATGAGGGCACGTTAGTTTTTGTTTCTCACGATGAGGCGTTTATCCGGGCGGTTGCAACGGAAATTCTGATTGTGGAAGATGGAAAAATCCGTGCGTTTCGTGGCACACCGGAGGAATATTTTTCTTTCAAACAGAGTATTCCTTTATGACGAAAAATGTGTTACCCTTTTAGTAGGAAAAAAGATATGGAACAGAGGGACGACATGGAGAACAGAAAAATTGCTTTTTTTGACATAGATGGGACGCTGACTTCCGAAAAGGATGGTTCGATTCCGGATAGTGCAGTGCTTGCGATAAGGGAAGCAAGGGCAAACGGACATCTGATGTTTATCAATACCGGACGGTGTTTCCAGAACGTGGAGGAGCGCTTTCGTGCCATCGGGTTTGACGGATATGTCTGCGGATGCGGAACCAATATCTATTATCAGGGAAAAGAATTGCTTTATGTAAACCAGACGCATGAGACGGTGATGGAACTGCTTACGCAGGCGCGGAAAACAGATGTCGACATTTTATTTGAGTCAAGGCAGGAAGTTGTCTTTGACTTAAGCAGACCGCTCCATCACCCGGATGCGAAGCGGCAGTATTACGCATTCAGAGAGCGGCATTACGATATGTCACATGAGCTGGAATCAGAGGACTACATTTGTGATAAATTTGTCATCTGGTTTGAGAGAGACGAGCAGCTCACCGAATTCCGGAAGGTCAGTGACCGCCTTTTCGAGTGCATTGACAGAGGTGGAAACTTCCGGGAATTTGTGCCATACCACTATTCAAAGGCGACGGGAATCCAGTTTTTGCTGGACCATTTTGCACTATCCGGGGAGAACGCCTATGCGTTTGGAGACAGCAACAACGACCTGCCGATGCTTTTGTATGTACCGCACAGCGTGGCGATGGGAAATGCCACACCGGAGACGTTATTTGAACAGGTGAGCTATGTGACGGCAAATGCCAGCGATGATGGGATTGCAAAGGCACTTCGGGAATTGAACTTTTTGTAGAAAGAGTGGAGAGGTTTTATGATACTGACGATGGAACTGCCAGAGCAGGTGAGTCAGACAACTTATTGTTTTGCACGGATGACGGAACTGTTTGCGGTGATTTCCGGAGACGATTATTTTTATGAATTTGTCGGAAGAACAGCCGGAATTATGATGGAGGACGTGCTTCATCCGTCCTGCAGGGAGGAATTTCAGGAGGCTTGCAGCAAAGTAAAACCGCAGGAACCGGTAAGACTTGTGACGTTTTTTAAGGATGCGGCGGGAGACTACCAGATGGTGGATGTTATTCTGGCGGAACATGGAGAGCACAGTAACGGAGAAAAGCTGTATGACTTAACCATCTACAATATTTCTTCAATTGAAGACAAATATATGCATTGCGTTGATAATGTAAAACGTTACCGGAATTATCTGGCAATGTACAACGGATATCTGTTTGACTATGATGTGGAGGCGGACTGTCTGTCAGTTTTTTCCTATTATACGGTAAAGGCAACTGTTTTTATCCGCGAGGCGTTAGAAGGATTTTATCAGAAAATGCGTGCGTCGTACCAGGATGAGAGGGCAATTGCGGATTTAAAGCATTTCTGCGACAGGTTAAAAAAAGCGGAGACAAACTTTTCCATGGATGTCCGGGGAGGAAAACCGGATTATACAGGTATAGTCGGCATGTTTCAGATTGAAGCAAATGTCATTTATAAAACAGACCGGGGAAAACTGGTGGTCGGAGTGATTCGTTTTCTGGATGAGGAGATACAGGACAACGTGCCGGTTTATGCGCTTCCGGAAGGAAAGGATTCCTTTACCGGGCTCATCAATAAATGCGCGTGTCAGGAGTATGTCAAGGATGCAATCGCGGCAGAAAATTGCAGACACTATATGGCAATTGTGGACGTGGATAACTTTAAGGTGGTAAACGATACCTGTGGACATTTATATGGGGATAAGGTAATCCTGGAAATTGCTTCCATCCTAAACAGTGCGTTAAACGGAAGAGGCGTTGTGAGCCATTTCGGTGGGGACGAATTTCTGATTTTTACCGACTGGATTGAGACGGAAATGCAGATGCGTTCGCTTCTCACCTACATCAGGCAACGGGTGCGGGAGACCTTTGACAACTGGGAAAAGAGCTGTAAAATTACACTTTCCATTGGTGTTTGTTCAGCGCCGGATGATGGAACGGACTATTATGAGCTTTTTGAAAAAGCGGATAAATGCCTTTATCTGGCGAAAAACAAGGGAAGAAACCGTTATATTATTTATGATGAGAAAAAACACGGAAAAATTTCGGTGTCCGGAAATGCAGTTGCAGAAATTGCAGATCCGGTGGAGCGTGCCGAGCAGCTTGCGACTGTGGTGGCGGAGACTGGAATTTCGCTGCTTACAGGCGGAAAAAGCGCGATTCCTGCAGCACTTGAAGAAATATGCCGGAAATTCCAGATTGACGGAATCCGGGTGTATGATAAGAGTGCAGGAACACCGGTTTACAGTGCGGGCAGCTACCGGAATGAAATTGACCTTGATTCCTATGTGACGGAAGATAGAATACTTCCTTATTTTGTGCATCGGAATTATATGGCATACACGAATTTCGTCAATTTTCAGATTTACGATAAAAAACTCTATGAAATGATGGCATCAGAAGGAATCAGGGGTACCGTGTGCTGTTATATGACAGGAAAGGATGGGCAAAACCGCTATTTCTTTTTTGATGCGATTGACCGCAAAATTATCTGGACAGAATCGGATAAAAATTATTTTTTGCTGTTAAGCAGACTGCTTGCAGAAGTCATGGAATGAATGACAGGGAGGAGAAGGGACAATGAGATGGCAGAGGGTACAGTATCAGCCGAATCTTCCGCTTGGAGCGGATGGAAGAAAGGTGACGGACAGTGAGGAACACCGCAATTTGTCGAAAAACGCGGCAAAGGAGGGAATGGTTCTTTTAAAGAATGAGGGAGAACTGCTTCCATTTGAAAAGGGAACCAGACTTGCCCTGTTTGGAAAGGGCTGTATTGATTATGTAAAGGGTGGCGGCGGAAGCGGCGATGTGACGGTTTCTTACACCAGAAATCTCTGTGAGGGATTTGAAAAACTGCCGGAGCAGGTGCAGATATTTGAAGAACTGACATCTTTTTACCGCGACGAAGTCAAAAAACAGTATGATGCGGGAGCTGTTCCGGGGATGACGAAAGAGCCTGAACTGCCGGAAGAACTTCTGAAACGGGCACGGGCGTTTACGGATACGGCGGTCATTTCCATCAGTCGGTTTTCCGGGGAAGGCTGGGACAGAAAGAGCCGTTACGATGCCGGGGAAAAGGAACAGAATACCGACAGACTTCTCGGCGAGGCAGAAAAGATTTTTGAAGACGGCGATTTTTATCTGTCTGCGGCAGAAAAGGCAATGATTGCGCAGGTAAAAAAATATTTCCCGAAGATTGTCGCTGTATTAAACGTTGGCGGTATGGTGGACAGCGAATGGTTTGCAAAAGACGCTGCAATCGGTGCAGTTTTACTTGCATGGCAGGGCGGCATGGAGGGCGGACTTGCGGCAGCAGAATTATTGTGTGGCATTGGAACTCCATCCGGAAAACTTTCCGACACCTTTGCATCGTGCCTGGAGGATTATCCGTCCACGAAGGGTTTTCACGAATCGCAGGATTACGTGGATTATACGGAAGATATTTACGTCGGATACCGATATTTTGAGACACTTCCGGGCGAGGCAGAAAAGGTCAACTATCCGTTTGGTTTTGGACTTTCCTATACGACATTTGACTGGAGGGTGGAGGAAGTGACGATTCCTGCGCGGGTAAAAACAGGAGAGGAAACGGTGAGTCTTGCGGTTTCTGTCACGAATACAGGAGAGCGTGCCGGAAAAGAGGTTTTACAGGTCTATGTGGGAGCACCGCAGGGAGCACTGTTAAAGCCGGCGAAGAGCCTGGTGGCTTTCCAGAAGACAAGACTGCTTGCACCGGGGGAGACACAGAAATTATATCTGACATTTGCACCTGCGCAGGCGGCATCCTATGATGACCTTGGGAAGGTGCAGAAGTCTGCATATCTGTTGGAAAAGGGCGCTTACGTCATTTATGTCGGAACTTCCGTGCGGGAAGTCTTTGAGCTTGACGAGAAGGTTATTTTTGATAAGACAATTATAGTAAAACAATTAAAGGAGCATCTTGCACCTTCCTCATTAAAGGAACGGCTTCTTGCAGACGGAACGATGGAAGCACTGCCGCAGAGAACGCCGCATCATCCAAATGACGGCAATATCGATGACACGCCGAAGGCAGAGTATGACGGACAGGTGCCGTCTGTGCGCGCAGTTTCAGGACTTTTGCTGTGGAAGCAGCCTTATAAAAAGGATGTGCGCCCGTTTACCGAGGTGGCGGAAGGAAAAATGACGCTCGATGAGTTCCTTGCGCAGATGACCGATGAGGAGCTGGCACATCTTTTGGGCGGACAGCCGAATACCGGTGTTGCAAACACATTTGGATTTGGAAATATGCCGGATTATGGAATCCCAGGCGTGATGACTGCCGATGGTCCTGCAGGACTTCGGATTGAGCCAAAGTGCGGTGTGAAGACAACCGCATGGCCGTGTGCAACACTGCTTGCCTGTACCTGGGATGCGGATGTGGTTTACGCCGTGGGTGAAGCGGGCGCAAGGGAAGTAAAAGAAAATAATATCGGCGTATGGCTGACCCCGGCAATCAATATCCACAGAAGCCCTCTTTGCGGACGAAACTTTGAGTATTATTCAGAAGACCCATACCTGACCGGAAAACTGGCGGGCGCCATGGTGCGTGGTATCCAGTCGGAACGGATTGGGGCGACCGTGAAGCATTTTGCCTTCAATAACAAAGAGACAAACCGCAGGGATTCGGATTCGAGAGTCTCAGAGCGCGCGGCGCGTGAGATTTATCTGAAGGCGTTTGAGATTATCGTGAAGGAGGCAAAGCCTTGGTGTGTGATGTCTTCCTATAATATTGTAAATGGTTACCGGACTTCCGAGAATAAGGAGCTGCTTGAGGACATCCTTCGTGGCGAGTGGGGCTTTGACGGCGTGGTGACAAGCGACTGGTGGACACTCGGGGAACACTACAAAGAGACAAAGGCTGGAAACGATATTAAGATGGCATGTGGCTTTCCGGACAATCTCATGCTTGCAAGAGACAAAGGGCTTTTAAGCAGGGAAGAGCTGCTTCGCTGTGCAAAGCGCGTACTGGAACTTCTTTTGAAAATAGATTAGGCAAATTATTATAAATTAAGGTAGTTTTAAGATTGCTCCATCTTCCGGTTAAGATTTCCGAGGTAGACTGTTTACAGAAACAAAAGAGAGCATTTATTTCTCAGGGAGGAAACAGGATATGTGGACAAGAAAAGATTTAAAAACAAAAGCAAAAGAGAGAATGTCACTTAATTACTGGAGAAGCGTGTTAGTCGCACTCATTCTTACAGCGGTTGCCGGCGGAGGAGCTGCCAGTGCAGCAGGTGCTTTCGGCGGCGGTTCGGATTCGAGCAGCATCAGCGATGAAATCCGATATACGCTAAGTGATAATGGCGATGATGAAGACAGTGCTTCGGATGCGCTTGACAGCTTCGAGGAAATGATGAATGACGATTTTTATCTGGATGATGGAGTCGATGATTTCATTGCAATCGTTTTAATTGTGGTTGCGATTGCACTTGTAGTTGTACTTATTGCAACGGTGATTGCAGTACTGCTCAGAGTATTTTTGTTACAGCCGCTCGAAGTTGGCTGCAAACGGTTCTTTACACGCAACCTTGATGACAACGCACAGGTGAAGGAAGTCTGCTTCAGTTATGATCATAACTATATGAATTCCGTAAAAATCATGTTTTTCAAGGGGTTATACACCTTCTTATGGACACTGTTGTTCGTGATTCCGGGTATTATCAAATCCTATGAGTACAAACAGGTGCCATATATTCTGGCAGAGAATCCGGACATCACAAAGGAAGAAGCATTTGCACGCAGCAAACAGATGATGAGCGGAAATAAATGGAAGGCATTTGTACTGGATTTATCTTTCCTTGGCTGGGAGATTTTAAACACCATGACAATTGGAATTCTTGGTATCTTCTATGTAAAGCCATATGAATACCAGACAGAGGCAGCTTTTTACGAGGCATTAAAGCAGGAAACAATGAATTTAGAGGCAAGTGAGAACCTGTTACAGTAAATAGTCTTTGGAAGCAGAAGGTAGGAGGAGATTATGGCATATACGGTTCTGGTAGCAGATGATGAGGCGGAAATCAGGAGCCTTCTGCGGCTTTATCTTGAAAAAGATGGTTACCGTGTGTTGGAAGCGGGAGACGGTATACATGCCGTCTCTCTGTTGCAGAAAGAAGAGATTGACCTGGTGCTTTTAGACATTATGATGCCGGGACTTGACGGTTACCAGGTGCTTCGCAAACTGCGGCAGCAGAGCAACATTCCGGTGATGATTCTGTCTGCAAAGGGAGCAGATGAGGACAAAATCTTAGGGCTTGACTTAGGGGCAGACGATTATCTGGCAAAACCGTTTAACCCGCTTGAAGCGATGGCGCGGATTAATTCCAATATCAGACGGTTTTATTCGCTTGGCGCAAAGGGCGGCGGCATTAAGGAACTGAAGGTAAGGGATTTACGTCTGGATACGGAAAGCTGCATGGTTTACCGCGGCGAAACACCGATACAGCTCACAGCAATCGAATACAAACTGTTACGCCTTTTTATGGAAAATCCGGGAAAAGTGTTTACCAAACAGCAGCTTTATGAAGAGGGCTGGGGGGAACAGTTCGTGGTGGCAGATAACAATATCATGGTCTGCATCAGCAAACTCCGCTCGAAACTTTCAGAGGATGCGAATGAGTATATTAAGACGATACGTGGACTCGGCTACCGTCTGATGGCATAGCCTGACGTCATAGAAAGGTTTGAAATGAACGAGAAAAGAGAACTGCGGACATTTTTAATCAAACGTTTTTTGCTGATACTTGCATTTATAGGAATCACGGAGGGACTGCTTAATACACTTTTTCACAGGATGGTCTATCCGTGGATGAATCAGGTATTTGGATTGAACAGTTATCTCGAATCAATATCATTATCGGAAATAGGGGCGCTCATGGCAAAGAGCGTCTTTTTCTTCTGTGCGGATAAATTACTCGGCGCATTTCCAGTGGGAATCCGGCAGTATTTACGTGGGGAACTTTCGGAGTGGGCAGGGGAGGATTTGTTTTCCCAGATTGGAACTTATGCGGGAAATATGCCCGGAAATCAGAAACTTCTCTATACAATCGGACTGTTTGGAATTTTAGCGGGACTGCTTCTGTTATGGCTGATTCCGTATGTGATAGCGGCGTTTGTGTTTGGAATTATGGTGTCAAAGAAAGCGGCAGAGCTTGAGGAGGCAAACAGAAAGAAAAAAGAACAGTACGAAAGGCAGCGGAATCTCCTGCTCTCTGATGTTGCGCACGATTTAAAGACACCAATTACGACTGTAGTTGGCTATGCAAAGGCATTGTCGAGAGGGGATGTGACCGGGGAAGCGCAGACGAAGGAATATCTGGATGCGATTGCAAGAAAATCCATGCAGATGAGTGAGCTGATACAGCTTTTGTTTGAGTACGTGAAGTTGGACAGCGAAGGATTTTCCCTGAAAAAAGAGAAAAAAGATTTGACGGAGCTGCTGCGGGAGGTGGCGGCATCGCTCTATATGGATTTTGAGGAAAAAGAGATTGTATTTGAGGCGGATATTCCGGAGAAGCCTTGCATTTTATCGTTGGATGTCATACAGTTTTCAAGAGCGGTCCACAATCTTTTGCTCAACATCATAAGGCACAATCCGGCAGGAACCGAAGCAGGAATTGTGATGGAGGAGACAGACGAAAAGATTACCTTAAAAATCTGGGACAACGGCACGCCGATTCCGCCTGAGATTGCAGAGCATCTCTTTGAGCCGTTTGTGCAGGGAGACGCTTCAAGACAGAGCAAGAGTGGAAGCGGGCTTGGACTCAGCATTGCTGCAAAGGTCATCGCCATGCATGATGGAGAACTTACGCTTTTGCAGGAAAACGGAAAGAAAATATTTAAAATTACACTCGTAATTACAGAAAAAGAGCACTAAAACAGGACAGGAGACTTACACGATATGACAGAGCTTGAACAGTACTACAATAAATTCTGCGAAGAGAAACGTTTAACCAGCAGGCATGGAAGGGTGGAATTTCTTACCTCCATGAAATATATCCACGATTATCTCGACGAAGAAAAGCAGGCAAAGATTCTGGATATCGGTGCAGGCACAGGGCGCTACAGTGTTGCGCTTGCGGAGGAAGGATACGATGTGACAGCGGTAGAGCTGGTAAAATATAACCTTGGCATCCTAAAACAGAAGGGCAGCAGTGTGAAGGCATTTCAGGGAAATGCACTGAATCTTTCCCGGTTTTCATCCGATACATTTGATGTGACGCTTTTATTTGGACCGATGTACCACCTGTTTACATTTGAGGATAAGGTGACTGCGCTGGGGGAGGCAAAGCGCGTGACAAAACCGGGCGGTGTGATTCTTGTTGCCTATTGCATGAATGAGTACGGAATCATCACCTACGGTTTTAAGGAAAATCATATCAGTGAGTGCCTTCGGGAGGAAAAGCTGACAGAGGATTTTCATTGCAGGCAGACCCCAAAAGACCTTTATGATTATGTCAGGGTGGAGGACATTAATGCACTCGATGAGGCGGTGGGACTTGAACGGATAAAACTGATTTCCGCAGATGGACCGGCAGATTATCTGCGCCCGGTATTAAATGCCATGGACGAAGAAACCTACGATGCTTTTATAAGATATCATCTTGCAACCTGCGAGAGACCGGAGTTAGTAGGAGCGGGTGCACATACTGTGGATATTTTGAGAAAAGCGCAGATATAATATAGAAAGCGACGAATGATGGAGGTGCTTGTATGAACAACAGTATCAGACAGAGGAGAAGAAGACAGCGAAAGATTCGTAATGCAGTCATTTTGACAACGATGGTTGCGGCGCTGCTTGTGATTGCCTATGTTGCGATAGCTCTTTATTTTAAAACGCATTTCCTTCCAAGAACGAAGATTAACGGTGTCAGTGTGGGGGGAATGACAGCGGAGGGAGCGGAGACTGCAATCGGAGAAAACGAAAGTGAATATACGCTGATTGTCGTAGACCGTGATAAGAGACTTTACACGATTGAGGGAAATCAGATTGATGCGGATTATGTTCCGGATGGTTCCGTGAAGGAAGCACTTTTAGCACAGAAGTCCAATAACTGGATTGGAGCGATTTTTAGCGGAAATAAAATTGATGTAAAAACACCGATGAAGTACGACAGCACCAAGCTTGAGAATACGGTTGCGGCGCTTTCCTGCTTTGACAAAGAAAATATCGTGAAGCCGCAGGATGCCTATATTGTGGAGGAAGACGGTGTTTACTGCGTAGAAAAAGAGCAGGCAGGAAATGAAATGATACTTCAAAATGTAGTGGAAGAAGTGGGGGCAGCAGTTGCAGAGGGCGATGGAGAAGTTTATCTGACTGATGCAGTGTATGTGAAACCTGAGATTACATCTGATTCCCCGGAGATTACAGAGCCGCTTGCAAAGATTGAGAAGTACACTTCCGCACGGATTGTTTACCAGATTGCAGATTACGATGAGACATTAGAAGGGGAAGAGTTAGCGGATATGATTCTCGTGGATGAGGATTATAACGTGACGCTTGATGAGGATGCCATCGCACGTTATGTGCAGAAGCTGGCGAGCAAGTACAATACATATGGAGACGAGCGTGAATTTAAGACAGCGAAAGGCGATACGGTTACCATCGGTGGCGGCGATTACGGCTGGGTTATCGACAAGGAGAGCGAGGCAGAGCTGTTAAAGGAGAATATTATGGCAGGCGGTGTGACCGAGCGGAAGCCGGAGTATTCACAGACTGCACAGGTCGAAGGACTCGATGATATCGGTGATACCTATCTGGAAATCGACTATACAAATCAGCACCTCTGGTATTTTAAAGAGGGCGTTTTACAGATGGAGACAGACATTGTGTCCGGAAATATTGCCAATGGAAACGGTTCACCAGACGGACTGTTTAAAGTGGTCTATAAGCAGAGTCCTGCTGTGTTAGTCGGAGAAAGTTACGAGTCAAATGTAGAATACTTTATCGTGTTTGCCTATAACGTAGGTGTGCATGATGCTTCCTGGAGAAGCAAGTTCGGAGGAGATATCTATAAAAATTCCGGTTCCCACGGATGTATCAACGTTTCCCTTTCTGCAGTCAAGGAATTGTATGGCATGATTGAGAAAGATACGCCGGTTGTTGCCTATTACCGGGAAAAAGTAGAACTTGCATCTGTAAGTGCAGATATTTCCAATGCCTACTCTTATGTGGAGCCGGTGGAGGAAGAACCGGAGACAACGCCAGCGGCGGATGCCGGAACCGGAGTGGATGTCGGAACAACGCCAGACGCCGGAGCGGCGACAGATGCAGGGACAACGGACGCCGGAGCAGCGACAGATGCCGGAACAGCAACGGATGGTGCAGAGGGTGGTGCGGCACAATGAAATTTTACATGGCACCGATGGAAGGGCTGACCGGATATGTGTTTCGCAGCGCTTATCAGAGGCATTTTCACAATATTGACCGCTATTTTACCCCATTTATTAACAACGCTAAGATGAACCACAGGGAGGTGGCGGACATTCTGCCGGAGCACAATGCGGGAATGGAAGTGATTCCGCAGATTCTGACGAACCGCGTGGAGGATTTTGTAGCGGTGTCAAAGGCATTAGGAGAGTACGGCTATGAGGAAGTAAATTTAAATCTCGGCTGTCCGTCCGGAACGGTGGTTTCCAAGGGGCGCGGTTCGGGATTCCTTGCGATGCCGGAGGAACTGGACCGTTTCTTAGATGGCATTTTTTCAAAGTGCCCGCTAAAAATTTCCATCAAGACCAGAATCGGCAAACTTGATGCGGCGGACTGGGAAGAGCTGCTTGCCATTTATGAAAAATATCCGATGACAGAGTTAATCATTCATCCGCGAATCCAGAGGGACTTTTACAAAAATACGCCGGATATGGAAGCATTTGCAAAAGCAGAAGAAAGGAGCAGCCATCTGCTATGTTATAACGGGGATGTGTTTTCGGTGGAGGACTATGAGCGCGTGACAAAACAGTTTCCTTCGGTGGAACGGATGATGCTTGGGCGTGGTATTTTAATGAATCCGGGCTTGATTGATGAAATTAACGGCAAAGAGGGCGTAAATGCAAAAGAGCTTCGCGCATTTCACGATGAAGTGATGGAAGGATATCTTGCGGTAATGTCGGGGGAGCGCAATACCCTGTTTCGAATGAAGGAGCTGTGGAGTTATCTCGGAGAGCGCTTCCCGGACGGAGAGAAGGCGTTAAAGCGCCTGCGCAAGGCGACGAGAATCCCGGAATATCAGGCGGCGGTTTCGGAAGTGTTTCAAAGTGGATTAAAATAGTTTACTAAAAACTAAATAAAACAATTGAAAAATTTAGATAATTTTGCTATAGTAAGCTTAATGGATGAGATACCATTTGGGAATAACAGACAATGTATGGAGTGGTAAGGAGAGGGCAATGAAGAAAAAAAGCAAAATTATTATAACGGCAGCGGCAGTTGTGGTGGCAGCGGCGGCAGTGGGAACCGCAGTTGCACTGAATTACGACAAGCTGTTTCCAGAGAAGATTGACAGTGATTTTACGGTCAGCTATGACGGAATCAAAACTGCGTCCATCAAGGCGGGGGTCAGCGTGCATGACCCGTCCATCCTGGAGGTGGACGGCACCTATTACATTTTTGGCTCACATATGTCGGCGGCATCCTCGACAGATCTTCGCACCTGGACGTCTATCGGAAACGGCTACACACCGTCCAATCCGCTGTTTGACAACCTGTTTGCGACAGAGCATGTATTTGACTATTCGGGAAGCGGCGGCAGTGTGATTCCGACAGATGACGGCGGAAAGCACGTATGGGCGCCGGATGTGATTTACAATAAGGCACAGGGACTTTATTATATGTATTTTTGTACATCCTCTACCTGGAATGCGTCAAATCTGTGCTATGCGACATCGGAGAAGCCGGAAGGACCATACACCTGGAAGGGCGCACTTATCTATTCCGGTTTTACATCGGAGAGTATCGGTGCCACGGATGTGCTCGATTACGTGACGGAAGATTATGCGCTTTCCAATTATGTCACGCTCGGGGACGAATATGATTACGAGGATTACCCGAATGCCATCGACCCGACGGTCTTTTATGATGAGGACGGCAAAATGTGGATGGTATACGGTTCCTGGTCAGGCGGCATTTTCTTACTTGAGATTGACGAGGCGACCGGGGAAGTCATTCATCCGGAGGCAGACCCGGAAAACAACGTGGACGCCTACTTTGGAAAACGGCTGCTCGGCGGCGGTCATAAGTCCATCGAGGGACCTTACATCATGTATGATGAGCAGAGCGGTTATTATTACCTGTTTGTTTCTTACGGTTCACTTACCAGCAACGGCGGTTACCAGATTCGTGTATTCCGCTCGGAGACGGTGGACGGAGACTATGTGGACATGAACGGACAGTATCCGACGAAGGGTTTAAACCATACCTATTATGGACTGAAGCTGTCCGGCAATTATTATCTGCCAAGCCTTACCAAGGCATATATGGCAACCGGTCATAATTCTGCGTTTGTCGATGAAGACGGAAAGATGTATATTGTATACCACACCCGGTTTGACGACGGGCAGGAGTACCATGAGCCGAGAGTGCACCAGTTTTTCCTGAATGAGGAGGGCTGGCCTTGTATGCTTCCGTATGCAACAGACGGTGAATCGATTTCTGCGGAAGGCTATGACAAGGACGAAATCGTCGGAGAGTATTACATGATTGACCAGGGAACGAATGTGGATGCAGAGATTGCAGAGCCGGTAAAAGTGATTCTTTCTGCGAGAGGAAATGTCTACGGCGACGGCATTACCGGAACCTGGGAAGCAAAGAGCGGGACTTATTATGTACATATCACCATGAATGAAGTGGAATATAGCGGTGTCTTTTGTGAGATGAACGATGAAGCAGGTACACCTGTCATGACATTTTCCATGGTTGGTGCCAACAAGAGTATCTGGGGTGTGAAGTATTTTGAGTAAGACAATGACAGACAAAAAAGAACTGGTGACAGATGTTGTAAAAGAAATCCTAAAGTGGGTGGCGGTGACAGCGATTGCGTTTGCATGGTGGATGTTCGTGCTGCTGTTGCTATCGCTATTTCTGTTAAATATCTGGCATATCACGTTTGAAGGAATATTAAGATATGGAATCGTGTGTACAATCATTACATCTGTAATCTATACGGGAAATCTGATTTACAGACGCATTCATGGATAACGGCATGCTTACCGGCATGACCTTCGGTATTCTCCGGGGGTCATGCCGGTAATTGCTTTAAACTGCCGGAAAAAGTGAACCTCGGTCTGGTAACCGCATTGCAGAAAAAGTTAGTTTGTGAATAGTATAGGATATTGTAAAGAGACTGTCAATTCGTTAGGATAGAACTATCAGAAAAGCAGAAAACAGGGGAAAGTCAGATGGAACAGTTGGAGTGGGCAAAGGATGCGGCGGATAAAATCAAACAGAAGCTAGAGGTGGTGGCAGAGAGAAACTGCGATAAGATTCCCTATACAACGGAAAACGGCAGATTTAACGACTGCTCAAAAAGCGCTCCCTGCTGGTGGACAAACGGCTTCTGGGGCGGAATCCTCTGGCAGATGTATCATGCGACCGGAAAGGAGCGCTACAAAGAGATTGCCATCGAAAATGAGAAAAAGCTCGATAACAATCTTTTAAATCCCCGTGAGATGGACCATGACAGCGGTTTTAAGTAGCTTCCTACGGCTGTAGCGCATTATAGAGAGACTGGGGAGGGGGAGACATTTCGCAGAGGACTTCTCGCGGCGGAAAATCTGGCGGGACGGTTTAATCCGGCGGGGCAGTTTATCCGGGCATGGAATGATGATGGAGACGGGAAAAATGCCGGCATTGCAATCATCGACTGTATGATGAACCTGCCGCTTTTGTACTGGGCATCCGAACAGACAAATGACCCGCGGTTTGCACAGATTGCAAGGTTTCATGCAGACACGACGCAGAAATATTTTGTCCGGAAAAATGGTTCGGTCATTCACATCGGAGAGTTTGACCCGCAGTCAGGTGAATTTTTGCAGTCTATCGGAGGCCAAGGCTACGGACGCGGCAGCAGGAAACGGATTTGTTTTGAGGGAATCGAGGGAAAACTTTCTTTATAAAACGGGGAAGAACAGCCCAAAACAGCAGTTGACACGGCAGTGTGGGAACGCTATAATGACCACGATATATAAAACATTTGAAAAACGAGGAGGAATAGTCAAATGAAGAAGTTATCTGTTAAGAGCGTCGTAGCGATTGGTATTGGCGCTGCATTGTTTTTCGTACTGGGCAAGATTTCCATTCCAACACCGGTATCAAACACTTATATCAGTTTACAGTATGCAATCCAGGCAGTGTTTGCAACCCTGTTCGGACCAGTTGCAGGTCTTTTAATCGGATTTATCGGACATACCCTGATTGATGCTACAAGCTATGGTCCATGGTGGAGCTGGATTATCGCATCTGCATTTGCTGGTCTTGTAATCGGACTGATTACCTTAAAGATGGATTTAAGCGATGGACTCGACGCAAAGAAATTAATCCGTTTTAACGTAGCACAGATTGTAGCACATCTTTTAGCATGGGGATTAGTAGCACCGGTGCTTGACATCGTAATTTATGCAGAGCCGATTGATAAACTGTTTGCACAGGGATTAATGGCAGCGGGTGCAAATATTATCACTACCGGAGTCGTTGGTTCTCTGTTATTATTTGCTTATGCAAAGACAATTGTAAAGAAAGGTTCTCTCAATCAGGAGGATTAAGACATACAGGGAAAAGGGGGCAGATATGTCCTCTTTTTTTGACAATTTCCGCGGAATATAATACAATGGATGCGTTAGAATCTGGGACTTTCATGTTCCAGGAACGCATACAGAAGTGAGGAAGAATATGTCAGAACCGGTAATTTCATTTCAGGATTTTGGATTTCAATATACGGCGCAGGCAAAGCCAACCCTGCGCCATATTCATCTGGATATTTATCCGGGGGAAAAGGTATTAATTGCAGGGGCATCGGGCAGCGGAAAAAGCACGATGGCAAGCTGTATCAATGGACTGATTCCATATTCCTATCCGGGAAACGTGACCGGAAAGGTGCTCGTGGACGGAAAAGATGTGGCGGAAAGCAGCGTGTTTGAACTAAGCCACACGGTTGGAACGGTGTTACAGGATACGGATGGACAGTTCATCGGGCTGACGGTAGCGGAGGATATCGCATTTGCGCTGGAAAATGAATGTGTTCCGCAGGATGAGATGAAAGAAATTGTAGATAAGGTTGCAAAACTTGTAGATATCGACCATCATCTGGGATATGCACCGCACGAACTCTCCGGCGGACAGAAGCAGCGGGTAAGTCTCGCGGGTGTTATGGTGGATGAGGTGAAGGTTCTGCTGTTTGACGAACCGCTTGCAAACCTTGACCCGGCAGCAGGACGAAACACGATGGAATTAATCGACATGGTGCAGGAGAAAACCGGGGCGGCGGTGGTCATCATCGAGCATCGTTTAGAGGATGTCCTGTGGCGCAATGTAGACCGCATTGTTTTGATGAAGGATGGGGAGATTGTAGCAAATCTGCCGACAAAGGAGCTTTTGTGCAGTAATCTTTTGATGGAGCATGGCATCAGGGAACCGTTATACTTAACAGCGCTCCGCTACGCAGGAATCCTGATTACACCGGAGATGGAACCGCAGCACGTAAATTCCCTGCGGCTTACGGACGAGCAGAAACGTCAGGTAAAAGACTGGTTTGAAAAAGAACGGGAGGCACATCCGGCATCAGAAGGGGCAGAGCCGCTGCTTGAGGTGAAAGATCTTTCCTTTGGATATTCCAAGGATACGGTGACGCTTTCAGACGTGAATTTTTCCATCAAAAAAGGTGAGATGGTGAGCATTGTCGGGAAAAACGGTGCCGGAAAAAGTACGCTTGCCAAGTTAATCTGCGGATTTGAGAAGCCGCTTGGCGGAGAAATCCGTTTGCAGGGCAGAGACCTTGCAAAAGACACTATCAAGGAGCGTGCCGCCCATATCGGTTACGTCATGCAGAACCCGAACCAGATGATTTCAAAGCCGATGATATGGGAAGAGGTGGAGATGGCGCTTGTGTGTGCAGGAATGCCGGAGGCAGAGCGCAAGGAACGCGTGGAGGAAACGCTAAAAATCTGTGGCTTATATCCATTCCGCAACTGGCCGGTATCGGCGTTATCATTTGGACAGAAGAAACGTGTGACGATTGCGAGTATTTTGGTACAGCGCCCGGAAATCATCATTCTCGATGAGCCGACGGCAGGACAGGATTTCCGCCATTATACCGAAATCATGGAATTTTTATCAGAATTAAACCGTCAGGGCTATACGATTCTTATGATTACACACGATATGCACCTGATGCTGGAATACACCGACCGGGCGATTGTACTCACCGGGGGAAAGCTCTTAGCGGACACCACGGCGGCGCATGTGTTAAATAATCCAACGCTGGTGGAAAAGGCGAACTTAAAAGAGACAAGTCTTTATACGCTGGCACTTTCCTGCGGAATCGATGGCCCGCAGGCATTCACGGAGCATTTTGTAAAACAGGAAAAACAAAAGTACGGAGCAGAGAAGTAACATGGCAAAAGTAGCAATTTTAAGTTATCTGGAACGAAACAGTCTTGTGCATAAACTGACTGGAACTACAAAGTTAATTTTCTTTCTGGCATGGAGTGTAGCTGCGATGGTAACTTATGATACCAGAGTGCTCATCTGTATGCTGATTGGAAGTGTCGTTATTTTTAAAATCAGTAAAGTGAAATTTAAGGATGTCAGTGTCGTGTTTGGAATGGCACTGGTATTTCTTCTGATGAATAACCTGTTCGTGTATCTGTTTTCACCGGAGTACGGGGTAGGGCTTTATGAGAGCCGGACGCTTCTTTTTACGATTGCAGGGCGTTACACGGTGACATTACAGCAGTTATTTTATCATCTAAATATGTCCATGAAGGTATTGTGTGTGGTGCCGGTAGCGCTTTTGTTTATCGCCTGCACAGACCCGAGTGAGTTTGCGGCGAGCCTTGCGTCGATTGGTGTCAGCTACCGGGTCGGCTATTCGGTGAGCCTTGCACTGCGCTATATTCCGGATGTGCAGAGAGAGTATCACAATATCAGCCAGGCACAGCAGGCGAGGGGAATCGACCTCTCCGGCAAGGATAAGTTTTTTACGAGGCTTAAAAACTCGATTGCCATTTTACTGCCACTCGTACTCTCAAGCTTAAACCGGATTGAGACGGTCAGCAATGCCATGGAGCTGCGCGGATTTGGTAAAAATAAAAAGCGTACCTGGTATGTGCAGCGGAAGATGAAAAAAGAGGACTGGCTTACACTTTTCCTTGCGGTGCTCATTCTGGTACTTGATTTTGTCATTACATTCTGGGACGGAAGCAGATATTATAATCCGTTTGTATAAAAGGTTTTGGGGGGAAGAACAATGAAATACGCATTTGTAAACGGAAAACTTTTGGACGGAACGAAGGATATGAAGGTGCAGGAGGGACTGGTTGTCCTCACGGAAAGCGATAAGATTGTGGATATCGTTCCGGAAAATACCAATATCAGTGGATATCAGAAGATGGATTTAAACGGGAGCTATCTGATGCCGGGACTTATCAATATGCACGTTCACCTTGCAGGAAACGGGAAGCCGCAGAAGAAACAGCGCGACAACGAAAAGCTGGTTTCCTCTATCATGAGTTCCGGAATTACCAGAGCGGTTGCCTACAAAATGGTATGCGGATTTGCAAAGGATGAGCTGTTTAGCGGTGTGACGACCATCCGCACGGTGGGCGGACTTGGAAATTTTGACACCAGACTCCGGGATGAAATCGCGGAAGGCAAAAAGACGGGACCAAGAATTCTTGCCGCCAATCAGGGGATATCTGTTCCGGGCGGTCATATGGCGGGCTCGGTGGCAATTGCAGCGGGAACGATTGAGGAAGCGTTAAACCACTTAGAGCAGGCAAAGAAAGAACACGTAGACCTTGTGAAGCTGATGATTACCGGCGGTGTTATGGACGCGAAGGAAAAAGGGGTTCCCGGGGAACTTAAGATGGCACCGGAGATGGTTCGTGCCGTCTGTGAAAAGGCACACGAAGAAGGCTATATTGTGGCAGCCCATGTGGAGTCTCCGCAGGGCGTAAAGGTTGCGCTTGAGAACGGAGTGGATTCCATCGAACACGGTGCCAAACCGGATGAAGAAATGATAGAACTGTTCCGGAAAAGAGGGGCTTTTTTGTGCACAACGATTTCTCCGGCATTGCCGTATGCGTTGTTTGACCGCTCCATCACAAATGCGACAGAAGTAGAACAATACAATGGAAATGTGGTATTTGAGGGAGTCATTGCGTGTGCAAAGGAAGCGCTTGCACATGATATTCCGGTGGTTCTGGGAAATGACGTGGGCTGTCCGTGGATTACCCAGTATGATTTCTGGCGGGAACTTTATTATTTCCATAAATACGTTGGCGTATCGAATGCCTTTGCACTTTACACGGCAACGGCGAGAAGTGCCGAAATGGCGGGAATCGGGGATATCACGGGTACGATTTCCAAGGGAAAATGTGCGGATATGATTGTGACAAAAGAAAATCCGCTGGATGATTTAAGAGCACTCCGCCATGTGCAGATGGTAGTCGCAGACGGTAAGCTGTTTGACCATCTGAAGATAAAACGAAAAGAGCAGGTGGAACGGGAACTCGATAAGTTTTTGTAGATGCAGACAGAACCGGGAGGAAGAGGGAAAGAGGTTTGAATGTGGATATAAAGGAAAGATTTGAATATTGGTGTAAAAAGTTAAGAATTACACCTCAATGGGATATTAAGTTAGAAATGGTTACGGATCCGGAATGGAATAAGACAGGAGATTTTAAAATTGACCCGACAGATAGAAAGGCGGTGCTGCTGCTTAATGCTGTGAGTCCCAAACAGGAAAATATGGATGAGGTCATTGTCCATGAATTGATGCATATAAAAATGTATCCGTTAGATCAGGTTTGTGAGTCATTAATTACTTCCAATTTTGAAGAAGGTACTCCGGCTTGGAATTTTGCGTACCGGGAATTTTTTGAAAATTTAGAAGTAACAGTGGAAGAACTGGCAAAGTGCTTTTTACTTGAATTTGGGGAGAATAAGAATTTTTCTTTTGGAAGGTGCGAATCACGTAAAAGTTTTGATGAATTATATAATGGATTGCAGAAAATAGAGTAGGGGGCATTGAGAAGACAGCTGGCTGTGTCAGATAGAGAGTTGCAGGAGCAATAGGGGCTGTGTGAAATGGATATTGGAAAGTGAGTGATGCAATCATGATATTAGAAAAAGATTTTATCTGCATCCGGGATGCAGAACGCGAAGATGCATCCTGTCTGGCAAAGTGGTGGAATGACGGCAGGGTGATGGCACATGCGGGATTTCCAAACGGTTTAGGCACGACGGCAGCGCAGGTGGAAAAAGAGATAGAAGCGTGCAGTGATGATACAAACAGGCGCCTCATAATCAAATTTAAAAATGAAAGAATTGGCGAGATGGCGTATTATAATCTTGGAAATCACGTTGCGGAAATCGGGATTAAAATCTGCGAACCGCAGTATCAGGAAAAAGGGCTTGGGCGCGTGATTTTGAGTATGCTTCTTGACGAATTGTTTCGGATGGGATATACGAAGATTGTTCTGGATACGAATCTGAACAATACAAGGGCACAGCATGTTTACGAAAAGATTGGTTTTGTGAAGGTTCGGGTAAACATTGATGATTACACAGACCAGCTTGGAGAGAAGCAGTCGACAGTGGTGTATGAATTGACACAGGATACGTTTATGAACCTGGCAAAGGAGAATTAAAACATGAAAGTCGGGACGTGTATCAGGGGAACGAATCTCTTGGAAGACTTAAAGAATGCCGTAGAGATGGGATTTGATACGGTTGAGCTATACTACAACGAAACGCTTGGCGGGGCAGATTTTACAGAACTATATCCGAAAATGCAGGAAATTATCGGAGATGCAGGAGTTCAGATATCCGGAATTGGGTTGTATTGTAATCCGCTGATGAGTGAAAAAGCCAGAGAAGAATTGAAATATTGTATTGAAAATGCACTTGTTTTAAATACGAATTTTGTAGGCACGTTTGCAGGAGCAATTTCCGGAAAAAGTGTGGACGATGCAATGCCTTTTTTCAAAAAATATTTTTCTGAATTATCCAATATGGCTGAGGCGAGCGGTGTAAAAATTGGCATAGAAAATGCACCAATGTACGGACATTGGTATGCCGCAACCTGTAATATCGGATTTTGTCCGAGGGCTTGGGAAAAGATGTTTGATGTGGTAGACAGTGATGCGCTTGGACTGGAATGGGAGCCTTCGCATCAGTGGCAGCAACTCATAGACCCGCTTGCCCAGTTAAAGGAATGGGGAAGAAAGGTGTTTCATGTGCATGGAAAAGATGCGCATGTTGACAGGGAACACATTCGGAAGTATGGTGTCAGGTTCGGGGAACAGTATTGTGTACATCGTTTTCCTGGGATGGGAGATACGGACTGGAAAGAGATAATATGTATTTTAAATACGCAGGGATATCAGGGAGATATTACGGTGGAAGGGTATCATGACCCGGTCTATTGCAAGGAAAGAGAGCTGGAAGGTCAAAAACTGGCACTTGATTATTTAAGAAGCTGTGTCTGACAGCGGAAATTTATGCGATGGTTGTGCGGAGAGAAGTTCCCTGTGATGGAAATGATATGGATATTGTTTGGAAGATAAGGGGAAATATGGAAGGCAGGATACTGTTGGCAGCATTTAGTGGAACATCGTCAGAAATGCTGCTCGAAGGGATGCAGGAAGATAAGCTGTTTTTGCCGAGTGATATGCAGCGGGATGGGGAGCTTTTGACTGCGAGTATAGCACAGAAAAGTTACCGTTATGTGATATGTTTTGGGCAAAAACCTGTGCTGCAAAATAAGGTTAAGATAGAGAGAAGAGCGTTGAGGCAGGAAAACGCCATCTATACAGAGTTTCCCTGTGACGCATTAAAGCAGTTGTTTGAAAAAAATGGGATTACGGCGGAACTGTCGGACCGTCCGGGCTGTTCCTACTGCAACAACGTTTACCGGAAAGGACTCGAGTACCTATATGACGGTAAATGCAAGACAAAAATAGTATTTGTTCATGTGCCGGAGAAAAAGAATGTATACGACTGGGACGAGTTTAAAGAGTGTTTTCAGCAAGTCATCAGGATGATTGGGGAAATAGAGTGAAATTTTTATTTTGAAATGGGAATACTTGAAATGCCGGAAGGCATATGCTATAATGTCGGTAGGCAAATGAAATGAATGACTTGCAAGAGTCAACAAAACCCCCACGAGGTTGCATCTCGTGGGGGTTTTTCTTCCGTTTAGGCAAGGTGGCTTATGCCTTAGGCTGGTTGCCAATTAATCGTCTCTGTCCAGCCATTTGCAGATAAAGTGGCAACATGACAATTATATCATCAGCGTATAATAGTCACAATAAAATTGGATTTATCAGAAAAAATATTGTGAAAATTATACAATAAAATGTTTTTGCATGCTTTTGGAATTCTTATTTTGAAATGGGAATACTTGATTTTAGTTTTTGAACGGTAGAGCATCCGTTTAGGCTAATTGTCGCTAGCATTTCCGTCTAGCCATTTGCAGATATAGTAGCTAACAATACCTGCTGTGACGGAACCAAGGAATGATATAACAATTGACACGCTAACACCCCCTTTCTGTTGCCAGAATGGGTGCGACAACAGGACAATTATATCATCAACGTATAATAGTCACAATAAAATTGGATTTATCAGAAAAAATATTGTGAAATTTGCACAACAAAAGTTTGGGGAATTAGAGACTGCAACGATATTTAACAAAACAAGTGTAAAAGTGCCAAGGATAGTAGGTGGACATCTGCTATTCTTTTTTTATTATGATGTTAAGGAAAGTAGCAAAAGTCAGAAAAATAAGAAATGGAGGAGCCTATGTTTCAGGAAAATTTGATTGCCCTGCGTAAGATGCACAACATATCGCAGGAGGAGCTTGCGGAAAAAGTCGGTGTCAGCCGGCAGACGCTGTCAAAATATGAGACCGGGGAATCCATTCCCGATATTGAAAAAACCAAGGCAATCGCAGACGCGTTTGGCGTTTCGCTGGATGACCTGGTCAATTATAATCCGGAAGAAAATAAGGGATTGGGGATTCCGCCAAAGGGCAAGCACATGTTTGGCGTGGTCAAAGTCGGGGATAAAGGGCAGATTGTGATTCCGGCACGGGCGAGAAAAATCTTTGACATCCAGCCGGGAGATAATCTGATTGTCCTCGGAGATGAAGGACAGGGAATTGCCATCATCAAGGAAAAAGGTCTGATGAATTTGTTAAACATGGCAAGGGAGGAAACGGATAAATGAGCGTGGTATTATCGGTAAAACATCTGAAAAAGGAATATGAAAAATTTAAGCTGGATGATATTTCGTTTGAAATTGAGAGCGGTACGATTATGGGATTGATTGGTCGTAATGGCGCGGGAAAGACCACCACAATCAAATCCATTTTGAATTTAATCCATATTTCTGATGGGGAAATTGTGTATTTTGGAAAAAATCTCAGGGAAAACGAGGCGGAAATCAAAGAGCAGATTGGATACGCGGGAGGTGCTGTAGACTATTATAAAAAGAAAAAAATCAAAGACATTGTAACCGTGACAAAGACTTTTTATAAGGGATGGGAGGATGCTTCATATCGCAGATATTTAGACCTGTTTGAACTGGATGAAGATAAGATGCCGGCGCAGATTTCCGAGGGAATGAAGGTAAAGTTAAATCTTGCAATTGCGCTGTCTCATGGTGCAAAACTGCTGATTTTAGATGAGCCGACCAGTGGCTTGGACCCGGTGTCAAGGGATGAACTGTTAGAGATATTCCGGTATCTTGCAAAAGAAGGAATTGCGATTTTATTTTCCACCCATATCACTTCCGATTTGGACAAATGTGCGGACGCGATTACCTATATCCGAAAAGGAAAACTAGAATTTTCCGGGCGGATGGATGCTTATCTTGAACAGTGCAGGGCGCAGAACATTGGAACGAACTTAGAGGAGATTATGATTCATTTTGAAAAGGAGGCACTTTATGAAAAATTTGATGCGTAAAGAGATAAAACTTTCAGCTTCCCTCATTTCATTTCTTTTTATCCTGTTCTCCATGATGACAATGGTTCCGGGTTATCCGATTCTTGTCGGTGCATTTTTCGTTTGCTTTGGGGTATTTCAGTCTTTTCAGAATGCATGTGTGAACAATGATATTTTATATACAGTGCTTCTGCCGGTAAAAAGGCAGATGCAGTTCCATATACCAACAATGCAATGATGAATGCAAACCAGTTTTTCTTAGGAGGAAATCTTTTGGTATTTGCATTGTTTAACTGGTTATTTGTAGGTGGATTTTTTAAAACAGCATATAAGTATGGAAAACCATTTTTATTCTTTTCGATTGCGTTGTTTGTACTGATTGTGATTGCAGAGACGCTGCATCACATTCCGGGACTGGCATTTTTAAATAAAACGGATGCAATGGGAGATGTCGGGATGTGGCTGTTTCTTGTGGTTACGTTGCTTGTATACATATTCGTGACAGCAATGTCCTGTAAAACGTCCATGAAACGGTTTGAAGCAGTGGATATGTAAATTAATATGCGCATCTTGCGGAGAGAAAGTTTATGATTTGGATATATGCATACCGCATCAGGCAGCCTGCTAAAGCAGGCGCAGGTATGCGGTATGCGTATCCTTTATGGCTTTATTTTGCCACAATCCGCACAACCGTCACCGAATATTTCGGAGCCGTGTAGCAGAAGGACCCGCCGATGGTGAGGCTGCTTTCTACCGGAACGAGTTTTTCCGGGTCATCAAACGAGTTTGTTTCGTTTAACTTGTCACCGGCGAGAGTTGTGACAACGGCGGTGTTCTCATAGGATTCCGCAGAAAAGTGCTCCAAAGTAGTGTTGATGGACACTTCGCCGGAAGTCGTATTCACAAATTTCAAAATCAAATCGCCGTTTTCGTCAATGCTTGCAGTTTCGTAGACAGCTTCTGTCGTTTCTTTCGTGTAATCAATGTAAAGTGTATCGTCGAGGTAACATTTTATGTTGTTACCATCTACTACAACCTTCAAATGATAAACCTGATTCTTTTTTAACACCAGGTTTTTGACGGTGCCGGAGACCTGGCCGCTCTTGGAATTTCCGGAGACAATCTGTAAGCAGGAGACGGTATTTCCCCAGCCGCCGATGTTCCAGAAAATATTATTTCCGGTATCCTGCACGCAGACCGGAATTAAGAAGCCTTCATTTCCACTTAAAATCTCTGCATCCACCGTTAAAGTGTAATTGCTCCAGTCCTTATCACCGACATAGATGACGTCTCCGGTGTTGCCGTCTGCCGGGTCGGAGGTATTTGCCTGGATGAGTCTGCCATCTTCGATATACCATTCGCCCTCGTGGTCATTAAAACCGTCAGTTTTCAGGACGGAATCATCATCAAAATCGCACGCATACAGAGTGGAACCGTCGGCATTTGATGTGACGGATAAGTTGTCATAGGCAACGGAGGTCATCCAGCTTCCGAGACCGACACTTCCGCTCAAAGCGGTTTCGCCGGAAACGGATTCCATTTCAAGGGAGGAGGAGAGCGCCATCGTGCCGACATTGTTTGCAAAAAGCTTCTGGACATAGAAATCTGCGGTTCCGTAGATGGAATCATTGGAAAAGAACATCATATCCGGTGTCCACTGGTTGACCTTGTTATTTCCAAACAAAGGTGCATAGCACGCCATCTGCACGATGTCACCGTTTCGCTCAAGCCCGGTCATATAGGCGGCTTCTGCGAGGGCTGCCTCAAGCGTGTTGGACTGGGCAGCGTATTCGCCGAGAAATACCTTTGCCTGTAAGCTGCGATCGTAGGAATCATAGCGCGTGGTGTTGGAGAGGAACCAGCTCGGAGATTCATAATAATGTTCATCTACAAGGGTCGTAATGGAATCCGGGTAATCTTCAATATAATCCCAGCCTTCGGTGCTGCCGGAAGCGGTTCCGTTTGCGACGATTAACTCAATGCTGCCGTAGATATCCGGATTTTCCTTTGCGGCAGCTTCAAATGCTTCAACGAACTTCTCAAAGTGTGCGTGATATTCACTCTGCCACTGCTCATTTCCAATTGCAATGTATTTTAACGGGAACGGGTCGGTATGTCCCATTGCAATGCGCACGGAACCCCAGTAGGTTGTCTCATCGCCGAGACAAAACTCGGCAAGGTCTAACGCATCCTGAATACACTGCTTTAATTCGTCACTGTTTAAGGTGTATACAATATACTTCGGACTCTGTACCTGACAGGTCATTCCGGCGTTTAAAACCGGAACCGGCAGGCAGTCGAGCGCCTCGCACAGCAGGAAATATTCATAAAAGCCGATGCCGTAGGTGGTGTAATAAGGGTCCTGTTTCGTACCGGACCAGATATCTTTTCCCTGCGGTCTTGCGGCAACATCTCCCACGGTTGTCTCACTGTTTACCGTAAATTCCAGACCGTTTCCGATGGAATCTTTCCAGCTGTACATACTTTCTTCGTCTTTTCCCTCAATCACGCAGCCGCCCGGAAAGCGCAGGAAAGAAGGATTTAAGCTTTCCAAGTATTCGCCAATGTCCTTACGGATTGGGAGATTCTTGTAAGTATCTTCCGGCAGTAAGGAGACCATATCAATGGAAACAGAGCCTTCTTTTATCTGCGCACAAAAATGCAAATCATCATTTACGGTCGTATCCGGTGTGAGCGTCACTGCGTATTTGGTCCATTCATCCGTTACAGAAGGAATCGTTTCCTCAGCATAGACGGTGCCGTCTGTATTTTCCAGAGAAAGCCGCACGGAATCAGAGTAACCGTCATTTCCTTTTATATAAATAGAAGCGTCATAGGTTTCCCCGGCGGTTACGGCAAGTCCGTCTAAGTAGCCGACATTTGCAATGCCCTGCCAGGTGGAGTCGGTATTTGTGAGCACTGCATAATGAGGATTGTTTTCATTCAAGCAGGAGCCGTCGGTGCTCCCGTCTGTAATAGAAAAAGAAAGAATCTCTTTATCACTGTTTATCCATCCGTGCATCCCTTCATTGGCGGCTGCGGTGCCATATTCAAAGGAACGGTTCTTGATGAGCTCGGCATAAAGTCCGCCGTCCACCGCAAAGTTGATATCCTCTAAGAACAGTCCGTAGAGCGTATCGGAAATGTGGTCTGCATCGGTGAGGGATGAAGTGTCACAGTCTACCGTATAGGAAGCGGTGACCGTGCCGCTATTGGAAACACTGCCGCCTTCTGTGCTGTCTTCAAGGCTCCCTGTACCTGAAGTGTTACCGGAACATCCTGCAAAACCTCCTAAAGTTCCGAGACACAGGCAGACACAAAGGCACCTGATAAGTCTGTTTTTCATGATAGAATCCTCCAATCACTTGTTTTTGTGCAAAATGCTATACAAAATCACTAAAAATCAAAAGCGTTATTTGGCAGTTTTTACTTACGTGCCGTGAAAACGCTGTTTCTTGTTATAAAATATCATAAGGAAGGATGTAAGTATAGCATTGACTTTTGGTTAATATAATAGTATTATATAAAAAACTAAAGTAATTTACAAAAAAATAAATTACCAGTCAGGAAAGCGGTAAGGAGGAAGCTATGGGGCGCAAAAAAATCGAAAGATTATTTTCTAAAACTGTTGCGTTGGGGCTTGTCGCAGCGCTCGGTCTGGGTGCAACCGGTATTGGGGAGGTGGCTGCCAGTGAGACGGCTTCGGAAGAAGTTTCGCAGGAGAGCGAATCGAATGACAGCTACAGCTACGATGCGGCGGATTATGACAGCGAGCGGATTGCAAACAATTATACAAAAGTGAGTGCGGGGTATACACTTCCGGTATATGAAAAGGAAGCGGTAGAGATTTCCACTGTTGCAGCCGTCACGGATGCCGGCGATGCAAAGGAGACATCTGAGACGAGGGATTATGAGAAGTCCGATAAGGTGCTTGACCTTACGACGGGGAATACCATAACACTTCAGATTGAAGTGCCAGAGGACGGACAGTACGTGATGAACTTTGACTATCTGTCTTATGATGAATCTATCCTGCCGATAAACCTGGGACTGAAAGTGGATGGTTCCTATCCGTTCTATGAATGTAGAACTCTTGAATTTGAGACGACATGGGAGCCGGACCCGGAACCTTCCTATGACCGGTATGACAACCAGGTGGTAACGGTTCCGAACAAGGTCATCCAGTGGGAAAGCAAATATCTGATGGATTCGAGTTACCGTCACTCTTCCCCATTAAAGTTAGAGCTGACAAAGGGAACCCATGAGATAGAGCTTGAAGTGAAAGAGGGAACCTTTTTACTTGGAAATTTAACATTGGAAGCGCCGACAGAGGTGGAAGCCTACACCGGTTCCGAGAAAGCGGAAGGCAGTGCTCTCATCGAACTTCAGGGAGAGGGTTACAGCAGAACGAACAGTTCTTCCGTTCATGGAATTGCCGAATATGATACCAGCTTAGACCCGTATGAGACAACGGATACCGTGTTAAACACCATTGATTCCGATTCGTTTGGAACAGCGGGACAGCAGATTTCCTATGATTTTACGGTGGAGGAAGCAGGGTACTATTACATTGCCATGAATTACCGCCAGTCCGATAAGACCGATTTCCCGGTATTTTTGGATGTCGCAATCGACGGTGAGATTCCAAATACGGCATTCCAGTCTTACGGAATGGCATATACAACGAAGTACAAGACCACGACATTAAGTGATGAGGACGGTAATTACCTAAGCGTTTATCTGGAAAAAGGAACCCATACGATTTCCTATACCATCAGTATGGACGAAATCTGCTACATTATGGAAGCGCTTGACGAGGTCATGTCCGACGTCAACGACCTTGCACTTGAGATTACAAAGGTAGCTGGAACCAATTCCGATAAATACCGTGATTTGAAATTATCAAGATACATTCCAAATCTGGAAAAGAACCTTTACGGATATGCAGACCGTCTGAGTGAGTTAGAACAGAGCGCATTACAGTGGAGCAACAGCAGCAAGAACGTAGCCGTGATGTCCTCCATGTTAATTGCGGCAGAACAGCTGAGAAGCCTTGCAAATAACCCGGACGAGATTCCGTACCGTGTCGGAGAACTTTCCACCAGTCAGAACTCCGTCAACCATTATCTTGCAACCACGATTGACAACCTGATTGAAAATGGAATTGCAATCGACAGAATCTGGCTTTATCAGGAAGACAGCAAGCTGCCAAGTAAACCGGGAATCATCAAATCCTGCATCATGAACATCGGACGCTTTATCGCATCCTTTACCGACCAGGCATATTCCACGAGCAACACCGACCCGGAACACCTTCAGGTATGGGTAAACCGTTCCAGCCAGTATGTTCAGATTATGCAGAAGATGATTGATGAGTATTTCACACCGGAGACGGGCATTGAAGTGGATATCAGTATCATGCCGGACCAGTACAAACTGGTGTTATCGAACTCCTCCGGGGATGCACCGGACGTTGCAACCGGTATCAACTACACGATTCCGTACGAGCTTGGTATTCGTGGAGCACTTGTCGACATGACGCAGTTTGAGGACTTTAAAGAAGCGGCAGAGCCGTATGAGAGCGGATTTTTCATGACGGGAACTATCGGAGAAGGCATCTACTCCATGCCGGAGACGATGAACTTCTGGGTACTGTTTTACCGCACCGATGTGCTGGAAAAACTTGGACTGGAAGTACCGGATACGATGGATGATGTGATTGATATGCTGCCGGAGCTTCAGATGAGAGGCTTAAACTTCTACTATCCGACAGCGGGAATGTTGCAGATGCGTAACTTCCACGGAACAACACCGATTATCATGCAAAATGGCGGTTCCCTCTATTACAGCACTGCATCTGCGGGAACGGCACTTGGAAGTGAGGAATCCGTCAACGGATTTACCGAGCTGACTGACTTATTTACGATTTATAACCTGCCGGTAAATATTGATAACTTCTATCAGCATTTCAGAAACGGAGATTTACCGATTGGTATTGCAGATTATGCTGCATACAACCTTTTGTCCAATGCGGCACCGGAGCTTTCCGGTTCCTGGGAAATCTCGGTGATTCCGGGAACGGTACAGGAGGACGGAACGATTGACCGTTCGGTCTGCGGATGTGCAGAGAGCAGCGTTATCTTTAAGAGCGATTCCGAGCGGGAAGCAAAGGCATGGGAGTTTATCAAATGGTGGTCCTCCACTGACGTGCAGGCAGAATTTGGTCAGACCTTACAGATTACATACGGAGATGAATACCTCTGGCCGACTGCAAATATGGAAGCATTTGAACAGCTTCCGATTGAAAGCTCTGCAAGAGAAGTGATTTCAGAGACTGCGAAAAATGTAGTTGATATTGCAAGAGTACCGGGTACTTACCTGTTAGAGCGTGAAATGAGCAATACCTTTAATGATATTACCGTAAACGGAGACAATGAGCAGACGCGAATTGATAAAGCGGTAAAGAGCATTAACCGTGAGTTTGAACGAAAGCTTGAGGAGTTTGGCTACAACAACAGCGAAGGCGATGTCGTGGAGGAATACGAGATTCCGACCATCGACACGGTGCGTAAACTTCTTGGACGGACAGCAGAAGACTAAGGGAATGGGGTGAAGAAATGGAAAAAAAGAAGAAAAACGGAATCGCAAGGCGTGAGAATAACAACAAGAGCGGTTACCTTTTCATGGCACCGTATGCAATCGTATTCGTGATTTTCATTCTGGTTCCGGTTCTGTTGGCGGTTGTGTTATCCTTTACGAATTTTAATGCAATCGAGTGGCCGTCCTGGGTCGGATTTTTAAACTATATCACATTGATTACAAGTGATGAAGTATTCATGCAGTACGTTCTGCCGAACACCGTTATCTACGCAGTGGTGGTCGGTATAGGAGGCTATATCTTATCCTTCGTGCTGGCATGGGCGCTCTGTAACCTGACAAAGGTTCCGAGAACCATCTTTGCATTGATTTTATACTCACCGAGTATGACAACCGGTGTGGCGATGACCGTGCTCTGGAAGGTTATCTTTTCCGGAGACCAGACCGGACTGTTAAATAGCTGGCTGATGAGCCTTGGAATTATCAATGAGCCGATTATCTGGCTGGTAAGCACCAAATATCTGCTTCCAATCGTTATCATCATTGGCTTGTGGTCCTCGATGGGTGTCGGTTTTCTCTCCATGATAGCCGGTATCTTGAACTCGGATGAATCCTTATATGAAGCGGCTGCCATCGACGGCGTCAAAAACCGTTTCCAGGAAATGATTTATATCACGATTCCGCAGATGAAACCGCAGATGTTATTTGCAGCGGTTATGGCAATCGTAGGAGCATTCCAGAACGGTCTGGTTTCGACGCTCCTCACCGGAAATCCATCCCCGGGTTATGCGGCACAGCTCATTGTAAACCATATCGAAGATTACGGTTTCCTCCGTTACGAGATGGGTTATGCGGCAGCAGTGTCCGTGGTACTGTTACTCATTGTCCAGTTGTTCTCCAAAGCGGCAAATTCCCTGCTTGCGGAGAAGGATGACTTTTAAAAGGGGGTAGAGGAGATGGCATATAAAGGAAAAAGAATCAATCCCCAGAAATTTGAACGGGGTCAGATAAAAATTATATTAATCATTCTTCCACTGGTAATTTTTATGGCAATGCCGATTATCTTCATTGCCAATCACGCATTCAAACCGATGGAAGAGCTGTTCGCATTTCCACCGACATTTTTTGTAAGAAATGCAACTTTGGAGAACTTCACAAAACTGATTAAGTTCAGCCGTACGGCAGGAATCCCGTTAAGCCGTTATGTGTTTAACAGTATTGCTGTTACGGTGCTGACCGTCGGATTATCCCTTCTGTTTACGACCTGCGCAGCATTTGCTCTTGCAAAGTTAAAATTTAAGGGCAGAAACCTCATGATGCAGATTAACCAGATTGCCCTCATGTTCGTTGCAACAGCGGTGCTGATTCCAAGATACCTGGTAGTCTGCAAGTTTGGCATGATTGATACCATCTGGGCACATGTACTTCCGCTTGTGGCAATGCCGGTCGCACTGTTTTTGGTAAAGCAGTTCGTAGAGCAGGTTCCGGATTCTTTGATTGAAGCGGCATATATGGACGGTGCAACGGATATGCAGGTGTACCGCAAGGTCATCATTCCGATGATTAAGCCGGCAATCGCAACTGCCGCCATTTTAGTGTTCCAGCAGGTATGGACGAACATGGAGACGTCAAACTACTATATCAATGACGACAGCATGAAGACCTTAACGTTTTACATGAACTCTCTGGTAAATGCAAACAACAGCGTTTCCGGACAGGGTATTGCAGCAGCGGCAACATTGATTATGTTTATACCGAACCTGGTATTATTCATCATTTTGCAGAACAACGTTATGAATACCATGGCACATTCCGGTATCAAGTAATTGAGGAAGGACAGACAATAATGAAGAAAAGAACAAATCTTTTTAAAAGAATAACGGTTGTCTTCCTGACCGCACTGGTTCTCTTTTCCGGGCTTGGCAGCATCAGTGCCCTGGCAGAGACCCCGTACAGAACCTATACCGTAGATGGCTATGGCTATGCTCAGGAGACACAGACAGCATATTTAGCATATGAGACTGTTGTGAAATTCGGCGATGAATTTATGAAAAATCCAAGCGATATGTACATTACCGATGACGGTGAAATCTATGTGGCTGACACCGGAAATGCAAGAATCCTTGTCGGAAATGAGCAGGGCGAGCTGCTTAGGACAATCGGCGAGGGAACGCTTGTAACACCAAAGGGTGTGTTCGTCACCGAAGACAAACATATTTATGTGGCAGACCGTGATGCACAGGCAGTGTTCGAATTTGATGCGGACGGAACGGTTTTAAATACCTACACAAAACCAAACAGCCCGCTTTACGGCGACAGCTTAAGCTTTCTTCCGATGAAACTGGTGGTCAATGACGCAGGCGTTATGTATATCATCTGCGAATCCAACACCAACGGTATTGTAGAGATTTCACCGACAGACGGCGGAACCTTCTTGGGATATTTTGGAACAAACTATGCGTCCACCGATATCCGCACGATTATCTACCGTGCCATTCTTACGGACGCACAGCGCGCCAAGATGGTGAGCAATATCCCTTCCACGCCGGGAAATCTTGCGATTGACCAGAAAGGCTTGATTTATACCGTAACCCGCGGCGATGGAATGGATACCTTAAAACGTTTAAACATCGCAGGAACGAACCTGATTGAGCCGGACAGCTATGACCAGGTACCGGCAGCAGTGGCAGCCGGAAATCACGACAACGTGTATGTGGCATCCCAGCAGGGATATATTTACGAATATAATAATGAGGGCGAGCTGCTGTATGTGTTCGGCGGTCTTGATGACGGAACACAGCGTGTCGGACTTTCCACGATGGTAACAAGCATCCAGGTAGATACAAACGACAACATTTACATTCTTGACTCCGATAAGAGCCAGATTCAGGTGTATGAACCATCCGAGTTTACCAGACTGCTTCACGAAGCACTTTACCTTTACTCCAAGGGACGTTATACCGAGAGTAAGGAGCCACTTACGAAGGTTCTTGAGATGAACAGTATGTTTGACTACGCAAACAAGGCGATGGGCAGGGCATACTTCCAGGAGGAGAATTATGAGCAGGCACTCCACTATGCAAGACTGGCAAAGGACTACGAGGGTTATTCTGATGCGTTCTGGGAAATCCGTAATCAGTGGTTAAAGCACAACATTGTGGCAGCGATTCTTCTGATTGTAGCAATCTTTGTAATTTGGAAACTTATAAAATACTTTGACAAAAAGAAAAACATTCTTGCAAAACCGAAAGCATTCTGGGAGGAGCGCAAAAAGAACCGTGTCTTTTCCAGTCTGCTTTATGCAAAATATTTTATGAAGCACCCGATTGACGGTTCCTACGGAATCGCAAGAGAGGGGAGAGCTTCCTTTGCAGCCCCGAGTATTTTGCTGTTCTTATTCACACTCGAATTTGTCATTGACAAATATCTGTGCGGATTCTTACAGAAGACAGTCCGGGAAGGAAGATACGAAATCTTTTCCGATGTGGGCGGCATTTTGTTAGTGATTGTGGCACTGACGGTGTGCAACTACTTAGTCTGCACGATTAATGAAGGAGAAGGTACGGTGAAGAAAATTTACACCTACTTCTGCTACAGCTTAATGCCATATATCCTTTTAACCCCGTTAAAATTCATTCTGTCCCATGTGCTGACAGACAACGAGCAGTTCTTAATCACATTGGTTCAGATTGTAACTTTCGGATGGATTGCGGTGCTTGTGGTACTGGCAATCAAGGAAGTCAACAACTACACGGCGGGTGAGACGTTTAAGATTATCTGCCTGACTATTTTTACGATTTTGATTCTGGCACTGTTGATTTTCATCGTATACGTTCTGTGGGCTCAGGTATTTGAGTTCATCAGCGCAGTCTTTGGAGAGGTGGTGTATCGGCTTGGCTACTAGAAAGAAAAAAACAGGTGCTTCGCTCGCAGCAATTCTTATGGCAGCGGCGATGATGGTTACGTCCGTTCCACACACCACGATGTATGCGGCGGAGGTGTCGGATGAGACGAAGACGGAGAGCACGGAATCTTCTGCGGAAAGCACAGGAGATTCTGCGGAGGACAACGGAGAGACCGTTTTAGAGGACGGAGAGGTTGTCATGGAAGGGGCTGTCGGCAAGGTTGATAAATCCGAGTGGATTACACTTGATGATTATGAGCTTGTGGCAGAAAATGATTCCTATAAGATGTATCTGTACGCACCGCGCCTTTCCGTGATACTGGAAAATAAAGCAACCGGCGTGCTCACGGAATCCACCTTAAGCGATGAGATGGACGACGGAAACAGTAACACTTCCTGGAATGCTTACATGAAGTCCGGAATCGTCATCCAGGCGATTATCGGAACCACAAACACCTATCAGGTAGATATGATTACCTGTGAGAATACGGTGGATGTGACAAAGCTTGACAATGGATTTTCTGCTAAGATTTTCTTTAAAGATTATGGCTTCGGACTGACGGTAAACGTTACGTTAGAGGATGACGATCTGGTGGTAAATGTGCCGGATGACTCGATTCTTGAGCAGAAGGAAAACAATTATATTTCCGCCATCAGCCTGTTCCCGTTCATGGGCTACACTTTCCTTGATGACAAGGAAGGCTATATGTTAATCCCGGACGGAAACGGTGCACTCATTTATCTTGACAATAAGGAAGGACGTTACTCCACCGGATTTTCCCAGATGATTTACGGAAAAGATTACGGATTTACGGATTCTTCCAAGCAGACACTCTTAAACGACAAGCTTGAGATGGTAAAAAGTGCAAATCAGGTGCTTGCGCCGGTATTCGGAATGGCACACACCGATGAGCAGACCGGATATCTTGCAGTTGTGGAAAAAGGGGAAAAGCGTGCCAGCATTGAGGCACATCCAAACGGCGTAATGGTAAACTACAACCGCTGTTTTGCAAAATTTTTACTCCGCGATATCTACACCCAGCCGCTGAACAATTCCAATTCCGGAACAGTGACAAGTGTAGAAAATGACCGCACACACACCGATTTACAGGTGCGTTACATGATGCTGTCAGGGGATGAGGCAAATTACTCAAGCATGGCAGTGCGCTACCGCAATTATCTGCTTGACAACGGGCTTGTGGAGAAAAAGGATGTCTCCTACAACACAAGAGTGGATTTCCTTGGAACAGACCGCGAGGAGTTCTTAATGGGAACCAAGGCGGTAACGGTTACAACGACAGACGATATTGATGCAATTTATGCAGAGTTAGACGATGCGGGCGTTGACAGCTTAATTTCGGTATACAAGGGATGGCAGAAGGGTGGAATTTATAATCTTCCGATTTCTAAGTATAAGGCGGACAGCCACATCGGAGGAACGAAGGCGTTGACCGAGCTGATTTCCGATTCCGCAGAGAAAGGCTATCAGCTTTACCTTTACAACGATGCACTGCGGATTAATCCATCCACGAATGCAGCAACCTTTAACACAATTAAAAAAGTAAACAAACGTACCTTTACGGAAGAAGAGGCATCGGCACAGGTTTATGATACCTTCTACTTCCTGACACCGGAGCGCAGTGCAAACATGCTTGAAAAATTTGTAAGCTCCTATACGAAAAAGGGTGTCAATAATCTGGCACTGGCAGGAATTTCCAACAGCCTGTATTCCTACAGCTACAAAGGAAATTACTACACCAGATATGATGTTGCAGATACTTACAGCAGCCAGATTGACAGCGTGAGTGAAGAGACGAACCTGCTGTTGGAGCAGCCGTTTGCATACCTGTGGGACGACACGGACGCATTCCTTGATATGCCGCTTGGCTCCTCCGATTATATGTACATTGACGAGGAGGTTCCGTTCCTTTCCATCGTATTAAAGGGTGTGCTTCCGATGTATTCCGATTATGTCAACTTTGAAGCAAACAAGACAGAGTTTTTCTTACAGATGGTGGAATCCGGTGTGTATCCGTCCTTCTACATCACGAGTGAAAATTCTTCCGCACTGATTTATACGAATTCCTCGGATTTATACAGCACGGAGTACAGTACCTATCGTGACACGATTATAGAATATGACGCGGCACTTCGAGAAGTAGCAGATGCGGTAGGGGATGCGTGCATTGTAGGACACGAGAAACTTGAGAACGATGTGACGGTTGTAACTTACGACAATGGGACTGCCGTTTATGTCAACTATTCGGACGCAGAGCAGACTGTAAACGGGGTTACCGTGGATGCCATGTCCTATAAGGTAGGTGAGGCGAAATGAGTAAAAAACTGAGCAAAGAAGAAAAGAAGAATAAAAAGAAGGTGAAGCCGGGGCGTCTTGCAAAACGCGAGGCGCTTACGGGATTGTTATTCGTATCGCCGTGGATTGTAGGAGCAGTGATGTTTTTGGCATATCCGCTCATCACCTCCTTCTGGTATGCGTTAAATAATATCCGTATCACCCCGCTCGGAAAAAATTTTACATTCTTAGGGTATGGGAACTTTACACAGATTCTTCTGTCGGATGCAGATTTCCCGACGCAGCTAATCGACTACCTGGTATCGACGATTATCTCCGTTCCGGTCATCGTGGTGTTTGCCTTAATTATCGCGATGATGCTCAACGAAAACATCAAGGCGAAGGGTTTCTTCCGGTTGATTTTCTTCCTTCCGGTAATTATCGTCAGTGGACCGATTCTTGGAATGTTAAACCAGCAGGGAGCCGGAAGTATTACCGCAATCGACACACAGGCAATTTCAAGTGCGATTACAACCTTCCTGCCGAGTGCGATTGGCGAGCCGATTGCCGAAATTTTTGAAAACATGGTTACGATTTTATGGTACTCCGGTGTACAGATTTTAATTTTCCTCTCCGGACTACAGAAAATTGACCGTTCCATGTACGAAGCGGCAAAAATTGACGGTGGTTCCGGTTGGGAATGTTTCTGGAAGATTACACTTCCAACCATCAAACCGCTGATTTTATTAAACTGTGTATACACGATCGTATTTATTTCCAACAACGATCAGAACTCGATTATTGAGTTGATTAAAAATGCGATGTTCTCAGGAACCGCAGAAAAAGGTTATGGATATGCCTCCGCAATGGCATGGCTGTATTCCATCGTAGTGCTTTTGATTGTCGGACTCTTCGCACTGTTATTTGTGGCAAAGAAGGATGTCTATGAGAAACAGGTCAAGAAAGCAAAGAAAGCGATGAAGAAGGAACAGCGCCTTACAAGAAAAATCGAAAGGAGAAGTGCGAGAAATGCCAAGAAGATTCAGAAAGCAAGAACAAAACGGAACTATTCCACCTACGACGGCAACGGCGACTATTAAAAAGCAGAGCGGATTGCCGCGGCACAATACATTGTCGCTCCGTGACCTGAACAAGGACAAAGTCCGCAAGTTCATGCTTGGGTCAAAAGACCGCGAAGGTTTTCTTAAGATGTTTGTCATCTATGCACTGCTCATCTGTATCGGATTTATCTATCTCTACCCAATCCTTTATATGATAAGCAACAGTTTTATGTCTCTGGACGATTTGCTGGATTCCTCTATCAACTGGATTCCAAGCTCCCTGTCGTTTTCAAATTACGCGCAGGCAGCAAGTAGTATGGATTTCTGGAAATCACTGGGGCAGAGCATTTTAATTGCGGGAATCCCCACACTCTGTAACGTTGTCTCCTGTTCCCTGATTGGGTACGGACTGGCACGTTTCGAGTTTCCCGGCAAGAAAGTAATCCTTGGAATCATTATTTTCTCCTTTGTGCTTCCAAGCCAGATTACCATGATACCAACCTATGTGCTCTACTCCAACATGGGAATCCTTGGAACCTTATGGTCCTTTATCCTTCCGTCCATCCTTGGAATGGGAATCAACGGTCCGATATTTATTCTGATATTCTATCAGTTCTTTAAACAGGTGCCAAAGGTATTGATAGAGGCGGCGCAGATTGACGGAGCCGGATACTTAAAATCCTTCATCCGCATTTCCCTGCCGTCTGCAACACCGGCACTTATTACCGTGTCACTGTTTTCTTTCGTGTGGTACTGGAATGAATCTTACCTCACTGAAATGTATGTGTCCGGTGTTATGACAAAGTCCGGCTGGACGTCCCTTGTTATCCAGCTTGACAATTTTGCAAGCAACTACAGTGCATATGCACAGACTGCGACAAATGCAGTTACAAGCATCAACGAATCCATCAATATGGCTGGTACGATGTTGTCTATCCTTCCGTTACTGTTAATGTACTTCGTTCTGCAAAGATATTTTGTAGAAAGCATTGACCGCACGGGTATTACAGGTGAATAATGTAAAAAAAGCCGAAAGGATGGAAGGTTTATGAAGACAATGAGAAACAAGGCGCCCATGGGATGGAACAGTTATGATTACTATGACACATCCGTCAATGAGGCGCAGGTGAAAGCGAATGCCGATTACATGGCACAGCACATGAAGGAATACGGCTGGGAGTACATTGTGGTGGATATCCAGTGGTACGCCTATGACACCGGGAGCAGACGGGAGACCTATCAGTACATTCCGTTTGGAAAAGTGGAGATGGACGAATACGGAAGACTGCTTCCGTGTCCGCAGAAGTTCCCTTCCGCAAAGGCCGGTGCCGGATTTAAACCGCTTGCGGATTATATTCACAGTCTTGGACTTAAATTCGGAATCCATATCATGCGTGGCATTCCGCGTGCCGCCGCAGAAGCACATCTAAAGATTTACGGATGTGAGGCTAATGCAGCAGACGTGGCAGATCCGTCCTCCATCTGCAGATGGAATCCTGATATGTACGGTGTGCGTGCCGGAGTTCCCGGAGCACAGGAATATTACGATTCCATCATCGCACTCTATGCACAATGGGGGGTAGACTTCATCAAGTGCGACGATATCTGTAATACAAATATGTATGTGGAAAATCCATATTCTGCTGCACACGAAATCGAGATGCTGCACCATGCCATTGAAAAATGCGGCAGGGAAATCATCTTAAGCCTTTCCCCGGGACCGGCATTGATTGAGAAGGCATGGCATTATGAAAAGAATGCAAACATGTGGCGCATCACAGACGATTTGTGGGACAAATGGGAGCTTCTTTATGATATGTTCCGCCGCTGTGAGCTCTGGCAGAATCATGTGGCACCGGGAAGCTATCCGGACTGCGATATGCTTCCGCTCGGAAGACTTGGCAAGGGCTTCGGACATGAGTGGGAGACCAATTTTACCAAGGAAGAGCAGATTACGATGATGACGCTCTGGTGCGTGTTTGGTTCACCGCTTATGATTGGGGCGGAGCTGACGCTGTTAGACGACTGGACGCTGTCACTTCTGACAAGACCGGAGGTCTTAAAGCTTCTGTCTAATGACTATGTCGGAAGACAGGTGGAGCGGGATGACGAGCATGCGGTGTGGAGCTGCTATAACAGCAAAACCGGCGAGCGTTACCTGGCGTTATTTAACTTCAAAGAGAGCGAGCAGAGAGTTAGCACGGATTTAAAGGAAGTGGAGCAGTTTTTGGGGACATCGGAAGGAAAGAAGGCATCCGAACTCTGGTCAGGCGAGACGGAGACGATAACGGATGCGATACTTAGCGCAGCCGTTCCTGCCCACGGCGCCAAATTATACCGCATCGAGGCATAAAAAGAACATAAGAACAGGATGAGAATGGGAAAGAACTTTGCTTCTTTCTCATTCTTTTTATGTAAAAATAAACGTTATGGAGAATATGCACAAAATAAAGTGGCAATATGCACGATTTTAAGACACATTTATTGTGAAAAACAGAAATATTTTAAGTTTAACTATATTATTTTACAAAAAGGTATACAAATAAAAAAGAGTTTGTGCTATAATACATTCATCAGGGAGATGACACATATCTCAACAAGGAGGGTAAAACATGAAGAAGAAATTTTTATCAGCGATGCTTGCTCTTTCCATGGTGCTTGGACTTACCGCATGTGGAAGCAACGGTGGCTCGGGAAAGGGTTCCGAGGCAACGACCGTATCGGGGGAGACGGAAGCAGTAGAAATCAATGGAATTACATATAACAAGGCGACAGACCTTACAACGGACGAGATTGAACTGACGTATTTCCATTTTGACCAGGATGAAACCGTACAGTATCTTGCAGACCGTTTTATGGAGCTTTATCCGAATATTAAAGTAAACGCCGTTTATGAAAACGTTGCAACTTATAATGATACGTTATTGACCTTGGTAAACAACCAGCAGACACCGGATGTGGTAATGTTCTCCGATGCAGACTTCGCACTGAGCAATATGTTAGTCAGAGATATTTCCGGTTACTGGGATTCAGACCCGGAGACACAGAATCTTGCAGATACCGTAAATGACTGTGGATTGGGATGCTACGAGACCAGCGCAAGATTTGCAGCTCCGGTAAAATTCTTCCCGGGCGTTATGTATGTGGACTTAAATGTCCTTGAGGCATTGAACGTGGAAGTACCGAGCCGTAACTGGACCTGGGATGAGATGATTCAGTTAATCAAAGACTGTACCGTACTTGATTCCCCGGACGGAATGGCTTATTACGGATGTGGCTATTATAACAGACTGGATTCTTACTACGGAATCGCAGCAGCCCAGACTATCAAGGGTGAGTTCGGATTTGACGGAACAGACTTTGACTTAGGCATCTGGGCAGTTGGAGAGCAGCAGTTCTCAGACTTAAAGCTTGGCGGATACATTGCACCGACAACCGAGACCCAGGAGATGGAAGACTGGATGGGTGACTGGGAAGCATGGTGCGGAGCATCCGGACACGTTGCATTATTTACCGAAGCATTCTGGACCTATCAGGGAACCTGGGCAACCGAGGCATTTGACCAGTATGACTTAGACATCGTTCCTTATGTTGTACCGGCCGTAAGTGAAGAGGATGCAGTAAAAGACCATCATACCATTGCAACCATTGACTTTGGTGGAGTTACCACTTCCTGCCAGTATCCGCGTGAAGCATATGAGCTGTTAAAATTCATGAGCTTTGGCGTAGACGGATGGAAGACAAGAATCGAAGCATATAATGACGAGTCCATCACAAATGCATCCGGACTTGCACTTAAATACGACGTAATGCCGGCACCAATCACCAAGAATGAAGAAGTATGGGATGCCTACATTGATATGTACTGCGCAGGCATGGACGATACCCATAAGGATTACTGGAAAGAGTACTTTGCAAGCTGTATGCAGCCGATTCCTTACGGCTGGACCAGCATCGCAGGTTACTGGAACTACTGCAATGAGTACTTCAACAGCATCGGTATCCATGACCTCTGCGACAAGGGTGAGGCACAGGCTGCTGACTATGCAGTAGAGGCAACAGAGAAGGCAAATTATTTCCATGCAACTGCCATGTTAAAATACTTCGGACCGTCCGGTTACAACGTACTGTCTGATGAGGAGATTGCTCTTTATGAGGGCATGGTAGCAGAAGACGGAGGAAGCAGCACCGAACAGTAGGATATAAGCGAAAGCTGTATCATAGATCAGCCGGAAGCAGATTCTTCCGGCTGTATTCTGGAAGATTTTTAGGAGGGTAAGAGATGAAGAAAAAAGTTTTGGCAGCACTGATGTGCGTAACCATGACAGCAACCATGTTTGCCGGATGTGGTGGAAATGACAGCAAGGATGCTGGCTCAAATGCAGCAGAGGGACAGCAGACAGAGGCAAAGGAACAGGAACCGGAGACACAGGCAGCAGAAGAGCCTGCAACAGAGGAGGCATCTGCACCGGTTGCAGAGATGGCAGCACCGGAGGAACTTCCGGCAGAGGCATTTGCACATATTACATTTGACGGCGATGATGAGGGATATAAGGCAGTAGCCCAGACCGACAATGTTGGGGACAATGACGGTGCAACCTTCGGAATTGAAGAGACAGAGGCAAGTCTTGCATACGCCGACGGTGCAGTTGGAAAATGTCTGTACCTTGACGGAAACTATGGTCTTGACCTTGGTTTACAGGCAACAAACACAGATACCTATACTGTATCTTTCTGGATGAACGCAGACAGACTTTCTACCTTTGGACCGACCTTACAGATGGGTTATAACATGGGAAAAGCAGCAGACGCAGGCAACGATGTTACATGGCTTAACGTAACACAGTCTGAGTGGGGCGCTGATTCCGCAAAGATTTTCCCAATCGTATGGAGCCGTAACGAGGCATCTGATGCAGCAGACGGAACAGACTGCTGGCCATGGATGTACGCATTCGACAACGAGATTCACGGTAAGAGAGAATGGGTAATGGTAACTATCGTAAGCTCCGGTGAAGTACAAAACGGTGCAACCGGCGCAACAACCGTTGGTGCACAGTACTATGTAAACGGCGTGATGGTATATGATTCACAGGCAAACTACTCAAGCAACGCGTACTTTGAATATACCTGGGATGCCAGCCTTGCTCCGAACATCATGCAGCCGGGCGACAATGAATTCAAGGCTTACTTCGGAATCAACTACTGGGATACCGTATTCAAGGGCTATGTAGATGATTTATATGTATATGATACCGCATTGACCGCTGGTCAGGTTGCAACACTCTACCAGATGGGTGACCCGAGCGTAACACCGGTTGCTCCGGAAGGTGATGCAGCAGAAGAAGAGACAGCAGAGACTCCGGCAATCACCATCACAGGAACAGCAGTAGGTGCTGAGGACTGCACAACTGCTTTCTGGGGTGCACATTCTGAGACATGGGCAGTTGCAGAGGGTGAGTCTGTATCTAAGACATTTGTAAACTGGCATGGAGCAGAAGCTGCAAACTGGAACAACTTCGTTGTTGTATTACAGAACGTTGCAGATGCACATTCCGCTGATGATAATGCAGATTATGCTGAGTATGCAGTTGTCCGTTCCGACAACTATGGCTGGAAGGGTGAATTAAACACCGCTGCAAACGCAGATGAACTTGGCTGGGTACTTGAGAGCAACTGGAACTGGGATACATTTGCAGATGATTTACAGGGTGCAACCGTTGTTGTAACTGTTACAAATAACGGAACAACCGCAGATGTAGTTGCAGATGTGACAACCGCTTCCGGTGCAACCTATCAGCAGAAATACGGCAACATTGCAGTAGACGGAGATTTATATTTCTGCCTTACCGTTGACAACTGCTGCCTGGATGTTCAGTAGGATTTGAGCTTTTTACATGGGGCTGCCGAATCTGGCGGCCCCAATTTTTACCTGGGAGGACGAATTATGCCGCAGACACTTGAATATAATGAACCATGGATTTTACAGAGAGCGGATCCTTACGTATATCTGCACACGGATGGCTGGTATTATTTTACTGCATCAGTGCCGGCATATGATGCAATTATTTTAAGAAGGGCAAAGACACTGGCTGGTCTTGCAGATGCCGAGGAAAAGGTTATCTGGACAAAGCATAAAAGCGGTCCGATGAGCAAACATATCTGGGCCCCGGAGCTTCATTATCTGTTTGGAAAATGGTATGTTTATTTTGCAGGCGGAGAAGAGGAGGATATCTGGAAAATACGTCCGTATGTGCTCGAATGTCAGGGACAGGACCCGTATGAGGATTCCTGGATTGAAAAAGGAAAAATGAGACGTGCGTCGGAGGATGAATTTTCATTTGAAGCATTTTCACTGGATGCAACGGTCTTTGAAAATAAGGGCGAATGGTATTACGTCTGGGCAGAGAAGGTTGGTGTCGGAAAACAGATTTCCAATCTCTACATTGCAAAGATGGAGAACGGTTATACCTTAAAGACTGTTCAGGTACTGCTGACCACACCGGATTATGACTGGGAGCGCATCGGCTTCTGGGTAAACGAGGGACCTTCGGTAATCCATCACGATGGCAGGCTGTTTTTGACCTATTCGGCAAGTGAGACTGGAACTGCCTACTGCGTGGGAATGTTGACCGCAGACGAGGACAGCGATTTGTTGGACCCGCGTTCCTGGAGTAAAGAGCGCTATCCGGTCTTAAAGAGCTTCCCGGACAAAGAGATTTACGGACCGGGACACAATTCCTTTACGAAGGATGAGAATGGAAACGATATCATGGTTTACCATGCAAGAAAGGAATCCGTGATTGAGGGAGATCCGCTGTATAACCCGAACCGCCATGCCATGTTGATGAAGTTTGGCTGGAACGAAGAGGGAAGACCGGTATTTTCCTATGATAATTAAAAAGGAGCATCGCATGGCAAAATTAATCATAAATGAAGAGAAAAAGCAGGCACATATCGAGCCGGAAATTTACGGCCATTTTTCGGAACATCTGGGAAGATGTATCTACGAGGGAATTTATGTGGGAGAAAATTCCGAAATCCCGAATGTCAACGGGATGCGTACCGATGTTGTGGAAGCGTTAAAGGAACTGAAAGTTCCGGTACTGCGCTGGCCGGGCGGCTGTTTTGCGGACGAATACCACTGGAAGGACGGAATCGGCCCCAAAGAAGGCAGAAAGAAAATGATTAACACCCACTGGGGCGGCGTGGTGGAGGACAACAGCTTCGGAACTCACGAATATATGGAACTCTGTCGTCAGCTTGGCTGTAAGACTTATGTAAATGGAAATCTCGGAAGCGGAACCGTACAGGAAATGTCCGAGTGGGTCGAGTATATGACTTTTCACGGTGTATCTCCGATGGCGGATTTGCGTGCAAAAAACGGACACGAGGAGCCTTGGACCGTCGATTATTTTGGCGTCGGTAACGAAAACTGGGGCTGCGGCGGAAACATGACACCGGAATATTATGGAAATGAGTACCGCAGATATCAGACCTACGTGCGTAATTATAATCCAGAGAAGCCAGTCAAAAAAATCTGCTGTGGTGCAAATGTGGACGATTATCACTGGACGAAGGGTGTCCTTTCCACAACCTATGACCATGCAGAAGGAGCGCACGGATTTATGGACGGACTTTCCCTGCATTATTATGTGCATCCGGAAGGCTGGGAGATAAAGGGAAGCGCGACGGATTTTGATGAGGAAGTCTGGTATAAGACGTTAAATAAAGCACTTTATATGGATACGTTAATTACACGTCATGGACATATCATGGATGAGTATGACCCGGATAAAAAAGTGGGCATGGTTGTAGATGAGTGGGGAACCTGGTATACTTGTGAACCGGGCACCAACCCTGGATTCTTATATCAGCAGAACACCGTAAGAGACGCACTGGTTGCCGGAATTACGTTAAATATCTTTAACAAGCATGCCGACCGCGTGAAAATGGCAGCATTGGCGCAGATGGTCAATGTATTACAGGCAGTGCTTTTGACCGAAGGCGATAAGATGATTAAAACGCCAACTTATCATGTGATGCACATGTACCGCCATCATCAGGATGCTGATTTGTTAGAGAGTACGCTCACCGGCACAGGCGAAATCGGAATCGGTGAGTGGAAGGTGCCGAATGCGACAGAGTCCGTGTCCATGGACAAAGAGGGTATCATCACAATTACCTTGAACAATCTGTCTGTGGAAGCAACAGAGATGGTGGAGATACAGTTTGCAGGAAGTGGCTACCGTGTGACGGAAGCCAATATCGTAACCGGAAAGAATATGCGCGACCACAATACCTTTGAGGCACCAGAGACGGTGGTGGAGCAGGCATTTTCCGATTATAAGGAGACGTCTGAGACAATCGCAGTGACCCTTCCGGTAAACAGCGTTGTGGAGCTTCGTGTCTCCAAAGTAAAATAAATGTGTCAACCTCTATAAAATGAATATACCCAGGGGAACGGGGGCTGCTTGTCAGCTCCCGTTTCCTGCTCTATAATAAATTGCGGGAGAGAAACATGGCTCAGATTTGTAAAAAATGCCTTCTGCGGGAAATGGCGGAGGCAGACCAGAAAATGATTCAAAAATATAAGGACGCCATCAGATTAGAAGACCAGGTGGACGAAGAGACTTACGAAAAGCGTCTTAACAGATGCAGGGAGTGTGATTTGTTAAATGCTGGAACCTGCGGTGCGTGTGGCTGCTATGTGGAGCTGCGTGCGGCTGCGAAAGTCGGAACCTGTCCCCATAAGCACTGGTGACAAGAAGCGGGAACTGTGTTATAATGTTGAAATTGCAATAAGAAAGGAAACATTATGGGCACAGTTACAATTTTAGAGGAAACAACGAAGAATCCAATCTCGCTGATGGGACAGCGCGCCGGTGTATGCTGGGGTGCAGATGTGAGCAATCAGGAGAAGAACTATAAACGTGGTTTGGACTGCATGAAATCCGGACACGGCAGAGTATTAGAATATGTCAATGTGGAAATGATTATCGATGGCTATTCTGCCCGTGTGATAAGAGAGTGGTATACGCATATCGGTGGGGCACCGACAAGACTTCAGGCAAGCACCCGTTACATCAATTACAATGACTTTTCCTATACCATGCCTGCATCAGTGGCAAAGAACGATGCCGCACGCGAGCGCTATGAGAAGCTGATGAAGGAAATCGGCGAGACCTGCCGCTACTTAAACGAAGAGTGCGGGATTCCGCGTGAGGATGCGGCACTGCTTCTTCCACTCGGAATGTCTACAAAAATAGTTGATAAGCGAAACCTCAGAAACCTCATGGATATGAGCCGTCAGCGCATGTGCAACCGCGCAAACTGGGAATACCGCAACCTTTATCATGATATCTGCGAGGCATTATCCGCAGTTTCCGGGGAGTGGAGCTATGTGGTAGACAATTATTTCATGCCAAAATGCAAGGAATTAGGCTACTGTCCGGAGAAATTCTCCTGCGGAATGATGCCAAAGAAAGAGGACTAGAAGCAAACAGCTATTTTCGGAGGGCTTCTTCCCGCTTCCGAAAAATCCGTGGGAAGGAGCTAAAGATTGCAATGGCGGTGATGATTCCAGCCACCAAATCAGCGATTCCCTCTGATAAGTAAACACCCTTAAAGCCAAGGTAATGGGTCAGAAGAAAACAGAGCGGAATTAAGATGATGACCTTTCTGGTCACTGCAAGAATCAGCGCTAGTTTTGCCTGCCCCAGGGCGATATTGACATTCTGGAGGGTCATCTGCACAAAAAACATGATGGAGCCCATTAAAAACAGCGGACAATACTCTTTTACAATCGCCGTGACGGATTCGCTGGCTGAAAACAGATGCGCGTAGAGTTCCGGCATCATAAGTGAAAACGACCAGATGGAAATACAGAAAACAAAGGCAATCACAGTGACATATGTGATGCCTTTTTTTAAACGGTAAGTGTCCCCTTTTCCGTAATTGTAGCTGACAAAGGGCTGCACACCGTTTCCAAGCCCGTTAAGCGGCAGAGAGATTAGCTGAAGGGCACTTAACATGACGGTTAAGGCGGCCGTGTAATCTTTATTGCCTCCGGTTGCGCGGTTTAGGTTGATATTAAACACAACCTGAATTGCACATTCGGTAATTGTCATCACAAATGGTGTAATGCCAAGAGAGAGGATGCCAAGACACCTTTCATGGGAAAGCCGCATTTCCGGAATCCGGAAATGGAAGATGCTCTTTTTGGTGAGGAAAAAGAGTATCACACACACGCAGGAGCAGAGCTGGGAAATAACAGTTGCAAGGCTTGACCCCTGGACACCCATGTGGAGGGAAAAGATAAAAATTGGGTCTAACAGAATGTTGATGAACGCGCCAAGCAGAACCGAGCTCATGGCAAACATGGAGTAGCCCTGCGTTAAAATAAATGGATTTAAGCCCTGTGCTAACATAACAAATACGGTTCCGCAGGCGTAAATTTTCAGGTAAGAAACGGCGAGTTCTATTGCGCTTTGCGGACAGCCAAACAGCGTCACAATTTCTCTGGAAAAGAGAAATGTCACGACGCCGATGAAAATTCCAAGCAACACAAGTAAGGAGAAGGCGGTATTGAAAATCCGGTTTGCTTCCGGATGGTCGCCTTCTCCTAATTTTATGCCGGCTCTCGGCGCACCGCCGAGACCGACAAGATTTGCAAAAGCCTGAATAATCAGTGTGATGGGGAGTACAATTCCAAGAGCCGCTAACGCATCCATTCCGGAATTTTCAATCCGGGAAACATACATTCTGTCTACGATATTGTAGAGAAAGGTGATGAGCTGTGCGATGACAGCCGGGATGGAGAGTCGTACGATGAGCGGAAGGATGCTGCCACTCCCTAATTGTGTCGTAATATCCTGTTGTGTTTTCTTCGCGTGTAACATTTCTTATTTTACCAAAATCATTTTCTTTTTTATTCTGCTGCCTCAATCGGAGCATAATTTAAGCTGACACGGATGTCCTGACCGTAGTTTCCGAAGGATTTGCCAAACAACGTCAGACCGCCTACATGTGCCGCATCGTCTTCAACTGCCATGCGGAAACGGATTCCACTGCGGTAATCTAAGTCAAAGCTGTCAATCGTCACATCCGAAATCTTAAGACCGTCAATGTAGGTTCCCTTCTTATTAATTACAAGTAATTTTAAAAGACCATACTGGTTCCAGTTCTGCGGCCACCAGTCCGGGGTAAATAAGCCCTTTACATCGCCGAAATCGCCAGGGGAAGTCCAGGTGCCGACGCAGACGTCATTTAAATAGAAGCTGATATCACTCGGCCAGACATTGTTGATGCCGGGAGCCTCGGAGCTTAACTCTGCGGAAATTGTAATCTGGGTAATCCGCTGGGAGCTTGGGATAAAATTCGGGATGACATACTCGACATATCCTTTGGTGAACCAGAGGATATCTGCATTGTAGCGGTCCGGGTGCTCAAAATATCTCGCGTCGTCAACCTCGCCGATTAACGCTTTGCTTGAAGCAAGTCCACAGGTAGGGCAGATATTGTAGCTGGAATAGTGACCGACTTTTAACTCGGTGTTGTAAACATTCTGGAAATCCTCCGGCTTTTCCAGATCAATCAGAATTTTATCAAGATGCACGGAGCAGATTTTTTGATTGCCGTGTCCGGCGGACTCACTCGATGTGCTGATAAGTCCACTGCTTTCGAGCTTTTTGATGTGTCCGGTCAGAGCGCCGTTTGTGATGTTTAAGCGGGAAGCAAGCTCATTCATGCTCATATTATTGTTTTCTAAAAGAATATTCAGGATCTGAACGCGGACGTCAGAACCGAGAGCTTTAAAAATTTCTAATCCATCGTTAAGAGAAGTAATGTGTAACAAGGCAGAAACCCTCCATTTGTATCATGCGGACAACAGCCAGAAGTCCGTGTTTTCGTCATTTTTTTCTTAAAAAATATTATAAGAAAAATCCGCTTTTTCGTCAATTTAATTCTGTCTTAATAATTTGGATTCCGCTAAAAAGAAGTCCTAAATTTTCCGTCAAAATCGGTCAGAAGAAAAGATAAAATACTTGCAGTCTCGGAATAAAAAGGGTATAATTTAATAAAATATAAAATAGTTTATTGTTGATTAAATTACTTCTGAAAAGGCGGGGAAAATGAGATGAAAAAAGGGGGCTTCCATACTGGAACACCAGTGCATGACCCGGCGGTTTTTGTAGACAAAGACGGAAAATATTATATTTTTGGAACGCATATGTCGGCGGCAGTTTCGACCGACCTGCGCTACTGGAGCTGTTTTGCAGAGGGGGTAACGGAGGAGAATCCGCTGTTTACCAACCTGTTTGATGAAAAAAAAGAAGCGTTTGCCTTCTGCGGCAAATTTGACGGAAAAGATTATGCGGTCTGGGCGCCGGATGTGTCCTATAATCCGGTGATGGGAAAATATGTGATGTATTTTTGTACCTCCGGTTCCTATGTAAAATCAAGTATCTGTATGGCAGTGGCGGATGAGGCGAAGGGACCTTACACCTACGTGGGTGCAATCCTTCATTCCGGCTTTGATGCACAGACTGTTGAAAAAACAAATGTAGAGGACGTATTGGGAGAGGGAGCGGATATTTCCCGCTACTTAAAAAAGAACGGGCATTACAATAACCTGGCGTGGCCGAACTGTATCGACCCAAATACGGTCAAAGACCGTGAAGGACGGCTCTGGCTGGTATACGGTTCGTGGTCCGGCGGAATCTTTCTTATTGAGTTGGACGTGGAGACCGGACTTCCGATTCATCCGAAGCAGGATGTGAAGAATCAGGTAGACCCGTATTTTGGGAAAAAGCTTTTGGGCGGCGGACATAAGTCGATTGAGGGACCGTATATTCTGTACGACCCACAGGCAGATTATTACTATCTGTTTGTATCGTTTGGATGGCTGGCGCGTGACGGCGGTTATCAGATTCGTCTGTTCCGCTCCAAAAAGGTGGATGGACCGTATGTGGATATGGACGGACGCACATTTCGCAGAGTCAATCACCATGACCCATATGGCTTAAAATTAATTGGAAATTATATTTTCCCAAGTCTTGAGTGCGGTTATAAATCGCCGGGACATAACTCGGCGTTTATGGACCAGGATGGAAAAATTTACATGGTTTACCATCAGAGGTTTGACATGGACACCGAGATGCACGAGCCGAGGGTACACCAGTTGTTCCGCACGAGAAACGGGTGGCTTACGGCGGCACCGTTTGCAACCGAGGGCGAGATGCTTTGCCCGAAGTCTTATCATGAATCAGAAATCTGCGGAACGTATTATGTAGTGGAACATGGACTTGATATTTCCAATGAGATTCATAAGCCCGTCAAAGCGGAATTTACGATGAATGGAGAAATCTTAAAATACCGCGATCAGAGCGCAGAGAGCGTTTCAAAGGAAACTTATGCAAAACCAATCGGAAGTTTTACCTTGAGTGATGAGAGCTGTATCACCTTAAATATCGGCGAAAACAGCTATGAGGGGGTCATTGTCCAGCTTAACGATGAGGCGGGCAATCCGACCATGTGCATTACCGGCGTAGGTGCCAATCAGAGTGCCTGGGCAGTGCGTTATTTATAAGAAAATGACAGGAGAAGGATATGAGAAAAGAAAGATTAAAAAGTGTTTCATTAAACGATGTGCGGATTGAGGATGCTTTCTGGAGCAAGTACACGAAGCTGGTGACAAAGGAAATCATTCCGTACCAGTGGCGTGCATTAAACGATGAGGTGGCGGATGCCGAGGCAAGCCACTGCATCGAGAACTTTAAGGTGGCAGCGGGACTCTCCGACGGAACCTTCCACGGCTTTGTATTTCAGGACAGCGACCTCGCAAAGTGGTTGGAAGCGGTGGCATATTCGCTTTCCTATGAAAAAAATGAGGCACTCGAGGCGCTTGCAGATGAGGCAATCGAGCTTGTGAGCAAGGCACAGGAGGAAAACGGATACCTTGATACCTATTTTTCGATTTTAGAGCCTGGAAAACAGTTCTGCAACTTAAAAGAGGGGCATGAGCTTTACACCGCAGGACATTTCATGGAGGCAGCAGTTGCCTACTATAAAGTAACCGGCAAGGATAAGCTGCTAAAAATCATGGAAAAAAATGCGGATTTAATCTGCGAAGTGTTCCATACACCGGAGTATGCAAATGCCGTGCCGGGACACGAGGAAGTGGAACTTGCACTTGTGAAAATGGCGGAGGCCACCGGAAAAGAGCAGTATTTGCAGATGGCAAAGGATTTTATCGACCGCAGGGGAACGGAACCAAACTATCTGCTTCATGAGCATGAGAAAAAGACGTTTGTTGATGTGTGGCATGTTCAGGATCCCTATGAGACGCGTTACGGGCAGGCACATCTGCCGGTCAGGGAGCAGACGACGGCAGAGGGACACGCGGTGCGCGCAGTTTATCTATACTGCGGCATGGCGGATATCGCAGGCATTTATCAGGACGAGGAACTGTTAGCAGCATGCGAACGCCTTTATGACAATATCGTAGAAAAACGGATGTATTTAACCGGAGGAATCGGAAGCTCCGGAACGTTAGAGCGCTTTACTACCGATTATGACCTGCCGAATGATACGAACTATTCCGAGAGCTGCGCTTCCATCGGATTGGCATTATTCTGCCGCCGGATGGCGCAGATTACCGGGGATGCAAAATACATAGAGACGATGGAGCTTGCGCTGATGAATACGGTGCTTGCCGGAATCGCAATGGATGGAAAAAGCTTCTTTTATGTAAACCCGCTTGAGGTTTGGCCGGCAAACTGTATTCCAAAGACCGACAAAAACCATATCAAACCGGTGCGTCAGAAGTGGTTTGGCTGTGCGTGCTGCCCGCCGAACATTGCAAGAACACTGGCATCCCTTGGCGAATATATCTATTTTACGGGGGAAGATGGACTCTGGGTGAACCTGTTTGCAGGCGGAACATTGCATACGACACTTTCCGGCAGAACACTGCGACTTGAGACGAAGACAAGATTTCCGTTTGAGGGAAAGGTAACGTTTCAGTTTGAGGAAGAAAAAAATGCGGGTGCAGAGGGCAGGGAAGAGACCCTTCATATCAGAATCCCTTCCTATGCAAAAAATGTAAAGATCACCATGGATGGCACAGAGCAAAACGTATCGGCAGAGTGCGGTTACACATCTCTTACCGCGGACTGGAAAAATCAGACGGTGGAGCTTACGTTTGAGATGCCGGCACACTTTGTCTATGCAAATCCGGCAGTGCGTGCGGATGTCGGCAAGGCTGCCATTGTGAAGGGACCGCTCGTGTACTGCATGGAGCAGCAGGATAATGACGAGAATCTTGCCGCATTTTTTGTGGATACGGCGGCACCGCTTGAGGAGACCTGGTGCGAAGACTTACTCGGCGGTGTGACAAAGATTACGGCGCATGGCGTGCGGGTAAAGACGGACGACTGGAAGCCCGGACGGCTTTATGGCGCAGTTCCGGTGGGCTTTGAGGATGCCACATTAACGCTCGTGCCGTACTGTAACTGGGGAAACCGCGTGCCGGGTGAAATGGCAGTCTGGATGAAGATGCGCTAAAAGATTGACAAGCGTCCTTTTGGTGGTTATAATCAGAATGACAAGAAAAGTTGTCATGAAACTGGAGGAAAAAGATGCCATTATATAACCATCTTAAAGAATACCGGGCTAAGATTGAGGTCAATCAACAGGAAATGGGACGGCTGGTAGGTGTTTCACGGCAGACAATCAGCCAGATTGAGCGGGGGGATTATTCCCCGTCGGTTACGCTTGCACTTAAGATTGCAAAAGTATTTGAGGTTCCGGTTGAGGATATTTTCTGGTATGAGGAGGACGCAGATGAGTAAGAAAGCAAATCAGAACAGGAGAGAGGACAAAAAAGCCTTTAAAAAATTTATGGTCATTCTGGTTGTTTGCTTTGTCCTGGGAGGAATCAGCGGGTTTTTCAGTGCCCTTTTAGCGGAGAATGGGGCGGCACGCCCGATTGGGGATGTGCTGATAGACATCCTGACGGTGATTTCACCGTTTGCCAATATTGTGATTGCAACCGTACTCTGGATTGTCTGTGCGGCGGTATTTAAGCAGTGCAAAAAGCAGCTTGAAGGATGGACAGAAGAAGATGAGGAGACATTTAACAGGGTGGATATCAGACTCAGCTACCTGATGTGGATGCTCTCAGTAGCGATGATTCTCAATTATTTCTTTATCGGAGCGGGAATCTATTGTATGGAAAGGGCACCAATCGGAAAAACGTCGGCGATTTTGTATACCATTCTGCTGGTCGGAGGGGTATTTTACAGCCTTGCGGTTATCGCTTCCTATCAGAGGAGAATCGTCAATCTAGAGAAGGAGTTAAACCCGGAGAAACAGGGAAGCGTTTACGATACGAATTTTCAGAAGCAGTGGATGGAAAGCTGCGATGAGGCAGAGCGCATGGGAATCTATAAATGTGCTTATTATTCGTACCGGACAACCCAGATGGCATGCCTTGTGCTGTTTTTAGTCTGTCTGTTTGGAATGTTTTTGTTTGACTTCGGTTTGATGCCACTAACCATGGTAATCATTATCTGGGGAATTTCCGCATGCAGTTATTTTCACAGTGCCATCCGCATTGCAAAGCATCCGGAGGAGCTGACGCGGTAAAAACAAACCTGATTTTATAATTTTGGTAAAGAATACCTATTGCAAAAACTAAAAAGTTATAGTATGATGACCATGTTATATGACTGACGGATAAGTGGAATTACCACATGAAGTATAACGTACAAAAGCCGACCGTCTGGGCACAGGAACCCGGATTATCGGCTTTTTTGTTACCTTTTTTACTTTCGCAAAAGCCCTTGACAGTCTGGGGGAGATGATGGTATATTCATGGAGTTAGTGACAACTAACTCTCGTGAACAAAAATTGAGACAGAAGTGAGGAGGATAACACTGATGCAAAACGAATGGAGAAACTTTAAAGGTGGTGCCTGGGAGACAGAGGTAAATGTACGTGATTTTATCCAGAAAAACTATACCCCTTATGACGGAGATGAAAGTTTCCTTGAGGGACCGACTCAGGATACGAAAGATTTATGGGACGAAGTGTTAGAGCTTTCCAAAAAGGAACGGGAAGCAGGCGGAGTCCTTGATATGGATACAAAAATTATTTCCACGATTACTTCCCACGGACCGGGATACCTTGACAAAGACAAGGAAAAAATTGTTGGTTTCCAGACCGACAAACCTTTTAAACGTTCCTTACAGCCTTACGGCGGTATCCGTATGGCAATGAAAGCCTGTGAGGATAACGGATATCAGGTAGATCCGGAGGTGGTAGAGTACTTTACCACACACAGAAAGACACACAATGCCGGCGTGTTTGATGCTTATACACCGGAGATGCGTGCCTGCCGTTCCGCACACATTATCACCGGACTTCCGGATGCGTATGGACGCGGACGTATTATCGGCGACTACAGAAGACCGGCACTTTACGGCGTAGACCGTCTGATTGAGGATAAAGAAGAGCAGTTAAACAGCACACGCGTTATCATGTATTCTGATGTCATTCGTGAGCGCGAGGAGTTATCCGAGCAGATTCGTGCGCTTAAGATGTTAAAGAAATTAGCTGAGATTTACGGATGCGATATTTCAAAGCCGGCAACAAACGTAAAAGAGGCAACACAGGCATTATATTTTGCTTACCTTGCTGCTGTTAAGGAGCAGAACGGTGCGGCAATGAGCCTTGGACGTACCTCAACCTTCTTAGATATCTATGCAGAGCGTGACTTAAAAGAAGGAACCTTTACCGAGAAGGAAATCCAGGAGATAATTGACCAGTTCGTCATGAAACTGCGCTGTGTAAAATTTGCACGTACACCGGAGTACAACACTATTTTTGCCGGAGACCCGACCTGGGTAACCGAGTCTATCGCCGGAATTGGTGTAGATGGCAGACATATGGTTACGAAGATGTCGTACCGCTACCTGAATACATTAAACAACATCGGAGCTGCACCGGAGCCGAACATGACCGTTCTGTGGTCTGTAAAGCTGCCGGAGAACTTTAAGAAGTTCTGCGCAGAGATTTCCGTGAAACATTCTGCCATCCAGTATGAAAATGATGATATTATGCGCGTCGTACATGGGGATGATTACGGAATCGCCTGCTGTGTGTCTTCCATGCGTATCGGAAAAGAAATGCAGTTCTTCGGGGCAAGAGCAAACCTGGCAAAATGTCTGCTCTACGCAATCAACGGTGGTGTGGACGAGATGTCCGGCAAACAGGTAGGACCGAAATACCGCCCGATTACTTCCGAGTACCTTGATTTTGATGAGGTGTGGGACAAATATAAGGATATGATGAAGTGGTTAGCAGGGGTTTATGTCAATGCGTTAAATATCATTCATTACATGCACGACAAATACTGCTATGAGAAAATCCAGATGGCGCTTCATGACAAGCAGGTACGCCGCTGGTTTGCAACCGGTATTGCCGGAATGTCCGTAGTGGCAGATTCCCTTTCCGCAATCAAGTATGCGAAGGTAAAACCAATCCGCGATGAGAACGGAATCGCCATCGACTTTGAGATTGAGGGAGACTTCCCGAAATACGGAAATGATGATGACCGCGTGGATGAGCTTGCAAAACAGGTGCTTCACGAATTTATCGGCTATATCAAAGGAAACCACACCTACCGCGGCGGAATCCAGACAACTTCCATTCTTACCATCACATCCAATGTGTCTTATGGTAAGAACACAGGTGCAACACCGGATGGAAGAAAGAGAGGAGAAGCGTTTGCGCCGGGTGCAAACCCGATGCACGGACGCGATTCCCACGGTGCAGTGGCATCTTTAGCATCTGTTGCAAAGCTTCCGTTTATGGATGCACAGGACGGTATCTCGAATACCTTTACCATTGTGCCGGATGCACTTGGAAAGAACGATGAGAACGAGAAGAGTAACCTGGTTGCACTGCTTGACGGTTATGTGGAAAAAGGCGGACATCATTTAAACGTCAACGTCTTAAACCGCGAGACATTATTAGATGCACAGAAGCATCCGGAGTTATATCCACAGCTTACAATCCGCGTTTCCGGATATGCGGTAAACTTTATCAAGCTGACCAAAGAGCAGCAGGATGAGGTAATTGCGCGTACATTCCATGAGAGAATGTAGTGAGACGGCAGCCGGAGGGATGCAATACGGATGTATAGAAGCGTGACAAGAAGCGCATTCTAAGAGAAAAGACATTTCAGGAGGCACGTATGGGGAAAATTCATTCGATAGAGACATTTGGTACGGTAGACGGACCGGGAGTACGGTTTGTCGTGTTCTTTCAGGGATGTCCCATGCGCTGCCTCTATTGTCATAATCCGGACACCTGGGTGATGGCGGACGGCAGCGAGATGCCGGCGGACGAGATTCTTGAGAAGATGGAACGCAACCGGAGTTTTTATACTACGGGCGGTCTGACTGCGACCGGTGGGGAGCCTATGATGCAGATAGAATTTCTGACGGAGCTTTTTGAAAAAGCAAAGGAGCATGGAATTCACACCTGTCTTGATACCTCTGGCATTATGTTTCCGGAGAACGAAGCAGATTTTTGCCTGAGAGAGGGAGAGACAAAAGAATCCCGCATGGCACAGATTACGCACCTGATGGAGGTCACAGACCTTGTGATGTTGGACATCAAGCATATGGGTGAGGAGGCGCACCGCGTACTCACCGGACATTCCAATAAAAACAGTCTGGCGTTTGCAAAATATCTTGCCAAAATAGGAAAACCGGTGTGGATTCGTCATGTGGTAGTTCCTGGAATTACATTTGACAAAGAAGAATTGACAGAGCTTGGACGTTTCTTAAAGACACTTCCCAATCTGGAGAAACTGGAAGTTCTTCCATATCATTCTCTTGGCAAAGTAAAGTATGACAACCTTGGCATGGACTATGCGCTAAAGGACACGCCGCAGCTTACGAAGGCGGAAGCGGCAGAGGCGGAACGAATCATTCGTGCGGCAATGTAAATCAGACATCTGCATAAACAAAATCTAATTTTTCTGAAAAAATTGTAAAAAATACACATATTTTCTTGCTATAATGTGAAAATCTGGTATAATACAAGTATGATATATCTTGTATCAAATAAACGGCAAAGGGGTTGGACATCATGAGAATTAAGATTACAGCAAGAAACATCGAATTAACCGAGGGACTGAAAACGGCAGTTGAGAGCAAGTTATCCAAGCTGGAGAAATATTTTACTCCGGACACAGACGCTTACGTAACACTCAGTGTCGAGAAGGAAAGACAGAAGGTCGAAGTTACAATTCCAATGAAAGGCAATTATATCCGTTCCGAGCAGGTCAGCAACGATATGTATGTATCCATTGATCTTGTGGAGGAAGTACTTGAGCGTCAGCTTAAGAAATACAGAACCAAGATTGTGACCAAGCAGCAGAATGCAGCATCCGTATTCAAACAGGAATTTATTGATGCGAATGACGAGGACGATGAAGAAATCAAGATTATCCGCAGCAAGAAGTTTGATATGAAGCCGATGTATCCGGAAGATGCCTGCGTACAGATGGAATTATTAGGACATGACTTCTATGTATTTATTAATGCAGAGACAGAAGAAGTGAATGTTGTTTATAAGAGAAAAGGAAATACTTACGGTCTGATTGAGCCGGAGTGCTAAGAATTAGATTGAGCCGGAATTTCATACGAAGAGAATGTAAAACTGCCGCAGCGGGGAATTGTTGCGGCAGTTTTTTTGCACTAAAACACTGCATTTTCTTATTTAATAGGAAAGCTTCAATTGAATTATCCGAAGTACGTAGAAAAAGTTGTAAAAAGAATACCTGCATATCATAATTGTAGTACGGCTTACGTGTGTCGGCTGAATGAACGGAAAAAAGAGGAGAAGGAAAATGTTAGCAAATGAAAATCAGATAAGTGCTGTATTGGGAAGCTTTCAGGAAAATATAGAATTATGGAATACGTTAAAAAGCAGGTTTTGCGTGGACGAAAAACGTGTGAATGTGTTACAGGAGATTGCAGCAGGACTTGCAATCTGGGAGAATGAAAAATTACGAAACGAAATTTATTTATATGGAAGTATGTTAAAAGGTTCGGATCTGCTGGGAAGGCAGATTTTTTTATGGCTGTTATATATACTTGAGGAGCTTGAAACGAAGAACGAATCCATAGAATAACAAAGGGGAAAAGGGCTGATGCACGCAAGCTTTAGAATGTCAAAGGAATCTCTTGTCATTCACCAAAAAAAGGTATAAGATATAGCAGAAAAGTTTTGAAATAGGAGAAATAAAACAATGAAGATTGTGGTTTTAGCAGGTGGCCTCAGTACAGAAAGAGATGTTTCCTTTAAGACGGGAGATATGGTGGCAAAAGCATTGCGGGAGAATGGACATCAGGTTATTCTTCTGGATGTGTTTATGGGATATAGCGACAAGGAAGAAAACTTAGACGGTATTTTTGAGCGCGCCGAGGAAGTCAGCGTGAAGGTTTCCGGCATCCCGGAAATTGCCCCGGATTTGGCGAAGGTGAAGGCATCAAGAAAAGACCAGTCCGACAATTTCTTTGGACCAAATGTAATTGCGCTTTGTCAGATGGCAGACGCCGTATTCATGGCACTTCACGGTGAGAATGGCGAGAACGGAAAAATTCAGGCTGCATTTGATTTATTTGGCATCCGTTATACCGGAACCGGATATTTAAGCAGCGCGCTTGCGATGAATAAGGGTATGGCAAAACAGCTTTTCCTGGCAAACGGAATTCCGACCCCGAAGGGACTTGCAGTCAAAAAGGCAGAGTGCGACAGAAGCATCGAGAAGTTGTCAGAGCATCTCGGACTCACCCTGCCGTGTGTGGTAAAACCATGCTGCGGTGGTTCAAGCATCGGTGTGTCCATTGTGTGCAGCGAGGAAGAATTTGGTGCAGCGCTTGAGGAAGCATTCCGCTGGGAAGAGGAGCTTGTCATTGAAGAGTATGTCGAGGGACGCGAATTTTCCGTTGGCGTGTTAGATGGAAAGGCACTTCCGGTTATTGAGATTGCCCCGGTACATGGATTTTATGACTACAAGAATAAGTATAAAGCAGGAAGCGCAGTGGAAACCTGTCCGGCAGACCTTCCGGAAGAGGTTTCAGAGCAGATGAAGCGCTATGCGGAAAAAGTGGCAGAAGTGCTCGGATTAGATACCTATTCCCGTTCCGATTTCCTTTTAAATGGAAAGAATCAGATGTTCTGCCTTGAGGCAAATACGCTTCCGGGTATGACACCTACGAGTCTGCTTCCACAGGAGGCACAGGTGGTTGGAATGAACTTTAATCAGTTGTGTGAGAAAATCATAGAGCTTTCTCTGCGGAAATATAATAACTAACAGAAGTAGAGGAAGAAGGAGCGGAGGCGCGTGTGAAAGACATGACATTAAGCCGTATTGCCACGGTGTGCGGCGGAACTTATTATGGAGACGAGAGCAAAAAGAATGAAGAGATTGCAGGCGCTGTCATTGACAGCCGTCAGGTAGAACCGGGCTATCTGTTTATTCCAATTAAGGGAGAGCGCGTGGATGGACATACGTTTATTCCGCAGGTTTTTACCAAAGGAGCCCTTGCAGTACTCTCAGAGCATACATTAGAGAATTCGGCAGGACCTTATATTCTTGTGGATTCCTGTGCGATGGCAATGCAAAAGATTGCAGCAGCATATCGGAGAGCGCTTGATGTGAAAGTGGTCGGGATTACCGGAAGTGTCGGAAAGACCAGCACCAAGGAAATGATTGCGTCTGTGTTGTCGCAGAAATACAATGTATTAAAGACAGAGGGAAATTTTAACAACGAAATCGGACTTCCGCTGACGATTTTTAAAATCAGAGAGGAACATGAGGTGGCAGTTCTTGAGATGGGAATTTCTCATTTTGACGAAATGCACCGCCTGGCGGAAATGGCGCAGCCGGATATCATGGTAATTACAAATATAGGATTATGCCACCTTGAAAATCTGATTACCAGAGACGGAATCTTAAAGGCAAAGACGGAGAGTTTTGAACATCTGGCTGAGGATGGAATGGTCATTTTAAACGGAGACGATGACAAACTTGCAACCGTATCCGAAGTCAATGGAAGAAAGCCGGTGTTCTACGGAATCGGAGCAGTTTCCGACGGAAGCATGGAGCATGGCTCCACCGGAAATAAACGGGAAATTTTTGCAGAGAATGTGCGTACAGTTGGTCTGGAATCTACAGAATGTACGGTTCATCTTGGAAAAGAGGTATTTTCTGTGACACTTCCGTTAGCGGGTGTGCATAATGTATACAATGCGCTGGCTGCGGCAGCGGTTGCAAGAGAACTCGGACTTACGGTGGAAGAGATGAAGCGTGGAATGGAGACAGTAAAGACCATCGGCGGCAGAAGTAATCTGATTGAGAAGGACGGTATGACGATTATTGATGACTGCTACAATGCAAATCCGGTTTCCATGCAGGCATCTATCGAGGTGCTTTCCCATGCGGCTGGAAGAAAGATTGCAGTGCTCGGTGATATGGGAGAACTCGGAACAGAGGAGAAACAGCTTCACTACAAAGTGGGCGCCTATTTCAAAGGAAAGAAGATTGATGCCCTGTTTGCAAGCGGCGCGCTTTCTGCTGAGACGGTACGAGGCGTAAAAGAAAACAGTCCTGCCACTGAAGTATTCTATTACGAAGACAAGGAAGCACTTGCGCAGGCGCTGAAAGATTACTGTAAGAAGGGCGATACGATTCTTGTAAAAGCCTCGCATTTTATGAATTATCCGGAAATAGTAAAAGCATTGCTTTCCTAGAAAAACGCGCCTGAGGGCGCGTTTTTCTATACCAATTCCTTATTCTTAACAAGCATTTCCTCAATGATTCCCTGACAATGTGCACCGATTTTTTTGCGGGTTTCCTTATCAAGGCTGCCCGGATAAATCGGAGTTCCGTATTCCACAATTACGTGTGTCTTTTTTACCTTTGGAAAATGATTTTCAAGAATTTCGGCAGAGTTTGTGATTGCCATTGGAACGATGGCGCATCCAGTCTTTTCTGCCATTTTAAAGCTGCCCTCTTTAAAAGGAAGCATCAGGTCGTCTGTTTTATTCCGAGTACCTTCCGGGAAGATACATACGGAAATGCCGTTTTTGATATTTTCGATTCCGGCGAGAATCGTCTTTAAAGCTTCCTTTACATCCTTACGGTTGATAAACAGGCAATGAAGTCTGCGCATCCAGGTGGAGAGCAGCGGAATTTTCTCCATCGTGTTTTTGGCAACATAGCCGGTCAGACCCGGACACCTTGCGTAGGTGATAATGATGTCAAAATAGCTTCTGTGATTTCCAATATAGAGAACCGCTTCATCTTTTGGAACATTTTCTTCACCGATGACGGTAACCTTGGTTCCACAGATAAAAAGAATCACGCGGAATGCCCACTGTACCATACGAAGCTGGCTGAGTTCCGCCGCCTTCGGATTGATTTTGTGGATAATCCACTCGACTCCTAACACGGGAATACCGAGAATCAGATAAAGAATTGCAAAAAGTAGTGCCAAAATTGCTCGAATCATGGTAAAAATCCTTTCTGGTTATAAATCATGAAATTTCAATGCGCAGTGCAAAGCTTCTGGCTCTGTTGCGTGATAATGCGCAGTGCCAGCCAGGAAACCCAAGGGGTTCCCTGGCTGTCGGGCGTTCGCCCTACCCATCCGTCAGCTTTTCACTTTTCCTGCTCAAGCGCAGAACCGTGCAAAGCCTCCGTGTCTGGCACTGCTCATTGCTTATTCACATTATATAAAGTATACCACGGAAAAACAACAAAGAAAAAGGCATATTTTTCATCTGTTTGGAATAAGATGATATAGAAGTGAATGAGTGGGTGGATGGCATGGAGAAAGCAAGACGGGAAATTCCCGGCGGAATCTATGAAATGTGCATGATAGGTATTTTCGTGCTGCTCGTAATAATTTGCGGGGCGGTCGGTGGATGCAGCATTGAGGAAGGGAATCGCACGAAAGTCCGTGACCTTTCTTATGAGATACTGGAAGAAGCTGCGATACCGGAGGAACTGCTTGATCAGATTGAGGAAAAAAAGACAGCGGATTTTAAGATGAGTTATACGGATGATGAATATCTATACATTGTCCATGGATACGGCGAACAGGAGACAGGAGGCTACAGTATCTGTGTGAAAGAGTTGTATCTGACCTCAAATGCAGTGATTTTTGATACAGAACTGATTGGTCCGAGAAAAGGGGAAAATGCCAGCGCAAGTCCAAGCTATCCGTACATTGTGATTCGGACAGAGCCGTTGGAGGAAAGTGTTGTTTTTGAATAAAAATAAATTTTCTTAAAACTTATATTTGTAAAATATTTTGTTTGACAAAAATTTAACGCAGTGCTATACTAAAGCACAGAGAATTCGGTGACGAGGATGAGATAAAGCCGAATCAGGGAGGGGACATATGCAACAGACAGATATCAGTAAAGTTCGGGCTTCCGTACATCAGCAGTGTGGCAGTAAAGTTATGATCCAGCTCGACAGAGGACGCAATAAGGTAGACATCCAGGAAGGCGTGATTCAGAAGGCATATCCCAGTGTTTTCACCGTTCTGGTGCGTGATGAGAGAGAGGAGAATCCACCACAGTTATTATCGTTCAGTTATTCAGACATTATTACAAGAGATATCCGCATGAAACTTTGCTAGTGCGGACAATTGAACAGAGACATATTTTCCCCCGGCGATGAATAAGATAGAGACAAAGATTCACGCACGGGGGAATTTTTATGGAGTTAAAACGGATTATACTGCATAGAAGACAGGAAAAAGGAAATGCAGTCAGCCAGATTACGCTGGACGATGACTATAATGTGCCAGATTACCGGCCGGACATTGTAAAGGTACTGAAGGAAAAGGGAGAGCTTCGTTTTGACGAAGTAAAAGCCGGAAACAGTGCACTCTGGGTGAAGGGAAGTCTGAACTTTAAGGTGCTTTACCGAAGTGAACAGGAGAATGGAGGAATCAGCTGCCTGCGCGGAGAAATCCCTTTTCAGGAAAAACTGAATATGGACGGATTACAGGACTATGAACCGGTTCGCGTGCAGGGAGAGGTCGAGGACATCACCATCGGCGTTATCAATTCCAGAAAACTGAATGTGCGTGCGGTCGTTGTCTTACGTGCCGTAGCGGAGGAAGAGCGGACGGAGGAACTGACCTGCGGACTTGAGGACGGAGAGGAGTATGAGCAGAAATTTAAGGAGCGCGAGGTACTACAGTTATTGCTGGCAAAAAAAGATATTTGCAGGCAGAAAAATGAAATTGTGCTTCCTTCAAGCAAACCGAATGTCCGGGAAATCCTCTGGCGCAGCATTGAACTTCGCAACGTGGAAAGTCGTCTGGGAGACGGGCGTGCGGGTGTGACCGGAGAAATCCTTTTATCGGTGCTCTACAGCGATGAGGAGGACGGTGACAGACTTCAGTGGTATGAGACGACGGTTCCGCTTGATGCCAGCACGGAGTGTGAACTTGACGAGACAGATGTGGTACATCGAATCCGGGCGGTCCCGGCGTCTATGGAGGTGGAAGTAAAGCCGGATTATGACGGAGAGGAACGGATACTGGTGCTTGAGCTTGCCTTAGAGCTTGACATCCGTGTATGGCGGGAAGAGCGTGTAGAACTGTTAGACGATTTGTATTCCCTGAAAAAAGAAGTTGTGCCAATTCGTAAAGAGCATAAAACAGAAAGACTTCTGGTTAAAAATTATGCCAAGAGCCGGCTTGCAGAGACGATTGAACTGACGGAGCAGCAGGAAAAAATATTGCAGATATGTGCCTGTGAAGGAAAGGCAGTGATTGAACGGGAAGAGCTGACACCGGAGGGCGTGCTTGCGGAAGGAATTGTTCAGGTGGAGCTGCTTTACATAACGACGGATGACCATATGCCGGTTGGCGTCGTAAAAGAAATCTTCCCGTTCCGGCAGGTTGTGGAGGTCTCCGATATGCCGGCACAGACGCGGGTGGAATTAGATGGCGGCATTGAGCAGTTGTCTGCCATTATGCTTGACCAGGAACATATTGAAATCAAAGCACTCATTCATCTGGACTTGATGGCATTTGCGGAGGAGACGGCAGACAACATTGAATCTATCGAGGAAAAAGCACTTGATATGGAGAAGCTGAAAAATAGTCCGGGACTTACCGGATATATTGCAAGGGAAGGGGATGAGCTGTGGAATATTGCAAAAGAAAATCATACTACGGTGCGTTCCATCATGAATACAAATCCTATCAAGGGAGAGAGACTTTCTGCGGGAGAACGCATCCTGATTGTAAAACAGGTCGGATAAAAAGCGTATTTGGGTGGAACAGGCATGATTTTGGTCATGCCTGTTCTTTCATTTATTTCCCAGCCCCCAAAGTCCTCCTCGGAGCGCAGGTCACGTTCAAATTGCAAAACATCGGGAATGAGGTCTTTTGTGTATTGTTTGATATCTACTAAGGTTGTGTCCGTTGTCGCCATAATTGTTACCTCCTCAAAATAGCAGCTAATTGTTATATGCTATGATAGCAATTAATTTTTTTATGTCAACGGATTCTTCGCGATATTTCAACAGACGTATAAGTGCACTGCTAAATAGTGGAATTTTTTCAAGTAAAATAATGGAAAAACTAACAATTTCACAAGGTATATGCTAAAATAGGGATGGCAATACCGAAGGAAAGATGTTAGAAAGGATTACGCTTGATGAAATTTACAGAAGCGATGAAACGTTATAAAAGACAACTGGCCGCAGCATTAGCGGTAACTCTTGGACTTGGATGCTATTATCCGGTACAGGCATCAAAAGTGTCTGATAAGACCGAGACAAAGCAGAATGTACAGAACAAAAAAGAAGATGCAGAGAACAAAAGAGATGAGGCGGCGGAAAACCTCGACAGCATCAATCAGGAGATTGAAGACATTCAGGGTGTGCAGAGCGGACTGTACGAAGAAATGGAAACCTATGACCAGGAACTGATTACACTTTTGACGGATATGGATTTGCTCAAGCAGGATATCAGCAACAAAGAGGATGACATTGCACAGGCAGCGGAAGACCTTGAACAGGCAAAAGAAGAGGAACAGACGCAATATGAGGCAATGAAGGTCCGCATCCAGTATATGTATGAGAATGGAAATCAGGATTTCTGGACGGCATTAATCGGTTCAAAGAGCATCACAGAACTTTTAAACCGTGCAGAATATGCCTCGGAGGTTTACAATTACGATAGAAAGCTGTTAGAGGAGTATCAGGATGCGGTCGCGCAGGTGGAGGAATTGCAGGAACAGTATGCGTCAGAGCTGTCTGAAATGGAAGAACTGCAGATAAGTTTTGAGGAACAGCAGACCGAGCTGGAGGGAATGATTGCAAAGAAACGTGCACAGATTGCCGATTTTGATACACAGCTTGCCAATGCAAAGACGCTCGCTGCGCAGTATGCCCAGACGGTGCGTAAGCAGAACCAGATTATTGCAAAACAGGAGACAAAACTGGCACAGATTGCAGAAGAGGAACGCCAGGCGAAGTTAGAGGAAGAACGCCGTAAGGCAGAGGCACAGCAGAATACCGAGACTGGCAGCACAGAGGCAGGAAGCACAGAAAGCAGCAATACCGAGACCGGCAGTACCGAGAGTGGCGGAAGCAGTACATCCGATGGAACAGGTTCGAGTGGCAGTACTTCAAACGGCAGTGGCTCAAGCGGAAGCAGTTCGGATAGTAACTCCGGCGGAAATGGTCTTACCAACAGTGACTTAGACCCAGGATACGCGACGAATGTAAGCGGAACGGAAGTTGTAAACTATGCGAGCAAGTTCGTGGGAAACCCATATGTCTATGGCGGAAACAGTCTGACAGAAGGAACGGACTGCTCCGGATTTGTCAATCTGGTGTATGCACATTTTGGAATTTCAGTGCCGCGTGATTCGTATTCCCTTCGCAGTGCCGGAAAGACTGTCAGCTATGAAAATGCAAAGGCAGGAGATATCATTTGTTATGCGGGACATGTGGCAATCTATATGGGAAACGGCAAGATTGTCCATGCGTCCACTCCGTCGACCGGAATTAAATACGGTACGGCAACTTATCGTACCATTTTGTCTGTGCGGCGTGTACTCTGATATGCGTGCGTTGTAATTGTAATTTCTGGAAAAAAGTGGTATCATGTGTGTAGCAACGAGCAGTGCCAGACGGGAAGGCGAAGCATTTTCGAGATGCACTGCCCAGATAGATGGAAATTTTGCTTCGCAAAACAAGGAGGCAAATCCTCTCCTCGTCCAACGGGACTCGGATTTTGCTTCGCAAAACAAGGAGGATTTTATGCAGTTTGAACAGTTACAAAAAGATATGATTGCAGCAATGAAGGCAAGAGATAAAGTGCGTAAGGACGCAATTTCCACGCTGGTTTCAGCAGCAAAAAAGGCAGCGATTGATGAGGGCTGCAGGGATGACATCAAGGAAGAATTGGTAGACCGTGTCATCTTAAAGGAAATCAAATCCGTAAAGGAGCAGATTGATACCTGTCCGGATTCCAGAGAGGACTTAAAGGAAGAGTATCAGACACGCTATGACATCTTTATGGAATATGCGCCGAAAATGATGTCCGCAGAGGAAGTAGAGGCGTTTATCAAAGAAAAATTTGCGGATGTTCTTGCAGGAAAAAACAAAGGCATGATTATGAAAAATGTAATGCCGGAATTAAAGGGAAAGGCTGACGGAAGCGTCATTAATCAGGTGGTGGCAAAACTTTGTCAGTAAATAAAAAAAAGGATAAAAGACTTCCACTCAGATTCACATCCATTGTGTTGCTGTGTGTGACGATTGCGGTTGCAGTATCGTTGCGCTCCGGTGGCAGGAAAACGTACTATACGATGCCGGAGGCACTTGACAAAACAGTTATCGTGGTGGATGGAACAGAACTTACGGTGCAGGATGTGGCATTTTATATTGCCTATCAGGAACAGCAGGTGGAAAAAGAAGCTTATACGTATAACCCGAAAGACACCGGGGAATACTGGCGTTCTTATACCAACGGTACATATATCCGCACTGAGGCAAAGCGGGCAGTTGTTCAGATGGTGGTTCATGATGAGATTTTTTATCAGTTTGCCAAAGAAGAGGGACTGACCCTTGAGGAGGCGGATGAGACATATCTTGCAAACGCACAGTATGATTTTTTAAGTGACCTCGGAGAAGAGGGTGTTGCAGCGCTTGGCGTGAGCGAGGATGTCTTAAAGAAATCCATGGAGAAAATCGCACTGGCGGAAAAGGGGCAGCAGCTTTATGCAAAAGAACATACACTCGAATACGACGATTATTCCGTAGGCAGTCCGGCTTACACACAACTGTTAGAGGAACATGATTACAGCGTCGTGGATGAAAACTGGAATCGGGTGCATTTTGGAAGTATTACGGTGAATCACTAGGGAAAGCCGTAGGAAAGGCAGAATAAGAAAATGACTGGAAAGATAGGAAGAAATGATCCGTGCTGGTGCAAAAGCGGCAGAAAATACAAAGCATGTCATCAGGCATTTGATGAACGGATTGCAAAAATTGCGTCGGAGGGACATATTGTTCCGACCCATGACTTAATTAAGACACCGGATCAGATTGCAGGCATCAAGGAAAGCTGTAAAATCAACATTGCAGTACTTGACTATATCGAAAAACATATTCATGAGGGAATGAATACCGCAGAGATTGACAAGATTGTCTATGACATGACGACAAGCATGGGCGGAATTCCCGCACCGCTTCACTATGAAGGATATCCTTACAGCGTGTGTACTTCCGTGAACGACCAGGTGTGTCACGGATTTCCGTCTAAGGATGTCGTTTTAAAAGAAGGAGATATTATAAATGTAGACGCATCTACGATTTTAAACGGTTATTTTTCGGATTCTTCGAGAATGTTCTGTATCGGAGAGGTAAGTCCGGAGAAAAAACGTCTGGTGCAGGTGACCAAAGAATGTGTGAAGAAAGGCTTAGAGCAGGTAAAACCATGGGGCTTCCTTGGAGACATGGGACAGGCGGTGCACGACCATGCATTTGCAAATGGTTATACGGTTGTCCGTGAAATCGGCGGACACGGTGTCGGACTGGAATTTCATGAGGAACCATGGGTTGGCTATAACAGCAAGAGAGGGCAGGAGATGCTCTTAGTCCCTGGAATGATTTTTACAATTGAGCCGATGGTCAACATGGGCGCGCCGGATATCTATATCGATTCCAAGAACGACTGGGAAGTATACACGGACGACGGAATGCCTTCCGCGCAGTGGGAAATCATGGTTTTGGTAACCGAAACCGGTCATGAAGTGCTTTGCTGGTAAATTGTGTACAAAAATTCACATTTTCTTCAAAGAGAGTTCAAAATTTATACAACAGTATTTCACAAATGGGGGTTATATTAATATCATCACATAAGAGTGATGAAACTTTTTCATAAATTCTCCCCCTTTTTTAAATCCACCATTCCCCAATGGTGGATTTTTTGTTGGAAATGTAGTATTGTAAAAAATAGGAAATGTATGTCAGGGAGGAGAAGGAGCATGGAAGAACTAAGCCGGAAATTAGAAGGGCTGTTAGCACAGGCATCGGAAGCAGGGCAGATTGCAGGCGGAAATGTGCTGATTTTACAGGATGGAAAGGAAGCTGCCTATGCGCAGGCGGGATATGCAGACAAAGAAGCAGGCATTTTTTATCAGAGGGATGCTATCGTGAGGCTATATTCCATGACAAAACCTGTTACGGCAGCAGCGGCGGCATTGCTTGTGGAGCGCGGAGTACTTGATTTGGCAGAAAATGTAGAAAACTATCTGCCCGGCTTTCATAATGCAGTGGTAGCCGAGGAGGGCGGACTTGTGCCGGCAAAGCGTCCGGTACGCATTTATGATTTGCTTCATATGACTTCAGGGCTTTCCTATGGCGGGGACGAGACGAGTCCAAGCTCGGTGGAAGCGCAGAAATTATTTGACCGCATGGGAGAAGCGCTTGGAACGGAACACGAGATGGGAACGATAGAAGTGGCAAACCGGATGGGGCTTTGCCCGCTGGCATTTCATCCTGGGGAAAAATGGCTTTATGGAACCTCGGCGGATGTGATGGGAGCGGTTATCGAGGCAGCATCCGGGATGCGTTTTGGGGAATTTTTACAGAAAGAATTTTTTGAACCGCTCGGGATGAAAGATACGGATTTTTATGTACCAAAGGAAAAGCAGGGAAGGCTTGTCAAGGTATATGAAAAGACGCCGGAGGGGCTGGTGTGCTACTGTGGAAATCATCTGGCAATCAAAAACAGCGGAGATACACTGCCGGCATTTGAATCCGGTGGAGCAGGACTTTTCTCTACACTTGACGATTATGCAAAGTTTGCAGAAATGCTCTTAGGGCAGGGCAGTTATAAGGGAAAACAGATTTTGAGCCCGCAGACGGTGCGCAGTCTTACCGGCGGAAAACTGATGCCATGGCAGCAGAAGGTTTTAGAGAGCACATGGGATGGACTTTCCGGTTATACATATGGAAACTTTATGCGTGTGGCAGCAGAGCCGGCGTGGACGTTGATGCGGACTTCCGTTGGGGAGTACGGCTGGGATGGCTGGCTTGGCGCATATTTTTGCAACAGCCCGTCAGACAGACTGACGATGCTTCTCACCATCCAGTTAAAGGATGCCGGGACAACGGAGCTTACCCGCAGAATCAAAAATGTGGTATGGAGCAGCCTGTGTAAATAAATGTGAGGGTAAAGAGAAGGTAAAACGGTATGAATTTTGATTTTATTCTGGAATGTGAGACGAGTGACGAGAAGCGAAAAAAGCAGTATGAGGAAATTTACCGGCTGATTGATGAGGCAGAGCACATTTACTGGGTAGATAAAAGCGGCTGTGCAGAGCTTTTGTGTAAGGCGGCAGAGCAGATTTGTTTTGCCTACAATGACCGCTATGAGGTCGGATTTGGACCGGATACGAAACTGGAAAATTTTTTGTGCTATTCGGGCGGCGAGGCGGACAATGTGATGGTAAGCCGTTTCTTAAGTGTTGTGCGAAAGGAACAGAGAGACCGGTTAAATAAACTGCGTGTACTAGGCGAGGACTGTGCACTCGGTGAGGCGGCACCGGATAAGGGCATGACCCTAGAGGAGCGCATGGAGCAGAATGTCAGGCGCATGATGGAAACCATGATGATTGTGGCAGCAGATATGTGCAATCGTCTGGAAAATAAAGAAACGTTGAAGTTAGATAAGCTTGAATTCAGCGAAGAGGCACTTCCGGTTGCAAAACCGCAGCCCCCAAAGAAAAAATTCTGGCAGAGGATATTTCAAAAACCGCGACAATAGTCGCGGTTTTTTGTAGATGTTAAAAGTTGCTTCCGTTCCAGCCCCAGTGGTCGGTAGGGAAGTAGGCAACGTAAATGTGGTCGGAAGGAATCCCAAGTTCGCGCTCAAAGAGGGCGCAAAGCTTTGTGGTCATCTGTTTGCACTCTGCGGCAGCAGGTGTGCCGAAGGTCTTGATTTCCACATATGCGACACCTGCAGTGTTACCCTGATAAGACAGGTACACATTGTCCTCAAATCCAATCATGACCCAGTTCTCGCCTTTTCCGAGGCAGTCACTTGTAATGCTGCACAATTCCTTTGTGAGTGCAGACTTTTTCTCATCGCTTAAATGTTCCGTAGTTTTTGTATTGACAAATGGCATAGACAATCCTCCTTGTTTTGCGAAGCAAAATCCGAGTCCCATGGACGAGGAGAGGATTTGCCTCCTTGTTTTGCGGTATTTTATACTTCTATTATATACAAAGACAGGGAAATTGAAAAGTTCTTTTAGCGCTATTGAGCGTTATTCAAGCATAATACTTTTTACAGACTGCCTGTTTAATTTTAGCGAATACCAGTACATGATAAGCTCATAAATCACGACAAATGCCGCAAAGCAAATGGCAAGTGCCTTATAGTCAAACTTGTATACCGGAATGTTGTCAAAATCGGCAAATACAATGTCGACGACAATTCGCAGCAGGAGATACTGATAGGCGGTTCCGATTGCAAAGCCGATATAGGAAACAGGGCGGTAACCGTCTAGAATCGCCTGGCGGCATTCCTTTGGGGAATAGCCAAATACCTTCATCATGGCGATGGTTTTGGTGTTGGCGTTGATGATGCTTGTCAGGGACATGAAAAGCGTTGTAAAAGCAAGGATAAGACCGATGGAAATCATAATTATTGAAAAATCTTCGCTTGCAAGTGAAACCATTGCCCAGGACATCTGCGTCATTGCGGAAAAACAAAATGCGGAAAAGCAGACAAAGAAAATCAGTGTTTTTCTGCTTCTCAAAGTACCTTTTCTTAAACCAGTCAAAAATGAAACTTCTTCTTTGGCGGATTTTCCGTGCCTGATGCGGATATTTTTTATTTCTTTTAACAGATTCAGAACGGGGCTTTTCATTTTGAAAAACGCGTACATGACCGCTAAAAGCATGAAAAAGACGGTTGGAACGATAATCAGCAGCACGATAAGAATCATGTGAAACTGTGGCGCCATCTGTGGAAGAAACCCGTCCTTGTTCTGTATCCGGTAAAAGGTGGGCATATAAGCGCTGGCAAAAAGATATCCGGCAAGAGCGCCAAGCAGTACGCTTATGCCAAATACCCAGAAATGCGCTGCAATCTGAAAGCACGAATAGCCCAGAGCCTTTAAAATGCCAAGCTCCTTTCCGTGGGTGTCAATATAATTTTTGATATAAAAAATCAGCAGAATAATAGCGGTAAGGACAAGGCATCCGCCGGATACACCGGCAGTGACTTTTGCGGTAGCCATCTGTGCATCATAGAAGACCATTGCCTGATAGGTCGCAACCTCGTCTTTTATCCCGGCTAAATCAATATTATAATTTAAAAACAGAAAACACACGAAAACCGCGCAGCAGCTTACGATGGTGATTCCAACTAATTTTAATGAATCTCTGATTCCGATTACCATAGTCTCACCATCCAATCTCGTAAGCGGTTTTTGGGGCAGTATTGGTGGAAATTTCCGATATTTTTCCACTGTTCATCTTAATCACCGTCTTTGCCATTTCAGCGATATTCACATTATGTGTTACCATTACGATTGTAAAATGATATTGTGCCTGTAGGCTGCTGATATAGTCGAGTACCTGTCTGCCGGTTGCCTCATCAAGCGCTCCTGTTGGCTCATCCAGAAACAAAATTTCCGGTTTTTTCGCGAGCGCTCTTGCAACAGATACCCGCTGCTGTTCTCCGCCGGAAAGCTCAGCCGGATATTTGTGAAGTTTTTCCGCAAGACCGACCGATTCTACAATCGTCTGATAGTCCCGGTTTGAAGCCAAATCGGCACCCATTTTTACATTCTGTGCAACATTCATATGGGGGAGAAGATAGTACTGCTGAAAAATAAACCCGATATGTTTTTTGCGGAAGGCGGTCAGACCGTTATCAGAGAGTAAGGTAATGTCGTTTCCGTCATAAACGATGTGACCGTTTTCGGAACGCTCGAGACCGGATATTACGTTGAGCAGAGTGGATTTTCCGGAACCGGATGCTCCTAAGATGACAACGAAGTCACCGTCTTTAATGCTCAGGTTCACGTTTTTTAAAACCTGAAAACGGCTTTCGTCTTTTCCGTAAAACTTGTTTACACCGGTGACCTCAATCATGCTGTTGCTCCTCCGTTATCTTTTGTTTTAGGCTGATAAATATTTCTGTCATCATGTCACCGATTTCTTCCCCGGTAAAGCTGCACATTTTTGTCGCACATAACGTTGCAATTCCATGGGAATAAATCCACAAATGGCGGTACAGCTTTTTTGCATCGTTTCCGGCAATGCCGTATCCGTCGGTGATAGACGCAAGAATTTTATCGTAGTTATCATCGATGACAGGCAGTACGTGGTCAAGGTCAGGAAGCGCTGCCTGTTCGTTCATAAAAAGGAGCTGGAACAGCTTTGGCTCTTTTATGGCAAATAAGATATAATAGGTTCCAACGCCTTTAAAAGCGGGCACTTCCGCTAAGCCCTTCTGCACATATTCTGCATACAGAGCTTTGGCAGTTTTTAGAACCTCTGTCTGCACTTCTTCCATATTTTGAAATATGCTAAAGATTGGTTTGGGAGAGGAGCCTAATTTTGCCCCTAAGGAACGGGCAGTAATGGTGGAAATGCCTTCGGTCCGGGCAATGTCGAGAGCCGCCTGGATGATTTCCTCTCTGGTAAATTTGCATTTTGGTGGCATAATGTGTCCTCCTTCGATAAGAAACACTTGTTTCGCAACATATGCTTCTTATTATATCTGGAAAGCTGTTTCTTGTCAATGATAAAAGATGTCGAAATATTTTGTGGCAGGAGAGTAGAAATTCGTCGAAAAAAATGCTATAATCAGCATAGAATAGCAATCTGTTTTTCAGATTAAGGAGGACAAAGAACTTGGACGAGAAGAAGGACTACCGTTATAATGACATTTCGGAACGATACAGGAAGATGAACAGCGTGTTTGTTGTATCAGCCACTTTTTTGTGGGCAATGTTTTTGCTGTATCTGTTATTTAAACTTGGAGTAAAAAGTATTGCGCGGATTACGGCAGTTTCTAATATTGTATTGATTCTTGCATTTTTAATATCTGATATTGTGATGTATTTTCGAGACAAGAGCAGCACAGGATTAAAAAGGGTCGTTGCAATTGAAATGGCAGTGGAAGTGCTGTTACTGGGGTTACAAACAGATGCAGAATTTATATTCTTTGGTGTAATCGGTATGCTTGCATTGCAGATACCGTATTATGACCGGAAAGCTTTCAAAAAATTTACAATTACATATGTGATTTTAAGTGTGCTGATTGTAATCGTGCACACGGTAAAAGGAATCGGAATGGGAAGCGTAGACGATATGAGCCGTACCCTGTGTATCTTCCTGTTATATTATGTTGTTTACCGGGTCGGCAGTATCAGCAAGACGTTCAGCGACCATGCACTTAGTTCTGTGGAGGAACAAAGCAGCAGGCAGCAGGAAATCATGGATGATATTATTGATGTTTCAAGAACCGTGCAGGATGAGACGAAAAAGAGCAGTGGACTGGTGGATGAGCTGGTTCGTACCACAGAGTCGGTTGCCCAGAGCATGCGTGAGATTTCATCCGCAACGACTACGACAGCGCGCAATATCGAGGAACAAAATGGCATGACGCAGAGTATCCAGGATGCTATTGGACAGACCGGAGACCGCTCGAAGAAGATGGTTGCGATTGCAACAGACTCCAACGAAAGTATTCAGGAAAATATGCAGATTATGGAGCAGCTTAAAACGCAGTCTGAGCGGATTGCGGCGACAAACGGCGCTGTGACGGAATCAATGGGACGTTTGCAGAGCAAGACAAAAGAGGTAGAGGAAATTGCCGGTATGATTTTAAATATTTCCGGACAGACAAATCTTCTGGCGCTGAATGCTTCTATTGAAAGTGCACGTGCCGGAGAAGCCGGAAGAGGATTTGCGGTTGTAGCAGAACAGATTCGCCAGCTTGCGGAGCAGACAAAGGATTCTACCGAACAGATTACCAGAATTATCAATGAACTGAATGAAAATGCAAGTGAAGTAGTGTGTTCCGTGGAAAATTCAGTGGATGAGACACGCAATCAGAATGAAAAGATTCTTGCCGCAGCAGAATCCTTTGAGCGTCTTAACAACAATATGACAGAACTGATTGACGGCATCAATGTGATTGACAGCCAGATTAACGGTCTGTCAGATTCCAACAACCGTATCGTGGAGAATATTTCACAGCTTTCCGCAGCTACAGAAGAAGTGACTGCCAGTGCAGAGCAGGTGCGTGAAATGAGTGAGCAGAACCTGACTTATGCAGAGGATGTAAAGAATGCCATGGGTCATATTCAGGAGAAGACAGAGGGAATGCAGCAATATCTCTAATTTTGTAGATGCATACGAAAAAGATCGCAGGAAGCGAAACAAAATAATGTGCACTCTCAGGTGGAAATCTGGGAGTGTTTTTGTTATGATAGTTGAAAAATATCATACATTTGGGGGAAAAATAAATGGCATCAGATTGTACCGTAAAAATTGACGAAGGATTCATTAATCTTCGTGTGGGCGCGATTATCATGAAGGGAAATAAATTCCTGATGGCAGGCAACGAAAAGAGCAACTATCTGTATTCGGTAGGTGGCAGAATTAAGTTCGGGGAGACGGCCGAGGAAGCTGTAATCCGGGAGGTTTATGAAGAGACCGGCATTCAGATGGAAGTGGACCGGTTGGGTTTTATTCATGAAAACTACTTTTATGGAGATTGTGAAAAGAAGAAAGATAAGTTGATATATGAAGTGTCTTTTTTCTTTTTCATGAAAGTGCCGGAGGATTTTACGCCTGTTTGTGACAGCTTTACGGAGGATGACCATAAGGAGTCTCTGGTGTGGGTTACGGCGGACAGTGATATTACCTATTATCCGGAGTTTTTCCGGACAGAGCTTTCCTACCCGAAACCGTATGTGCAGCATATTGTTACGGATGAGCGGGGGAAAAAGAGCGAGTGAGACTGACATACTTGACAATAATAAAAAAGTATGATATTTTTTCACTAACATAAGAAAAGCGAAGACGGAAAAGAGTAGTTTAGTTGGAAACATCCAGAGAGAATAACATTTGGTGGAAGTTATTTATGCGGAAAGCAGACGAAAACCATTCCAGAGCTGTAATGCCGAAATGATGTAAGTGTTACCGTATGCCTGCGTTAAAGGATAGGATTTGATAGAATCTGAAGTGAAAAGTTAAGGTGGAACCGTGCTAAATGCACCCTTAAGACGATGCGATGATTGTCTTATGGGTGCTTTTCTTATGTTGTTTCAAAAAATGGCAGAAGACCAAAAAAGAAAGGAGCAACAGATTATGAAGGTTCTACGAAAAAACGGAGAAATTGTAGAAGCAGGTTTTGAAGAACAGGAGGGAAAGAAAGCATTTTGGCATACGAGTGCGCATGTACTTGCACAGGCGGTAAAACGTCTGTACCCGGAAACGAAATGTGCGATTGGACCGGTAATTGAAAATGGATTCTATTATGATTTCCAGTTTGCGTTTCCTTTTTCAGAAGCAAACCTAAAGGAAATTGAAGAAGAGATGAGAAAGATTGTAAAAGAGTCGCTTTCAGTGCAGGTCTGTGAAAAGTCAAAGGAAGAAGCGCTTCGTTTCATGGAGAAGGCAGATGAAAAGTACAAAATGGAATTGATTGAAGAGTTGGATGACGCAGAACAAATCAGTTTTTATAAGCAGGGGGAATATGAAGAATTTTGTGCAGGTCCGCACATTACAAATGTCTGCCATATTAAGGCTGTCAAATTACTGTCGGTTGCAGGTGCATACTGGAGAGGAAATGAGCAGAATCAGATGCTTACGAGAATCTATGGGATATCTTTTCCAAAGGCATCGCAGTTGGAAGAATATCTGCATATGCTGGAAGAAGCAAAGGCAAGAGACCATAGAAAATTAGGAAAGGAACTGGGAATATTTACGATTTTTGATGAGGGACCGGAATTACCGGTATTTTTGCCGAAGGGGATGGTACTGAAAAATCTGCTCATTGATTATTGGAGAAAGATTCATCATAGAGAAGGATATGTGGAAGTTTCTACGCCGATTATGTTAGAGAGAAGTCTCTGGGAGACGTCAGGACACTGGGATTTTTATAGGGATAGCATGTATTCCCTTAAGGTAGAGGGCGATGATTATGCAATTAAGCCGATGAGCTGTCCGGGTGGAATGTTAGTGTATAAACTGGAGCCAAAATCTTATAAGGAGCTTCCTATAAGAATGGCAGAACTTGGGCTTGTGCATCGTAATGAAAAATCAGGAACACTGCATGGCCTTATGCGGGTACGTGCGTTTACGCAGGATGACGCGCACATTTTTATGAGAGAAGATCAGGTAGTGGACGAAATAAAAGGAGTGATGCGTCTTATTGATGAGGTTTACCAGAAATTTGGTTTTTCTTATGAAATAGAATTGTCAACGAGGCCGGAACATTCCATAGGAAGTGATGAGGATTGGGAACTTGCTACAAATGCCCTGGCTCAAGCGGTTTGCGGGATGGGAAAATCTTATGTGGTAAATGAAGGAGATGGTGCATTTTATGGGCCAAAGCTGGATTTCCATTTAAAAGATTCAATCGGCAGAACGTGGCAGTGCGGAACGATTCAGCTCGATTTCCAGCTTCCGCAGAGGTTTGATATTGATTATGTTGGGGCAGACGGAGAAAAGCATCGCCCGATTATGCTGCACAGGGTTGTATTTGGTTCCATTGAACGTTTTATCGGTATTCTGATAGAGCATTATGCAGGAAAATTTCCTGTGTGGATTGCACCGGTACAGGTCAAGATTCTTCCTGTTTCGGATAAATACAATGATTATGCAAAGAAAGTTGTTGCGAATCTGGAGGAGATGGATATCCGGGTGGAACTGGATTCCAGAAATGAAAAATTGGGATATAAGATTCGAGAGGCGCGGATGGAAAAAGTTCCTTATATGATTATTATTGGCGAGAATGAACAAAATAAAGCTCTGGTATCCGTAAGAAAAAGAGATGGGGAGGCTGATAAACAGGACTTAGGCGAAATGCGATTAGAAGATTTTGTGGAACTGGTGAAGAGAGATGAAGAATAATTATAGCTGATAGTATAAACGAAAATCCCCTGCATACAATGTAACAACAAGCATTGCAGGGGATTTTTTTGAAAAGTTATATTGAAGAAAGAGCCATGGAGATTGCCCGATATATTATTGACAATAACACCACTGTGCGTCAGGCTGCGAAACATTTTGGGATTAGCAAGAGTACGGTACATGTGGTTGTAACAATATAGAACGACACAAAAGCAAAATTATATGGAAAATTGAATAGAACTGAAACAAGGGCACTCCCAGGTAGATATCAGGGAGTGCTTTTGTTATAATGAAATCAGGTAACCTTGAGTATTGGTGAGGGGAGATAGAAAATGACAGGAATATATGATTGCTTTGGTTATGGCTCGGGATATGATGTCTCTTTTGAAGAAAGGTACAAATTGATTAGAAAATCGGGATTTGATTGTGTAATGTTGTGGTGGAGCAATCAGTTTGGCAGAGGAGACGGCTATCAAGAGGATGTAAGATTAGCCAGAAGAGCTGGTTTATTTGTAGAAAATATCCATGCGCCTGTGCATGAGCAGAATAATCTGTCACTGGACAATTTGAGTGGTGAAGGCGTATTTCAAAGTTATCTACAATGTGTAGCGGATTGCTGTGAATATGATATACCGACCATGGTGATACATTTGCCAAATGATAATAATCCTTTAAATCAAACAGGAATCAGACGGTTGGCAGAACTTATAAACAAGGCAGAACAAAAGAATATTCAAATTGCTTTTGAGAATTTAAGTAACATTAAAAATTTGAAAATAGTTTTAAATAAATTCACTTCAAATAATGTAGGCTATTGTTATGATAGTTGTCATCATATAAATTATGCACCGGATGAAGATTTGTTAGGAATGTATGGAAACCGACTGATGGCAATTCATTTACAAGATAACAGCGGTAGCCATAATCAACATCAATTACCATTCGATGGCAATATTAACTGGGATACAGTTATGGAAAAAATTGCCTGTACAGGATACCGGGGAGCTACAACTTTAGAACCAATGAATTGGGATTATTCTCATTTAAATATCTGTCAGTTTTTGGAATTGGCTTATGAAAGGGCAAAAAGACTTGATTACCTGCGAAGATAATGGAGACGATGAGAGGATGAAAACAGACGGGGGAGTTCAATCAGATTTTTGATTGATTCTGAGGGTTTGGGAGATACTCCCAACAAGCAAAACTGCATTTTGTGTGTACAAATGCACTGCTTGCTAATTTGCGAATTTACTGTTTAAAAGATTATGAATGCTCTTTATTCAACCCAAATGTACCGTAAATAGAAATAGTAACTTGTTTATTTCAAACGCATGGAAAAGATAATTGATATTTCAGATCTTTTTCCATGCGTTTTTATTTGAACAACGATTTACTGGTGAAATTGTCACATGAAATTGTGCCTGGTAGTAAGGAATAAAGTATTGTGGGAATAGACTTAAGTACATTATTTGGGGAACGAAATTTTGTTTCAAATGGAATAAAATCATCTTGTGAAAAAGTTAGGTCTAACCTAATAATCAATCTCATAGTATGGGAAAGAAGGACAAGCAAGAAGGTGATGGGAATTCCGCTTGAAACAGAGAAAATTGAATTATCGTTTTCACAATCCGAATTCGGCAGAAGATACAGCTGATTTCTTGTGCAAGCTTTTGATTGAAGCAAATGCTGGTAAGGTGGAACGTGCTATAGAAGAAGCTACATCAAAATATACAGAGGAGAGTGAGTACATAGCGGAACCGGGGGATATAGAAACGGTGGATGAACCGGTGAGCATAAGACGTAGAAGAGCAAGGTAGGGATGCCTTGCTTTTCTTTGAACTGTTTTATAAATTGTTTAATGCTGAAAGAAAAATGTCGATATTATTAGAAACATATTTTGGAGGCAAAAGAAAACAATATGGCTAAAATGTTTTGGGGATATTTTCATTCGTTTATGATGCTAATTTTACTTGCAATATGGGTAATTACAGAAATAGAGGAAAGTGGAAAAGAAATAGGTGAAACTCTGAAAAAATCGGAAAGTAAGTCGAAGCGTTCTCCTGGTGAAACAATTATGCTCTTACTTATTGTGTTTGCAATCGTTTTTTCTGCTATTTGGCTCATTTTAAATGTTGCTCTGAAGAATTCGACAATTGCTACTTGGTTTGTTGGAATATATGTATTTTTTTACGTATATATTGCAATCAAACAGATAATTAAAATGATATTTGTTCCGGAAAATAGAGCTTTTTCCGTTTCTGATATTAAGGATTTCGTATATACATATATGGTGTGGTGGTTGATGGTGATCGCAGTGAACTCATCACAAACAGTAGTTGATATATTTACTGAAATAGTATCAACCTATAAGGATATCGTAAAAGTGGGAATGCTACTTTTATGGTTCTATTTCAATGTTTTATTTGCAATGGGAGGAATGTATATTCTTTTGTATTATCTATGGATAATCGGGAATAGCTTAGTAAAACGCTTTGGGTTTATCGGAGGAAAGATAAAGAAGTTTATAGATATAATATGTAACTCGTGGCAGCAACGAGAGACATATACAGGACTAAGAAGTTTTAATTTGTGGCAGAAAAATAAAAAAGGTATTATATATAAAATATTTATGCCTATTCCATTGCTGTTGTTTGACATATGGTGTGTTGTATATTTGTTAGCCAAAATATTTATTAGGATGACATTTGCGGTTGCGATTGTATCAATTTTTGAACCTATAAAGGGGTTATATAAATATATAAGAAAGTTATGGAACAGACATAAAAACAACGAATGGATGTATGTGATAGCGCAGATTGCAGGACTATGTAGTTATGTTATTGTCTTTTTGATTATTCAGTATGGTGAGTATGAAGAAGTGACAAAAAAAGTGTATGAGTTTGTGGGAACCATCATACTGATACCATATTTCCTCGGTAAAATAGTGAGTGTAAAGAAAAATTTAAAAGAAAATGAGACTGAGATAAGAAACGAAGAAGAGAAAAATCATGTTATTTCTAAGAATATGACATATAACGAGGATGGGGAAGGTGTGATTGAAGGAAAGACGATTCGGCAGTTAGAATATGAGGCCATGCAGTATGCTGCAAGTAATCCTCAATCCGTTAAATTCAATAATAAAGAATTAGGAAAAGAATTACGTCGTATAGGTCGAGAGAATTTTCGAAAAAAAGTAGGAAGTTTTATCGAAAATAACATAGAAATCTTGGTTGGAATATGCGTTTCTGCCTGTTTGGCATGTATCTATTTTGCTTTTAGAAATTCGAATGCTGAGCAAAATGCTGGTTTGATTGGAAGTATAATCGGGGCAGAAGGAACAATGATATCGGTTTTACTTACGATTGCATTTACAAAAAGGAGTAACAAAAAAGCATTAGGAGCTTCGGTATTACCGTATATATCGATCGAAAAAGAGAAAGAGCCAGTTGAAAGTGCATATGCATTTGAGTACTTTAAGGTTAAAGAGGGAAAATACGATTTTTCGGGTTGGAAACCGTTTGATTTTGGAATTATGAAGAATGATAAAATCAAGATGGTTCGAAATGGAATAGCATATTTACATATAAAAAATATTGGCATTGGTCCAGCTATACATCTAAGGATGAAAATTGAGAATTTTACAGAGGTATATCTGCCAATTGACTATTTGAAGCCAGGAGATGAAATGCACATAATTCTAAATTTTAATAATCCGAATCAAAGCTGCCAAACAGATATTTTATTTGAATACGAAACAATTCGAGGAGATAAACATACACAGAGGTTTCATGCTAACATTACATGGCATTTGGATAGGACAAATTTTACTTTGTTTGGATAAAAAGATAATGGAGAAGGTAAAACATAACAGATAAAATGAAAACAACAACTGAAAAATAATATCCAAATTTGATTTTGTTTTGAGTTGTTGTTTTAGAAAACAAAAGGAACTTAAATTGTATGAACGTAATTTAAGTTCCTTTTTGAGTTCAAGAATATTATTTGAGATTCTTGCATATAAGTAAAGGGAATGATAAAATAGAAAGAAATGGAGGAACTTAAATGACAGAGGAAGAATTAATCGGAAAACTCGAAGTGATTCAAAGGATGAAATCTGAAACAAACACTCTTGAATTAAAGAGTGCAGAAAAAGGCTGCCCACAGCATTTGTACGATTCTTTGTCCAGTTTTTCGAATCAAGATGAAGGTGGAATCATCATTTTCGGAATTGATGAAAGGCAGGATTATAAAGAAGTAGGAGTTTATGATCCTCAGGATATACAAAAAAAAATAAATGAACAATGCTTGCAAATGGAGCCGACTGTTCGTCCGTTGTTAACCGTTATAGAAAAAGACGGAAAGTCTTTTGTGTCAGCTGAGATTCCAGGCGTTGATTTGTCGGACAGACCGGTATTTTATAAAGGTAAAGGTCGTTTGAAAGGTTCTTATACACGTGTGGGCGATAGTGATGAGCCCATGACAGAATATGAGGTTTATAGTTATGAGGCTTACAGAAAGAAGTACCAAGATGATATTCGTGGAGTGCAAAGGGCAACGTTGTCGTCTTTAAATCAAGAGAAATTAGCACTATATATTGACTTGCTAAAAAGAGGAAAACCTAATTTATCAAACCTGGATAATGAAAGTATTTATGAGTTGATGAGCGTGACTAGAAATAATGAAATAACATTGAGTGCAACGATGATTTTTAGCCCATATCCGCAGGCGTATTTTCCACAGCTATGCATTACTGCAATCGCTGTGCCGGGAACAGAGATTGGAAGCCTTGGGGATTCAGGAGAGCGCTTTTTAGACAATCAACGAATTGAAGGTAGTATTTCAGAGATGCTTGATGAAGCAATTCGTTTTGTAAAAAAGAATATGAAGAATAAAACAATTATTAATCCAGAAACAGGGACACGTGAGGATAGGACAGATTATCCTATTACTGCAGTCAGAGAGGCAATTATTAATGCACTGGTTCATCGCGATTATAGTATTCATACAGAAGGTATGCCGATACAAATTATCATGTATGAAGACAGGATGGAAATAAAAAATCCGGGAGGTATATACGGAAGAATTAAAGTTGACCAGTTGGGTAAAATGCAGCCGGATACTAGAAATCCTGTATTGGCGTTAGCGTTAGAAACATTGCGCGTTACAGAAAATAGATATTCCGGAATACCGACAATTCGCAGAGAAATGGAAAAGTTTCATCTTAGAGAACCGGAGTTCGCAGACGAGAGAGGCAGTTTTACAGTGACGTTTTATAAGTCAGGATATATCAGTAAAGTTGAGCCGGAATTAGAAGAAGTAAATAATCTTTTGGTATTCTGTAGAACACCACGAACAAGGAAAGAAATATGTGAATATCTGGGATTATCTTCTGTTACTTACGCTATTCAGACGCATGTTATGCCGTTGGTGGAAAGTGGAAAAATTAAAATGACTAATCCTGAGAAGCCAAAGAGTCCAAAGCAGCTATTTTATAGTGAGTAGTACTTATACAAGCGTACAAATTATAATAACATGAATAAATGCAAATGATAGGGAGAACAATTATGATGCAGTATGATGAATTTTTTGAAAATGAAATGGATTGTGGAGACGAAACTGTTGTGGAATATGATATTACAACTAGTCCAAGAGATTTGACACCGGCAAATATAGTTGACATGATTGATTCTGGAATTATAGAGATTCCGTTATTTCAGCGCAATTATGTATGGGATATAAAGAAAGCCTCTAAGTTAGTTGAGTCATTGATTTTGGGATTGCCTGTTCCGGAATTGTTTTTCTATTCTGAAGGCGATGAAAATAGTACTTATAAGATAATAGATGGACAGCAAAGACTTTTATCAATATACTTTTTTGTGAAAGGTAGATTTCCGAAAAGCACAGATTCCAGGCTTATGTTAAGAGCAGGAATTAATGCGGGAACAGACTTGGAAGCTTTGTTAGAAGATAGCACGGTATTTCAAGAGTTTTCATTACATTTGGATGACGATGGTTCCCAAAAAGTGAGTCGTTATCACGGTAAGAAATTCAAAACATTGGATAAAGATGCCCAGATTAAATTTCGATTGCGTAGATACTTAAGGACTGTTGTTGTGCGTCAAAACAAACCAGATAATAACAGCTTTTCAATGTTTGAGATATTCAATAGACTAAATACAGGTGGTACACCATTAAATCATCAGGAAATACGAGCAAGTCTATATTACTGCAAGTTCTACGAAATGCTCGTTGCAATTAATGAAGTTGACAAATGGAGAGCACTATTAGGAAAACCTGTACAGGATTTGCATTGCAATGATGTGGAATTGATATTAAGATCCTTAGCATTGCTTGAGAGAGGTGATTCATATGTCCCTAAAATGGTTACGTTTTTGAATTCATATTCACAAGAAAGTAAGAAATTTAGCCCAAAAAAAATGGACTATTTAGGAGGTTTGTTTATATCGTTTGTGGATGCGTGTGATGAATTGGGAGACAGAGCCTTTTTCAGAAATAATCGTTTTTCTAAAACATTATTTGAATGTGTTTTTGTTGCTACATGCAGAAGCGCATACTTAAAAGGAGAAAAAGTGCACTGTAATATTGATAAGGATGCGTTTGAAAGATTGAAAAATGATGAGGTGTTTATATCGTATTTGCAGTCAGGCTCTTCATCTACAGACAGTGTAAAAAACAGACTAAAGAGAGCAGCTGAAGTGATGGGGGCTTGTGAGGAATAATTCATGGATTGTAGCTATTATGGTGAATTAGATAAACTTATCATAGAACAAGAGGAAGATTCAAGAATAATAAAGGCAGATTCGTTAATTATGAAGAATTATCCTAAGGTATTTGTTATGTCGAGTGCTAGCCTTTTTGAACATAATATAAAAGGTCGGTGCCAGGACTTTTTGGATTCACCGATAAAGTCAATTCAATTGGAATATCCACTAATCGAAAGATTAAAGAGCAAGCAGAGAAACAAACCTTTAGTAGATAAAATGTTTGCAGAACTTAAAGGATATGAAAATAATGGGGTTGAAATTCTAAGCGCTGAATCGTTTTATGAATTGTTTGGTGGAGAAACATTTAAGCAAGAAATAAAGTCATGTTTTGCGGCTTTGCATGAGTTGCGTTTGCAAAGAACAATAAAACATATAGAGGGATTAGTTCCTTTATTAGATAATGGCGCCAGATATGAATTTGATTATGCAAAGCAGTGTGAAATAAAGGAGAGATTAGAACGATGTTCCTTTGAAGTGGCAGAAAAAGCATATTTATGTATTAAATTGAGGCGAAATAGAGTGGCACATAATTATTTATATGGATTATCAGATACATTCAGCGACATTAGGGATTTCTATTATGATGCTATATTATATGTGGTTGCATTGGAACAAGCGATTATTGGATTAACTAATATTGATACATAATGAAGAAGGCAAGGATGACTTGCCTTTTTTGCTAGAAGAAATTATAATAGTCGTAACAGAACGCAACAACTCTAACAGAAAGGTTGATTAATATGAACATCGCCGCATACTGCCGAGTATCCACAGATAAATCCGATCAGCTCAACAGCTTAGAAACACAAAAAGAGTTCTTCCTAGAATATACCAAGCGAACTGGGGACAACCTGATTAAATTATATGCAGACGAGGGTATTTCCGGAACCAAAATCAAAAATCGTAAAGAATTTCAGCGTATGCTTGCAGATGCGGAAAAGGGCTTGTTCGATATGGTGGTAGTAAAGGACATTTCCCGGTTTGCCAGGAACACGGTTGACCTTTTACAGAGTGTCCGCAGACTGAAATCTCTCGGTATCGAAACACAATTTCTGACCGCTAACATGACCAGTATGGGCAACAGCGAATTCGTTCTAACAATCTTCGGTGCATTAGCCCAGGAGGAAAGTGCCAATACTTCTAAACGAATTAAATTTGGTAAGAAGATGAATGCGGAAAAAGGTCGTGTTCCGAACATTGTCTTTGGCTATGATAAGACGATTGGAGACTATTTTAACCTTTCTATCAATGAGAATGAGGCAATGGCAATCCGGCAGATTTTTCAGTGGTACACAGAGGAAGGATATGGTGGATCGAAGATTGCAAATATGCTCAATGAACGAGGCATCAAGACCAAGCGTGGTAATAACTGGAGCCAGAACTCCGTTTGTCGAATTCTGACCAATGAGATATACACCGGGAAGATTATCAATGGCAAAGAAGAGATTGCAGATTTTCTGACCGGTCAGAGAAAAGAAAAGGATGAATCAGAATGGTTTGTTACGATTCGACCGGAACTTCGGATTATTGAAGATGAAGTCTTTGATAAAGCACAGGATATTTTAAAAGGCCGTCATGATTCTTTCAAAATTACTCATGAGCGACAAAGTAACAAATATTTATTTTCTACATTGATTAAATGCAAGGAGTGCGGTTGGTCTTTTCGCAGAACGGTTCGCCAATACAAGAATACTTATGTGCGCTGGGTGTGTTCCGGGCATAATGGAAAAGGGGCAGATAGCTGCCCGAATGCTGTGACGGTAGATGAGGAAGAACTGATCCAGGCGCTGCAGGATTATTTTCAAGAGATTCTTAGTAAGAAGAAAAAAGTAATCAATTATGTGATTAAAGAATTTCAGCGGGTATACAAAGCAAAAGATGAAAATATTGAGTACGAAAAGCAGTTAAATACAGAATTGAACAAGCTTCGTAAATCCCGTGAAAAATACATGGATATGTATACCGATGATTTGATTTCCAGAGAGGAGTTGAATGAGAAAATCGGTGGAATGCGAAAAGAGATTGAACGGTTGGAGAATGAACTGAAAATGGTCTCTTATCATCTGACCAAGGGAGAACAACTGGAAGCAATTCTGAATAGCACATTCAAGCAACTGGAAGATATCACGGATGTTCATGAAATGACAAATGCGCAGTTAAAACGATTGATCAATAAAATTGAAGTGGACAAGGATGGCAATGTAGATATTTACCTGCGTCTTATTGGTGATTTGGGATTGGATGAAACTGTTTTAATTGAAGGAGATGAAGACGCTGAGGAAAAAGAAACTAAAACCGCTCCAAATCATCACGACCATACATAAAGACGTCACCGAGCGCCTTGTGCAGGTGAATCCTGCGCTTGCCCAGGAGGCAAGGAAAATTCTTGATGTCAATAAGTCGGAGCGTCATATCCGCGGCGGACTTGCCACAAGAGAGAAATATGCACACCAGCATATGCACTAGAAGGAAGAGTCATCATATGGAATCCATATGGTGACTTTTTTACTCTACGGGCAGAATGCGCAGCACACTTTTGTTCCTTTCCGGTGTTTGGTATCGAATAATTGCGGCTGATATGTTATCATAGAGAAAAATGAATGGAGTACTTTTGAACTACAAGAGAGATGACAGGCAAAAACCAGGCAGGAGGAAAATGAATGAGTGCATTTGTGTCATTTGAGCAGGTGGGAAAGATATATAAGACGGGAGAACTCGAGATAGAGGCACTTCATGATGTGAATTTTGAGATAGAGCAGGGGGAATTCTGCGTTATCGTCGGGGCATCCGGCGCCGGAAAAACAACGATTTTAAATATTTTAGGCGGGATGGATACGCTCACGAGCGGACGCGTATTTTTGGACGGACAGGAGATATCCGGTTACGATAAAAGGCAGCTTACGGCGTACAGGCGCTACGAAATCGGATTTGTGTTTCAGTTTTATAACCTCGTGCCGAACCTGACCGCAGTGGAAAATGTGGAGCTGGCGGCGCAGATATGCAAGGAGCCGCTTGATGCGGCGGAGGTGCTTTGTGAGGTGGGACTTTCCGAGCGTCTTACGAACTTCCCGGCACAGTTGTCGGGCGGCGAGCAGCAGCGCGTGGCAATCGCGCGGGCGCTTGCGAAGAACCCGAAGCTGCTTCTCTGTGATGAGCCGACAGGGGCACTCGACTATCAGACCGGAAAGGCAGTTTTAAAACTTTTACAGGATACTTGCCGTAAAAAGGGAAAAACGGTAATCGTGATAACGCATAACCAGGCGTTGACGGCGATGGCAGACCGCATTATCACGGTCAAGAGCGGCACGGTTGTGGATATGGTCAAAAATGAGCACATTGTGGACATTTCAGAGATTGAGTGGTAGGTTGGGATGAAATCAGAAATTTGGAAATCAACATTTCGGGAAATAGGACAAAGCCTTGGGCGCTTTTTGGCAATTTTAGCGATTGTAGCGCTCGGAGTGGGATTTTTTGCAGGACTTAAGGTGACACAGCCTGCGATGATAAAAACGACAGAGCAGTACTTGCGGAAAAATCATTTTTACGATTACCGGATTTTATCCACGGTAGGATATTCTAAGGAGCAAGTGCAGAAATTCCGGGAACAGGAGGATGTGTGGGCAGCAGAGGGAGGCATATCCTTTGATATTCTCTGTCAGGGAGACGGTGGAAATGAAAAGGTGTTAAAAGCCCTCAGCATTCCGTCGGAGGTCAACCAGATTGTGGTGGTGGAGGGAAGACTCCCGGAAAACGACAGCGAATGTGTCGTGGATGCCAACCTCTACGATGCGTCAAAGATTGGAAAAAAGATTGTGCTCTCGGAAGGAAACATAAAGGATGATTTGGCACGGTTTAAAAATGAAGAGTATACAATTGTAGGAACAGTGCAGTCGCCGCTTTACATACAGTTTGAGCGCGGAAATACCTCGCTTGGAAATGGAAGCGTGAACGGTTTCTTTTATCTGCTGCCGGAGGGCTTCGACGTAGATTATTACACGGAAGTGTATGTGAAGTTCGCAGCGGATTTCCCGATGTATAGTGATGATTACAAGGATTATATCGAGCGGAAAACAAAAGACTGGGAGACACTTTCAAAGACGCTTGCAGAGGAGCGCTATGAGACGGTTTTAGCGGACGCAGAAAAACAGCTTTCCGATGGGAAAAAGGAACTTTCCGAGAAGCAGCAGGAGGCGGATGAAAAATTTTCAGATGCCAGGCAACAGTTAGAAGATGCAAAAGAGCAGATTTCGGACGGGGAAAAACAGCTTTCTGAGGCAAAGAAACAGCTTGAGACGGCGCCGGACGAGCTTGCGGCAAAGGAACAGGAGCTTGCTGATGCGAAGACAAAGATTTCAGAAAAAGAAGCGCAGTTAGACCAGGTGGAGATAGCAATGGGAGTACTTGTCTCCAAGGTACTTGCGGGCGAAAGCATCTCTGCGGAAAGTATTGCCGCGGATGGAACGTCCATGGGCAGTGATGCAGAAGGGATGGGAGCTTTCTTAGACGGGGTTGATATGTCCAATCCAACGGCGGCACTCGCGCAAATCAGGGAACAGATTGCAGACGGCAGAAAGCAGATAGAAGCGGCAAAACAACAGGTCAAAGATGGCGAAGCGGCACTTGCGCAGGCAAAGAAACAGCTTGCCGATGGACAGAAGGAATTAAAGGAGAAGGAAGCCAAGCTTGCGGATGCAGAAGAAAAATATGAGAATGGAAAAAAAGAGTACGAGGAAGGCATGGCCGAGTATGAGACGGCGATTGCAGATGCCAGAGAGCAGATTTCGGATGGGGAAAAGGCGCTTGAGGAGTTAGAGGAGCCGACCGCGTATGTACTTGACAGATATACAAATGTAGGATATGTATGCTTTGAGAGCGATTCCGGAATTGTGGACGGCATTGCAAACGTTTTTCCGGTGTTCTTTTTTCTGGTGGCGGCACTTGTGTGCATCACGACCATGAACCGGATGGTGGAGGAGCAGCGGACGCAGATAGGAGTGTTAAAGGCGCTCGGATACGGAGAGGGAAGCATCATGGCAAAATACCTTTTCTATTCCGGAGCGGCGGCTGTGACGGGCTGTGTGCTTGGATTTGCACTGGGAACCTGGTTTTTCCCGAAGGTCATCTGGTATGCGTACGGAATGATGTACCGGGTGGATACGTTAGTCTACGTATTTGATTGGAAAATGGCAGCAATTTCGTTGACCGTGTCGCTTCTCTGCTCGGTCGGAACCACGTATTTCTGCTGTCGAAAAGAACTTGCGGAGGTGGCGGCGGAGCTGATGCGTCCGAAAGCACCGAAAGCCGGAAAACGTGTGGTGCTCGAGCATATCCCTTTTATCTGGAAACGCCTTAAGTTTTTACAGAAGGTGTCGGTGCGGAATGTCTTCCGCTATAAAAAACGGTTTTTCATGATGGTTGTCGGAATCAGTGGATGTACGGCGCTTCTTGTGACCGGATTTGGAGTGCAAGATTCAATTACAAATGTAGCAACACGGCAGTACACGGAAATCGAGACTTACGATATGTCTGTGCATACAAAGGATGCCGTGGATGCAGATTTCTGCACAGAATTAGAAAAAATCGAAGGGATTGCCGCGTATGCGCCGGTCATGGAAAAATCGGTGGATTTGAAGGTGGGTGGTAAGACCAAATCCATCAATCTGGAAATTATCGATACGGAAATGGATGTTACCCCATTTTTAAATCTTCATACGGTGAAAAAGAAGCCGATAGCACTTCCGGGTGAAAAAGAGGCGGTCATTTCACATAAGATTGCCGAGGATTATGATATCAGTGTCGGAGATACCATGACAATTGTAGACGGAAATCAGGAGGAGATGGAGCTTACGGTGAGCGGCATTTTCCAGAATTTTGTTTACAATTACGTTTTTATCAGCACGCAGACGTATGAACTGGAGACGGGGGAGCAGGCGGCGTGCAAAACCATCTGGCTGAACCGGGCAGAGGGTCAGGATGTGCACCTTTTGTCTACGGTATTAATGAATACCGACGGCGTGACAGCGGTGACGGTCAACGAGGATATGCTCGAGCGGTTTTCCAATATGATGAGAAGTATGGATTTAATCGTAATCGTCATTATTCTGTGTGCGGCGGGGCTTGCCTTTATCGTGCTTTATAACCTGACGAACATCAACATCACGGAGCGCGTCAGGGAGGTTGCGACCATTAAGGTGCTGGGATTTTATGAAAAAGAAACCGCTTCTTATGTATTCCGGGAAAACACGGTGCTCACCTTTTTGGGGTCACTGCTTGGACTGCTGTTCGGATACTTCCTGCACCAGTTTGTCATGAGCCAGATTCACATCGACCTTGTGGCATTTGATGTGCATGTGCGCCCGGTGAGTTACGGCTACAGTGTCCTTTTGACGCTGGCATTTGCATGGTTTGTAAACCGCATCATGCGCAGAAAAATTGACAGCATCAGCATGACAGAATCCTTAAAAAGTGTGGACTGACACAATATATAGATAAAAAACTAAAATATTATACTAAAAACTAAAAAAATATGGCGAAATGCAGGTGAAAGGGTAGAAAAAACTGTAAAAATATGGTAAAATGACAGCAGAAAAACTTTTATTTTCAAGGAGGCAAATCCTCTCCTCGTTCAGAGGAAAAATTTTACTTTGTAAAATTGGATTTTGCTTCGCAAAACAAGGAGGCAAATCCTCTCCTCGTTCAAAGGAACTCGGATTTTGCTTCGCAAAACAAGGAGGATTGGATATGAAAAGTTTGAAAGGGAAGGTTGTGCTTCCACTGCTTTTGATTGCTGTCATTGGAATCGGCTCCTCTTTTCTGGGACTGTTTTCGTTGAGACAGCTCGGTGCACTGGGCAACCAGATTGCAGGGGAACAGGTGCCGGTCATTATTACACTCGATGCCATTTCGTCGAATGTACAGAAGCTGCAACAGCTTTTGCTGACACACAGCGTCATGGATACAAAAGAAGATAAAAAAGAAGTGGAAGAGCAGATTGCAGTTGCGGTGGCAACAACCAATGCTTATCTGGAGAATTACAACAAGCTGACACAGGACAGTGCGGTTTATGAGGAATTGTCCAACTACTTCAATCAGTATATGGAGAATTATGATGCAACGTTAAGCCTCAGTGCAATGAACAATACCCGCGAGGTGACAGCGCAGGTAAACGGTGTCCTGACAGAGATTTTTAACCAGCTCAACGATGAGATTGAAAAACTTGTGGAGCAGGAACAGACCAATCTTGGACTTGCCAAAGGACAGCAGACCAACATTTACCAGAACGCCGTGATTATCGCAGGCGGAATGCTTCTTATCATGGTAATCGTGTTTGCGGTCAGCGTCTTTGCAGTATTTATGACGATTGTGGTTCCTACAAAGCGTTATGAGAAAAAACTTCGTGAGATTATCCGCAGAATCAACGATAAGGACGGAGACCTCACACAGAGAATTCCGGTACAGACGGCAGACGAGGTGGGACATCTTGTGCAGGGTGTCAATTTGTTTATCCAGACATTACAGAATATCATGGGTCAGATTGTCAATTCGTCCGGCAACCTTGATAATGCATTTGGACAGGTAAATGAAAGCATTTCTCTGGCAAATGAGAACTCCGGTGATATTTCGGCTGCGATGGAAGAAATTGCAGCGACCATGGATACGGTGGCATCTACCATCAACGGTATCAACGAGAGCACAGCTTCTGTTGGAAAAGATGTGACGGATGTAGCGGATGTGACAAATGATATTCACGAACATACCTTAGAGATGCGCAAGCGTGCGGAAGTCTTAGAGCAGACTGCGGCCGCCAACAAGACCGGAACGGGCGAAATGATGGAGAACAGCCTTGAGAAGCTCAATCAGGCAATCGAAAACAGCAAGAGTGTGGAGAAGGTCAATGAGCTGACAAACGAAATTTTGAACATTTCAAGCCAGACGAACCTTTTGGCATTAAATGCTTCCATCGAGGCTGCGCGTGCGGGAGAAGTAGGACGCGGCTTTGCCGTTGTTGCAGATGAAATCAGACAGCTTGCGGACAGCAGCAGGGAGACCGCAAACAAGATTCAGAACATCAACGGAATCGTGGTCAGCGCCGTAAACGAATTGAGCAGCAATGCAAACGAAATCATGCAGTATATTTCTTCTACAATTCTGCCGGATTATGACAATTACGCTGTTTCCGGAAAACAGTACCGGGAGGACGCAGAGGAAGTCAGCGCGGCAATGGATGACTGCCAGAAGAAGATGGAGAAGCTGACCGGACATATTTCACTGCTGATGGATCAGATGAATGAAATTTCAAAATCAGTAGGCGAGTGCAGCCAGGGGGTTAATACTTCTGCGGACAGTACATCGAAACTTGTAGGCGAAATCAACAGCGTATATCAGAATGTGGAATCAAGTGTTCAGGTTGTTGCCAGCTTAAAGCAGCAGTCAGACGCATTTACCAATTTATAGGCAGGGAAGGAGAGAGATTGCGATGAAAAAGAGATTACTGGCAGTATTGCTTGCAGGAGTGCTCACCGCTATAAGCGCAGCCCCTGTCTTTGCAACAGAGACGGAAAGTGTGGAAGGCGAAGAAGCCGTAGAAGAGGAAACCGAGGCAGAGAGCGCCGGAATTGAAATCCCGACCGGAAATATGGTGGATGTGGACGTTATCGACCTGTCGTTACATGCAGAAACCAGCGGAGAATTTGGCCCGGTTTATGCGTACGAGAATCCATTCAAGGGAAAAGATACCTCAAAGGGCGTTGTGTTGGAGTTTTATGCAAAACCGACCTGGGAAGTTCATGAGTTAGGTGCTATCTTTGCATTTGTGGGAAGCGGAGACTATGATGGAAAATTCTATTTTTCTCCGGGCTCTTATCTTGGCTTTAACAGTGCCGGATTCGGCGGTTACTTTGATGCAAACCTGTTTAACTATACACTTGTCACCGACTATATCAAGGATGGCGCTAAGATGCGGATTGAGGTAAATCCTTCCGGTTTCGCGGTATATGCGGATGATGTGTTATGCTATGACCAGAGTATTCTTGACGACCCGAATGCCGGTGCAGGAGACTATACGGCAGAATCTGATTTCTCTCCGGTGCTTGAGTGGCTTTCCGGTGCGGATGCGCTGTATTTTGGATATGGTTCCTGGTGGAATTCAGTCGGAACAAACGAAGCAAATATTGACCTTTCGCAGGTAAATTTCCGTCTGGCTGACGGCACGGTAGTGATGGATCAGCTCACCGCCGATAAAGATTTGGTAGAGTCGTTAGGCGGCAGTGTTACTGCAGGGGAAGAGGAGGCGGCAGAGACCGTTGAAATCGGAACGGCAGATGTGGAAATTTTTGATATCAATTCCGTTTCGTATCAGGGAACATCCGTGCTTCCGGTGATGGCAGCAGTGGTAGTGCTTGTTGCGGTAGCGGGAGTAGTGGTTGTCATCCTTGTCATGAAAAAGCATCACTATAACGATGTTTAGAAATGAAACCATTGCCTTTTGTAATAAGTAGGCATAAGTTGTAGAAATAGTTCGAAAAGTTTGTGAAATATAAACAATTACATAATGTGCTATTTTTTGCTATGATAGTAACACGACGTGCAGCCGAAGAGCGATCGCAAGAAGCGATTGTCCTTCGGCTGTTTTTTAATTTTATTTCATTCAAAGGAGAAAAATAGTATGCCAAAAACAAAATTTCAGGAAGTAGTTTTTACCATTCTTATGGTCTGTGTCATGGTGTATGTCATGATTGCCTACAACATTGCCTTAAACAAGGGCGGAATGACAAATGAGGTGTTTCTTTTAGTGTTCCACGAGTTTGTGATTATGGCACCGCTTGCATTTGTGCTGGATTTCTTTTTATTTGGCTGGCTGTCGAAAAAGCTGGCATTCCGTATCGTGACACCCGGTGAGGACAAGCCGATTATGGTCATTTTAGCAATCTCTGCCATCACCGTATGTCTGATGTGCCCGGCAATGAGCCTTGCTGCGACAATTCTTTTTAAGAATCCGGGAGCGGAAGTGATTGCGGTGTGGTTTGAGACAACGGTTTTGAATTTCCCGATGGCGATGTGCTGGCAAATCTTTTTTGCAGGACCGCTTGTGCGAGGAATTTTCGGACTGCTGTTTAAAGAAAATCGCTAGAAAAACAGTGGTGACCGCTTATTTTGTACAATTTCATTAAAAACGCCTTGTAAACGCAGAAATCCTACATTATAATAGGAACAAATGAATTGATACAGGAGGAAGCAATGGATAACGAAAAAGTAATTGTCATTGACTTTGGCGGACAGTACAATCAGCTTGTTGCAAGGCGTGTCCGGGAATGCAATGTTTACTGTGAGATATATTCCTACAAAACAGACATTAACCAGATCAAGGCGATGAATCCAAAGGGAATCATTTTGACAGGTGGTCCGAACAGTTGTTACGAGCCGAACTCTCCGACCTATTCCAAGGAGTTGTTTGAACTGGGAATTCCGGTACTCGGTCTGTGCTACGGTGCGCAGCTTATGATGCATGTGCTTGGCGGCAAGGTGGAGAAAGCTCCGGTACGCGAGTACGGCAAGACAGAGGTGTTTGTAGACACAACTTCACCGCTGTTTGGCGATGTATCTCCGACAACCATCTGCTGGATGAGCCATTTTGATTATATTTCCCAAACAGCACCGGGATTTTCGATTGCAGCGCATACGGCTGACTGCCCGGTTGCAGCGGCTGAAAACCGTGAGAAAAATCTGTATGCAATCCAGTTCCATCCGGAGGTGCTTCATACGCAGGAGGGAACCAAGATGCTGCACAACTTTGTACGCGGTGTCTGCGGCTGTGCCGGCACCTGGCGTATGGATTCTTTTGTGGAGCATACAATTCAGGAAATCCGGGAAAAAGTTGGCGACGGCAAGGTGCTGCTTGCACTTTCCGGCGGCGTAGATTCTTCCGTTGCAGCAGGTCTTTTGTCCCGTGCAATCGGAAAGCAGCTCACCTGCGTTTTTGTTGACCACGGTCTTTTGCGAAAAGACGAGGGCGACGAGGTGGAAGCCGTATTTGGTCCAAACGGTCAGTTTGACCTGAATTTTATCCGCGTTAATGCGCAGGAGCGTTATTATAAGAAGCTTTCCGGTGTTACGGAACCGGAGCAGAAGCGTAAGATTATCGGCGAGGAGTTCATCCGTGTTTTCGAGGAAGAAGCAAAGAAAATCGGTGCGGTTGACTTCCTTGCGCAGGGAACGATTTATCCGGATGTGGTAGAGAGCGGTCTTGGCGGCGAATCGGCTGTCATCAAGTCCCACCACAACGTAGGCGGTCTGCCGGATTTCGTTGATTTCAAGGAGATCATCGAGCCGCTTCGCAACCTGTTCAAAGACGAGGTGCGCAAGGCAGGTCTTGAGCTTGGCATTCCGGAAAACCTTGTTTTCCGTCAGCCATTCCCGGGTCCGGGTCTTGGAATCCGTATCATCGGCGAGGTGACCGCTGAGAAGGTCCGCATCGTGCAGGATGCCGACTACATCTATCGTGATGAGGTGGACAAGGCAGTTGCAGCCTACAAGAAAGAGAACGGCGTGGCACCGTCCTGGATGCCAAACCAGTATTTTGCCGCCCTTACCAATATGCGCTCCGTCGGCGTTATGGGTGATGAGCGTACCTACGACTATGCTGTCGCACTGCGTGCCGTCAACACAGTCGACTTCATGACAGCAGAGTCCGCTGAGATTCCGTTTGAAGTATTGCAGACGGTAATGAGCAGAATTATAAACGAGGTGCGCGGAGTCAATCGGGTATTCTACGATTTGACGAGTAAGCCACCTGGAACGATTGAGTTTGAATAACGGACATTTGAGCCACGAATCCTTATTTTACTTGGATTGTGGCTCTTTTATTTTGCTCCGTGATGTTAACGTGATGTTGAAAAATGACACCATTATTTTTCCTATGCATATTATACTGGATTGAAAATTGTC
>CATZIT010000005.1:0-193703 GCA_958420225.1 uncultured Roseburia sp. | reverse complement strand
TTCGTCGTACAAATCATCGTCTTGCCTATCGAAACGTTCTTGCTGCTGTCGGTTGGTATTCTTTATTAAATAAAAAACCAAACAAATCCGCTACTATGGGCTTTATACCAGATCTCGCGAGAATGATAAGAAAATCAATCTCGCCATTGCAAAGGTAGAACTTTCCTATAAAGCAAAAAAAGCACCTTAACCTTATTGGCTAAAGTGCTTGTATTGGTTTGATATTTTAGCACCAGTCTATTACTTACAAAACTCAAATGCCACATAATACACATAATCATTTTTTGAAAGAAAATCTATTTGGCTATTTATAAAATCATCTAAAGTTGGAACACTCATTTCGTCGTTATCATAAACAAAAGCAATTAGTGGCTGTTGCTCATTGTATTTAACGTCTACGACATTTTTTATTTCAGTTGCCGTTCTGCCATAGTATTCTCTATCTTCTACATTTTCTAGAATAGGAATTTCAGTTGACAACTTATTTCCATCTCCGGAAATAATTAATTTAATTACATAATTATCGAAATCAGGCACCATTACAATTTCACCACTTTTTGGGGAACCACTATCTTCAAATCCCATTTCTACTTTATCCTGATCACTCAATTTTCCTGATTCGTATCGATAAATATGTAATTTGAGTTTTTTATATTTATCCGTTGTGATAAACTTATATACGAATGCTCCATCCGATCCAGCAAGCAGTTCAGCTGTCTGCATTTCTATACTGTCTTTTGCAACAGGCGAAATGTAATTCTGTGGTTTTTTCAAACGGTATATGGTAAATCCGATTACTGATACCACGCAAATAAAAATAAATACTAATATACATTTCATAACCTTCAGACATTTCTGTTTATTTATATTGTCTCTGATTACTTCAATAATATTTGTTTCTGACTTCTGAATTATATTCTCTTGGGCTATATCTTCTCCAGCCAGAAACTCATTGAGGCTAATACCAAGAATTGAACAAAGTTCTTTATAAACAGATACATCCGGAAGGCAAACGCCTCGCTCCCATTTGGAAACCGACTTATCACTCATCCCTAATTTTTCTGCCAGTTGCTTTTGTGTCATCCCCAGGGACTTTCGTTTACTTGCAATATATTTTCCAATTTTAACAAGGTCCATTTAGTTACCTCCTTTCTTATATTGATCGTACTCTATTTTAGAGAAAAAACACACCCCTCGAAGGTAGAATATGATTTTTTTAAGTCGAGTTTGCCAGATAAAATAAAGAGCTTATATAGCGGATTCATATATAACTTTACAGTTTTTATTACTGTATCCTATATATTCCAGACACTGCCAGCAAGAAACATCAAAGCTCGTCTCTATCTGTAAATTCATTTTGCACAAATCCTTCTTCTTGGTGGAAAGACAATATTTTATCTTCTTCATTAATCCAACATATTAACTTTTTATTTTTGCTTTCAGTTATGTGACAAATTTCGCTCCATTCACAATCACCACAAATTATTTCACACTTTCTACAAGACAAAATATTATCATGAATAGCTTGTTTAAATTCAGAATACGGAAGTACTGCTATTCTTCTACTTTTGCTGTCAGTACAGTTTCCTATCAATAGTCCATTCAAAATTTTTTCTGCTCATGCAATTTATCATCTATCAACTGCAATCCTTGAAAAACGATAACAATGTCAAGACCCATATTATTTTCTATGGGAGTAATGGTTCATACTCTCCGTACTGCTTTTGCTTCTGTTGTATTTACATATAATTTTTTGCCACCTCGCAGACACTCGTATCCAAACGGAGCACCACCGCCTGCATAACCACCGCTCTTAGCTTTCTGCAATCTGCCTCGTTTTAATTTCAATGCTATCTCTAATCGCTCATACACGTCCAACAACTCAAACATACCATTTACAAAAATCTCATTTGGATTTTGCGTGTAGATAGAATAATTCGGTCTGTCAATAGCTTTAATATCCACGTTATTCTTTTTGAGTTTTCGGTGTAGCAGAACCTTTACCAAGTCTGACCGCCACAGACGATTTGTTGACAGCACAATAATATATTGAATTTTATTCTCTTTCAACGAAGCCAACATATCAAGCAAACCGTCACGCTCAATACTCATTTCATCCTCGTTGGCTTTCGCTCCGCTGATACCCTCGTCCTTGAAAATCTCTATCAAGTTGTAACTTTTGGAACTGCAATACTTTTCAATTTCTGCACGTTGCTCCGCTAGGGAATATCCCTGTTTGACCTGTCCCTCTGTTGACACCCTTATGTAACCATATACATTTACAATGCTGTTTTCCATGTAACCGAACCTCCGTTATAAAATAATTATTTATAACAGCAATTCAAATTCCGGTTATAAAACAGGGAAACAACAATTTCAATAAAATTGAAAAATCTTTGTGTACTTCTGTATTTGTATTTTTCTAATTGCCTATACAGTTATTCAGCTTATCCATTTTCTCTTAAACCCTTCCAAATCTATAGCAAAAGACCGCTCACAAATACATATCAGACTTCGTCATCCTCTTTTCTTCTTCCCATATTGAAAAAATAAACTTTAATCTTTCCTTCATTGTCCATTACTGCATCCTCAAGTTTTATATCCGTTCCTATATGAGAATCAGACAAATACCATGTTCCTTTATCGTTATAAATGCTCTCTAATTCCTATCACATTTTCACATATCTCTGGTTTTTGCTGCTCGGTTTATCCGGTATCGTCATCTGAATTAAATTCATTTCAATCGCCGGATGAAGATAATTTCTTCGGAATCCTTCTTTTGCTTTTAATCCCAGCTTCTCCATCAAAGCATTGCTCGTATAAGGAATATCATATTCCATAGCTTCAAGTAACTTTTGTATCGTTTCAGGAAGATATTCATTTTTCTCACTGAATTGAGCAGAAATATCATCCAGAATTTTATCAATTTGGGACAGCATAAATTCAATAAAAATTGTGGATTCTCCAGCGACATGACACTGTGAAATAGCTTCATAATATTCATCCTGAAACTTCTCAATCTGGCTCTCAATGGGAATATATTCAAATATTGGTTTCCATTTGGATAAAATTGCCGTATGCCATAATCTCGCCATTCTGCCGTTGCCGTCTGAAAAAGGATGAATAAACACAAACTCATAATGGAATACACTGCTCAAAATTAACGGATGAACATCGTCCTTCGCTTCTTTCATCCAGGCAAATAGCTCATCCATAAGCTGCGGTACAAATCGTGCAGGAGGTGCCATGAAGACACATTGATTACCGTTGAAAACCCCTTCCTCACCTGAGTGAAATTCACCTGATTCCTCTACAAGATACTTTGTCATAATTCCATGGAACTTTTTCAAATGTCGAATGTTATAAGGATCAATTTCTGAAAGTCGTTCATAAGCAGCATAAGCGTTTCTTACTTCCTGAATTTCTTTTTGTTCGCCAAGTACAGCCTTGCCGTTAATGACATCCCGAACCTGTTCCAAAGTCAGGGAATTTGCCTCAATCTTCAAAGAGGAATGAATCGACTTGATTCTGTTATTTCTTCTCAAATGCGGTTTTGCTTCCAGATTGTTGGTTGCAGTTATTCGTCCTATTTTTTCAGAAATCGACGATACATATGACAATATTTTATTCGTTATTGTAAAGGGCGGTTTATATTCTCCCATGCGAACACCTCTATCATCTTACGTATTATCTTACGCATTATCTTCCTCTATTATACGGAATCTACGGTAAAATTCAATCTGCTTAAGAGAAGAAAATCACGATTTTTCAATTTTTACTACTTTTATAATATCTATTACTGGATATATTTCTCCCCCTCATTCGCTTCTTCCATCTCAATCTGTTCCTCGCCAACACCGTCTTCAAACCTCACGCGAATCACCGCCTGTGGCCAGTTGACCGATACATAAGCCTGTTTCCCTTTTACACTGGCCTCCTCATCAAATACCACAAGCAATTCTTTTAGAACTTCTTTGGTTAAATAACCTCCACGCCAATGAAAAATCAAAACTCTGTTCTTCTTAACGGCCTGTTTTGTACGATTGCGCACCTCATCCACGGTTGTCCAGGATAATTTTTTCTCACGATAGTAAAAATGATCACCTTCTGTGCACTCCGGCACTTTCCATATCACAGGCTCATGGTCCCTGAAAATCTGTTTATCTGACAGATTTACATAATCATAACGGACAGAATCATCCCGCGATAATGTGTTATCAAAGGTAGCATCGAGATGATAATATTTTCCATCGATACGAATCACATTCCATGCGTGACGATAGTTTATCCCCTTATCGGGATTTGCCTCTGAAAGGGCAACGATACACCAGATGCCAAGCTCATCACAAAGTATTTTCACAGCTTTTGCCATACCTTCACATACTGCAACGCCATTGCCAAGAGCACCTATGATTTCATGGGAATATTCTTTTTTGAGTTTGTCGTACTTCACATTTTTAACAATAAAATCGTGTATGAAAAGTTCTTTCTCTTTTTCACTTAATTTTTCAGCCAAAAGCGCCAGTTTTTTGACGCGGGCCTTCATTGCCTGACGATGTTCTTTTATCTTATCCTTCGTAAAAAGATACTCCGGGATGAGTTCAACCATCGTTGAATCAGGATAGTATCTATATGTAAATTTGACTGAATAAAATATTTCCGGGCAATCCATAAGAACCATAAAATATATGTCCACCAACTCACGGTTGCTTAGTTTAAGCACCTGAAAGGACTCCTCCATTTTGAGAAGTCCCTCCTTCATGGCAAAATAAACTTTTTTCTGTTCTTTGTTTAATTGATGATAGTAATAATTTTCTGCTGTTGAAATCATGATGCTCTCCTGGTTTGTAGATATCACCGGCAACTATTTTACATAATAAACATAGTTCTCTTTTCTTGGTGCCGGTGCATTGGCAGGTGCGGCTGCATATCCAATTGCACAATGTCCAATCCCTTCATAGCTGCCTTCAATGCCAAGATTTGCAAGAATCTTTTTTCCAAAATCCGACTCGAACTCTTCTTTTGCCCGATGAATCCAAATGCTGCCAAGTCCAAGGCTTTCTGCTGCATTCATAAGATTTCCCATCACAAGGGAACCATCATACATATATGTTGGTACGCTCTTGTCCGCAAGCACAATCAGAATGACAGGTGCTCCATAAAATGGGTCTATATCAGCTCCCATAATCTTTGCATTTTCCGCAGATAACTGGTCTCTCAGTTCCTTGTTTGTCACGGCAATAATAATCGGGCTCTGTCTTCCCATCCCAGTTGCAGCATAAGTACCAGCCTTTACGATGGCCTGAATGTCTTCTTCTGATACCATTCTTTCTTTGTCAAAATTTCTACAGCTTCTTCTTGTTTCCAATACTTTTAATGTTTCGTTCATTAGTTTGTCCTCCCATAATAATATTTTAATATAAAATTCTAAAATAATCCAGATACGTCTTTAGAAGAGAATTCGCCCGCATAATGGCTGCCAGACTATCTTACCCTTACCCTTTCCATCCTTCATACACCTCCCCCATCAACCAGAAACATCGCATTCCCTACAATCTGCTCTACAATCTGGATGCTCCTGCTGATATGCTTCAGTTTTATAGACGCGACAAAATAATTTTTTTGAAAAAGATTTCCATACATCAAAGAATTTTCCACCTTTTCCGCCCTTTTGTCTACTTACAAATAAAAAGGCAGACAGTATAGTTATAGAAAAAACAGGGGGTAACTTTATGTTCAGACAAATCAATCCTGAAAATACAGCCCTTCTTCCCGGGCTTTTTAAAGAGCGCGCCGATGTCAACCGCGCTTATCTCATGGAACTGAAAACCGAAAATCTTTTGCAGAACTTCTACCTTGAGGCCTGCATCCGCACCGAACGTGACATTTCAGATATGCACCTCGGCTGGGAATCGCCTACCTGCCAGTTAAGAGGCCATTTTCTCGGTCACTGGCTGTCTGCTGCTTCCGTTCTGGTTGCAGAAAACCACGACAGAGAGTTAAAGGCAAAGCTCGACAACATCATCGATGAACTTGCACGCTGTCAGAAATTAAACGGCGGGCGCTGGATTGGCTCGATTCCGGAAAAATATTTTGAGAGACTTGAAAAAAACGAATACATCTGGTCGCCGCAGTACACTTTGCATAAAACACTGCTCGGACTCTACCACAGTGTACTGTATACCAAAAATGAGACTGCCCTTTCCATCCTCGGAAACGCCGCAGACTGGTATCTCGACTGGACTGCCGATATGCAGGACAAAAATCCGCATGTCGTCTACAGTGGCGAGGAAGGCGGAATGTTGGAGGTATGGGCCGGTTTATATGAAATTACAAACGACGAGCGTTTCTTCACACTCGCAGAACGCTACGCCCACCCGTCCATTTTCAAAAAACTTGCAGACGGCAATGACCCGCTTTCAAACTGCCATGCAAATGCAAGTATTCCGTGGGCGCACGGAGCGGCAAAAATGTATGAGGTTACAGGGGATGAGAAATGGCTTTCGCTGGTAAAAGCCTTCTGGAAATGCGCTGTCACAGACCGGGAAGCCTTCTGCACCGGCGGTCAGAACTCCGGCGAATTCTGGATTCCGCCTCACAAGCTCGGAAGCTTTATGGGAGACCGCACGCAGGAATTCTGTACGGTTTACAACATGGTGCGTCTCGCAGACTACCTGTTCCGTTTTACCGGCGATGCCGCTTACCTCGGTTATATCGAAAAAAATCTGTACAACGGTTTTCTTGCACAGCAGAATAAATTTACGGGAATGCCGACTTATTTTCTACCAATTAAGGCAGGCAGTAAGAAGAAATGGGGAAGCAAAACACATGATTTCTGGTGCTGTCACGGCACAACCGTACAGGCACACACCATTTATCCGCTTCTCTGCTGGTACGAAGACAGCAGCAAAAACCGGCTCGTTGTGGCACAGTACTTAAACGCAGTCTATAAGCGAAGCGAAAATGTGACCGTAACCCAGCGCGTTGATATGAAATATTATAACGATGGAGCTTCCTTTGACGAGCACGATGACAGCCGGATGTCAAGATGGTTTATCCGCATAAATGTCAAGGCTGATACGCCGGAAGCATTTACGTTATCGCTCCGGATTCCTTCCTGGGTTGTCGGCACACCTGACATCTCTGTCAATGACGAAGCAGTCAAAAATATTTCCAGCCTCGATGGTTGTTTTGACATCGAACGCACCTGGGAAGATGACACAATTACGATATATTTCAAGACGGCTCTTACAACTGCTTCCCTGCCAGATGCACCGGAGCTTATGGCATTCCTGGAAGGTCCGATTGTACTTGCCGGATTATGTGACAAAGATTGTGGCATCTATGTTGCCGATGACAATCCCGAAAGTGCTCTCGTCTCCACCACCGAGCATACTTATGAAACATTTCCGTGGAAACAAAGCACTTACCGCACGATAAACCAGCCGGAGAATTTTGAGTTTGTTCCGCTGTACGATATCACCGATGAACCGTACACCATATATTTCTCAAAGAAATCTCTCAGTTGATGTTTTTCCTGCCAAATGATTTTTTATACTGTGCAGGCGTGATTCCTTCCAAATTTTTAAACACTTTCATAAAATATTTTTCATCCGAGAAGCCGCAGGAAAATGCGGCTTCTTTTATCGTAACGCCATAGTTGGAAAGCAGTGTTTTTGCCGTCCTTATCCGCATCTGATTCGTGTAGCGCACAAGGGAAATCCCCATGCTCCGCTTAAAAAGCGACGACAGATAATCCGCCTGATATCCAACCGCATCGGCGAGCTGTACAACCTCAAACGGCTGATAATAATGATTTTTAATCCATGCAGTCGCAGAAACTACCGCTGCCGGGAGTTTTTCCACGCTGTCCCTGGTGTGAAAATATTCCTGGGAAAGCTCCATGAAAAGCAGGCTCGTCGCATAATCCGCCATTTTCTTTGTATACAGCCGCTCCTCTAACGACAAATCCATGAGCTGATGAAAAAGCTGCGCTGTCCGTCCCGCATCCGCTAAGCGGGCACTTTCCGGGAAAAGATAAGTATATTCCTCCTCCGCTTCCTCTGCTGTCTCAAACTCCATGTCCGACTTGAAATGCGTCCAAAGATAGGACAATTTCCCCTCCGAGGGACGATAGCCAAAATGTTCTTCGCCCGCCTTTAAGAAAATATACTGCCCTGCCCCAACCGCATACTCTGCCCCGTTGGCATTGATGTAAAGCGTGCCTTCCGTTATCATAATCAGCACATTGACGTCAAAGAGACGGCGCTGGTGCAAAAATCCCGCCGGACTGATAAACTGCCCGCACACGGAAAAATGAAGCGGCTCCTTTGTTTTGCAGCCAAAAATTCGTGGCATATCGTGATTCATTGGCACTGTTCCTTTCCTGATTTTCACCAGCACTTACTGCACTTCCCAAGCCCTTCATTAATTGCCTGCTCTTCCGTAATCTGTGTTGCCTTATCCGGGTTCATATTTCCGCAGTTATTGATGCTGTGATATTTGGAGCCGGTCGCAGATTTCCATACCAGAACGGAGCCGGAACCCGAAGAATCTGAAATCGCTGTACTGTCATCCGATGCACTGCTCTCGGATGAGGCAGCACCCGCTGCCAACTGGCTGTCTCCGGTTGCGTAATCAATTTCCACGCCGGGCTGCACATTGTAGCAATATACGTTAAAAAGGATGCCCTCGCCGTTATCCTCCACGGACTCGGCTTCTATCTGTACGCCGCTTGCAAGCAGGTTGTCACCATCGAAAATGGGGGTGACACGATACATGACGTGATTTTCTGTTTCAAGGACATAATCGGCAACCATATTTTCAAATGGAAGCATCCCATCCACGTTCAGATAGCGTGTCCCCGTAATCAGGTTCTTTGTATTGGCATTTTCGCCGGAAAGCTGATATCCGATGAGATGACAGCGGTTGTAGAGATAATTACCGTCCACCACGTCATATTTTACCGTATGCCAGCCGGTCGGCTTTACCGAACCGATGCTGCCGCGCTCTTCTGTCGGCATCAAATCCGTGCCGATGCAGGCATACACGACGCCACAGCGTCCGAGGCTGTCCAAATCGCTGTAATATTCATAGGAATCGGTCGATAAATCCGTTTCTAAAAACTGTGGCACATTGTCGTTGACTGCGACATAAGGTTCGCCCGAATATTCCGGAATGTCTGCAAGCGAAAGTGTCACCTCTGTGGCTTCGATAACGTCCCTCTGTGTGGCTGCCGCCGTTCCCGTCTGTGTAGATTCCGCAACCATCTTCTGATTATCTGCTGCCGCCTGCTGTGCTACATTTCCATTGCTGCCTGCCGCGCCGCAGCCGGACAATAGCAGCATCATTCCAAGCATCGCGGTCCTTAAAAATTTATTTTTCGGTAAATTCTTATTGATTTTCATGATTCCACTCCTCCATGGTAATTTTTTTATGTGAATGTCCTTCAAATTCCCGTTCAGCTATCAGTTTCCATCCACCTTCTCCAAGTGGTATCGTAAAATAAGTATCCGCCGGGTATACGCGGTTCCATTTGAACAAATATATTTTTTTTATCTGTTTTTCATAGTCCGCCGGGGACAGATTTTCCACAAAACAAAAATCATCGTCTGCTGCTTTTTCCAAAAACTGCTCGTCCACCTTCACGTTCTCCGGAAGCGGTGTTCCAAACTGCTTTGCCGTATAGTGGTTTATCCAGAGCCTGCTGCCGCCGCTTATCGCAAGCAGCCGCTCCCGCAATATTCTGTCCTGGCTCTGCCTGCGCTCGTGAAACGTCATCCCAAGATGGTCATCTGTTGCTACGCATAAAATCAATGCTCTCACTCCCTTTTTGTCTTTACTATACTACAAAGTGTATTTCCTGTCATGTAAAAAAGTTTAACTACAAAAGCAGGCACGCAATGAGATACGCACCTGCTTTTTCTAATGAATGTCCAGCTTTGGCGGAACATCAATCTCTTCCCCGACGTACTTTCCATTCTTCTTGCGCTGTCTGACACACTCCGACAGCAGATATTCAATTTGTCCGTTCACTGACCGGAAATCATCTTCTGCCCAGGCGGCAATTTCGGCATACAGTTTTTCTGACAGTCGAAGCGGGACCTGTTTTTTCTCTGCCATTAGTAAAGGCTTCCTGAGTTTACAACCGGCTGCGCATCATGGTTTCCGCACAATACTACCAGAAGATTGGAAACCATTGCCGCTTTGCGCTCCTCATCAAGTTCCACCAGTTGTTTTTCATTTAACCGCTCCAATGCCATCTCAACCATTCCAACGGCTCCATCCACAATCATTTTTCTTGCATCAATAATCGCAGAAGCCTGCTGTCTCTGCAACATGACGGACGCAATCTCCGGCGCATATGCAAGATAGGTAATGCGCGCTTCCAAAATTTCAAGGCCTGCCTCTGTCACCTTTGACTGAATCTCCTCCTTAATCCGCTCTGCAACCACTTCCGCAGAACCACGAAGGCTTCCCTCATCCGCCTGCCCGTCCCCGGTCGTATCCACATCGCTTGCCACGTCGTAAGGATAAATGCGGACAATGTTTCTCAATGCAGAATCACACTGGAGAGAAAGATATTCCTTGTAATTGTCAACGTTAAACACTGCCTTTGCCGTATCGGTGACTCTCCAGATAACTGCAATGCCGATTTCCACCGGATTCCCAAGACAATCGTTAATCTTCTGTCTTCCGTTATTCAATGTCATTGCCTTCAACGAAATCTTTTTGGAAAGAGATTCTACCGATGTACCTGTTCCGTTAGCCGAAATCGTAAGTGTACCGCCTACATTTGCAGTATCTCCACTCTGTGCCAGCTTAGTGGAAGCCGCCGGATTGACTGCCGTACAAAACGGATTTACAAAATAAAATCCCGGGTCCTTGATGGTTCCCTTATAGTCTCCAAATAAGGTCAGCACCAGTGCTTCCTGCGGCTTGATGACTTTTAATCCCAGAAGCGGAATCCAGCCGACGGCGCAGATTACGATGCCCACCACCAGAAGAATCACACCCGGTACGGTGTTCACTTCTAACTGTAACGCCCCTGCCACGATTGCAGCAACTGCAAGCGCTATGACAAAAAGTGTTCCAAACAGTCCTGCCATTCCATTCTTTTTTGTCGTGTAAATTTTTTCTTCCATTGTGTTTGTCCCCCTGTCTTTGTTTTGATATCATCATGATATCACTTTTATTTCACTTGTCAAGTATTTCCAGAAAAAAAGAACTGCAACACTTACGTGCACAGTTCTTTTTGGTATTACTGATATTTCTTCATCGCTTCTTCCATGGTCATTCCATTTGCGATTGCTTCTTTTCGCTGGCTGTTGACAGCCTGAATTTCTTTCATCCGTTCTCCGGTCAGCTCGTATTTTCTCATCACAAAAAGTGTGATTGCCCATGCTGCCATCGGAACGATACAGAATAAAATGATGACAACACTGCTCATACCCGGGGTATACGGCGTATCCGCAGTCGGCAGATTTTCAAGTCCGATGATGGAAACCGCAATTCCCACAACCGTGGCAGAAAGAGATGACACTAACTTATCTACCAGGGAAAACAGGGTTCCCATGATACCCGGGATATATTTTCCGGAACGGTAGGTTTCGTAATCGGAACAGTCCGCCACCATCGGAATCGGCATATCGGCAGTTGAATAGTAAGCGCCGTAGCCAATGCCAAAGAATACGATAAATAATACGGTGTATAAGTTAATGGTGATTTTTCCATTGCTAAACAGGCTTAAGTTCCAAGCCGGGTTTCCCTGTCTCCACAGGAAAAGCAGCACCAGCACACCGATGTAGCAAACCAGTGCCACCGATACGTATTTCATCAGGGATGCCTTCTGTCCCTTCTTCTGTGACGTACGCACCGTCAGAAGGAAAAACGGAACCGAGAATACATAACCGAGTACCATCATCGGCAGGTATAATCCATCGTAATCGCCCATCATACAACCGTATAACATACAAAGTACCGTTACATTTGTCGCAATGGAAAGGGCGAGCTTGCAGCCGGCTCCTGCTACCATCAGACGCTTCATCGGGTTGTTTTCCTTGATAATCTGGATGTACTCGGATGCCTTTGTCTTCTCCTGCTTTGCTCCGCCGATTCCGAAATACTTCGGGTTATCCTTTTCCCAGATACCGATAATTGCCAGAATCGTTAAGAAAAAGGAAATCACAACTCCAATCGGTGTGAGCACCCGGTAAAAGTCTGCACTGCTGTAATCTGCTACCACAGAACGGATAATCGGTGCCATAAACTGCATCAGTCCCATTCCTGCCATAGAGCCGATGGTATTAAAAATCGTAAATAATGGTCTCTGCTTCGGATCGTTGGTTAAAACCGTCTGACCGGAACGTGTAACCGAAGTCTGGAACGTGTAACCGATAACCCAGACTGCGTAGAGTACGATAAACGCCGCATAGCGGAGCCACATATTCTCTTCCGAAATATCCGGACAGATGCAGTAAAGCATGAACACGGCAAATGCCATGATGATATTTCCTATCAGCATAAAAGGCCGGAACTTGCCCAGTTTTCCATTGGTACGGTCCATTAACGCCCCGATAATCGGGTCCGTGAATGCGTCAAATACACGCATTCCCGTGACCATTACGGAGGCAAATACAGTTGCAATTCCTAATACATTGTTTCCAAAGGTCGCAATATAGGACAAAATAAGCACATAATATACATTTGTCGCACCGTTATTCAAAGGGAATAACACAAGCTGGTACGTTTTGGCACGGTTTACACCGCTGCCCGCTGCAGTTTTTTCATTTTCCATATGCTTCTTTCCTTTATCGTGCTATAAAACTATGCCTGTTTCTTTAAAGACTTCTTGAATTCGCGGTAAGCGACCGCTGCTTCATTCTGTTTAAACTTCCGGTATTTTAAAATCCAAAGTGCAACTGACACGATGAATAATGCACTGAAACCAAACGCAAGAATCTGAACAACCGTAATTACAATCGGTTTTGTCAGTCTGATTGTCGTATCTGCTCCCACGCCGTTCATACCGCTGGAATTTGCTGTTGCATATAAATCACTGTGTGCGGCTTCACGCATTGCGGTTACTACAACCGGATCATTTCTGTACTCCGGAAGTCTTCCCTGTCCGTTTCCGTTATTGATAATGTAGAATGCCAGCATGGAGTCGAAAGCAGTTGTTCCGCCCATCACACCGTCAACACCATTTACGTAAGTAGTTAATACGTTATCGGTAATCTGTTTTCCGTGGCAGCCCCACTCTTCATTCAAAATGCCCTTGATAAGTCCTGCGTTTGCACCGGACCACTGGGTACCCCAGCGTGTGTACGCCATCATGACACCGTTTCCACCTGCCTGTGAAGATTCGAGTGCTCCCTGGAATGCTCTTAAGTAAATCTCACGTGCTGCCTGCTCTGTCAGCCATACGCCAAGACCGATACGGTCCTGCTCACAGTCGTTGAGTGCAAAATGCTTAATTACAACATGAACACCTTTTTCCTCGATACCGCGAACTTCTGCCTCACCAATCTCAGAAGCAAGAACGCCGTCCTCAGAATAATACTCGAAGTTACGTCCACCGTATGGAGAACGGTGTGTGTTTGCACCCGGTCCGTAAAGTACCGGAACATTTGCTGCAAGACAGTCGTTTCCGACAATGTTGCCCATCTTGTAAACTAAATCGGTATTGAAAGTTGCGGCTTAAAAATTTCAACCTTTTTTTCGACAAAAAATCAGTTTCAGCATTTTGTATAATTTCATTCTGCTGTTTTTATATATAATGCACATCATACTAAGAAAGCGCTACCTTTCCACCCGTTTTCCGTCTCTTTCTTCCGGCGCGCCTTTAAAGCTACCGTTTCCGCCAGCCTTTGCGCTCTGTATCTGCCTCCTGCTGCCATTATGCCAGTTTCTCTACCTCCTCTGTAAACCGTTCTGCCGCCGTATGGTATCCATGAATACGGCGCGGGTAATTGTTTATCCAGTCCTCAATGCTCTGTACCTCCTCCTCCGTCTTTTCGTCAAAATCCGTCCCCTTTGGTACTTTCCGGCGCACCATTTTATTTGTTACCTCGTTCGTCCCTCTCTCCCAGCTACTATACGGGTGGCAGTAATATAGCTTTGTTCTGTTGCCCTCCCCCAATACAGACTTTTCCAGCGCCTCACAATATGCAAACTCGCTACCGTTATCTACGGTAATGGTCTTGAATACCTGTTTAAAAAGTTCTCCCCATTTCCTTTCTAACCTATCCACTGCGGCTACTACCGCCTCTGCTGTGTGGTCTGGTAGTTTAAATATTATCTCGTCCCGCGTCTTTCGCTCCGTCAGCACCAGCAGAGTATTTTTAGACTTTCCGCGCTTTCCTATGACACTATCCATTTCCCAGTGCCCAAATTCTTCTCTTTTGTCTATCTCCTCCGGGCGTTTCTCTATGCTCTCTCCGGCGTTGGCTCTGGCCTGCTGTTTCTTTACTTTATGATAGCCCCGCTTTTTATTCTTCTTTACTGGCAAATCCTTATTTGTCAGCTTAAGGAAAATCCCTTTATCAATGTAACTGTAAAGCGTAGTGACGCATATTGTAGTTGAAAACTCCCCCTCTTTCCCCTGCGCTTTCAATTCTCCCAGAACGGCAGCCGGGCTGTAATCCTCGTTTACTATCTTATCCTCTATGTAATTTGCATAGGCTATATCGTTGCCTATTTTAAGCTGTGTGCCACGCACTTTTAAATTTTCCTCGCAGCGTTTCTGGGCTATATCCGGGCTATACCGTTCTTCCTCCGTCCAGTCACTATTGCGGTGTATGTATCTGCCCCTCTTAAGCTCGTTGTAAATCGTACTGCGGTGTACGTGCAGCTGCGCGGCAATTTCTCTTTTGCTATGCCCCGCTTTTAATAATGCCTCTATTTTTATCCTGTCAGCTTTTGTGAGCTGCCTGCTCCCTTTCTTATTTGCCATTCTGGTATCCCTCTCTTTGGTAAATTTTTGCACGACAAAAGCCGCAGGCTCTTTTACAAGTCTGCGGCTCCCGTGGTCTTACTTACTTGCAGCATTTCCTACAAGGCGCGTATTTCTTTTTTGCTTGGCTTAATGGTATTGCTTTCGGGTTCTTCATCCCGGAACAATCAGGCTTAATATGGTACTTTTTACTGCTGCGGTCTACGTATACGACTGTTTCCCCGGCTGGCTCCTGTGCGCTACCTCTCTGTTCGTCTACGATAATATCAAGCTCTATATTGCACCCAAACGTATGTACCCCCCCCCAGAAATTTCTAACAATTTCGCTTCATATCTGGCGTTTGGGTATCTATTTGCTAAATCTTTAGACAATTCCGCAGACAGATAGCCTAAAACCTTATCGCCCCATTTTACATACGCGGCAGGCTCTCCATTGTATACGGTTTTTTCTATCTGTATTTCCTCGTCCCCTGTCATTCTACTTAAAATATCCTGTCTGCTTTCTCCGTCGTCGTTACAGTACGTAACTCCTACTACTTTTGTCCTTATTGTCTCCGCAATCCTGCTGCCGGATACCGGGCGCGTAGCCTCTCTTGCTGGCTTTCCCGTCTCCGTTTCTTTATCTGCGCTCTTTTTGCCTAAAAAAGCGCATACTGCTGCAATCACAATGCAGCCCACGCCTCCGGCTATATTCCCAGACGGCAGCGCCACAATACCGCTTACGGCAAACAGCGCCGCAACTCCATAAAGTACAATTTTTTTCTTTGCCATAATAAGCCCTCTCTTTCGCCTTTATTTCAATTCTAAAATTTCATCAGCAGAAGCGTTAAGCTCCCTGCATATCTTTGTAAATATTTCCAGTGTAGGGACGTGCGCCCCATTCTCCCAGCGACTTATATCCTTTTGGTGGACTTGCAGGCGTTCCGCAAGTTCTTTTTGAGAAACGCCCGCCGCTTTTCTTGCCTTTCTGATATTCTCGCCTATCATGTTTTCCCTCTTTTCTCTCGCGCTCTGATTATAAGCGCTACGCATAGCTTTATGGCTCCCGCAGTCACCAAAAAGATACCTAACTTTAAAATCATGCTCTTTACTCGGCTTTCCGTTTGTGGTATATTTTCTATAGGCGGCGGGCTTTCGCCCGCCTTGGTGCTTATTCTAACAGCTTTCCTATTATGATAAGTACCGTTCCTACGATTAAGTCTATCAGTGCATTGACCGCTAAATCTTGCCACTTGATAGGCTTTTTCTTATGTTTCTTTTTCTTACCCAACGTGCCGTTTCTCCTTTCCAGTGCTTTGCACTTATTTGTTTTGTCCTCCTCTCTATGTTTTTTATTATATACCAACTTTGGTATATTGTCAACGTGTTTTTGCACTTTCAGGCAAAAAAATAAGGGCGTGCCGCCCTCTTATGAACGACACGCCCGCGCTTATGCCAGCTTAGTACAGTAATCCAGAGATACCCAGCCTGCGCCGCTTTTCAGCCTGCCCCAGCCTGCGGTACTTCCCTTTCCGGCTTTCTCCTCTACAATCGTAAATACGCCTTTCCCGGTATATTCCCCGGTCTTTGCATAGTTCGTGCCCGCTCCTGTTCTGATATTCAAATCTGAAATATCTATTTTCACAGTATAAGGCACTGCTGCCGCTGGTTTCTGCGGCTCTGGTTCTGCCTCCTCGTTTTTCTTTCCTGCATATATATTGTAAAAGTTCTGGCCGTACTCTGCCCGCTTTTTCTGGACTGCTTCGCTCTGGTCTGCTGGTTTTTCGTATCCTAAAAGCACAGCGTCAGAAGCCGCCCGCACAGACGTTGCAGCCGTCAGCTTTTCCATAACAGACTTGTACCCCTGCAATTCCTGCCATAGAAAATCAAGCTGTATATCCAGATTTCCGATAGATGCGGCCGCCGCCTTTGCATAGTCATATAAAGCCTGTTTCCGGCTGTAGTACGTCCACTGCGCCAGCCCGTAGCCTGCGCTGTCATGCACAAAATTAGTATAGCTGCCATTATCTACCGCAGCTGTATACTCCTCGTCACTCATTCCCAGCTTTGTACTGTAGGAATTTTGCAGGTTATTTGCTGCAAGCCCGCTTTCTGCGTACAGGTTCCCCATAAGCCCGGCAGCGGCATAAGCATTTAGCCCTTTTCCAGTCAGAAACTCCCAGATTGTGCTTTCTGTGTCTCCTCCGTCTGCCGTTCCGGTTTCGGCCGTTCCCGTCTCGCTCCCTGCAATCTTTATGCAGTAATCCAGAGATACCCAGCCTGCGCCGCTTTTCAGCCTGCCCCAGCCTGCGGTACTGCCCTGCCCGGCTTTCTCCTCTACAATCGTGAATACACCTTTCCCCGTATATCCCCCAGTCTTGGCATAATTAGTGCCTGCTCCTACTCTTATGTTAAGGTCGTCAATTTCAACCTTTACTTTATATGAGCCTGCGCCCTGCGGGTTCTGCTGCGGCTCGGTAACTTCCGCTCCGCTAATCAGCCCTCTAAACTCGTCCCATTTGTGCGCCGTGGCGTTATAGACATACGGATTAGGGCAAATCTTCCCGGTAACATCATAATGCCGGATAACATGGGACGCAGGAACGCCGTACTTATCCATTAAGTACCTCGTAAGCTCCGCTGCCGCCCTTACGGTCGCGTCCTCAAAATACCAATCTTTATCTTCCGCCCCCAGATGTGCCGTATTTTTCTTTCTTACGCACAGCTCAATACCTATGCTGTTTGTATTCCGGCACTCCGCATGTTTGTAGCTCTTTGCTCCACAATGCCATGCTATATCTTCGTCCGGCACGCTCTGCCATATTTCCCCGGAAAATCCAACGTAGTAATGCGCAGAAGCTCCTATATACTGCCCCGCGTAATACTGGCAGTTTGCCTTTGCTCCTCCCAACGCTCCGACATAGTGGATAACAATATATTTTATCCTGCCTGTATCGTTTGCGTCTGTAAAATTGTATGGTGTAAGCAGTTTATTTATCTGCATATTATACGCTCTCCTCTCCCCAAAAGCCCATTTCGTCTGCATTATGAGAATTTCTAAACTCCCGCAGCTCCTCTGGTGTCATTTTCGCCACCTTTTCCCGCAGGCTCTTAATTTCTTCCTGCGTCATTTCCTTAGTGCTTTCGCTTTTGATTTCCGCCATGCTATTACCTCGCTTTTCTTCATTCAAAAAAGCGCCTGCGGTTTCCCGCAAGCGCCCGGTTCTTTGTCTTACTCCTCTGTGTCGTCCATTTCTACCTCTGTTTCCACCTCAACGCCGATATTGGCGCTGTCTGTCAGCCCCTCTCCGATTATGTAGGCCACCACAGAAGCCCCGGCCATAATCAGCGCCGTTACCTGTGTCGCGGTGTTCTCCGCTCCTCCCGTGGCTACAATCATCATTGATACAAAGGACGCTACCGCCGTCCACAGCTTTCTACTTGTCAGCTTTCTTACCCAGTTAATACCTTTCATGTTCTTTCAGTCCTTTCTTAAATATTCTGGGCTATCATATAGATAAGCCCCGTTGCCAGCGCGCCTACCACGATACCCACAACGGTATCAAGCGCCTTTTTCTTTAATTCTCTCCATGCGTCTCCCGGCTCCTCCTCTAACCGCTGGATACGCTTACTTTGCTCTTTCTGCTCTGCTAACATATCCTGCATTTGAATTACCAGCTTTTCAATAGAGGTCGTCAGCCTGTGGATTGCCTTTGTATCCTCCTCGATTAAGGCAATACGCTTGTTCTGCCTGTCGTCCTCGTCTCTAATCCGCTCCAATTCCACTACGAAAGCCTCGTTGCTACGCAAATTCAGTAAATCTCTGTTTCTATGCCACTTTCGCACAACGCTCTTGCCCTTTCTTTCAGTTCTTCTCCGTCATAGCCTGCCGTCTGCTCCCAGCTCTCGATTGTATCCACCAGCTCCACAATCAGCCTGCTTTGCTGCTGTATAATTTCCTGCTGTTCTTCCAGTACCTTAAGCAGCGCCTTTCCTGCCATTTACAAACCGCCGCCCCCTTTCTTTTCCGCCGCCGCAAGCGTTACTATTTTCTTTCGTAAGTTGTAGCTGTCGGCGTGGCCTGCGTGTCCCGTCCAGCTTGCAATACTCTTTTGTAACCTCTCTTTGGTAATGTCTCCTCTTTGGTATTTTCGGATTGTTTTCTTTATCCGCTTTATGCTGTCGCGCCTTACTTTCTTGTGTGTCGCCCTATGCTTATATCCCACAAAATCTATGCCATTCTTTGCTGATAAAATCGCCGTTTTCGGGTTAAGCTCTAATTTCAGCCGTTCCCTTAAAAACTTCTCAATCTCCGCCAGCCATTCCCGCAGCTGGTGCTTGTCCGGGCTAAGTATTATAAAATCGTCCATATATCGGACGTAATACTTTGCTCCCAGCGCGTGCTTTATGTACTGGTCTAAGATATTCAGATAAGTATTTGCAAATAGTTGACTGGTAAGGTTCCCTACGGGTATCCCTATCCCGTCCGGCATGGTTCCGTTGTGGTCTATAATCCTCTCGATAAGGGTAAGCGCTGCCTTGTCTTTTATCAGGTTCCTTATCTCTGCCTTAAGCGTTTCGTGGTCGATACTTTGAAAATAATGGTGTATGTCTGCCTTAATTGCATAAAGCGGTTTATCCGGGTTATGCTTTTCCCAGCTGTAAAGCCAGCTTTTCAGCGTGGCAGAAGCCCTGTGCATACCCTTTTCTTTCCGGCAGGCGTAAGAGTGGTAAAGAAAGCGCCTACTGAAAATCGGCTCTATCACGTTGTTTATGGCGTGCTGTACCACCCTGTCATAAAACGGCAGCGCCATTATCTGCCTTTCCTTTGGCTCATATACCTTAAAATATCGGTACTCTCCCGGCTCATAGGACAGTTCCAGCAGTTCCCGCCTTACGCGCTCTAAATTCTCCTCTTTCTCTTTCGTAAATATCAAAACGTCCTTGCGGTATCGCTTGCACTTTCTGGCCTTATTGTAGGCAATCTGGATATTTCCGTAATCGGCCATAGCCTCTATAAGCGTTACCAGCTGGCCGTTTCGGTTCTTAACGTGTGAAATACGCTTCAATTAAAAAGCTCCTGCCTTTCGCCGCAGCTACTAACCAGCAGCCCTGCTTTTTCTCTTTGCCTTACGGCGGGACAGCCGCTCTGACTATAGGATATTAAGCATTTGCTTAATCAAAAGTCCTTGCCAGCATTTCGTAAAACACTGCGCCTGTAATGCTCTCACTAAGTCACACGCCCCGCGCGCCCCAATGTTCGTGTTGACGTTCCACGGGTAATTGTTGCAATTCACTGCACGCGCGCCGCACTGCGCGCCATTGTTCCAGTTGCCGCCCGCTATCAGCGCCGCCAGAGGGCTGTAAGTAAGCAGCTGCCCCATATTCCGGCTATCTCGTAGCCTTTACTTCGTCTATGATTTCTCCCAGCATAACGCCCAGCTCGGCAAGCCGTTTGCAGCACTGGCCGTAGTGCTGGGCGTTCATAGCGCTGTACTTCAAATCATTTGCCAGCCGCAGAAGCTCCTTACTCTGCTGTAATGCCGTATCCGCTGCGTATAAGTGGCTTTTCGTGGCTGTTTTCTGCCACTTTATTACCTCTTGCAGCATTTCCAGTATGGCGTTTCTGGTCGCTGTCTGTAGGCTGAATTTCTCGTATTTCGGATACTTGCTAAGCAGCGGATAGATATAAAGCAAAAAATCATATATTTTCTGGTGCAGCCTGTCGCTTTTGTCTCTCGTCGTCATGCTTTTTTATCCTCCCACTACTTGCGGCTGGGCTTTCGCCCGCCGTCTACAGACTGTCACACGCCCCGCGCGCCCCAAAGCTCGTGTTGACGTGCCACGGGCAATAGTAGCAAAGCACTGCACGCGCGCCGCACCGCGCGCCATCGGACCAGTAGCCGCCCGCCCTCAGCGCCGCCAGAGAATTATAATAATACTGATAGATGTTACCAACGTCGTAGTTCTTTTCTCCTGTTTTCAGCGGTGTATTGGTATCCCAGCCCCACGCCTCGTTAGGGTGGTTCTCTGTGTTCTTGGCGTGTTCGGCTCTTGTAATCAAATCATTCAGCCACTCCCATACACGGCCTGCGGCGTCCACGCAGCCAACGGCGGAAACAGCATTTACCACGCTTCCCGTAGTACCGCGCCCGGTATTGGTCGTTGCGCTCCACGCGTTGGTGTTCGCGTCGTCCAGTCCCGCAGGACTGCCAAAAGCATAAGCGCAAAACTCCGCATAATCCGGCAGGCGCTTACCGCTCTTTGCCAGCCGCTCCACAAAGTTATACCAGTTCATGCCCTCCGTTCCTGTCATGGGGGCACAGTTGTACTCCGATTTCAGCCCCATTTCTCCGTCGTCAGAATTAAGGTAAATGTCTACCCATGTGCCGCCCCCGATATATACCATGCCCTCCGGGTTACATTTCGGGCGGTGTCCCAGCGTCCATACACTGCGCGGTACAATGCCGTTGCTTACGGCGCTCTCCCAGCCTGTGCCAAAAATCACGCCGCTGCTGTTTGTGGGCTGTAAATTTCCGTCCACCTTGCGGCAGCGCCCGTAATGAAAGCCTCCAATCTTCCTGCTGTTGCTGGCGTTCCAGCCTGTAGGGTATGTGGAATTAAGGGAAATGACATACTGCTCGTCCTGCGCGTCTACTCTGCTGTCACAGATATAAACGTAGTAATCACAGCCCACGGTAAAAGCGCTGCCTACGTCCAAATTCGCGGCGTTTAAAACGGTGTTTTCCGTTTTGAATACGCCCGCTGCTCCTACGGAAATTACGCAGTTTTCCATTAAGGTAAGCTCATTGGCTCCGCTGGCATATAAATACTGGTTCGTCGGTGTCACAATGTCGCTGATAGTCGCCATTTTGCTTACATTCAGAAGCGCCCGGCTGTCTGTTTTCGTTACGTCGTCAACCAATAATCTACTCATACTTCTTTAAAACTCCTTTCAGCGCTGCAATATCGTTTGTATCCATCCCCGCTACCTTTTCCGCGTGTTCCAGCGCAATAACGGTACTGCCTGCGACAATTCCTTTAGACAGGGTTAAAACTGTTCTGTCGTTCATCTCCTCGCCTGCTGCCTCTGCCTCCTCGCTCTTTGTGTGTGTAACTGCCGTTACAGTTCCGCTTACGTCTCTGGACACAAAGGCCATGCCCTCTGCCGCCTCGTCGCAGTAATAAATGGTTACGGCTTTCTTTGCCTCCTCTGCCTTTACAACGGCGCACTGTATATAGCGCTGTTTTTCCAGCCCCTCAATCTTTGCCAGCAGGTCTGCTGCTTTCAGCTCTCCTGCCGCCACCATAGCAAGGCAGTTGTAATAATCATCTTTTGTCTTAAGCGTTTTTGGAAACCCTTTCATGGTATGCCCCTTTCTTAAAATGTATTTGCAAGGTAAGAATTGCCGATATAGCCAACTCCTAACACTGCCGTTTCTACTGTTCTTTCGTAATGCTGGGACAGCCACGCTGCGCCCATGTAGCACAGCCCTAATACTGCGTCATGGTTATAGTTGATACCCCAGCCGTTTTCTACTGCTGTAAGCCTCGCGTCCAGCCCGTCAAGCGCCTCCTGCATGGCTGCATTTCCCGTCTGTACCTGCTGCCGCAGTTCTTCTACGCTTTCTGTCAGCTCCTCAATTTCTAAGGCCAGCTGCCCGGCTGCGTCCTCTCCCAACTTGTCCTTAATGCTTTCAAACCATGTATTAAACTGGCTCTCTGCCTCGGACTGGAAAAGCGTCATATTTGCCATGAATTGCGTGTATGCCGCTAAAAGCTCGTCGTCCCATTCGCTTAATGTGCTTTCAAATTCTGTATATCGCTCCTCAAAATGGGACTTGTACTGATTAAACAGGCCCTCTGTCTTGCTTACGTAACTGTCATAAATCCCGCCGATTTCCGTTAAATAAGCCTCCATGCTCTGCTTATAAATGCTAAACTCGTCAAGTACCGCTTGGCTGTATGTGCTGAAAAAATCGTCAAACTGCTTCGTCAGTACGCTTGCGTCGATTTCTTCCACTGTCCCCGTTACAATCCCGCACAGGGCAGAATTAAAGCGCCTGTCCGTGATATTCTGGGTTTTAATGCTGGTAACGCCTTTTCCTACGTAAATGTCCGCAAGCGCCAGCTCCCATATTTCTGTATTTCTGGTTAAGTTAACTGCTGCTGGCTGTGCAGACGGTGTGCCCTTTAAAACAGCTAAGTACATATCCCTTTGTGTTAAATCCCAACGGACTATTACCCGGTCGATACGGTTTAAGGCTCCCTCTGCCGTATCAAGCGTAATGCTGGCGCTTGCCGGGTTTCGGAAAGCATAGCCATTGATAAAGGCGTATCCCGCGTTTACCTTTATCTCCATTCCGCTGTAAGCTATCACTTGCAGTCCGTCGCTGGGCTTTGGAAATACCCCGTTTGCTATGAACGTGGCAAAATACCACGCCCAATCCTCGGCTTTATATACCCTGTCATGCTCTATCGCATTGAATGGTAAGCAATTTGCCATTCCCCTTACCTCACTTTCCTTATTTGGTCTACCAGAGTGGGTAAGCTGTCCCCAAACGTCGCCTCGATTTCCTCCGCGCCTTTCTGGTATGTCTCTGTTACTTCTGTTATCCTTGCGTCAATCTGTATCCCCCATTTATTTTCTTTGCAGGTTATACGGTCGCCTAAATTAAAATCCTCCTTAAAACGCAGGTTTGAATTTGTGTTTATGGTACTCACAAAGTTTATGGTTTCCCCGTAGTTTTCCAGCTCCGCCGCTCCCCGCGTCTTAAGCATTTCTATGTAGGTATCAAGCGGTATCGTTACCTCTGTCTCCCCGCTCTGGTATTTCCTTGCAATATCCGTAGCCTCACAGAAAACCTCTACCAGTTCCAGCCCTTCTGCGCCCTCTCCGTCTACGGTCGTTACTGGCTGATTTCCGTTTTCATCAGCTGCCCCCTGCACATAGATAAAATTCCCACAGTTTTCAATGCTGGCCGTATATTCCTGCTCATTGACGTTATCAAAATCACGGGAAAATATGCAGGGCGTGTTTCCGTCATTATTCTTTGCTGTAAGGTCGTTTCCCTTATAGAGATAAAATCCGTATTTCTTTTCTCTTTCGTTAATCAGAATGTCATAGCCCAGTTTCCCGGCCTGTGCCCGCGCCTTTACCTCGTCGCCCAGCTTCGCGTATACCTCGTTTGCATACTCAACGCTGCTGCCTCCCATATCCGCCTGCTCCAATATGGTAAACTGCGGAAACTGGCGCTTTGCTGTCGCCGCGCTCCCGCAGTTCTTCTGTATCATGGAATTTATAAGGTTCTGGTTTGTATCTGTCTCCACAATCTGCGGGCTGATACAGCGCTTATTGAGCCACCAGCTAAGCATTTTCCCTTGTGCCTCTATCTGCTCTAAGCCGTTTTCGTCCTTTGTGATATGCACATAGGTAATCTGTGCCGCCCGCCGCCAGATACCGCCCGCCGCGTCCGTCACTTCCTTTTTCCCGTCGTGCTTCACAATAATATTGCCCTCAATCAGCAATTTACTGTTATTGTCTGTAATGGGGGCAAGCAGGCTGAATGTTCCCACATCAAAGTATTTCATGCGCCATATCAGGCTTGCCAGCTCGTCGATTGCCCCCAGCGGCTCTATGGCCTTGTCAAATACTCTAAGCTCCATACTCATACCCCCAGATACTCCTTGTTGTAGAATATAGAGACTTCCATAGAGTTTACGCCGCTCTCCGCGTCATAACGGAAATTGTTGTCCCCTATTTCCAGCTGCATAAAGGTACTGTCAACGTCCACATATCGGAAATAATCGGTTTTCTCTCCGTCCCGCGTCAGCGTTGCGCCTTTGCTCCCGTACTGGGTGTTAATCTCTATAACGTCGCCTGTCTGCATGGTAACATTGAGCTTTAAAAACTCCCCTGTATCCACATTTAAAAGTATAGGGTTCGTCACTGTCCCCAGTGCGGTAAACCTTACCCTCATTCCTGTTGATACGTCGCCCTCGTTATAGCAGTCCACAATAACGCTTTCTGCCCGGTATCCAAAAATCATGCTTTCCGGGTTATCCTTTTCTATCTCACAGGGAAACTCCCACGCAGCTACCCAGCTCGCAATATCCTCTTTCTGTTCGTCCTCCTCCCGCCAAAACGGGTTAAGGCAATCAAGCGGTATTGTAAACTCAATCAAAACGCTCTTGCGCTCCAATTTCGGCTCTCCATGTAGGCGGCAGTTAATGACACGCTTAAAGCCTCCAAACTCGTAGGCCAGCGTGCCGGAAAGCTCCGGGTTAAGGATTTTTAAGAGGCTCCGGCGCAGTTCGTACGCCTGCGCCTTGTCCTTGGCGTTGATATGCCCCGTTATATCAATATCCCTTGCCTCTATCCTCTGCCCTACGTAAGTGTCGCCATGCTGTCCCATGCTGTTTGTGCTGTAAAGCACATTCGTAACGCCCGCTATACCGTCAACATCCTTGCTCACGTTACAATGGTATATACTGGCTGCGCTAAACTCTACGCTTTCGCCTCTCTCATTTGTGTAAATCAACTTTTCGTATTCCATAGGCTTACCCCACCGTCCTTGCTATCATTCGGAATTGCCGCGCCGCTTCTTTCTGCTGCTTCGCATAATCCGTAGTGTTGGCGTAAATATTCTGGATAACGGTAAATCCTCCTGCCAGCGCTCCGCTACCGTATGGCCTGCGGTTCCCTCCGGTATCGTATACAGCATTGCTGCCTACGTTTACCTTTGTTCCAATGTCAAACTCTGTCGGTATGGCTTTTTCTATCCTCTTGGCTATGGCGGGCATTTCTTTTTCAAATCCCACGCCGATACCCTGCGCCATATATACGCCTACCTCGTCCCGGAAACGCTTCGACGGGCTTTCAATCCCCAGCGCGTCTTTTGCCGCGTCAAGCAGGCTGTTTGCAAGGTTTGATACCTTATTTTTCAGCCAGTCCCAGCCGCTGCTTATTCCGTTCCAGATACCGCTTACAATGTTGCTGCCAATGTCTGCAAACGTGCTGCCGATATTGGAAAATACGCCCGTGATACCGTTAAGCACCATGTTCATACCCTCCACGGCCTTATTTTTAACCTCTGTGCCCCACTGTGCTACTTTGGAAATAGCCCCGGAAATACTGTTGTAAATCTTCTGCGGCGCCTGTGTAACGATACTTACGATATTCGTAAGCATTGTGTTCATTACCTCGCGGGCTTTCGCCTGCATATTCGCGCCCCATGTGGCTACCTGCGTCACGGCTCCTACAATGCAATTCCAGATTTTCTGCGGTGTCTGGGTTACGATATTTACAATGCCTGTAAGCATTGTGTTCATTACTTCGCTGGCCTTGGCCTGCATATTCGCGCCCCATGTGGCTACCTGCGTCACGGCTCCTACAATGCAGTTCCAGATTTTCTGCGGTGTCTGGGTTACGATATTTACAATGCCTGTAAGCATACCGTTCATTACTTCGCTGGCCTTGGCCTGCATATTCGCGCCCCATTCCGCAATCCTTGTTATGCCGTCAGCTATCGCGCCTGCAATCTGTCCCGGCAGCTCTGCCAGCTTCGTAATGATTGCAAGCACCAGTTGGCCTGCTGCCGCCACAATCTGCGGCAGGCCGTTTACCAGCCCCGTAACAATGGCTACGATAATCTGCGGGATTGCCTCAATTAACAGCGGGATTGCATTTATAATGCCGTCCACAAGCGCTATCACAATGTCTGCCGCATTTTCCATAATCATAGGCAGCCCCTCTACCAGCGCGTTTATGATTGCTGTAATGATTTCCGGCAGGCGTTCTATCAGCACAGGTAGCGCCGCTACGATACCGTCAGCCAGCCCGGAAACAAGCTGTAAAGCCGCCTCCACCAGCATAGGGATATTGTTTACCAGCGTCTCCACGATAGTAAGCACTGCGTCAATTATACTCGGCACAAGCTCCGGCAACGCCTGTCCTATCCCCGTCGCCAGCCCCGCAATAATCTGTACCGCTCCGTCTGCTAAGCTGGGTATCATTTCTATAATCCCGTCCAGCAGTGTAGTTACGATTTCCACGGCGCTTTCTGTCAGCGTAGGGATTGCCTCTATAATCCCGTCAGCTAAAGACTTGATAATATCAACGCCCGCCTGCACAATCGTAGGCGCGTTTTCTACTATCCCCTGCGCCAGCCCGGATACCATTTCAACGGCAAAATCTGCAATCTGCGGTATCAGTTCCGTAAGCCCGCTGGTAAGGTTCTTTATGGCTGTCCCAAAACTATCCGCAAATTTCCCAATATCGCCGCCCGCCTCCGCAGCTCCCCGGCTGATTTCGTTTGCAAAATCGCTGAATATCGGTAACGCCTGCTCCCCTATCGGCATAATAAAGCTGGTCTGCAATATCCGTCCGGCTCCCTTAATTGCCTCGCCAAACGTATCATACTTGACTGCATTTATCTGCCCCATAGCGTCCGTTGTCCTGCTTATCTGCCCCTCAACGTCCATAAGGGCTGTGCAAGCGTCTGCGCCCATATCCTCCCACATAGTACCCATAAGCCCTACGCCTGCGGTGTACTGTAGGCTCTCGTCGTCGCAGTTTTTTAGGGCGCTGCTTATCTCGCCCATGGCCTCCTTTGCGCTTTCCCCGCCTGTCTGGAATTTGCTAACCAGCTCGTCTGCATTAAGCCCCAGACTGGTAAGGTATTCATTAGCTGTGCCGTCGTTCATGCGTATGCTAAACTCTTTGAAAGCGTCGCCCATTTTGTCAATGCTCCATACGCCCGTTTCAGCTCCATTTTTGATAGAGTTAAACATATCCTCGGCACTAAGCCCGGCCTGTGAATACTGATTACTGTACTCGTTGATAACGTCCAGCAAATCCCCATTCTGATTAAGCCCCTGCTGCGCCCCCTGCGCGATAAGGTTATATGCCTCCTCTCCAGAAAGCCCAAATTTCTGCATAAGCTGTGTGGCTGCCCGCGTACTCTCGGCTACGTCCATATCGAAAGTGTCCCGCAGGGCTAAAGCATTGGTCGTCATTTTTTCCAGCTCGTCTGCTCCCAAATCGCCCGCCTGCTGCTTTACCGTCGTCATGGCTGCCGCAATATCCTTAAAACCCTCCCCGTAATTGCCGTTATAGATATTCTCCATAACCTGCTTGTACTGGTCTGCCTCGTCTGTCGCGGTTCCCGTCGCGGCGCAAAAGTCATTTAAAGCGCCTTTTGCCTCGTCTGCTTGGCTTACGGCATATCCCAGCCCGGCTACAACGGCTGTGCCGATTGCTGCCGCTGCTGTGCCGATTGCCTTAACTCCCGTTGCCATAGCTCCGCCTAAACCGCTTAAAGTAGCAGAGAATTTGCTGTGGCTTACCTCTGTATCTTTAATCTGGTTATCTACCTCATATAGTGCGGCCTTTTCTTTATGCAGCTGTTCTTCCAGCTGCTTTGCTTCTTTGCTGGTTTTCCCGTACTGGTCTGCGATACTTTTATAGGCTGTTTCTATTTCGTTTACCTTTCGCTCCTGCTCTGCATACGCCTTTTTTAATAAATCCTGTTTTTCTGCCAGTGCCTTTGCGCTGTTCTCATTGTCCTTATACTTTGCGTTTACCTCTTGCAATTCCGCCCGCAGTAAACTTAAATTTTGGTCTATATCCTTACAGGAATTTTCATACTGCCGTTGTGTGCTAACCGCTTCTTTCTGTATCTTTTCATTCTCTTTAAGGGCATTTGTTGTATTCTGTAACGCTGTTTTCTGATAATTTAATTCTTTCTGATATTTCAAAACCGCGTCTGAATTTTCCCCGTAAATGTCCCTACATCTTTCTAACTGTTTTTCCGTTTCAGCTACTTTTTTCGCCTGCTCCTCGTATGTCCTCTGTAAAATATCCTGTTTTGCCTTTAATGCTTCTGTACTGTCTGCGTTGTTTTTGTACTCCGCAGTGACAAGTTTCATTTCAGAATTAAGCAGACTAAGGCTTTTGTTTATACTGGAACAGGCTTCTTTATATTGCTTCTCTCCGTCAATGCTTAATCTTGTTCTTATGTTCTGTGCCTTATCTGCCACGTTCTCCCCTCCTTTTTGTTGCTTTTAAATCGACAATGTTTTATAATTTTTTCAAAACAAGAAAGGCGGTAAATCCCTATGAAAAAAAAGATTATTTTTTGCGGCTTAACGCTACTGTTTTCCTTTTCTGCTGTAAGCGGATTATTTAGCGGTAATGTCGCTGGCGCTGTCGGCTGTCTCTTAATAGCTGCAATTTGTGGGTTCCTTGCGTATCGCTCTTTTAAAAGCTCCGATAGCGCCATAAGTGCTACAGCAGGCGTAAAGTCTGCAAATAATACTACCCCCCCCCCAGAAAATTCAGACAATTTAGCAACTCCTCCTACTTCTGTTTCTTCTACTCCTATCTCTGCGCCTAAAAATGAATTTGAATTCGTCGCTATAAAGCTGTCCGGCGTGACATTCAAAAACGAAAACGGCGCACTGCGTCAATCTATTCTTCGTAAAATAAATTTCCATGACGCTCCCTTTGACGAATACATAGAATTAGAATTGCAGCCCTACGAATTTGAGGGCAGCCCTGCCTACGGCGTTTACGCTAATGGCCTGCAAATCGGAAATATCCCGGCTGATAAAGTCCAATTTGTTTCTGATAATTGGGAACATATTGACAGCGTAAGCGCCATAGATGTTTACGGCGGCGGCCATGGAAAGGACGGACAGGCAATTTCTTACGGGTGTAAAATCACTTTAAAACTTCGCAATAAATAGCCATGCTTTACAGTCCCCCTAATGCTATATCAATAGCGTCCATGCCTCCTGCTGCCTGCTGCGGTACTGCCGTCTGCGCCTGCACTGGAATAAAAGCAGGCTGGCTATACTCTTTGTGATACTTAAATAGCGTCACAATCTGGTACGGTGTTTTTCTCCATGCCTCGCGCTCCCGGTAGCCCAGCAGCACTATAGCAATATATAAAAGCCGCGCAGTGTCTAATCTTCCTGCGCGGCTGCCACTTCCCCCGTATCTTCGTTTTCCTCTCCCGGCTCCTCCTCGTCTCCGTCGTCCTTTTCTCTGTCTCCTGCTGTCCCGGCAACAAAGGACGCGTAAATAGCCCTCTGTACTTCCTGCAAATTTCCTGTGTGTATCATTCTGCCTACCTGCGTTTCTGTCAAAATCTCTGCGTTCTCGTCCTCCTCTAAAAGTCCCTCGTTCAAAAGCAGCGTAAGCAGCCATTTTGTATCTTTTACCCAGTCCGGGTTATTCTGGTTAAAAACCTCGTTCAGCTTATCGTACCCGCCAAACTTCCCCTGTATCTCGTCCAGTGCGTTAAGAGTAAAGAGTAAACGGTACTCCTTTCCTTTCAGCGTAACTGTATATCCTCCGTCTTTTAATGCGCTCATATCTTAAATAAGGCGCGGCCTGCGCCGCGCCTCTCCCCCTTTCCTTATGCTGTTTCCATAGCGGGCGCAGGCTCCGGTACTTCTGTAAACCACGTTGTCGCCGCTGTGTCTGTCTCCGTTCCTACAAAATCCGCTTTCCAACGCCCGTCAGATTTCCTTGCAGTAATGCTGGCCTCAATCTCCGGCGTGTTAAAAGTAATGCTTTCGCCCTTCGTCTCGTAGTTTTCGGACGGCAGATTAAACTTACATTTCAGCAGCCATACGTAGCGGTATTTTCCGCCTGTTTTTCTCGCTCTAAATCCTACTGCCACAAAGGGCGGCTCGTCGTCCTTTCCAGCCCATACTACTTTATTCTGGTCTACTTCCTGTCCCAGAAGTTCTGCCAGTACCTCCGGCGTTAAATCCTTAATCCCCAGTGTCAGCGTGCCGTTGGAAAACTCCTGTACGCTTTCGCTTAATGTATCATCTGCATAAAGCGTAGCGCTGGCCGTCTCTACGGAAAGAGAAGCGGTCATAGCTTCAGACATTTTCTTTGGTGTTTCGTAGCTCTCTGCGCCGTCCTCCTCTGTGCATAACGCATAGTAAAGGTCTTTTAATCCTAATGTCATTTTATTTCACTCCTTTAATATCTCGATTGTGATAGGCACGTACCAGTACCCGGTTTCTGTTTCAAATTCTTCTGTATCCACGCTGTTTATGTAGTATCCTGCTGCCTCCAATGTTTCCAGCGTCTTTTCTAACTGCTCCTCAAAGTCCACTTTGGAAAAAAGCGTTACCCGGTACATTTCCCGGCTGCCCTGCCGCTTATCATCAGCATTTACAGCGGCATTTTTCATGATCCGCAGGAATGTATAATAGGCGGCTGGCTTTTTCTTTCCTGTGTAAACTCCTCTCTGTGCAGGCAGCCCGGCGCTCTCTAATACATTCTGCAAGCTATCCATTGTTTTCACGCTCCCATATTTTCAGCTGCTCGTTTACTACTTTGTCGTGCGCTTTCTCATTGGCTACCGTCATATAAGGGCGTGCTGCTTGGCTGCTCGTTCCATATTCCGCCACAAATCCGATAGTTGCATAGCGCACTTTACTTTTATCGCCCTTGCGGTCGTTCCCGTGTTTTGCCCTGCCCTGCGGGTATACGTCAATGTGCTGCTCCCGCTCGTCTCCCTTTACCGCTGTCGCCTTAATGGAATTGACAAAACCAGCCGTTTCTACGATACCCATAGCCCTTGCCTCTGCCCTCTGTGCCTCCACCAGCACGTCTGCGCCTGCTTTCAGCATTTTAGGGACGGCGGAAACGGTCGCCTGCTCCCGCTTGCTGAAAGACTCAATAACAGCCTCTAAGCCCACGGTATTAAATGCTCCCATTTTATGCCCCCTCTCCTTTGTGCCGCAGGTCTGTAAGCGTAAGCTCTATAGTGTCCTCGTCAATGTCGTAGGTTTTAAGGACAAAATAGCGCCGCCCGTCCATTTCTACGGTATCCTCGCCGCCATAATCCGCCTTATGTACCTCGCATTTACGCTCTACCACTTTTCCTGTCTGCTCACTTTTGAAATATTCGTTGTACCCTACGGATTTCATGTTGCAGAAAACAGTACGGCTGCTTTCCGCAGGCTCTACGGGAAAACCATTGTCATTTACCCTCTCTGCCTGCTCCGTTTCGCTTATCAGTGTGATTTCGTCCGCCCATTCAGCCATTTTCTGCCTCGCTCTCCCTGCCTGCGGTGTCCGTTTCGGACATATCCGGCGCAGTATTGTACTCCTGCGACATAGAAAGCCGCATTTTCAAAGTATCATAAGATTTTCTGAATTTTTCGGCGTTGTTCTGGTATCCAAATTCCGCTTTGCAGTACAGCGTAATTGCCCGGATAATCAGCGCGTCGGTTTCATCAATCCTCTTTACGCCGTCGTTCTTAAGGTCTGCTTTGCAGGCTGCTATACAGTCCTCTATTTCTTCTGTGATTTTTGCACTGGTACTGCTGATACGCAGCGCCGCCCGCATTTTCTCTGTCAGTGTGGTATCTGCTGCCATACCCGTACCCTCTTTCTAAGTGAATGTCAATCATGACCACCGGCTTAGCCGGTGGTTTGTTCTGGCCCTATAAGGGCCTGTTGCCTGCTTGCGCCGGGAAGGCGCACTGAAAGTCTGCCAGCTGCACCACATTCTCAGCTGCCCTTAAAAGGGCATCTCAGTGCTTCCTTCTACCGGCCAGCCCCATAAGGGGCTTACTGGTTTGCTTTGACTTCCTACCACCTCTCCAAGAGGTTCATTTCTTGTTTTTCCTTACCGGCTCCCCCGTAAACGGGTCTATGTACTCTACTAATGTCATCTGATCATATTCCAGATCTTCTTTGATCTGATTCTGGATGTATGCTTTGATTGCTGCAGTATTCTTCCCCACGGTATCCACGTAATACCCTCGGCACCAGAAATGACGGTTTCCGTACTTATACTTTAAATTTGCATGCTTTTCGAATATCATTAATGAACTTTTTCCTTTTAAATATCCTACTATTTCTGATACTGAATATTTGGGCGGGATTCTTACCAGCATGTGAATATGATCCGGCATACATTCCGCTTCGATGATTTCAATTCCTTTCCTTCTGCATAATGTACCTAATATCTGTCCTACATCTGCTTTTATATCCTTATAAATTACCTGGCGACGATATTTTGGTGCAAAAACGATATGATACTTGCATTCCCACTTTGTATGGGCTAAACTGTTTATGTCCATTTTGAGGACCTCCTGTGCTATTTTATTTGTGGTTTGCAGACCCACTTTTAAGTTTAGCACAGGAGTTCATACTTATATCTAAAGATCTTTCCTCCCCCTGCATAGCAGGGGGTTTATTTTTACTGTGATACAAAAAGAGGCGGTCGCGTATGTCCCCATAGCTCCCGCCTCTTATCTCTGTTACTCTACGATTTTTACAAGTTCCTTTCCGGCCAAAACTTCTGCCCGTTCTTTGTCCGTAATAAAAACCTCTCCCGGTTCTTTAATCTGGTTCAAGCGCTTATCTAAGTACCTTTTCAGTACCTTTACCCTCGCCTTTTCCTCTCCCGGCTTGTTCTCCTGCTGCCGCTTTTCCTGCTTTGCCTGCTCCGCTTCTGCTTCGCGCGCAAGCTCTTTCTCTTCCTCCGTCAGTTCGCTTTCGTCGGGTACGTCCACCTCTACCGCCGCGCAGCGTGCGGCAATTTCCTTAATCGTCCCCTCGTCGCTTACTCCCAGCTCCCGCGCCAACGCCTGCAAGTCGGCTTTCTTCATGCTTTCCAGCTGTTTGGTATCTAAATTCCCTTTCATTTTTCCAACTCCTTTATGCAGCTTCCAGTTTCTTAATTGTTACAAGGCTGTTCTTATCAACTACCTTTCCGTCTGCCAGCATGATACCCTTTGTTACCTGGTCGTCTGTGTCGTTGTCCTCGTACTTTTTCACACCCATAGCATAGTTTGTGTTAAGCACATAGTCCTTGAAATTGAAAAGGAAAGCGAACACGTCCCCGGTCGCCAGCGTGCTTGCGTAGCTCTTTACGTAGTCGCAGCACACTACCGGACGGCCTAAAAGGGTACGCTCCGGCTTTCCTGCAAGTCCATAGTTTACCCTGCCGATAGGCTGCCCGTTGGTGTCTGTCAGCCCGTAATACTGCATGAAAGTTTTCTTGCTCATGCACCATACCGCCCCGTTTTCGTATGCCTGCGGCAGCGCGGCTTCTGCTGCGATTAAGTCGGCGTAAGCGGGCGCGGCGCTTTCGATTGCCTGCCCTTCCTCCGGCGTTTCCGCTAAAATGCCTTTCGGCTTTCCCGTACCGTCGCCGTCAATGATTGCCTGCTCCAGCGCCTTTGTCATTGCCTCCACAATATTGTTGATAAGCAGGGTTTCAAAGGCGCTGATTGCCATTGTATCCACTTCCAGAGATACCGCTACCGCGCAGCGCAGCTTATGGTATGCAAAAGTAATCATGCCGTCTTTTGTTGCGGTATGCTTCTGCTTATCGCTGCCTTTCCCCTCGCTTACCCACGTTGCCACAGGCTTAACCGTAGATACAGGGATTGCCACGCCGCCCTTATATGCCGTTCTGGTAACAAGGGTTAAAATCATTCCCGTACTTTCCAGCTTCTGCACAATCTGGTTAAGTACCGTAGTAGGAATGACTGCCCCCACGTCTGTAGTTGTGCTTACCGCGTCTGCCCGGTACTCTGCGGGGATTTTTGTACCGCGGCACACATACTGCATAAATGCCTTTCTGTACTCCATGCTCGCGTATTTATCGCCGTCCGTTTCCCCCGCAGCGCCCTTAAAGTTCCTCAAAACCGTAGGCGTTGTTTCGCCTCCGTCCCCGTCGTCTACAGGCTCTCCGTTTGCAATCTTTTCCAGCAGCTTCTTTCTCTTTTCCGCACTGTCTAAAAGTGCCTGCCTCTGCTCCTGCAAATCTCCTACCTCTGTTTCAAAAGCAGCAATCTCTGCCTCCGTCAGCTCTGCTCCTCTGGTGTTCAGCTCGTTCTTAATCTGGGCTAATCTCGCCTCAATGTCCTTTAAAGTTTTCATGCTTTTAATTCTCCTTTTCTCGTCTTATAAACTTGCTCTAATCTTTAGCAGCTGCACCCGTCTATAAAGCCGCTCCTGCTTCTCTGCTTCGTAACTCCTACTCGCAAAACTGCGGGCGCTTATTTCAGTGTCGCCGTTTGCCGGTATGCTCACGGCGGACACGTCATAAACCTTTTTGATTTTTAAGATTGTCCTTGTGCGTGTCGCCCGGTCGTAACTTTCTTCCTGCACCCGGAACGCCCACGACATTTTTGTTATCATGCCTGCCTCTATATCCTGATAAAGCCCACGGGCTAAATCTGTCTTTCCTAAATCAGCCGCAATCAAAAGCCCCTTATGGTCTGGTATCAGAAGCAGCGTTTTATTGGACTGGCGGGCAAATACCCGCCCCTCATGGTCGTACTGCATGATAACGTCACTCATATCCGCGCCGTCCAGCGCGTGTGCGTCTATTCTTTCGTAAAATTTTGTGCCGTCCTCAAACTCATAAAGCAGGTACGGCTTATCAAAAGTTGTCGCATAGCCCTCTACGTAATACTCCGTATCTATCCGCTTTGTTGCTGCCTGCACTGATAAAGGCGCGGCCAGTGCCCTATATTCCCTGTCTGTCTTAAACGGCATTTTCTCCACTTCCTTTCTGCCCTTTATCGTCCGGCTGCGGCGGTTCCGGCTCCTCCCCGCCTGCTGGCGGCTCCTCCGTCGCCTGCTGCCCCGGCTGTATCGGCTGCACTACTATTTTCGGCTCCTCTTTTTTATCGTCCAGCCTGCTAACTTCGGTATATTCCTTTCGGATATAGTATTTTTCTCCTCCCTCTACGTGCGCCATGTTCCATATATCCATTACGTCATTTCGGCACAAAAGCGCCCGGTCGAAAAGCTGCGTGCTTACCTGTAGCTTTGTGGCGTTGCTGGCATATTGCAGGCGGTTTGCGCTGAATACAATCGCGTTTCCCTGTGCAATTTCCCGCTTTGTAAATGTCATATTCGTCATTACAAGGGAAAGCTGGATTGCAAAAGGCTCTATTTTCCCCTCGTAATAGGCGTTCCATGTGTTTTCATCAAATTTATTTTGCAGAATATCCATACTTGTACCAAAATGGGTACATACGCTGTCCTGTATCTGCTGCATTTGCAGCGCGTTTGGCGTGTACGGCTTGCTTTCCACCTGTTTTAAGTCGCTGAATTTATTATCATAAATAATCATTCCGCTTTTGTTGTCTGCGCTTAAGTTGTCCTCGGTAAACCGTTCCCGCTCTTTCTTAATGTCCTCCGGCTTCAGCATATTTGCCACCTTTGCAAGAAAGCGGATATTTGCAGAATTTTTTACAGCGTTAATAATTCCCTCATTCTGGGTATGTATCAGCTGCATGGTCGGCTTAAGCGTGGTGTTGTCCTCTCCAAAAAGGTCGTCTGAATATTCAAAGTCTGTCATAATCCCCACTCGCTCAAACTCAATAGCGCCGTACTCCCCATTTGCAAACAGATACCGCAAGTATACCTGTCCTGCTGCCTCTACCACCTCGCAGCGCTGCGGGCGTATCGGATACCAGCCGCACAGGTTCCCCGCCTCGTCCTCGATAGGCACAATAAAAGCGGTGTTTTCCACCGCTAAGATTGTCGCCAGACGCTTTATAAACTTCACTGTATCCATAAAGTAGTTTGGCTTATACTGTAATACCCGCTCTAATCGCTTATGTGCGCTGCCCTCAACCTCCGGCTTTAGCTTACTGCAATGGGTAGCAAAACTGTTGATTGCTACCCTTGTCAAATCCATTTCATACACGCCGCCGTTAAAGCTGGTAAACGTCGGGCTGTACCCGTTCAGCATTTTAAAATAGCTGTCTATTACCTGCATTTTTCTGCCATGAAACAGGTAATCTATAAATTTCATGCGTTTACTCTCCCCTTTCTATGCAGCGTTTTTAAGCAGCTCGCCGCACTCCTCGTAATATTTCTGGCGCACTGTCATAGCGTCTATGACAGATACAAAACCGTCTATGTGCGCCCGCTGCTCTATCTTTATCGGTCTGAATTTCCGGGTTTCCATGTTCTGCTTAAGCGCCACATTAAGGAAATGTGATTTAAGCAAGTTGTTATTGGCAATCTTGAAATTGCCGTCCTTTATGATACCCTCAAATTCCCGTATTACAGGCGTTAAATTCTCCCCTTGGAAAACGTCGTCCATGTGAAAACCATAGTTTTTCATATCGTTTATGAGATACTGGGCGCTGTATCGGTCGTATCCAATTTGCAGCGGCCTTATTCCGTAGGTTTCCAGCAGCATAACAAACCAGTTGAACACATCTTTATAGTCTACGTAGTTCTCGCCGCTTAAGGTAATCAGCTCCTTTTTCACAAATATGTCATAGGGTACGCCGTCCGTGGCCTGCAAGCTCTCTACCCGGTTCCTCGGCATAAAGAATTGAGTAAAGGCGTAAAGCACACCGCCCTTTTCAATTACTACGCTGGCCGCCGTAAGGTCTGTTGTCTGGCTTAAGTCAATGCCTCCCACTGCGTAGCAGTCCCTAAAATCTTCTAAGGTCTTTTCCACGCCTGCCCCGTCTACGGTCGTATATTCCAGCCATGCAATCGAGCTGTTTTGCTTGATATTGCAATACTTTGTCAGAAACTCTGCTTTCTTGCTTAAACTGCTCTCTGCAATCGCTATCTCGTCTGTAAAGAAACTTTCCTTTACGGATACTCCCATATTCGGGTTTGCTTTCTTTAGTTCCTCTATGTCATTCCATTTCTCCACGTCGTCAATCATGTAAAGAAATGGTAATAACCTGCGTTCCTTGCTGTTGCCTTTTAAAAAGCTGGTGCTGCGCTTCATCAGCTCGTCATAAATACTATCGTTTATGTATCCGGCTGTGCTGATACTTAAAATCATGGGCTGGGTACGCGCTCCTAATGCAGACTTCATAACCTCATACTGCTTAAGCCCAGCGTCTCCACTCCATGCTGCCATTTCATCACATACCACCAGCTGCGGGTTAAAGCCGTCTGATTTTTTCGCATTAAAGGCAATCGGCTTTATTACCGTGTTCGTCTCCGCAATATAAATATCGCTCCTGCGCTTCTTTGCCAGCTCTAAAAGCTCGTCCTCTGCCTGTACCATTTGATAAAACCCGTCATACACAAGCGCTGCTTGGTCTAACTTCGGCGCTAAGCAATAGATTTCCTGCCCGTATTCCGGTTCTAAGTACGCCATGTATGCGATAATCGCAGAAGCAAACAAACTTTTGCCGTTTTTTCTGCCGATTACTATAAAAATTTCGCGGAAAACGCGCACTTTTTCCGCGTCCTGTATGCCAAAAATCACGGAAACTATGGCCTTTTGCCACAGTTCCAGCTTGATTAAATCGTTGCGCCCTTTGCTGTGGTGGCAGAAATTTTCTATAAAGCGTATGGCCTTATTTGCGGTCTTTGCGTTAAAGAAATACTCCTGCTTTTCCAGCCCGTCCACAATAATTTTATATATGGCCTTTATCCACTTTCCCGCCGTAATCTCGCCGCTGTTTATTTTCGCGTGGTACTCATAGATATAGTTCCTGTACGGCGCAGCCGTGTTACTCGTCCCGCAGGGCTTGCAGCCTGCTTACCTTTCGTTTCGCAGCTGGCACTAAATCTATCAGCTGCTTAATGACTGCTGCATAATTCTTGCTCAACGCTATGTAAGTATCAGCCTCCGGGCTTTTCTTGGTTCCCCACTGGTTTTCTCCGTTCTGGTACTCGCTCGTCCAGCCCTCCTGCCGTATGGTTTCCTGCAAATCGTCCAGCTCGATACTCATAAATGCAGCCTTTTCTATCAGCGGCGTTACCAACTTTTTCTTATTCTCGTCTAACTCTTTGAAAATCCCTTTAAGTCTGGTTTTCTCTGCCTTAATCCTCTGCTCTTTTGTCCTCTCTTTCTTTGCTGCCATTCCTTTACCCCGCTTTCCTTTCCTGCGCTACACCACACCCCCTACACCACGTATGCGCGCGCCCGCAGGGTAATTTTAGGGTATCCCCCTCGGTATCTGTCCCCTTTAATTTTTCTTTGAGATAGGGGGGAGTATCCCGCCGTCCTCGTCGAACCGATACCGCCGCTGTCTTTCCTGCCTGTGGTGTTCTTTGTTGTGGCAGTCTTGGCACAGCGCCTCTAAGTTATCCCAGCATAGCGTAACGCCTGCGTCTCCTATGTTCTCTTTGGTTATATACTGCTTATGGTGTACTACCTTTGCAGGTTCCCCGCAGCGCTCACAGATATAATCTTGTGACATAAGATAAGCGGCGCGGGTTTGTTCCCATGCCGCCGATAAATAAAATGCTTTCGCCCATGCTTTCATACCGCCCCGCTCCTTTCTTTAAAATCCCCATCGCCCTAAGTTTCATGCGCTGGGTAGGAGGTTAAGAATGAGTAAGCAAAAGAAAAGAGTAGGCCGCTCACGCTGTATGCTTAAGCTCTCGCCTACTCTTTCCATGCTATCATTGTATCTCTTTCGTTCTACCATGTAAACACCACGATTTTACCACGCTTGCCCCATGCCTGCTATAATCTGTTTTATTTCTATTGGCACTATCTCATAGTATTTTAAATTGATACCCCTATGCTTTATCTCTGCTTGTATGCTCTCTGGCAGTTCCCCGTCGTAGTCTGAAATAATAAGCGGTGGCTTTGTGGGATATTTTAATATCTGGTGGTGTGGATAATAGCGGTAATCTGTGCCAGTCACAAGCGCTCCGTCTTTCTTCCTGCGTATCACGTATAGCATTTACTTTATCCTCTCTTCGTCAATTCCCCACAGCAGTATTGAAAGCTCATTGATTATGCCAGTAACCCAGCGGCGCGGCGTGTTCTTCCCTGTGTTCAGTTCCTCGGCAATCTGTGCATAATCCCAGCCCTGCATAAAGTACAGCTCAAAGGCTCTGTATTCTACTTCCCTGTCTGCCTCTTTCCGCCTGCGTTCTATCTCCTCTATGGCCTTGTCTATATGTGCTGTCATAATCAGCGTTTTAAACCTGCTCCGGCGCACGCTCTCTAAATACGTCCTCTGCTGCTCCTCTGTCATTCCGGCAAGTCCCAGCTGCTCCCCGTCACTTACTGCGTGTTCGATATGGAAAACCGCGTCACGGTAACATTTCATAAGGGCAAAAGTGTTGTGATACTTATCCCTCTTTTTATCCTTTTCCTCCTGCCGCTTAAATTCTGATACCGCCGCTTTCGCTGCCTTTTGTATCAGCCCCTCTAATTCCGCCTCTGGAATTGCTACCCAGCTTTCGCCCTTTGGGCTTTCTCCCTCCTCTGTCAGCTCTCCGTTTCCTGCTTTGATTTCCCGCCCCGTCATTTCTTCCACTTTTACGCTCTTATTTTCTGTCTCTTTTACCTGCATTGTCTTTTTCTCCTTTTCCCACATTTTCCAGCCGCCCAAATATCGCAAGCAGTAAAATTATTATGATTATCAATAAAAAATCCGTCATATCCTGCGCCCTCCTTTCTCACAAGGTGGAAACGGGCAGTTTTTACAATCCGGGCTTTCACACCTTCCCGGTGCGCCTTGCTCCCTGTGATACCTTGCTCTATCGCTCTCATTCCAAAAAATTGGCCGTGTCTTAATTCCTGCTGCGTCCAACTTTTCCTTGATTTTCCGTAGTTCTTCTCTTTCTATCCTTTCTCTTTTGCTGTTTGGCGGATACCTGTAAAAATCCAGCGGCTCCATTCCCTTAAAAAGCAAATCGCGCAAACATTCCGCCGTTGTCGCTCCCATTCGTCTAAAGCGTCCTGTCAGTAAAAAACTTTTTTGCCAGACAAATAGCCTAAATCCTAACGCCTCCTCAATCTTTCCAAAAATTTCTTTGTCCTCTCCTGTCAATTCTCCGTAAATCCATTTTTCCGCGTTTCTTTGCACATTTTCGCCTCCCCTGTATTCGCAACTATACCCGCATAATCCAAAACGTCTATGCCATCGTCTCTTTTTACTACCCGTTCCGGGCAGGTCGCCTTAAAATGCTCTATCTGGTCGTTTTCCAAAAGTTCTGCTATTTTCTCCGCAGCGCTCTTACTGTGCGTAAGCGCTCTAAGCTCGTCTGCCCCTCCCAGCGCATTTATTTCATAGACGGCGTATAAATCAGTTCCGTAGCTTCGCACTTCCCAGCTAAAAATACGCCCTTTTATATCCAGCGGCTTTATTGCGTCTGCCGCATTTCTAAAAACTGTTCCCGCTGTATCGCAGCCTCTCCCTAATGCCCGCATAAATTCTGCAATCACATTTGTAATTGTATCTGTCGCCTTTTCCGCTGCCTTTATTAAATCAGCATAAGCAAGGGCGTTTAATGCCCTTGCTACCTGTTTTCTGCGCTTTCGCTTGTCAATCTCTGGCGGCGGATTTACTCCGTAACGCTTTTTATAATTCTTTTTCCACTGCCTATATTTCATTCTCTATCGTTCCTCCTCTATGTCTACCTCTGGCGGGTTCATGCCAAAACTTAACTGTCCCGGTATCTTGGTGTCCGTTTCGGACATATCCCCTGTATGCCCCGTTACTTCAATCCCCAAAATACAATAACCCTCTGCCAGCCCGGTATAATCTTGCAGCATATAGGTAATATCTGCGCTTATTGTGCGCCCTGTAAATTTCCCGTCTTTAAATTCCAGCATATTAAGGCTTTCTCCCGCCTTATAGCCTCTGTCATTTTTTCGCAGTTCAAAACGCTTTTTCCCGCTTACTACGTCGTCATAATACGTTGCTGCAATCTTTATATCATGTACCTTGCGCCCCGTTCCCCTGTCGCTCGGTAAATGCTCCATTTTCTCCCGGTCTGCCTGCTCCCGCAGCTTCTTTTTTGTCTCCCGGTCTATTTTGTCCTGCTCCTCACTATATCGCTGCTCCTCCGTCTTTTCTGCCTCTGCTTTATCTATGTACTGGTCGCATTTCTCGCAGGTTCCCGTCTTTACGTTGCAGTCTTTATAGTGCAGGCAGGAATAGCACAGGGACGTTATGCTTTCCGGGTGCGGCGTTTCGTAATCGTCCCCGGCTTTTTTCTCTGCCACCTTTGCCGCTATCTCTTTTGCCCTTATGTCTGCGCCTGCTGCCGCCTGCTCCGCTATCTCTTTTTGCTCCTCTGGTGTCAGCTTTGCCGCCTCATACGCAGCGGATATGCCTATATTCCCCTGTGCAAACTGCTCTTTAATCTCCGGCGTGGCATTTTTGTTGATACTATCCATTCTGGCTACGTTTGTGCTGCTCTCGTTCATCAAATCAGCGATAATATCCCGCAGCTTTCCGGTAATCTCTAATCCGTCCTCTTTCTTTGCCCGTAAAAGCGCCTCTTTGAGCTTCTGCGCCTGCTGGGTTTTCTCCCACGGTGTAAGCTCCCTGTTATATGCGTTTCCAATAATCAGCGATAAGTCCAGCATAGCCGCCGTCATATCCTTGTAAAGATAACGGACGCGCTTATATTCTTCATGTCCCCGTTCAAGGTTCATAATATTTGCAAGGTTTCTGCGGTGTCCGCTTACTATGCGAAACTCTCCGTTTATCCTCCCCAGTACCGTAGGCTGCTGCTGGCCTACTGCTAAAAAGCTGTCTGCCAGCTCCTCTATATTCTCCTGTGAGTAAAAATTATTTTCGGACGGCTTCACATCATGCGGATTTAACCAGATTTCCGTATAGTCCGTAACCGTTCCTGCTCCCGCCGCCTTACTCTTTGCGTTCAGAATGTCGTTAAATCCAAACTTTGCCATACCCTCTACCTCGCTTTCTTCTCTTTAACATCTTTCAGCCGCAAACAAACACCCTCTTTATATGCCATACATTTACTGCCGCTGCACTTTTCAAACCTTGATTGCACTTTTCTATTGCCATTTCTGTATCCTGTCACTATTTGCCATTTAAACGGGCAAAACTTCTTTTCGTTTTCCATTACCTATCTTGTCCTCCCGGTGTACCGTGTCACAAATTTTTTATAATCCTGCGCCGCTCCGCAGCAGGGGCTATATTCATAAATCGGCTTGAAATTAAATGTGCTTTCTGCTACTTTTCTGGAATAACGGATAACTCCCAAAATACTGTAGTATGGCTCCCCTGTTATATGTGCCTCTCTTTTTTGCCGTTCCAGCCAGTCCTTTCCCGCTGCCTCTCCGTCCGTATTCTGGTATGCTGTAATCAGTATCCCCCGCAGGCAGAGGCGCGGGTTAATCTGCTTCGCGTCCTCTATCTGCTCCGCCAGAACGTCCAGCCCGTCAAGCGCCCATTCATCAATCTTCACAGGTACTATAACCTCGTCCGTTACTGCCAGCGCATTTACCACGTTAAGCCCTATATCTGGCGGATTGTCGATAATGCAGTAATCGTAATACCCGCTTACCCAGTCCGCGTGTTCCATAAACCGCTTAAAGCGGTCTATCTGGTTTCCCGCCTCCTCCGCCGTCAGCTGCCACGTAGCGCCCATAAGTGACATATTGGCTGTAAGAATATCTAATCCCTCGTAATCCGTGTGCTGTATCAGTTCTACCGCTGCCCGCCAGTCCCCGCTTAAAATCCTGCTTACTGGCGCTACGCTCTCTGCGTCATATCTCCCATACGCCCGGCTTAAATTCCCCTGCTTGTCATTGTCAACCAGCAGTACCTTAAAGCCTCTGCGGTACAGCTCATAAGCCATATTTACCGCCGTAAAGGTCTTGGCTACTCCTCCCTTTAAATTCAAAATGCTTACTGTCCTCATTCTTTACCTCGCTTTCTTGCGCCGCCTCCGGGCGCAGCTGTTTGTATGTTCCCTACTCTTTTGTTCTGTCACGCTTTCCCCAGCGTTTGCCCCGGCTCTCCCAGCTGCCCGGTATGCAGTAAATACCGCTCCACCAGTTCTGCCGCTGTCTGCCAGCCGTAGCATACCGCCGTAAAATATCCCTGCTTCCGCAGGTAGTCTAACCAGCTCCTCTGCTTTGCCGTTGTCGTGTTCTTCCCGGCCTTAAGTTCTATGTAAAGCCCGTGGTATATCCCCCTCGGTGCTGGTAAGCAAACATCCGGCACTCCTGCCTTTACTCCCTGCCGTTTCAGTGCTATTGCCGTCGCCGCGTCCCGCTTTCCTCCGTTTGGGACGTGGTGCATATATTCCAGCTCCGGCATACGCCCAGTATTGTAGGCCGCCCAGCTGAAAAGCGCCTCCTGCTGCCCGCTCTCGTCGTCCAGTCTAAAGTTTCTCATGTTCCCGCGTCTCCTCGCTTTCCTTTTTGTCCTGGTTTTCTTCCCATTCGTGGCACTGATTGATACCCGACGTAATCCCCCGCAGAATAAACCAGACGATTTCTATAACGGCCAGCGCTATAAATACAATTCCGGCTATCAAAATCACTTTTCCCATATCGTTCTATCCTCCGTCCTTTTCGATTTCTACAAGCGTATATCTGAAATATCCGTACCCGTAATAATCCGGGCTGTGTATTCCCTTGCTTACGCTGTCCTTATCCACGTAATACCCTTTTATCGCCCTCGGCTCTGCCTTAAACCATGCGCGCTCTGTTATTATCCTTATCTCCGGCTCCGGCCTCACAAGGTTCTTGCTGCAATTCCAGCGCTTACCCTGTAGCGCCCCGTCCTCTTTCGTTCTATGCTTGTCCGTATACTTGATAAAATAGCTTGCCAGCTTCGCATAATTCCCGGTATCGTCCAGCGGAAAAACCTTTACCCTGTTGTGCCCCTCATAAGCCTTATACCAGCACTGCTGCAATACCTTTGTGTCTATCTGGTTTATGACAAGGTGGTGATGTCTCGCCCCTTTGTCGCCTATCTCCATTACGTGTATATACTTAAGCTCTTTTCCCTGTCTCCGGTACTCTTTTCGCAGTTCCCGCAGGAATATATCTATATCCTCCCGCATTTGCTCCCGGCTCCTTGGTTCTTTGCCTTTCTCCCGTATGTAGTCCAGTATGACGTGATAATCTCCATAGCCAAAATTAGCGTTCATCAAGATACGCAGCTTTCTTTCTGCCTGTCTGGTATTTACCTTTACCTGCTGCTCCTTTGTGGGCTTAACCTTATCCCCTCTCTTTATCCCCGGCTTTTTATATCTGCTGGTAAAGTAACGCTCTACCTCTATGGTCTTTCCAGCCTTTGTTATCCTCTCTACGTATGGCATATATTTTTATCCTCCCTGTCGGATAGTTAATACTTTTATCAAGTGGTAAAACAGGCATTTCAGCCCGTGTAATTCCTTGACTTTTCGCCATACAATGCTTATACTGGTCTTAGGTTGAAAAGCTGTATAGCTTAGCCCCTATGGTATTCCCGTACCGTAGGGGCTTTTTACTGTTGTCATGGATTTACAGCCGCTTTGCCGCTTTCTTCTTGCGGATTGCTTTAATCTGCGCCAGCAGGCCGTTTTCTGCGGCTTCTGCCGCCTTATGGCGTTTCAGTTCCTTGTAATCCGCCCACAGGCTGCGGAAAATTGCAATACTCTTTCCGTTCTGCCCGTAATGGCTCAATCTGTTTGCCTCATTTCTCAATACTGCCCGTCTTAATTTCCTCATTCTCCTAAATCTCCTTTACAAAAGTTCTGTGTGCGTAATCGCAAACTCATAGGCCGCCCGGTATGGTAATCTGCAATCATAACCAGTACAGGTATGTAACCTGCTCCCTTTGCAGAAATTGCAGCAGTTTATTTTCGCGTATCTTTCTGCTTTTATTTCCTCCTGCCGCCTATCGTCCAGTAGCTTAAATGCCAGCCTGTCTGCGTTTACTACCTCGATACCCAGCCCGTCCGCCGTCTGTATCTCCCGGCTCATGCCCTCGCTTACTCCATATTTCACGCCAGCTATGACAAAATCACAGGTCTTAAGCAGCGCCATACCCGCAGCCATTCCCTGCGCCCGCTCCTGCGGCTTTTTATCGTCTAAGCACTGTGTCATATATAAATGCGGCGTTATCGGCGCTAATCCGGCATTGAGCGCCTGCTTTGTAAGTGCCTGTGCGTACTCTATGTTTCTGTCCAGCTCCGCGCCGTCCTTTGCCCGGTACGGGCTGCAAATATATACCCGCTTCATGCTCTGCCCTTTCCGGCTCTTTTTGCCCTCTGCTGCGCCTCCGCTCTGGCCTGCTCATTCCCTGCCAGATATGCAGCTAAGCACATTAAATCATCAGCGCTTTTCTCGTCGATAAACTCACAGTCAAGACAGCATTTGCAATACCCTGTAATCTGTATGTACCTGTCGTACACTTCCTGCGGCGTTTTGCAGGCTTTCAAGCTATTTACCATGTTTGCCAGCTGTGTAACAGCTTTAATTCCTGTAGCTCCGCCCTTTCCGCATATTTCTATACTAATTTGCTGCATTTCTGCCGCTCCGTCTGGTTTTATAAATGTTTTACTTCTCATTCCCTGCCTCCATTTTCTCTATCAACTGTACGGAAAGCTCGTAAGCAGTCCGGCGCTCCGTCTCCCGGAAAGCCTCTTTTCCGCCAGCGTAATACGTTGCTACTTCCTTATCATATTCCCGGCTCTGGTATCTGCCTAAAAGCCTTACTTTGGTTCCCTGCTCCCAGCCTGCCACCTCGTCTGCGGTTTCCTGCCAGCAGATACAAGGAATAAAGCAGCTGCCCGGCGCAAATTCCTTTTGTACCTTTATGAAAATGTCTGAAATACGCTTGCCTCTGGGCGTTTCCCTGTGCGTCGGCTTAAACACAATCTCGCCCGTTATGGCTACGTCGTTCTGAAATTCTGCCTTTGGGCTTGCGGCCACATAATCAGCCAGAATAAATACAAGGTACTTTCCTGTTTCAAAGTCCTTAAGCGTCTGTATCTTCCCTGTGATTAAAAGCCTGCTGCCCGGCGCAAATTCCTGCAATACGTCAAGTTCTCCCTGTGCCGCCTTATACGGCGTGTCCTGCTCAAAGGCTACCGCTACCTCGTCCTTTATCCCGCTCGGCCTCGGTATCTCGATTTTCCCCAGATACCCGGCAAACGGCAGGCCGCATATCTGCGTAACCTCCGCCAACTCCTTAACCTCTCCCACCAGCCCCGCCACGTTCCGCGCTCTCCCGCGCTTTGTCAATTCCTCTAAAATCTCTTTATTGATTTCTCCCAGAAAATCCGGCTTTTTCATCTTTTCCACTGCTGCCGCTCTCCTTTCTTTCGTTTGCCCTCATACCCAAATAGGTACATATCCATGCTTACAATGTCCCCGGACGGCAATAACGCGCGGTTTTCAAACCACCATGCGCCCGCTGTGTCCCGGTAATAATCAAAGACAAGCCGCCCGTTCCTTTCGTCCCCGTCCAATGCTCCGCTTATCTTACTGCCTATGTACGTTACCCCTCGCCCGCCTGCTCCGTGTGCCTCCATACTCTCAATGCTCCACGCCTCTTTATATGCCACGCGTTCCAGCTCCGGGCTTATCTCTCTAAACTCCTGCGCCATGATTAAGAGAAAAATGCGGCGGGTGTCAGCTCGTACCCGTCTATATCCTCGTTTTCAAGCGGCCTGTCATACTCCACATATCCCCACGCCTGCCGCCCAATCTCCGGCACATATTCCCTGCTGCTGAAATTATGAATAAGCATAGCCGGGTTATTCTTTGGCTTTGGATACGCCCCCGGCGTGACCGGGCGCTGCGTGCTGTAATACCTGTATTTCACGCTCATACCTCCCTTTTTCGCTTATATTTGCAGTAATGCCAAACGCATACTACCTTATAGCTGTTCTGTGCGTAATCCTTGCTCATGCAAGCCCCGTTTTTGTCGTCGTGGTAAACACACTCTTTACAATAGTCTGGGTGCTGCGGGTGCAATATGATTTCTGCCATGCTATTTCTCCGGCATTTCATAGACGCGCGGTATTGCCACCGCTCCCGGCTGTATATCCATGCCACCGCGTATTAACGCTGCCCCGCCGCTCCACGTCAAATACTGGGCGCATACGCGCTGTATCTCGTCCAGCACTTCTAAGCAGCGTTCCTTACTCTCATACTCTGCTATCTCCTCTAAGCAGCCGTCAGAAATGCAGATTGTATGGTGTACCTCCGCCTCTTTTCCTCTCTTAAAATCCTGTTTCTCGCTGTATTCCAGCGCATTAAAGGAAATTCCAAAACGGTACAACTTTTCTCTGTTCTGGCTCCGTATGTAAACCTCACTCACTCCATTCTCCCTCGCTTTCCTCTGTATATTCCGGCTCTCCGTGTTCTAAAAATCCCTCCAAATATCCGGCACACACTATATCAATGTCCTGCCCTGTGCTTCCGTCGCTGTTTATCGTGGTTTCTCCGTAATATCCATATACCGCGCCGTCCTGTGTATATATGGTTATGGTTCCTTTTGTGGCTGGCTCTGGTATCTCAATAACCAGCGGCTCCGCCTGCTCCTGCTGCATAACCTCTGCTACCTGCTCGTCCGTCTGCGGCTCTGCCTGCTGCCCTCTCCACCAGATAAGCATAAGCAGTAATACCAGCGCTGCTATAAACGCCGCTGCGCCTGCTGCCGCACGTATTAGCGCCTTAAGTATCCTGTTTTCTCTGGTATGTCTGCGGTTCTTCCTCATATGCTTAAGCGCCTCCTTTCTTCCTCCCAATCAAAAGCGCTACACGCTATACAGTTCTTACATTTATCTATTGGCTCGTCGTCATTTTCATTTGAAAATCCTAAACAACTGCCGTCTGCGTCCTTTTGTGCAGCTCCCCATTTCTTTTGCAGGCTACAAGCCTTTATCCTTTTCTTTATCCGGCACTCCTTGCAGATAATCTGTTTTCCTGTGGTACAGCCTCTTTGCCTTGCATAATACGCCGCCCATAGTCTGCTTACCCCCGCCCCCTTGCTTTTCCAGCTGATAATGTATTTTCCGCACACATCACAATACACTTCTGTTTTAACTTCCCTGAATATCGCCATTATCCCGGCTCCTTTCCGTCTGGTTAAGCAGAATTTTCCTAAACAGGCTCTCGAAAATCGGTACGGGTATGCTATTGCCCGCCTGCTTATAAAGCGCCATTTTATACCGCCCGTTTTTTTCATGCACTGCCGCTGCCGCTTTAAAATCCTCGTCGGTATATCCTTGCAAGCGCCAACATTCCAATTCTGTAAGATACCTGTAGCGTCCGTTTCCCATATCAATTACCTGTGCAGGCGTTCTGTCCTGTCTGGCTGTTATTGTATAGGCATAGTCCTGTATCACTGTTGCGCGCCTTATGCCCTTTTCCCCTATCACGCTTAATACGCTCGGCTGCGTAACGTCGTACACTGGCGGCGCGTCCGGTAAAAGAAACTCTTTTATATCCCTCATTGGTGTTTTTATCAAATCGTCAAAGGAAAATGCTTTTTCTCCCAGCGTCGATACGGTAAATACTCTTTCCCTTGCCTGCGGTAAACCAAATTCGCGCGCGTCCAAAATCTTAAAACTGCTGCTATACCCCAGCCGCTCCATTTCCTTTATGTACCTGTCAAAATTTGCCCTCATGTATCGGCTTAGTACATTCTTTACGTTCTCCCAGATAACGTACCTTGGCCGCCATTCTCCCATTTGCTCTATAATGTGAATGGTTTCCCACATTAAGCTGCTGCGTGTTCCGCTGCCCTCGTCTGCGCCTTTCCCTCTGTTTATCCGTCCTCCCTCTGCCTTTGCTTTCCCTTGATGTCCTGCTATGCTAAAGTCTTGGCATGGGCTGCCGTGTATCAGAATATCCGGCTTTAAATTCCAGCCTACAACGCTCTGCGTTTTATATCGCAATTCCTCTGAAAACATAGCATTATAGGAACGCACCGCCTTTTCGTCGATTTCAACGTAATCTATGGCTTTTACGGGTATCCCGATATTCCGCAGCGCACAACGCGGGCTGCCTATCCCTCCAAACAGTTCCAAAATCTGTACCACGCTTTTCCCTCTCTTTCGTCTGCCAGTAAAAATTATTCGTTATCAGCATTTCCCGGCTGAATACCAGATACATCCCCAGCGGTACTGTCAATACCGCTATTGTCGCGTCTCCGTCCAGCAGCCATACCGCAAACGCTGTAAAGGCCAGCACTGCTATGCCCGTTAATTTCTGCTTGATAAAATACCAGCGCCTCTGCCTGCGCAGCTTCTCCCGCCTGCGCCTGTGCCTCTCCGCTCTCTTATGTTCTGCTATTGCCTCTGTGCTGTCGGTAAGTATAATGACCGCGTACCTCATTCTCTGCCTCTCCTCCTGCGGCGGCGCTCTTATCTGCTTCACTGCCTCCGCGCTCCTACTCTGGCGTATATTTACTGTGTTGGCGCTTTTTCGCATTAAAAAAGCTGCTTAAAAACCTGTTGACCTGCCACATACTCTATAGCTGGTATGACCGCTGCTATTTTTCCACAGTATACAGATACGGCTATTTGCCTGCCGTCCTCTGCCGCAGGTCTGCCAAACCTGCTACAAATACGCCTTGCTGGAATTGAACCAGCGCCCCGCCTCGTCCGGCTGCGGTATTCTTCCACTAAATTAAAGGCGCTTACTGGCGGCAACCGCCGCCGTCGCTTACTAAAAGAGAAATCCCTTATCAACTAAAAACTTTATCCAATCGCAGCCCGTAACATCTTCTTGCTGTATGAAGCTGTAAAAATCTTCTCTCGTTGTTACTCCGTCCTTATCCATAAAACGCTTTGCGTTCTCTGCCGCATTTGTTTGAAATACGTATTCTGCGTAAAATGTCTTTTCTGCTGTTCTGTAATCGTTTCTCCCTCCTGGCATTCTCATTTCTACTACTACCATTGGCCTATTGCTCTTTTTGCCTCTCGTTTTTCTAAGTACCACGGCCTCACTGAATAACCAACCGTTCCAGCCTCGACGCATAGGCGCAAATTGTGTGCGCGGAACCTGCACCAAATCTCCCGGCTGCATTTTTTCGTAGTTCGCAATTTTCATGGTTTTCCACCCTTTCTTTTCCTTTGGTTAAAGTGTTTTCTGTGCCTTGTCTGCGCTATAAGTTTCCTGCGTGGCTCCGCAGCGGGTAAGCTCTTTATAAATCGTGTCCCTATGCACTCCCAGCGCCGCCGCTATCTCAATTACCCTGCTGCCCGCCTTGCTCATATTCTCTATGGTCTGTCTGTCCTTATAGCACAGTCTTTTGTATTTTCTCGCCACCGCTCCCGCTCCTTTCTGGGTAAAAAAATTAGCGCGTCCAGAGATTTTTAGTCTCTAAACGCGCTTTTCATTTTCCCGTATATAAAAAATGAAATCCGGCTTGAGATTTAATATCTCCTGTCGAATTTCATTCTAAAACTTATCTTGAAAGTTGCGGCTAAAACATCCTCAGAAGTCAGCGCAGTTGTCTGGACATTCAGTCCTGCTCCAAATAATGTTACGGTTAATCCCTGTGGTCCGTTTTCATCACGGGTACCCGGTGCCTCTATAGATTTTACTGGCATCGTCCAGTGGAAGGAATCTCCAATCAGTGTTACCATTTCGTCGAATGTGAGCTGGTCTAACAGTTCCTCCCACTTCGGATCATCATAATCAAGACCAATCATATCGTAAAGCGTAAGTCCGTTCTTTGCGCCTAATGTCGGCATCTCAACGTCCTCATAATCTGCCGGGTCATACTGCACATCCTGAAGTGCATCCTTTAATGCGTCTGTCAGAGTCAGCACAAGCGCCTCGTCAGACGGCATTGTTCCCATCCAGTCATTTCTTGAAGTAAAGACAACTTCTTCCTCTACCGCATCATTTAAGTTCGGGTCAGCGCCCTCTAACTGGTTTGTGATTGCAGTTCCGTTGTCACTGACTGCATAGGTAGTGGTATCTAATTCCGGGTTATTCCATACAGCAACCAGGTCTGCATTTCCCTCTGCATCCATACGGCCGTCGGTGTTTTCCGGTGTGAAACCTTTTGCAGCCAGTACATTATTTGCCGCATCATGTGCATCGGTCGCTGCCGCAAAAAGATAATCACCTTCATCCAGAATATAGGTCTTTGCGCCGTATGCGTCATAGCTTGCCACATAGTCTCCGTCAATTTCAATTGCCAGTGTCTCGGAAGTACCCGGTTCTAAGATTTCTGTCTTTGCAAAGCCAACCAGGCTGACAGAAGCCTTTTCTACCTTATTATCAATGTCATACTGGGTGTACGGGCTTGACACATAAGCCTGTACAGTCTCTTTTCCCGGTAAATCACCGGTATTGGTAACGGTGACGTTCATTGTATAGGTTCCTGCTGCTGCATCATAACTTACACTTACATCACTGTATTCAAAATCTGTATAGCTTAAACCGTGGCCGAATGCAAATGCCACATCGTCTCCGTATGCGTACTCTCCGGCATTTCCGGTTCCCATAACATAATCTTCGTAACGTGTCTCGTAATATTTATAACCTACATAAATACCTTCCTGATAAATCATATAGGTGCTTGCATTTTCCGGAATCAGTCCCTCTTCATAGCCTGCGTAAGTCACCGGAGTGAAATTTTTCATTGCAAGGCTTGAATAGTTGTTATAGCAGTAGGTATCAACAAGGCTTCCGGATGGATTGGTCTTTCCGGCAAGGATATCTGCTACCGCATCCGTACCGGCGATACCGACACCGCCAATCCAGAGCACTGCATCCACACCATACGCATCATTCTGTAAGAAATCCAGCTGAAGTGCATTGGAGGTATTTAACAATACGATAATCTTTTTCAGTTTTCCTGCATCCTTTAAGTTCTTTAACTCTGCAAGCATTTCACGCTCTGTGTCATCGAGTGCAAGGTAATTTGCTGTCTGGTATTCACTGTCAGCACCCTCTCCTCCCACACGGGATAACACTACAACTGCCGCATCATTATATTCTTCCACGGAAGCTAACACCTCATCCGTGTAAGCAGACCATGGTGCCTCATTGATGGTCTCACCACCGGAGAATCCACCGTTGTTACGCACATACTGCGCACCGTCACCGGTCTTGTAGAAATCCCAGAGTGTGGTATTGACACTAAGTCCGGACATCTCGCAGGCAGTTCTCAAATCTAATGCCTTAGAGGCATCTACGTTTGCAGAACCGGTTCCACCGTATACAAGATTAACGGTAGAGGTGGAAAACAGGCTGACTTTAGAGCCTTCTGCCAGCGGCAGTGCCCCATTTGCATTCATCAGCAGTGCTGCACCCTCTGCCTCGACTTGTTTTACCAGCTCATAACCCACTGCGTTGCGCTCTTCTTCTGTCTCAAAATCATTTTCATAATAAATTGCTTCCGGGTCTTCATTCTCTAATTTCCAGAAGGTTCCTCCCACAAACAATGCCACGGTATTGTCAAATGTTGATAATACCACCATTACCATTATTATGACAATTGCAATCGGTGCACTGAACCAGGTAAAAAATTTCCATAATCCGTGCGATTTTCTTCGCGCCTTTTTGTACGCTTTTTTGAGCGTCTTCTTCTGAGCTTTTAACTCTTTGTCCATTTCATTTTCCTCCCATACTCTCTCTTTAAAACATTATCAAACGCTTACATCCAGTTGGAACTGTCCACTCTTGCAGCCGAATATTCCGGACGTGGTCTGTCTGTTTTGTAAATTACAGCGGTATCTGTGCAGTCACCTGCTTTTACTTCCAAATGGTTTTCATTCTCCATCTTCATTTTAAATTTGAAAACCCGCTCTCCCTTTTTGGTTTCCACAAGTTTTCCATTATTGTAAAGTGATACCTCTCCACAGGTGGAGTACACTGTAATTTCTGTCACCGCTTCGGTGCGGTATTCATATCTTCTTCCTGCCAGATAGACAAACGGTGCTTCGGTCCAGTATGCCTTATATAAATAGAAGCAGTCTTTTTTCAGCTTTCTGTCAAATGTCACAAGTCCCTTGTGGTTCATGCCCGGCTCACCACCCTGATTTCTCGCATCTGCCGCAAAATCAAACATATTCCAGACATAATTTCCCCACATATACGGATGTCTCTTAAAACATTCCAGCATATATTCATGATATTTATTCTGATATTCCTCGGTGTTGTCACCGCGCTTTGGTTTTCCACTGTGAAGATTTGGCATCCCTTCTGCCCCATACTCGGAAAATCCAAGACAGCGCTTCGGATATAAGAATTTCCATAAACTTATCCACAGGTCATTTAAGAAAAAGCCCGGAATGTACCAGCCAAGGTAAAGATTCCATCCGACGATGTCTGAAATATGTGCCACCGGATGCCAGTGCGGACATACCGCATAGCAGGCAAGGGTCGTCACACGGGTCGGATCCATCTCTTTTACCATCTTCTGCAGTTCGTGATGATTTTTTAACATCTGTCTGCGGTAACGTCTTCCCGAAATTGTAATCTCATTGGACAATCCCCAGGTCACGATACACGGATGGTTGTAATTCTGGACAACTAACTCCTTCATCTGGGAAACCGTGTTGTCATTTCCGTCTGCTAAATGCTCGGATATATATGGAATTTCTGCCCATACCACCATTCCATATTTATCACAGAGGTCATAAAAATACTGGTCATGCTGATAATGTGCCAGTCTTATCGTATTGGCACCGACTTCCCGAATCAGCTCCATATCACGCTCATGATGTTCTTTTGTAATCGCATTTCCGATGCCCTTGAAATCCTGATGGCGTGATACTCCGTGGAGATTGTACGGTCTTCCGTTTAAATAAAATCCGGTATCCGGGTCAAACTTAAAATAACGGACACCACAGTTTGTCACAACCCCATCTGCAATCTCACCGTTTACAAAAAGCTCTGCCTTTACCGTGTAAAGATACGGATCCTTGACACCATCCCAAAGATGCACGTTCTTTACTTCGATTGTCGTATCTGTTCCATCTGCCTCCGCAACCGCATTGCCCTCTGCATCAAGCAGTGTCACCTTTACCGTTCCCTCCGGTGCATTGTTCCAGGTCTGCACACGGATTTTTGCATCGCTTCCGATAACCTCCGGCGTAACACAAATTCCCTGCCCACCATAGTAGTCGAGTTCAAAATGATTCTTAGAAACGGTTAAAAGCTCTACATCCCGATAGATTCCGCCATAAAAGGTAAAATCTGCTTTCTGCGGATAAACTTTTGTGTTCACGCTGTTGTCTACGTAGACCAGAAGATGATTTTCCGCTTCCAAAAGCTCCGTCACATCCTTGCGGAACGTCGAATATCCGCCGTCATGCGTGCAGACTTCTTTTCCGTTCAAAACAACGCGTGCGCTCGCGTTCACCCCATGAAACTGCAAATAAACCTGTTCTTTTTCGGAATCAAATTCCGGCTTTTTAAAGTTCTTTTCGTAGCTGCAAGTGCCTCTCCAGTAATCATTTCCACCGTCCTGCCCGTCTATGGCATTCCACGTATGCGGTAAATCCAGTACTGTTTTCGTGTTGTCATGATAGATGAAGGTCCAGTCCTTCATCAGTTTTTGAATTTTTCTTAACAAAATAAAGCATCCTCCCGCATTGTTGCCTGTCTCTCGTGTTCTGATGCTTTCATTTTATAGGTTTGATATATTTTTCACAAGGGGTTTACCCCAAGTGGTCTTAAATATGTCCTAAGTGGTCACCGGATTCCGATTGGTATGAGCATTTTTAAGGAAAAACAGCCGTCTTCCTCGCTTACATTCAAAAATCCGTTGTATTTTTTCAAGATTTGGCGCATACTGCGAAGCCCGTATCCGTGAAAATCCGAATCTTTTTTCGTAGTCACCGGAAGTCCGTCCCGGTAAGTTAAAGACTCGGCAAGCGGATTTAAAATATTGACCACCATAAAATTCTGTTTTCTGTAAATCATGACATCAATCTGGCGTTTTTCCGTTTCCGTAAACTTCTCAACCGCCTCGATTGCATTGTCCATCGCATTGCCTAGCAGGGCATACAAATCAATCGGATCCATAAACAAGAGCTGCCCGGCATCCGCCACGCAGGACACCTGTATCTGCCTGTCCTTACAGTAAAGACTTTTCTCTGTCAGAATCGTGTCAAACACATCATTCCCGGTTTTTACAATTGCCTCGTAAATCTTGATAGAATCCTCAATCTCTCCGAGATAGCGGTCAAGTTCTTCCTGATTTGCATTCCGCAGCGCACGAATCTGATGTTTCAAATCATGGCATTTGTGGTTGATAAGTGCAATATTTTCCTTTGACAGCCGGTACTGCTCCTTCTGCGTCGTATAGAGGAAATTTAACATTTCCATCTCCTGCTTCATCTGACTTTTTTTGAAAAGTTCTCCCTCGAGATAAAGTACCACAATGCAGACTAACTGTAGCAGGAAAAAATAACCCCATTCGGTCGGCAGGGACGCTCCCACCCCAATCCAGTCGTGGAACGATACCATGTTGATGACAGAAAACAAAAGAATGGTAAGACTCATCTGCCGCGGTCCAAGCTGTGCTTTTCTTCCTTCCGGCATCCATTTTGCAATGGTCTGGCTGCAGATAAAATAAGATACCACAAAGTACAACAGAAACAAAAAGAGTTCCCATTTATATCGTCCCAGTACATTCCTGCGGCATAGTAACAGAACCGTTATTGCTTCAATATTCATCTGCCAGACGGACACGCCCCAGACCGTATCATAGCAGGAGACTGACCATGAAAGTTCCCAGCAGCCATGAATACAGATACAGAGTAAAATACAGCCGCCGACCATAAAAACAGCATCTTTTACGACATAATTTCCCCACGGCAGAAAAAAAAGCAGGAGACTGAATCCAAGCAGCCCAACTGTGCATGCCGTCAGTCTCCATCCAAAGTGCTCTCTCCGCTCCGCAGGAAGTGCAAAAATCATCCCTGAAATCCAGAACGCCATCATAATATAAAACCAGTACATACTTGTAACCATCAGGCATTTCCTCCCATGTGTTCCGCCAGTGCCTTTAAAAATCCGGCACGATTTCGTCTGCTGACTTCCAGCTCAAAGTTTCCTACTACAGTCGTGTTCTTGCGAACCTCCGTCACATGCATCAGGTTCACCAAATACCAATGGTTACATTTTACAAACAAAGAGGACGGAAGCGTTTTTTCCACGGAGCTTAAGGTTCCGCGCATCACAAATTCTCCCTCCTCGGTATAGTAATGGAGCATATGCCCCTGAATTTCCACATAATAAATCTGGCTGACTTTCAGCCGCTTAACGCCATCAGACGTCGTCAGAAGAATGGTCGGTATCTCCTTCTTCTGGACACGCTTTAACGCACGTTTGATTTTCATGGAAAACGGATAATAGCTGATTGGCTTCATCACAAAGTCAAGTGCTCCCACCGAGTAGCCATGAATCGCATACTGCGCCATATTCGTGATGAACATTAGCACCACTGATTCATCCATTTCACGAATCTTTTGTGCCGCCTCCATCCCGTTTACCGCAGGCATTTCAATATCTAACAGAATCAGCTCATAACGGGGCGTATAATCCTTTAGAATTTCCGCCCCGTCATAAAACACTTCTATCTCAAACGTCTCATCATTTTCTTTGGCATACTGCTCTAAATATTCCCGCAGCTTTGCGCTAAATTCCCGGTCATCATCCACAACTGCAATCCGATACATCCACAAACCCTCTCCAAACTTTGCTGCCATCTGTCTTAAGGTTTATTATACCGAATTTATGGATTCTTGCAAATAGAAAAGTGTTTATACATATTTTTCCAGTGTTTTGCGGATTGCTCCCGGTCCTGCAATCAGTTCTTTAAAGTAAGTTACCGTCAAATCAGCAAGACCTGCTTCATAAAGATCCACACCAAAGATTGCCTTATTGGTAAGCAGCGGTCTGATGCTCTCCTCTACATCCGTATCACCGAATTTGATACCTGCAACCAGCGGGCAGACAGAGTCAAGCAGCGGATCCGGGCTTAACTCGAATTTGTCACCGTTGTCATCCACGCCCATCAGGTAACGCATCCAGCCTGCAAGTACTAACGGAATCAGTTTCAGGTTGCTGATATCCTTGTCCGCAGATGCCAGATAATTCTTAATCGTCTCACCAAAACGGATGGCAAGCTTCTGTGAAGTATCGGTTGCAATACGCTGTGGCGTATCCGGCATAAACGGGTTCGGAATGCGCACATTAAGCACGGTGTCGATAAACTCTTTCGGGTCTAACACGCCCGGATTTACAACCACCGGAAGTCCCTCTACATATCCGATTCTCTCCACTAATTTTCTAAGCTCTGTATCCTTCATCTCATCGGAAATCTTAGTGTAACCCAACAGACATCCAAATACAGCAAGCGCTGTGTGAAGCGGATTTAAGCAGGTGCAGACTTTCATTTTTTCTACTTTGTCTACTGTCTCGCGGTCTGTAAACATGATGCCGCCCTTCTCAAGCGCCGGACGACCGTTCGGGAACCAGTCTTCAATGACAAGGTACTCACACTCCTCAGCATTTACAAACGGTGCCACATAAGTGTTTTTAGAGGTGATGACCGGGTCAAGTCCGTCAATCTCATCCTGATTTAACAGTTCCTCTACGGAGGCATCCGGTCTCGGTGTAATCTTGTCAATCATGGACCATGGGAAGGAAACCTTTTCCCTGTCATTGATATAGCTTACAAATTCTTTTTCCACCAGTCCGTTTTCTGCCCATTTCTCAGCAAATGCGTTGATGGCAGCATACAGCTTGTCTCCGTTGTGGGAGCAGTTATCCATTGATACCATTGCAATCGGAAGCTCTCCGTTTTTAAAACGTGTATACAAAAGGGAAGCCACTTTTCCGATATAGCTTGCCGGCTTTTCCGGTCCTGCTGCAAAGTCTGCCACTACCGGAGGAAGCATTTCACCTTTTCCGTTTACCAGACTGTAACCTTTCTCTGTAATGGTAAAAGATGCCATCTGCAAGGATTTTTTGCCAAAAATTTCTTTTAATCTGCTGTATTCCCTGTCATTTTCGGAATCAAGGATACAGGATTCTACCACTGCTCCGACAACCGTCTTTTCAATTGTTCCATCTGCCTTTAAAGTCACAAGAATCGAATAATCGTCATGCGGACGATTCATTTTCTCGATGATTTCGTAATCAAATCCCTCTGCAACAATCAGACCGGTTTCCATCTCGCCTTTATTTAAAATATTCTGCATCACATTTGCCTGGAATGCACGGAAAATGTTTCCGGCTCCAAAATGAATCCAGACCGGATTTTCTTTTGTTGCCTTTGTCACTGCCTCACGGTCAAATTTCGGGAGTGCATAGCCTTTTGCTTCCCACTGCGCCTTGTCTTGTAAACCACGTGTACTTAATTCCATCTTTTTTCTTTCCTTTCCCTATATTCTTTACGTCTTTGAGTTACTGTTATTATAAAAGATTTTCCTGTAATTATCCAATAGAGTTAATTGTTGTTCATATTGCAAAAATTGCGATTCCATGTTAAATTTTAACTGATACCGTTTGTTTTTCTTCTTCAGAGGGCACTGCCATGCGAAAACTATTACAATCGCCGTTTAATGAGCGACAGTATATGCTGTCAAAGGATTTTGAAATCTATTACTACAATGATAATCATTTCTATGGTGTCACGGACCACTCCCACGACTACTATGAGTTTTATCTGTTTCTGGAAGGAAATGTGACCATCTCCATTGAACAAAAGCACTATCACCTCAAACCGGGTGACATGATTTTAATTCCACCGGGCATCCGCCATCATGTTTTCAATGTAGAAGACGGCGTCCCCTATCAGCGCTTTGTCTTCTGGATTAGTCAGGACTACTGTGAAAAACTGAAAACTATTTCCGAAGATTATGTTTACCTTATCAATCATGTGAAAGATACGGAACGTTTTATCTATCACTATGATGTTCTTGCCTTCAATGCACTCCAGGCAAAGGTGTTCCGTCTCATCGAGGAAATTCATGCTGACCGTTTCGGAAAAGCTGCAAAGATTGAACTCTGTGTCAATGACCTGATGCTGCATTTAAACCGCACCGTCTATGAATCGGAACATCCTGCCGTCTGTAAGGAAACGGACGCCCTCTATGACAACATCATCCAGTATATTGAAGGCCATCTGGAAGAAGACTTGTCCTTAGATGAACTTTCCAAGGTATTTTTTGTGAGCAAGTATCACATTTCGCATATTTTTAAGGATAATTTTGGAATTTCCATCCATCAGTATATTACCAAGAAACGTCTTTCCATGTGTAAGGATGCGATTCTCAGCAATGACAACATTACAAAGATTTATCTGATGTTTGGTTTTAAAGACTATACCAGTTTTTTTCGGGCATTTAAAAAAGAATACGGCATTTCACCCAAAGAATACAAAGAACTTTTTACCCAAAAGCCGCGCTGATGCAGCTCTCCGTTTTATTTATTTATGCGGGCAGCAAGCCAAAGTCCGTGCCTGCACGAGACCTTGGCGACTGCCGCAATTATTGATTACTTTATTTTCCTTCCAGCTTATCTAACATATCCCACACACCCAGCATATACATAATACCAAGTGCACGGTCGTATAAGCCATAACCCGGACGCACATTGCCCGGCTTTTCATCCCAGAGGTGACGACCATGGTCCGGACGAATATATCCCTCAAATCCACAGTCATGGTATGCTTTCAGAATATCAAGAATACCGGTATCTCCGTCACAGTCACGATGAGACGCTTCGGAGAAATCCCCATTCGGGAAGTGTTTTACATTGCGGATATGCGCAAATGCGATACGGTCACAATGCTTGCGGACGATATCTGCCACATTGTTCTTCGGGTCTGCATTTAAAGAACCAGAGCAGAGTGTCAGACAGTTATACGGGTTGTCCACCATCTTTAAGAAGCGGTCGATGTTCTCTTCGCAGGTTAAAAGACGCGGAAGTCCAAAGATATCCCATGGCGGATCATCCATGTGAATTGCCATTCTGACGTCACATTCCTCGCAGGTCGGCATCAGTGCCTCTAAGAAATATTTTAAATTATCCCACAGCACTTCCTTGGTCACCGGCTTATATGCTTCAAAAAGCTCATCAAGCTTTGCCATACGCTCCGGCTCCCATCCCGGGAATGTCATACCGCCCAGATTATTTAAAATATAATCTGCCATCTCCTTCGGGTCATCATGAATTTTGCTTGCCTCATAATAGAGTGCAGTTGAACCGTCTCCTACCGGATGGAACAGATCTGTACGTGTCCAGTCAAATATCGGCATAAAGTTATAACAGATAACTTTCACTCCGAACTTGGAAAGGTTCTTAATGGTTTCAATGTAGTTTGCGATGTACTTATCACGGGTCGGAAGACCGATTTTGATGTCATCGTGTACATTTACAGACTCAACCACATCCATATTAAATCCGTACGGTTCGAGCTGCTTCTGCACTTCTGCAATTTCTTCAACTGTCCAGACTTCCCCTGGCAGCTTGTGGTGCAGTGCCCATACGATGCTTGTCACACCCGGAATCTGCTTGATATCGGAAAGACTGATTTTGTCATTGCCTTCCCCATACCAACGGAACCCCATCTGCATTGGCATAAAGATTTCCTCCTTAATAAAATTTAAACTTCTGATACTGTCTCATTGGCTTCTCACCAATTGTGGTCACATTATAGCATACGCTGTTTTTTCTTACAATTCGAGTTAATTGCTGTTTTCATTGCAAAACTTGCGGTCTCTTCATGCAGTCTCTTCTCCGTATGGTCTCCCATCTGAGTGATTTTTATATGTGATTGTGCAAATTTGTTGTAAATTTTGCTCCTGCGCTTTCATAAACCTGCTATGGCATCACCTTAAGAATCCGTTTTACCTCTTCCACCGGTCTGCCGGTCATCTCGGCTATCTTTTCCAGTGGATACCCGGATTTTTGGATACTTTGAAGAATTCTAACCTCTCCTATTTCGATTCCTTCGCTCCTGCCGATTTCAATCCCCTGATCTTTTCCTATCGTGATTCCTTCGCTCTTTCCTATTTCAATGCCTTCGATCCTGCCTGTCTCTAATCCTGCCTGATATTCTGCTTTCCTGAGCTTCTTTTCTTCTACTTCCTGGTCATACTCTAATATACTCCACATCTTAACCTCCGAGCGATTTTTCTGGAGGAAATCAGCTAAGACTCCCTCATTAATACATTCTTCGATTGCCTTATTTACTGCATCCTCTAATTTCATCTCTGCCGCATACTTACGGACTCTCGCCACATAAATAGCATACTCTTTTAAAATCTGACAATGCTCCATCAGCTCTTTATTGTGCCCCTCATTGATATTTAACAGGATGACTTTCAGTTCCAAATCCGGTTCTCCATCCAGGTGTTCATAAGCGGAAGACAATTTCAGTTCCACGGTATCCTCTAAAGTATCTGTTCCGTTATAAAACACCACAAACTTCGGAGCCGGAATCTTTACAAGGCTTGACGAATACAGCGATTTGTCACTGACATACTTCTGATACTCGATTGCGATATAAAGCAGGTTCCGCAACGGCATATTGGGATTGACGGTTGACTGGTGCTCATAAAGATAAATATTCGTCTCCAACAGAAACGCCAGGTCATTTTTCATTCCCATGTAAATCGCATTTTTTAATGTAACAATCTGTAATGCCTCTGCGTCCTCATAGTGTTTCCCCGTGACCGCATTGTAAAGCGATAACAAATGTTCTTTTTCTGAAAACAACATCCGGAACACCGTGTCCTTATACTTGCGATTTGCCGTTGGCTTTTCCTGCAATGTACTCATACTCAATTTCCCCCTCTTTCAGGAGGTTCCATTCAGTCCTCCTGCTTTTGTAATATGTGGATAAAAGCATAGATTTCTGAATTTCTGATTTGAATATAGAAGGATGTCTTCATCCTGTTTGTCGGTGCATCGTTCTGACAGATGCACGCAAGAAATATGCTTTGTTATAGATTAGCACAGGCACTGCCGCTTTCGCAACAGTGCCCGAAATTTTTTGTGCAATATTACCAATAACCTGCCTTACTCTCCCAATGGAATCCAATCGAGCTTCGCGTAATTCTGCGTATTTGCATCAATTATATCCTGCGCTGTCTGCTCATCGATTCCTTCGTCATTTGAGACATCCCAGTCGTCATCATATGCCATAAACCACGGGTTTTCCTCGTCTGCCATGGCATCGTAGATGATTGCCTGTACCACCTGCAAACCATCCTCTCCAAGTGTATAATACATCCATCCTGAACTTGCAGCACCATTGGAACCTTCATTGGCAATCATACGTGCTCCCGCCTCATCCTCAATCAGATAATAACGGTCTCTCTCATAACTTACAAACAGCTGCTGTGCAACGCCATCCTTCAATGTGTACGCGTCAAAAATTATGCGGTTTTCCGCCTCCTGTGTATCGGTCTCCCCAACTAGAAGTTCCGGCTGGTTATCCCCGTTCAAATCATACAATAAATATCCGGTCTGCTCTGCTGCATTATCCTCATAAAATGCTGCAACTATCGGGCACAGATTTTCCTCACTGATTTTTTCTAAATCCCACTTCTCATCTATCATGGTTTTATATTCATCAAGCATCTTTGCATATGCGTCCGGAATTTCATTGTCGGACTGCTGCACATCGTTTTCTGTACTCGTCGTCTCCTGTATCTGTGTCTTCTCTTCCTGTGATTCTGTCTCCTGCGTCTCTGACGCCTGTGCCTCTGTCTTCTGCGTCTCTGTCTCCTGCGTCTCTGTTGTTTCCTTCTTCTCTTCCGTCTGCGGCTGTGTTGCTGTCGTCTTATTGCCACAGGCTGTCAGCAGACTGGTTGACATAACAGCAAGCAGGATTCCTGTAATTACTTTATTTTTTTGTTTTCTCATTTTTCCATCCCTCTCAAAATAATTTATTTCATTTATTATAATCCGTGGTATACTTAATTTCAATCAAAATGACTCAACCCCGATATGCACAGAAATGAGGATTTCCATGAAACAGATTGATTTTGAAAACGGAACCATTACCGGAAATATTTTAAATGCGGCAATTCCGATGCTTGTTGCGCAGATTTTGAGTCTTCTTTACAATATCGTAGACCGCATCTATATTGCCCGTATTCCCGGTGTTGGCACTGCGGCACTCGGCGCAGTCGGACTTTGTTTTCCGATTATTATCATTATCACTGCTTTTTCCAACCTGTTTGGAAGCGGCGGTGCCCCACTTTTTTCCATTAACCGCGGAAAAGGGGATACTGCAAAAGCCGCGCAGATTATGAATACAGCTTTTACAATGCTATGTGTTGTTTCGCTGCTCCTTATGACAATGGGACTGCTTTTTGCAAAACCGTTACTCATCCTGTTCGGAGCCTCCGAAAATGCACTGGCTTATGCGTACCCTTACCTGATGCTCTACCTGCTCGGCACGCTTCCGTCCATGATTGCAACCGGAATGAACCCTTTTATTAACGCACAGGGTTATTCGACAACCGGTATGCTTTCCGTTGTCATCGGAGCCATTGCCAATTTTCTTTTAGACCCGCTTTTTATTTTTACATTACAGCTTGGAATCAAAGGCGCCGCCATTGCCACCGTGCTCTCGCAGACACTCTCTGCCCTGTTTGTGCTGTTTTTCCTGCGCAACAAGGCAGAGTATAAGGTGCGCCTGCTTCACCGTGCAGAATTTAACTTTACAGATGCCAAAAATATTATCAGCCTCGGCACCTCCGGCTTTATTATGCAGCTTACCAACAGCCTGGTATCCATCTGCTGCAACCATGTGCTCTCCGTGACCGGTGGGGATTTATACCTTTCCGTCATGACGATTATCACCAGTGTCCGCCAGATGGTGGAAACGCCGATTTATGCCCTCACAGAAGGCTCCTCTCCTATCATCAGCTACAATTACGGTGCCCTGCGTCCTTTGCGCGTCAAAAAAGCCGGCATCACAATGGCACTTCTCGTGTTCCTGTATACCGGCGTGATGTGGAGCGTCATTATTTTAGCTCCGGAATTTTTAATTGGAATCTTCAGCTCCGATCAGACGCTGCTCGCTGACAGCGTTTTGGCATTGAAACTTTATTTTGCCGCATTCATCTTTATGGATTTGCAGTATATCGGCCAGACCATCTTTAAATCTTTAAACAAGAAAAAACAGGCAATTTTTTTCTCTCTCCTCCGGAAAGTATTTATCGTTGTTCCGCTGACCTACCTTCTTCCCTATGCTTTTGGCTTGGGAACGGATGGTGTCTTTCTTGCAGAACCGGTGTCCAATGTCATCGGAGGAAGCCTTTGTTTCATTACAATGTTAGTTACGATACTGCCGGAGCTAAAAAATATGCAGAAAGCAAAATAGCTCTGCCGGGGCTGCGAGTCCCGTCGGTGTTATTCCACATCCATCTCCGCAAGCCCGGTCTCTGTCTCAAGCATGCGCTCTAGGAGGCTCTCCTGATTTTTCTCTTCCGCATCGATTGCCTCCTGCAATTCTACAAGTTTCGGATAATCACTGGCAAGCGCCGGGTCCATAAATTGCAGCTTTAGTTCTGCAAGGCGGCTCTCGCTGTCGGAAAGCATCGTTTCATATTTTTCTAACTGCCGCTTTAATCTGGAACGGATTTTTCCCGGATTATAATAGGTCTTCTTGTCAAAGACGTCGTCAAGCGTCGGCTGACTCTCCTCCGCCATCCGGCTTACGGCTTCCTTCTGCCGATTTGCGCTGCTCCGGCTCTCCTGTGCGGGCAGCTTTCCTGCTTCCTTTGCCTCCTCCGCCAGATAATCTTCGTACTTTCCTGCATATTGCTTTACCGTACCATCTGAAAATTCTAAAATTCCAGTGGCAATCCGGCTGATAAAATAGCGGTCATGGGAAACAAATAATACCGTGCCCTCATAGGTATTTAACATTTCTTCCAATGCCTCTTTTCCGATGATATCCATGTGGTTCGTCGGCTCATCGAGAATTAAAAGATTCGGTCTGGTCTGGAACATCTTGCACAATGCCAGACGCACTTTTTCCCCACCGGACAACTGTCCCATCTTTTTGAACACATCCTCACCGGAAAACAAAAAGCCGCCGAGCGCACTCTGCACTTCCTCCCGCACGTAATTTGGATATTCCTCCCAGAAGTTATCAAGCACCGTCTGCTCTGCATCCACCTGCCCCGATACCGCCTTCTGCTGGTCAAAATATGCCCATTCCACATTCTGACCAAACTTAAACTCGCCGCCCAATGCCGGAATCTCGCCAATCAGCGTCTTAAGCAGCGTCGATTTTCCCCTGCCGTTCTCCCCGATGATTGCAAGCCGCTCTTTTTTCTGCAATAAAAAGGAAACCTCGCTTAGCACTGTGTCATATCCAATCGCAAGTTTTTTCGCCTGGATGACATTCGTATAGCTCTCCGTCCGCGGGATATATCTGCCGTGAAATGCCCGTGTGTCAAAGCGCCTTGGCTTTTCAATCTTTACCATATGCTCGATTGCCATCCGTTTGGAGCGCGTTGCCGCTACTTTCGTCGGCGTGTTCTTCCACTTCTCTATCCAGTCGGTCAGACGCTTGATTTCCTTCTGCTGCTCTTCGTAATCCTTTTCCTGCTTTAGAAGTTCTTCCTCCTTGCGCTTCATAAATGCTGTATAATTTCCCTCATAGCGCTTGATTTCGTGATACTCGATTTCGTAGGTAACATCGGTAATCCGGTCTAAAAACATCCGGTCATGCGACACGATGACTACCGCTTTTTCGTACGTGCGCAGATATCCCTCGAGCCACTCAATCGTTGGCAAATCGAGGTGGTTCGTCGGCTCGTCTAAGAGCATGATATCCGGTCTTTTGAGCAGAAGCTTGATAAATGCCACCTTCGTCTGCTGTCCGCCGGAAAAACTGCCAATCGGGCGTCTCAAATCTTCTAATGCAAACCCAAAGCGCAAAAACATGGTTTCCATATCCTTGCGCCAGGAATAGCCCTTAAGTGCCTCCATCCGGCTCTGCAAGCTGTCATACTCCCGCAAAAGTGCCTTATCGTCCGTCTCCTTCATCTGCTCTTCGAGTTCCCGCATGCGCGCTTCGCAGGCAAACACCTCTGCAAATGCCTTTTTGATTTCCTCCTCGACTGTGACCTCGGTATCTGTGAAATTCACCTGGCGCAAAAAACCGATTTCCTGCTTTCCCGCCATCGTAATCCCACATTCCTCGTCGCTGTCTAAATTGTTCATGGAAATATCCCCCGCAATCAGCTTTAAAAGCGTGGTTTTTCCACAGCCGTTTCTCCCCACAACGGCAATTTTTTCCTTATCATGAATTTCAAAATTTACGTCTTTTAAAATGACATCCCCGCCAAACTGGACCAGGGCATGCCGGATTTGATATCTCATGTTTCTTCACTCTTTCTTTTTCAGCTCTTCCCATATTGGTACAAACAGGGAATGAACCCACAGGTACTGCTCATTCGTTTCGTAATGGCGGTAAGTTCCCTCAAACATCATAATGAGATAGAGGTAAATGTCATACCACGCACACCGGATTTTCTGGCTTTCTGTCAGCCCATCGAAGCCATAGCCACGCATAAAATCCTCATTTTTCATGTGATAACGGAAACGGTCTTCCATCAGTCCTTCCGCCCACATAGCTCTCTCCCAGTCAATCATCCCGATAAGATGACCATTTTTTATAAAAATATTTCCATCCCAGGAATCCCAATGAATGAACGAAGGTTCCCGCACCTCATCAAAATATCGTCTGTGCTGTTTTAGTTTCTCTAGCAGTTCCCCATAAGGAATCCCGATGTCAACCGACTCCCTTTCTCCGTCCGATATCATGGCTTCCATCAGATGTAAAAATGCTGTAAACCAGTCCTCCCACTGTAATTCCTTCATCCAGAAATGACCGAATTTCTTCCCTTTTATCCGGTTTAATCCGGCAAGGTACTCTCCGGTCTGGACGTTCACCTCCGCCTGTTCTTTCTCACTCATGTTTCCCCTTACCGCCGCATAACTTTCCCCATCGAGACTTTCCATCACAAAGTAAATACTGTCGCAGAGTTCATAGCTGTCATCATAACCATAAACCTCCGGTACGCCGGAAATTCCCTGCTCTCTGGCAAGCTTCATCGCAGCCACTTCGGTCTGCATCATGCCCTTTTCACAGGACATCATCGTAATCCCCTTTTTCGGTGCGACTTTTAAAACCGCACGTTTTCCGTCCGAAAGTGTCAGCCGATATGCCGTATTGCAGAATCCATCTGTCAATTCCTCATAGTTTGCAAGACAATTGCCGGTATCAAAAATCTTTTCTGTTATCTTTTGAATCTGTTCCCCCGTCAACCGGTTCTTTGTTACACTCTGGTTCATCCTTCTAACCCTCCAAATTTTTTACCCTCGCAAAATTAGAAACCTACCGCTGCATGATGCCCGCACAATATCAGGAATCTGTGATTGAGGGCGGAAACCACGCCGGATTCGGAAGCTATGGTGCACAGTCCGGAGACGGTACTGCTTCCATTTCCGCTGAAGAACAGTGGGGCAGACGGTTTCTTATATTCTGGCGCTTTAAAAACATCTTACTACGTTCATCTTGCAAGTTTAGATTTTTCCTGCAAGGTAACGGTACGCCTCATGAAGCTCTTCCTCGCTGTCGGCGCTCATAAAATAGTAATCGAGCTGTGTCATCTTCTCAATGCTGATACAGCCGCCGTACAGCGGAATATTGCAGCCAAGCACCGTATCATCCGCCGCTATCGCTATCGCATACCCCTTATCTGAAAAAATGCAGGGAAGTCTTAACGGGCGCCCTCCGTGTGAAATATAGCGCGCGCTGTTTTTTAACGGAAGCATCGTTGCCTTTCCGGCGCCAAGTGCCCGGATGCGCTCGTTCCGCTCCCATTCAAAGAAATTCCAGAACCGCCCGGACTCCAAAAGTCTACACTCATTCTGCCGTTCTGATAAAAGGAGCCTTCCGTCTTTTGTAGAAAAACGAATCGCCCCGCTTTTCTTTCCGACTGAAACCAGTAACGCCGGTGTCTCTAACTCTATCGCATCCGGTATACTGCGGCAGACCCAGTCTGTTGATACATCCCTTGCCGCCACACATTCGCTGTAAAGCTCCCCCGGCTCCTCCTTTGCAAACGTCACACGGATAATGTCCGGTGCCAGCGGCACAAGCCGCAGTGTACCGTAATTTGTCGTTAAAAATAATCCTGTTTTCCGCTTCTTTGCCCGCCGGATGGTCAAATCTGCCGGCTCGTGCGGCACAGGACGAAGCCTGCCGTTTTCCGGCATATCTCCAAACGCATAGGGCGATAAATTTGTGCGCCCGGACAAGGGAACCTGTTTTCCCGGCATACGGGGCTGGGGTGTTGATGCATGCGCCGATTCCGGTGTGTGGGGCTTTGGCTCCGCATTGCGCACTGGTTCCGGTGTGTGGGGCTTTGGCTCCGCATTGCGCACTGGTTCCGGTGTGCGGGGCTTTGGCTCCGGCGCTTTTTTCCTGCGTGGGGCAGAAAGCTCTGTCACATCGGATGCCCGCTCAAGGCTCTTATTTGCCGCCTTTCCTTTCGGTAGCGGCTCTCCAATCAATTCAGTGAGACTGCCCAGATGAAGCACTGCCAGCTCATGGAGCGCACGGGTTGCCGCCACATACAAAAGCTTCACGGCTGCATCTTCCTTCGGATAATCCTCCTTCGACGGGTCAAAAATCAAAACGGCATCAAATTCCAGTCCCTTGGTGTCCTCCACCGGAAGCACCATCACACCGGTTGTAAAGCTGCTCACACCGTCCTTTGTTCCCGAGAGCGTAATCCGCCTTCCAAGATGCCCTGCCACTGTCTCTGCCATCTTAGGTGTTCTACAGATGACAGCTATCGTCTCATAACCGCTCTCCTGCCAGTCCGTAATCGTTTTCGCTGCTGCCTCATAAAGCGCTTTTTCCCCGGTATATCCTGCAATGCGCACCGGGTTTCCATGGCGGATAATCGGCTCTACCGGATAAACCGGAAAACTTCCGTGATGCAAAATCTCCGTCGCAAATTCCGAGATTTCCACTGTATTACGGTAACTTTTCTTCAGCAGATGGAAGCTGTCGTTCATTCCGGTCAGGAAATGCTCCCGCAGCTCCTCCCAGTCATTTAGCCCACATCCGTAGTGGATATTCTGGGACACGTCGCCCATAATCGTAAACGTGCAGTCCCTGACACAGTATTTTAACACCGCATATGCCATCATGCCAAAATCCTGTGCCTCATCAATGACGATGTGGCTTGCCTCCCGGATGAGCTCCGTCTCCTTCACCCGTTTATATAAATATGCCAGCGCCGCCAGGTCGTAAACCCCGTAATCGTTTTCGGGAATTTCCACCATTGTTCCTTTTGCATTTTCCTGCATCAGAAATTCCGCATACAGTTCAAAAATGGATTTCTTCCATTCTTTTCCACCAAAATAAAACCGGAGCCGTCTTTTGATTTCCTTCTTTTCATCCGGCGAATAGGCAATTTCTTTTCCGGTCAGCTCGTTTTCTGTCTTGGCGAGAAGCCTTTTGTTTAGCATCAGGATTTTATTCTGGATGGAAACAGCTGGGTTTTCCCGCAGATAGGTTTCAATCTCCGCTTGGGATAACAGCTGCACTGAACCGTTTTCCTGCAAAAAGACATCTTCCCTTGGAATAGTGTCCCATTCTAACCTGCGGCAGTACTCCTCAAGCTCTTTAAACCACTTTAGCGTTCCCTTCCGGCTCTCTCTCGGGTCGTCCTCGTTTCCTTCCCGGATGTGCATCGTCTTTTCATCCCATTCCTCATAGAGAAGACGCACGAAAAGTTCGCTCATCGTCATTTGTCGTACACCATGCACATCCAAATCCGGAAGCACACTCGTAATGTAGCCTAAAAGTATCTGGTTGCTTCCGACAATATAAAAGTCCTCCGGGCGGAAATCGTCCGCATAGTTATACAGAATATAAGAAATCCGGTGCATGGCAACGGTCGTTTTTCCGGAACCTGCCACACCCTGCACAATCAGGTTCTGTCTCGGAGATTTGCGGATAATCGCATTCTGTTCCTTCTGGATGGTCGCAATGATTTCACCAAGCACCGCTTTTTTATTCTTTGCTAAATACTTTGTCAAAAGCTCATCGTTTGCCACCACATCCGAATCATAGTAGTCGACTAACGTATCGGCGGCAATTTCATACGTGCGCTTCCGCTTTAAATCAATCGAAAATGTGCCCTCTCCCTGTACCGTATAACTGCATTTTCCCATGCCGTTTTCATAGTACGCATTTGCAACCGGAGCACGCCAGTCCACCACTTCGATTTCTGTAACGCTTCTTGTAATTCCGACTTTTCCGATATAAAAAGTTTCTAATCGTTTTAAATTCTCATCAATGAAATCAATACGCCCGAAATAAGGCGTTTTTCTGGCTTTTTTTAACCGCTCAAGGTCTGCCTGCGCCTCCTCGTACTGCACAGCGGTGTTCCGCCAGATAGAAAGCGCCTCCACATCTTTTGCCCCGTAGCTCTCCAAAAGGTCGTGTAAGTCTTCGCCAAGCTTTTTAGTATTCGCGGTTCCTTTTTCCAGATTCTGCTCGGCAACCGCAATCACATGCGCTAATTTCTGCTCTTCCTCTGCCCGCGAACTGAGTGGAAATTCTTCTTTTTCTGACGACATCTATGCCTCCTTTTCTTTGCTGCCTGACTGCGGCACACCCGGATGTCTGACCGCCTTTATCAGCCCTGTTATCGTGACAAGCATTGTTCCAAGCTCCGCCGCCGGAAATGCAAGCCACACGCCGTTCATGCCAAAGGCGGCAGACAGGGTAAATGCAAACAGTAAAATCAGCACAAACCCACGCAGAATAGACGCCGTAAACGCCCATTTTGCAGACTCCACCGCACTTAAAATACCGGTTCCCACAATGTTGATTCCGGCAAATAAAAATCCGGTAAAATAAAGTCTTAATCCGGTCTCGGCATAAGCGGCAAGCGTGGCATCCCCCTCGCTGTTAAAAATTGCCGTAATGCCCTTTGCACCAGCCGCAACACCCGCAAAAATGGCAATTGCAAGTACAAGCGTCGTTACAACTGCAAGTCTTATCAAAAGTTTTACTTCGCCTGGCTTTTGTTTTCCATAAGAACTGCTGACAAGCGGCTGGGAGCCCTGGGAAACCCCGTTGAAAATTGCAACCGCCACAAGGGACGTATTGGCAACCACACCGTATGCGGCAACTCCGATATTTCCAGCAAGAGAGAGAATCATCATGTTAAACGCCGTTGTGATGACACCGGAAGAAATTTCTCCGACAAACGCGGCAACTCCAAGCTGGCAGGAACGAACCAACCGCAAAAACGATGGTTTTACCGCATGAAATGCAATACTGCACCGGCTGGACCGAAAATGTATCGTGCAGATAAGAATTCCAATCACCGGGGAGATTGCCGTTGCAAGCGCAGCGCCCGGCATCCCCATTTTTAACGGAAACATTAACACATAATCCATCACGATGTTAAAAAGGCTGCTGCACAGTGTCGCCGCCATCGCAATCGACGGTGCACCGTCGTTTCGCACAAATGCATTACAGATATAGTTCAAGATAAAGAAAGGCGAAAACAGCATAAAGATTCTCGTGTAAGGCGCGCCGATTGCAACAATCACCTCATCGCCGCCCAAAAGTGAGACAAGCTGCCCCGGCAAAAACAGTCCAATCAACAAAAATCCGATTCCTATGACAATGCCCCAGAAAAGCGCATTAAAAAAATAGCCCTCCTTATCTTCTCCTGTCCGGTTCTTTGAAACCGTGTAGCGGATGGCGGACCCGACCCCTATCATGGCTCCGATGGCAAAAATCAGGTTATAAACCGGCAATACCAGATTTAAGGCAGTGATGCCGTTTGCGCCCACTGCCTTTGCGATAAAAAAAGTATCTGCCAGAATATATAAGGACATTCCTATCATTCCAAATACATTCTGGGAGACATATTTTGCAAATTGTTTTTTTACAGATATCATCTTCTTTTCCTATCTAAATTTCTAAATTCTCTAAATTACACGCCAGGGATTCTCTTTTCCCTCCATGAAGCATTTACAGCTTAACAGCGAATTTTTCACCATTCCCTCGATGGCGTTGTCCGTATAAAATGCCATATGCGGTGTCACGATGACATTCGGGAAGGAACGTAAGATTGCAAGGTCCCGGTTTTCCAACACCTCTGATTTTAAATCGTTATAGTAAAGTCCAAATTCCTGCTCTACCACATCAAGTCCTGCCGCTGCAATCTTTCCACTCTCGATTCCCGCAATCAGTGCCTTCGAATCAATCAGTCCGCCGCGCGCCGTGTTGATGATGACAACCCCGTCTTTCATTTTCGCAATGCTCTCTTCATTAATCAGATGGAAATTCTCCTCAAAGAGCGGCGCATGCAGGGTAATCAGGTCACTTTCTGACAATAATACCTCAAGCGGCACATACGTGGCATTTTCTTTTACCGCCTCATTTTCAAACGGGTCATATGCTAAAATTTTGCAGCCGAATCCGCGAAGCTGTTTGATGACGGTCTGTCCAATCCGCCCGGTTCCGATAACGCCCACGGTAAAATCGTGTAACTCCCGGCCTTCATTTCCTTTCAGCGAAAAATCCTGAATTTCCGCCCGCTGCATAATCCGTTTCATCCTGCGGATGCACATTAACATCAGCATAATCGTATAATCCGCAACGCCCTCCGGCGGGTAGACGGCATTTCCGACGCCTATCTGAAGCTCCTTCGCGCGCGCAAGGTCAATGTGGTCATAACCGATGGTTCGGGTCGAAATATAGCGGATGCCGCACTCATGAAACGCCGTCACCATCTCAGAGGGAATCTTTGATGTAATGATACTCAGGCAGTCGCACCCTCTCGCAAGCTCAATGTTTTCCCCCATCTTCGGCGCCTGCTCACAGATTTTCAACTCAATGCCAAGTTCTTTACTATATTTGTCAAACCATCTTTTTTCATCAAATTCCCGATAATTGTATACCAGAACTTTCATGTCATTTCCCTCACTTCTTTAAAATACCGCTCTCTGCAATGACTTTTACCGCTTCCTCTATCACTTCCACCGGAAGCACCAGTGCAAAGCGCACATAGCCTTCTCCCATGCTGCCAAACGCATCTCCGGGCGTCACAATTACTCCGGTCTTTTCCATTAATTCTATGCAGAATTCCTGCGAGGAGGAAAAGCCTTCCGGAATTTTTGCCCAGGCAAACATCGTACCCTGACTGTCCTTTACGTCCCAGCCGATGGAACGCAGTCCACCACAGAGGGCATCCCGTCTTTTCTGATACTCCAGGCACTGTTTCTTTACGCCATCCTGCGGTCCCCGCAATGCCGCAATCGCCGCACACTGAATCGGGTAAAACATTCCAAAATCGTACTGGGAGCGCAGTAATTTCATCGCATCCACAATCTTGCGGTTTCCGATGACAAAGGACACCCGCGCACCGGTCAGATTAAACGACTTGGAAAGTGAGAAAAATTCCACACCGATTTCTTTTGCGCCCGGATATTCTAAGAACGAGCCGCCGTACACACCATCGTAGATAATATCCGAATAGGCATTGTCGTGAATGACGATAATGTTATATTTTCTGGCAAATGTAATCAGTTCCTCATAAAATCCATGCGGCGCTACCGCACACACCGGATTATACGGATACGATACCATGATGTATTTTGCCCTCTTTGCGATGTCCTCCGGGATTTCGTCAAAACGCGGTAAAAACTGATTTTCTTCCTTTAACTCATAAAAATATAACTCCGCTCCGCCAAAGTAAGCGCCCGCCTCAAATACCGGATAGCCTGGGTTTGGAAGCAGCACGACATCCCCCGGATTGCACAACGCCATGCCGATGTGCGCAATTCCCTCCTGCGAACCGTTTACAGATGTAATTTCGTCTGTAGAAATTTCCACATGAAAACGTTCCTTATAATAATCCTTTACCGCCGCTAAAAGCTCCGGCGTATCCCGCAGCATATAATGAAAATTTTCCGGTTTCTCTGCCGCCTCGATTAATGCCTGTCTGACATGCGGCGCCACCGGGAAATCCGGCGTTCCGACCGACAGGTTGTATACCGTTCTTCCGCTTGCAGCAAGCGCTTCCTTCCTTTCGTTCAATGTCTTAAAAATTCCGGTCTGAAAATGCTCTAACCGTTTTGCTGTTTCAATCTCCATGATGTTTTCCCCCTATTTTTTCTTCCGAATGGTATGAATAATTTTTCCTTCCTGATAAAAAACGGTTCCGACAATGAGCAGTACCACCACCACACTGTACCAGGAACTGATTTCGATTCCCATCACATCGCAGATGCTTGTCCCGAGCAGACTTAACACAAATATTAATTTTACGCCCGCCAACATCCGAAGCGTGTCTCTCCTTACCGTGCCGCTGCACTTTTCCTTCGGCAGGCTGTTCACCTTCTCCGGATATCTTGCAAGCAGCGTCAGCCCTGCATAAACCAACAGGAGCATCACGACATTTAAAATAATATTTTTTGCCGCCACTCCGTACGAAATACCATAATAAATCTGCATCCCTATGTATACAAGCCCTGCCACAATTCCGACCGCTTCCGCAAGCAGTCCCGCCGTTGTCATATCTTCTTTTTTCATCGTTCCTCCGTCCCATTTCCGATGCAGCAAAGTGCTTCTCCCCAGACCTCTATCAGCCGCTGTAAGCTCCACGCGGCGTTTGCCGGGCTTGTTGAAGGAAGTTTCTTTACCTCCGGCATTCCTTCCTGCATACAGTATTTTAAAAAGAGCTGGTATGCTTTATCCCCGTTGCACAAAATTTCCTGAATGTCCGCAGCTTTCAAGATGCGCCCGATATCGTTTGGCACCACATTTTTTATGGAGCTGTCCGAAGAGCCTATAATATCACAGGATGCAATAACATCCCACAGCGCAATGTGGTGTTCTAACAAAAAGTCGCGCTTCTCTTCGATTGTCTCGGGAACTTTTGCTTTGCATACGCCGGCTGCCATTTTCCAGAAACGGTTTTTCGGGTGCCCATAATAAAAATTGTTTTCTCTCGACTTCACCGACGGAAACGAGCCAAGTACAAGAACCTTTGCATTTTTATCATAAACAGGCGCAAACGTATGCGTCACATGAGAAAGCTCCATTTTTCGCCACTCTCCTTTTTTCTCTTACCCTTTAGAATACTATATTTTCCTCTCCGTTGGAAGTGCTTTTTTGTATACACGCATTATTTTTCAAAATCGGATATCTTTTCTTGAAAATGAAATGCCTTGTGCTATAATAATTAAGGTTATGTGTGAGTCTATGGGCTCATACCAGAGAGGAGAACCCACATGGACAAATTAGTGATTCCGAAAAATTATCATTCTGAACTGAATTTGCACGATACGCAGATTGCCATCAAGGTTGTAAAAGACTTTTTCCAGAATCTGCTTGCACTGCGGCTTAATTTAACCCGTGTATCCGCTCCGCTTTTTGTCGACCCGGCATCCGGCTTAAACGACAACTTAAACGGTGTAGAACGCGCGGTCAGCTTCGATATCAAAGAGCAGGACGGCCGTAACGCCGAGGTTGTACAGTCTCTTGCCAAGTGGAAGCGCTACGCGTTAAAGAAATACGGTTTTTCCTGTGATGAGGGATTATACACCGATATGAATGCAATTCGCCGCGACGAGGAGACCGACAACATCCACTCCATCTTTGTGGACCAGTGGGACTGGGAAAAAATCATCCGCAAGGAAGACCGCACGCTTGAGAAATTAAAAGAAACGGTACGCACTGTCTACAAATGTCTTTTAAAGACCGAGAAATATATGTCTATCCAGTACGATTATATCGAGGAAATCCTGCCGCATGATATCTTCTTTATCACGACCCAGGAATTAGAGGAGATGTTCCCGGACTATACACCAAAGGAACGTGAATACTACATCACCAAGACAAAGGGCGCTGTCTGCATCATGAAAATCGGTGATGTTTTAGAAAACGGCAAACCACATGACGGCCGTGCACCGGACTACGATGACTGGTCTTTAAATGCGGACATTTTAGTTTACTATCCGGTACTTGATATCGCATTAGAGCTTTCTTCCATGGGAATCCGTGTTGACAAAAAGGCAATGCTCTCCCAGTTAAAGAAGGCTGGCTGTGAGGAGCGCGCAAAGCTTCCGTTCCAGCAGGCAATTATCAACGAGGAACTTCCGTTTACCATCGGCGGCGGAATCGGTCAGTCCCGTATCTGTATGTTCTTCCTGCGCAAGGCGCATATCGGAGAGGTTCAGTGTTCGCTCTGGCCGGACGAAATGGTTGCTGTATGTGAGAAAAACGGCATCCAATTATTATAGCAAAAAGCAGGTTTCCAGAATTTCTGAAAACCTGCTTTTTTCCGCTATTCCGTGATTTTGTGGTAACACTCCGGTCTTCTGTCCCGGAACAATCCCCACTCCAAGCGTTTCTGCTGCAACTCATCGAGGTCAAAGCTCTGCATTAAAATCTCCTCTTTGTCCCGCGCCGCAGTCTCTAAAAGTTCTCCCGTCTCATCTGCTACAAAGGATGAACCGTAAAAATTCAAAGACGAACTCTGTCCACCGTTTTCTGCCGAAGGCTCCACTGTCTCCACTCCGATGCGGTTTGCCGCTATCACCGGTATCAGATTGGAAGCCGCATGTCCCTGCATACATCTGCGCCAGTGCGGCATGCTGTCACACTCCAAAATCGGCTCTGAACCGATTGCCGTCGGATAAAAAAGAAGTTCTGCGCCCTCTAATGCCATACAGCGCGCGGTCTCTGGAAACCACTGGTCCCAGCAGATTCCCACCCCGACGGTGCCAAACCTTGTCCGGAATACCTGAAAGCCGCTGTCTCCCGGTGTAAAATAGAATTTTTCCTGATAATAATGGTCATCCGGGATATGCGTCTTGCGGTAAACGCCAAGGATTTTTCCGTCCGCATCAATACAGGCAATGGAATTATACAGATTATTGACGTCCTTCTCATAAAAACTGATAGGCAGTACCACTCCAAGCTCCTTCGCTAAGCGAATTCCCATCTGTACCGTTGCATTTACATTTGTCTCCTCTGCATACTGGTAAAACTCATAGCATCTCTGCTGACAGAAATATTCCCGCTCAAACAACTCCGGCAGAAGAATCACATTTGCCCCTGCTTCCGCGGCTTTGCGTACCATTTTCTCCGCTTTCTTTAAATTTGCCTGTCTGTCCTTTTCACAGCGCATCTGCACTGCCGCCACCGTTATCTTTCTCATCATTTTCCTCTATTCTTTCCGCAGTTTCCTGCCGGAATCTGCTGGGTGATACAGTGAATGTTGCCGCCGCCCACCAAAATATCCCTTGCATACACAGAAATCACTTTCCTCTCCGGGCAGAGCTCTTGCATCATCTGCGCCGCCCGCCTGTCACTTGCTTCATTTTCTCCGCCAAACGCCGGCATAACAACCGCTCCGTTGGAAAAATAAAAATTGACATAGGAAGCTGCTAAGCGTTCTCCCGCCTCTCTCTCATCCTCTCCGGCTTCAAACGTATAACCCTCTAATTCTTTCTCTGTAATGCAGACCGGAATGTCGGGAATCGGAAGCTTGTGCACGATAAGCTTTCTCCCCTTCGCGTCACATTCCTGCTCCAAATAGGACAGGCACGCCATTGAGAGTGCATATTGTGGGTCGTTTTTGTTGTCTGTCCATGCAAGCACGACCTCTCCCGGCCGTATAAATGCACAGATATTATCCACATGTTCATTCGTTTCATCCTGGTAGATACCTCTCGGAAGCCATAAGATTTTCCGTGCCCCAAGATATTTCTTTAATCTGGATTCAATTTCTTCTTTCGACAGTTCCGGATTTCTCCCAGCACTGAGCAGACAGGCTTCCGTTACCATCACGGTTCCTTCCCCATCGCTGTGAATGGAGCCGCCCTCCAACACAAACGGCGACGCATCATACATTGGAAAGTCATAACGGCTTGCAAAAAGCTGTGCAAACGCATCATCTTTTTCCCAGGAAGCATACAGTCCATCCACTTCTCCGCCCCATGCGTTAAAGCGCCAGTTGACCGCCCGCACTTCCTTCCCGTCTGTCACGAAGGTCGGCGCAACGTCTCTCGCCCACGCATCGTCTGTCTCCGCCGGAAAAATCCGTACATTTTTCTGCCACTCATTATCTGCCTCAGACAGTTCTGCACCAAGCAGCATCTCTTTTGCGGAGGCAATGCTTCTCTCTCCTGCCGCCACATAAACCGTCTCGCTCTCTGCAATGGCAGCAATGACTTCCCGGAATGCCCTTCTCGCCGCCTTCGCTTCATAAATCCACGAACCGGGACGCTCCGGCCAGATTAAGATACATCCCTGATGGGGCGCAAACTCTGCCGGCATGAAAAATCCATCCGCAAGCGGTGTCTTTTCTGTTATTGTGTAAAATCCCTGCTTTTCTGCCATATCTTATGATAATCTTCCTTTAAAATCTTCGTAGCCAAATCTCTTGATTAGTTTTGTCGTTTTATCTTCCTGCAACAGCACAATATCCGGCAGTGGAATCCCATTAAACGTATTGTTTTTTACCATGGAATAAATCGCCATATCCTCGAAAATCAGCCGATCTCCCACCTGAATCTTGTGCTCAAAGCTGTAATCACCAATCACATCTCCCGCCAGACAGGTCATCGAGGAAAGCCGGTATGTATAGGGCTTCTCCCCTGCCTCATAGCCGTCCTTTAACGGCGGGCGGTACGGCATCTCAAGCACATCCGGCATATGACATGCCGCGGAAGCATCGAGAATCAGGATGTCCAAATCATTGTGCACGATATCAAGCACTTCCGTCACAAGATAACCCGCATTTAAGGCAATCGCCTCTCCCGGCTCCAGATAGACCGTAACACCATAGGTATCTTTTATCCTGCAAATCAGTTCTTTTAACGCCTTCCTGTCATAGTCGGCTCTTGTGATATGGTGTCCGCCACCTAGATTTAACCACTTTATCTGGGACAGATACGTACCAAATTTCTGCTCAAATGCCTCAAATGTGGTCATTAAATCATCCGCATTCTGCTCACAGAGCGTGTGAAAATGAAGCCCTTCCACATCCTCCGGCAAGCGTCCCTCAAATGCTTTGTCAAAAAGCGCCTTTGTCACACCAAGCCTGGAGCCCTTTGCGCACGGGTCATAGATGGCGTGGTCCCCCTGCGTGGAACACTCCGGGTTCACACGGATTCCGATGCTGCAATGCACACCGCCCGTTTTCGACTGATTGTACCGCGCCACCGTCTCCCGGTGTCTCTCATACTGTGCCACGGAATTAAACACGATGTGGTCACAGATTTGCACCAGCTCTGGCATATCCGCATCCTTAAATGCCGGCGCAAAGACATGGTTTTCTTTTCCCATCTCTTCCCTGCCAAGCCTCGCCTCATACAGTCCGCTTGCCGTTGTTCCGCTTATATACTGCCCAATGAACGGGTAAAGTGCAAATGCCGAAAATGCTTTCTGTGCGAGCAGGATATGACATCCCGTCTCCTGCTCGATTTCGTGCAATATTCTTAAATTGTCTTTTAATTTCTTTTCATCAATTACATAGCATGGGGTCTGTAATGTTTCAAACATCGCATTACTCCACCGTCTGCGGGTGCTCTTCCACTACCCACGGCAGACCAAATTCGTTTAACATCTCCATGAATGGATCCGGATCAAACTCTTCGATGTTGAAGACACCGTCTTTGTCCCAGACCTTGCTCACAACAAGTGCCGCTCCAATCATTGCCGGAACACCTGTGGTATAGGAAATTGCCTGGGAACCCACCTCTTTGTAACATTCCTGATGATCACAGACATTGTAGATATAAATCGTCTTCTCTTTTCCGTCTTTTCTTCCGGTGTAGATACAGCCGATGTTCGTCTTGCCGACCGTGCGCGGTCCTAAGGATGCCGGGTCCGGGAGCAGTGCCTTTAAGAACTGAATCGGTACAATCTCTTTTCCCTCAAAGTTAATCGGTGAGGTAGAGAGCATGCCGACGTTCTCTAAGCACTTCATATGTGTCAGATAACTCTGTCCAAAGGTCATAAAGAAGCGGATACGTTTGACCCCCGGCACATTCTTTGCCAGTGATTCGATTTCCTCATGGTGAAGCAAATACATATCCTTCTCGCCAACCTGTGGAAAATTATATTCTCTTTTAATTTCCATCGGTTTTGTTTCCACCCAGTGACCGTTCTCCCAGTAGGAACCATTCGCAGAAACCTCGCGCAGATTGATTTCCGGATTGAAGTTTGTGGCAAACGGATAGCCGTGGTCCCCGCCGTTACAGTCGAGAATATCAATATAATCGATTTCATCAAAATAATGTTTTAACGCATAGGCGGTAAATACACTGGTAACACCCGGGTCAAATCCACTTCCAAGCAATGCCGTAATGCCAGCCTCCTTGTAGCGCTCCTGGTATGCCCACTGCCAGCTATAGTCAAAATATGCCGTAAATCCCTCTTCCTTGCAGCGTTTCTCATAAATTGCACGCCATTCTGGGTCATCGGTGTCCTCCGGCTCAAAATTTGCCGTATCAATATAATCCACCTTGCAGGCAAGGCAGGCATCCATAATGGTAAGGTCCTGATAAGGCAGTGCCACGTTTAAGACCGCATCCGGCTTGTAATCCTTTATCAGCGCAATCAGTTCGTCGACATTGTCTGCATCCACCTTTGCCGTCGTTATCACGGTCTCTGTGGTCTTTTCAAGTTTTTCCTTCAACGCATCGCACTTGGATTTTGTTCTGCTTGCAATACAGATTTCAGAAAAAACCTTGCTGTTCTGACAGCATTTGTGAATTGCTACACTTGCGACACCGCCGCATCCGATAATTAATAATCTTCCCATCTTCTCATTCTCCTTTATTTTAAGCGTTCTTTTTTCTTCCTTCTTCTTCCTCTAACATATCTTCCACATACTTCGGCAGCATAAACGCTCCCTTGTGAAGGTTCGTGGTGTAATACCAGGTCTTGATTCCCCGCTCCTTCCAGCGTTTCGCATCCAAATCCTCCAGTGGATGATATTTCTTTGATGCAAAGCCAAACAGCCAGTAGCCGGAGGAACAGGTCGGAATATGTGCCTGATACACACGGCTGATTGGAAAACTATGACTTGCCTTCCGGTGCATCACGCGGCAGGACTCCTCATCCTCATCGTAAAACGGGCTTCCATGCTGGTAAACCATAATTCCGTCCTCTCTGAGCGCCCGGAAGCAGTTCCCGTAAAACTCTTTGGTAAAGAGTCCCGCCGTATGCCCTAACGGGTCAATGGCATCGTTGATAATCAAGTCATATTCCCCATGCTTCATGCGCAAAAACCGCAGCCCGTCCTCGTAGTACACGGTCACACGCGGATCGGATAATCCCTTCGCATTATCCGGGAAAAATTCACGGCAGACATCCACAAATGTCCGGTCCGGCTCCACCACATCAATTTGCTCTATCTCGCCATAGTAGGACAGCTCGCGTGCGACACCGCCGTCCCCACCACCGATGACAAGCACCTTTTTCACATTCGGGTGCACCGCCATCGGCACATGCACAATCATCTCATCGTAGACAAACTCGTCTTTTTCCGAAAAAACAATGCTTCCGTCCGAGCTTAAAAATCTGCCAAACTCCTGGGACTCGAACACATCAATCCGCTGAAAATCCGTCTGTTCCCCAAAGAGCTGTTTTTCAATCTTAATCGATACCTTTACCTTATCTGTCTGATAATCCGAAAACCAGAGTTCCATTGGTTTTTCCATCCTTTCCGTCTATTTCCAGACCTGTCTTTCGTCTGAAAGTACATTCAGATACTCCACATACGGGTCCTCTGTTCCCTGCATCGAGCATCCCTTCTCTTTCGCATACAGGATATATTCGATAATCTCCTTTGTAATCATCTCCCCCGGCGCTAAAATTGGAATTCCCGGCGGGTAACACATCACAAATTCCCCGCACACCTTTCCCGCAGTCTTTCGAATCGGCATACATTTTTTCTCCGAGTAAAAGGCTGCCTGCGGTGACATGATGACTGTCGGATTAATATATTCTGCATTTAACATCTGTGACGGGTCCTGTGAATACAAACGTTTCACGTCGGCAAGTGCTCCCACCAGACGCTCGATATCCTGTATCCTGTCGCCGATGGAAATATAGGCAAGAATGTTTGCAATATCCCCAAGCTCAATCTGGATATCATACTCATCCCGGAGGAGGTCATAGACCTCAATTCCCGCGAGTCCGATATCTCTTGTATACACCGAAAGCTTTGTCACATCAAAGTCATAGACGCTGCCCCCGTTAATCAAATCTTTTCCGTATGCGTAGTAACCGCCGATGGCATTGATTTCCCCTCTTGCATATTCTGCCATCTGGCTCACCTTCTGGAAGGATTCCTTTCCGCGCAGTACGAGGTTGCGCCTTGAAATGTCAAGACTTGACATCAGAAGATACGATGCACTCGTGGTCTGCGTCAGATTGATAATCTGGCTCACATACTCCCAGTTGACATTTTTTCCGGTTAATAGAAGCGAGCTCTGTGTCAGGCTTCCCCCGGACTTGTGCATCGACACCGACGCCATATCCGCGCCTGCCGCCATCGCCGTCACCGGAAGATTTTCCCCGAAATAAAAATGGGTTCCATGTGCTTCATCGACAAGCACCAGCATTTCTTTTTCATGCGCAAGTTTTACAATCGAGCGCAAATCCGAACAAATTCCGTAATACGTCGGATTGTTTACCAGCACCGCAACGGCTCCCGGATTTTCCTCAATGGCACGTTCCACCTCGGATATCTCCATCCCCAGAGAAATTCCAAGCTTTTTATCCACCTCCGGATTCACATACACCGGAACCGCCCCGCAGAGCACCAGCGCATTAATCACGCTCTTATGGACATTTCGCGGCAGAATAATCTTATCGCCTGCCTTGCACACGGAAAGAACCATGCTCTGCACGGACGATGTCGTTCCCCCTACCATAAAAAATGCGTGGTCTGCGCCAAACGCCTCTGCCGCCAGCTCCTCCGCCTCTTTAATCACCGAAACCGGATGACACAGATTGTCTAACGGTTTCATCGAATTCACATCCAGACTGACACACTTTTCGCCAAGCAATTCTGCCAGTTCCGGGTTGCCACGTCCTCTCTTGTGCCCCGGCACATCAAAAGGAACGACTCTCCTCTTTTTCAACTGCTCCAGCGCCTCGTACACCGGAGCCCTCATCTGGGCATTTTCTGCCATCTCCACTGCCTCCTGCCAACTAACATTTTCATTGTACACAAAAAGAAACAAGTGAAATGTTCACCTGTCCCTCTTGCGTCATCATTATATAGTCATACTTTATGTATCTGATTCTACATTTACATTCTGCAAAAACTATTTTCAGAGTCACCCTACCGTTGGCACCCACGCCAGCAAATATTTGCGTTACTACTCTTTATTGACCGTTTCACAAGTGATATTTCTATCTGTTCACCTTATAAAATTTGAGCTTCTAACTCAATCAATAACGTGGCGTTACGCCACAATCGGCAGCTGCCCCGCCTGTCCGTATGGGCTTAACCCGTAATGGGTGGGCAAATATTTGCATGAAAACAATTTTCGCATTCATGTGATTTGGAGTATAGCATAGACTTTTTTAAATTGCAAGCTATTTTTTATTCTCTGGTCCACTCCCGCACCAGTGCAATTTCCCTGCGGTAGCCCTCATCATCATTTGGTGTTTCCAGAATAAACGGTTTCCCCGCAAGCAGCGGATGTGTCGCAATGCGCCGCATGGCTTCCGCTCCGATACATCCTTCCCCGATTTTTGCGTGCCGGTCCTTATGGCTTCCACATTCATTCATGCTGTCATTAAAGTGCACCGCACACAGACGTTCTAAGCCAATCACACGGTCAAATTCTTCGAGCACCTCATCAGGGTGTCCCACAATGTCATAGCCGGCATCCCATACATGACAGGTGTCAAAGCAGACTCCTAGCTTTTCCCGATACTGCACACGGTCTATGATTTCCCGCAGTTCCTCAAAGCTTCTTCCCACTTCAGTTCCCTTGCCTGCCATCGTTTCAAGCAGCACCGTCGTGCTCTGCGCTTCGCTTAGCACTTCGTTTAACGCGTCCGCAATAAGTGTGATTCCCTGTTCGGCTCCCTGTCCCACATGGGAACCCGGATGAAAATTGTAGTAGTTTCCCGGCAAGTACTCCATCCGGCGCAAATCATCTGCAATCATCTCTTTTGAAAATTCGCGGATATCCTCCTTCGCCGCACACAAATTCATCGTGTAAGGAGCGTGTGCCACCAGTTTTCCAAACTGATGTTCTTTTTCAATTGCAAGAAGTTTTTCCACATCCGAGGGAACAATCTCTTTTGCCTTGCCACCTCTCGGATTTCTGGTAAAAAACGCGAATGTATTCGCATCCAATGCCACCGCCGCTCTTCCCATTGCCGCAAATCCCTTGGATGCAGACAGATGATTTCCAATAAACATAATGCCTCCTATTTTTCTGCCGCCTGTTCCACCAGCGTCCCTTCCCGGTAGGCAGCCAGCAATGCTTCCAGGTCACTGACCGAAGCTTTTAATTCTTTTCCGATATCCGTATCCGCTACGGTCTTGCGCCGCACCACGTGCTGAACCAGAATCGTGTGGGAAACGATATCACTTCCGTCCTGAATCGCCTTTTCCACAGACTCAAACGGCTCATGCGCTGCAAGCAGGAGCCCATAGGAATTGTAAATTAACGTATACCCTGCGATTCCCGTTTTCGGCTGGTATGCCTTGGAAAATCCACCATCGATAATCAAAAGCTTTCCATTGCACTTCACCGGGGATTCCCCGTTTTTTGCCTCGACCGGAATATGCCCGTTGATAATATGCGCCTCAGTACCGGAAAGCCCGAATTCTTCGAGAATCCGGTTGACCACCTCTTCATTTTCGAGCAGTCTGTAGTACGGGTTCTTTGGCTCCACATGCGTGCTCTTATCCGCGATAAAATAGCGTTCAAACGTCGTCATTTTATCCTTGCCGAAAACCGGCGAATTCTGGTTTTCCCAGATAAACCAGAGCATATCCTGCCCTTTCTTCTTCTCAACCGGGTCAACGGCATAATAACCCTTTCGCGCATAGCTTTCAAGCACATCATAGAGCGCTTTTCCGGCATATTCTTTTCCGTAGACATTCACACTTGTAAAGGTGCCATCCTCATTTAACGGCACACAGCCGTGATAGAGCAGATTTCCATTGTATACTTTATACAGACTTCCCTTGGTAAACAGAAAACGGACGTGCCGCTGCAATTTTTCACAGTTTAAAAATGCCTGCGTCAGCCGCTCCATCACCTGTACCTCTTCCGCCGAAAGTGCATACGGATTTTCCTTATCAATCGTTGGAAAATTGGTATCGCGCAGCGGATACGATACACCCTCTACTGTCACGGTTCCCTGCTGTAAGTCCATCTTATCCAGCAAAAGCCGTTTTTCCATACCAAATTCCGGGTGCTCTAAAATAAGCTGTCCCTCTATCTTAAACTGCATGATGGCAAGCGCCTTGTGCATCTTTTCATCTAACAGGGCATCCCGCACATCGTATTCGTCCTCCCGGTAGTCCAGTTTAAAGCAGGTACAGGGGTCATTTGCATAGCAGTTCATGGCAAACCGCGCCAGCGGCACCAGATTGATACCGTAGCCGTCCTCTAAAAGATTTAAGTTTCCATATTTTGCAGAAATCCGCAGGACATTACAGATGCAGGCAGGATTTCCTGCCGCCGCTCCCATCCAGGAAATATCATGGTTTCCCCATTGGATATCCACCGAATGGTGCGCCATCAGCGTATCCATAATCAGGTTCGGATACGGTCCTCTGTCAAAAATATCCCCGACCACATGAAGGTGGTCGACGACCAGCCTGCGAATCAGATTACAAAAGGCAATAATCAGTTCCGTTGCACGCCCTGTCCCAATGACCGAATGGATAATCTCATTGTAATATGCCTCCTGATCCGACAAATCCGGTCTTCCGGTCAAAAGTTCCTCTATCACGTAAGCAAAATCCTTCGGCAGTGCCTTTCGCACCTTGGAACGTGTGTACTTGGAGGACGCACCCTTGGCGATGCAAATCAGACGGTACAGTGTGACCTTGTACCAGTCTTCAATGTTTTCCTCGGTCTTTAGCACCTGTTCCATCTTCTGTTCCGGATAATAGATGAGTGTGGCAATGGATTTTTTCTCTGCCGCACTAATTGCGTTTCCAAATTCTTCTTCGATTTTACGCCGGATAGCGCCGGAACCGTTCCGGAGTACATGCTCAAACTGTTCCTTTTCTCCATGAATATCTGTAATAAAATGCTCTGTCCCCTTTGGCAGGCTTAAGATTGCCTGTAAATTGATAATCTCTGTCGCTGCCGCCGCAACAGTCGGATACTGCCTGGACAGGCTCTTTAAATACCGCAGATCTCTGCTTTCCATGTGTTATCCTCTCATTGTCTCCTGAATCACATCCTGCATATCATAAAAACCTGCCGGTTTTCCGGCAAGAAACTTCGCTGCTTCCACTGCACCCTTTCCAAATACACTTCTGGAATAAGCGGTATGCTTAAACTCGATGACCTCATCCATTCCCGCAAAAATGATTTCATGCTCTCCTACAATAGTTCCACCGCGCACTGCTGAAATTCCGATTTCATTTTTTTCTCTCTTCTTGCGTTCTTTACTTCTATCATACTTATATTCGTAGTTGTTATCTAATGCCTCATTGATTCCGTCTGCGAGTGCAAGTGCTGTTCCACTTGGCGCATCGAGCTTCTGGTTATGATGCTTTTCCACAATCTCAATGTCAAAACCCGCCGGAGCGAGTACGACTGCCGCCTGTTTCAAAAGCTGCATCAGTGTATTGATTCCAAGAGACATATTCGCAGATTTTAACACTGCCACTTTCTCAGAGGTTTCCTGTACCTTTTTTAACTGTTCCTCGGATAATCCGGTCGTACAAAGTACAATCGGCACATTCTTTTCTGCGCTGTAAACTAACAAATCATCCACTGCTTTTGCATTGGAAAAATCAATGATAACATCTGCTTCTCTGTCGCAGAGTGAGATATTGGAAAATACCGGGTAGTCATTTTTGATTCCATCGTAAAGGTCAATGCCTGCTACGATTTCAACATCCGCATCTTCCTTGCAGATTCCGGTAATCACCTGCCCCATTTTTCCGTTACAGCCACTCATAATTACTTTTATCATTTCTGGTATCCTGCCTTTCCTCTCCTATGCCAGCTCAATTCCATATTCTTTCATTGCTGCCGCAAGCTTTGCCTGCCCTGCCTCGGTCATTTCCGTCAGCGGGGAACGCAGACTGCCAACGTTTTTGCCCATAAGGTTTAATGCCGCCTTTACCGGAATCGGGTTTACCTCTGAAAACAGTGCTTCTACAAGTGGCTGTGCCTTTAACTGCATTTTCGTCGCCTCTGTAATATTTCCATTCAGGAAATCCATGCACATCTGATGTACGTCATGCGGTGCAACATTAGACCAGACAGAAATGACGCCAACTGCTCCAAGTGCCATAAGCGGTGTTACAATGGCATCCTCTCCGGAATAAACATCTAATTTGCCATCTGTAAGATACAGTGTCTTTGCCGCCTGTGCAGCATTTCCGGTTGCCTCTTTGATTGCCACGATGTTCTCCACATCGCGGTATAAAGTTGCCGCCGTCTCCGGCAGGATATTGCATCCGGTTCTTGACGGAACATTATACATGATAATCGGCACCTTCACTGCATCTGCAATCTCAGTATAGTACTGCACCAGACCGCCCTGTGTTGCCTTGTTATAATAAGGGGTGACACATAACAGTCCGTCTACGCCTGCTGTCTCCGCTTCCTTAGAAAGGTGCACTGCCTCTCTTGTGCAGTTAGAACCGGTTCCTGCCACTACCGGGATTCTGTGCTTTGTAAAGTCCACTGCTGCTTTAATCACCTTTGCGTGCTCTTCGGTTGTAAGCGTAGAGCTCTCACCTGTCGTTCCTGCAATGACGATACAGTCCGTTCCCTCCGCAATCTGCCATTCAATCAATTCTTCAAGCTTTTCATAATCTACTTCCTGATTTTCTTTCATTGGGGTGACAAGTGCCACTCCTGCACCTTTAAATATTGACATCTTTTCCTCCTGATATTCTGCTTGAACTGCATAGGGGGTCAAAAAAGCCGGCTCAGATGAGCCGGCTCGATATTCCATCCGAATGATGTACTCCTGCACATCCATTCCCATGTAAAACCGATAGCTCCCCATCTTCCGATGACAGTCATGAAGTTCTTCACTTCATGCCCAAGCAATGCATTCCCAGACCATGCACCCTTTCGGCGTCTTTTCCTTTAACTTCCTTTCTCCTGTGTCTGTCACATCCGGGAAGCGACTCATAAAAAACGCAACCTCTATCAAGCATTTTTTGTTTTGATTCCTCACAAATCATAACACTATGACCTGTGCTTGTCAACGGCTTCTTATTTTGCCTTCTTAGAAACAATCGAAGAATAACCGCTGTATACTTTCTTTCCATTTACGGTTCTATAAGAACGAACTTTGTAATAATAAGTTTTTCCACTGCTTACTTTCTTGTCCGTATAAGTTACCGTCTTGCCCTTTCCGATGGTTTTTACCCTGGTGTATTTTCCGTCCTTGGAAGTTGCACGGTATACTTCATAACCGCTTGCGCCGGAAACCTTCTTCCAGCTTACTTTGAGCTGTTTCTTGTTCGGAGAGGTCACCTTCACACTTCCCGGTTTCGCCGGTACGCACTTCGCAGATTTAACGGCAGAATAACCGCTTGTAACCGTCTTATTGGTGGTCACGACTGCCTTCATCTTGTAGTAGTAGGTTTTTCCGGTCTTGACATCCTTGTCCGTCCAGCTTGTGGTCGATACGTTTGAGATAGTCTTAACTTTCGTATAAGAACCGTCCTTTGAGGTACTTCTGTAAATCATGTACTTCTCTGCACCCGGCACGGCATTCCAGCTCACCTTCATCTGGTTATACTGTGTGGATTTCACACTTGTGATAACCGGTTTTTTCGCTGAAATCTTGTTGACGGTCAGACCATACTCTTCCCCTGTACCGTATTCTGTTGCACTTACACGGATATAATAAGTTCCCTTCGGAAGTTTGATTTTATTGGTTTCTGCATAAGTTCCATCCTGCTTTACACTCAGGTAAGAATTCTTACGGTCTACTTTGTTTCCCTTGGAATCATACAGGTAAACACTCCATGCCGTATTACTGCCGTTTAAGTTTTTATGGTTCAGGCTGACCGTAACGTATGCCCGTTTATCCATGGTAAACGTATAATAATCATAATCATCTGCATAGTTCGTATCGCAGACACCGTTAATGGTCTTTCCGACCGTCATCTTATCCGCACTGGTGAGGTCGTCGTTTGATTCACTCTCCCAGTCAGAAGCTGCAGTTGCAGTTGCCGTCAGCTTATAGGTTCCGGTATACAGATTGGAAATATACGTTTCAATCCGGATATAATAATTTCCTTTTCCAAGTCCCAGTTTACAGGTTGAAAAATCTGCATCTGTTCCGGGAACTTCCGTACTGAATAATTCCTGTTTATCCGCATTATAGACCTTTACACGATAGATTTTTCCGGATTTCTCAGAAGACTGTTTGATATTCAACTTAAGATATCCCTTTTTCTCCATCTTAATCTTGTAGTAGTCATAATCCTTTGTGCCCATCATGGAACCATAATAGGTCTTACCGGATTTGATGGATGTTGCCGTATCAAATGTATCGTTTCCTTCGATTTCCCAATATGCGGACTTCGAATAGTTCACTTTTAATTTGTAGGTATCGGAACAGAAACTTAAGCTGTTCGCACTTGCCACTGCAATATAATAAGTCCCTGCCTTCAGTCCAATCTGCGGCGTTACCGTTTTCTTGTCACCACCACTAATCGTCTGTGAGTAAACTGCGGTGCGCAGATTTGATGCCTCATAAATGAAAACCTTCCAGAGGCTGCTTGCCTCGGAACCTGAGACAACATCGTGACTGAAGGTCAGTCCAAGACCACCCGCACCTGCTAACGTAACCTTATAATAATCCACATCTGCAAGTTTGTAGATACTTCCGGAATAAGTCTTGTCAAGGTTCTTGATTTCAGTAGCTGTTATCGTGGAATCGTTTGGCTCCATTTCCCAGTAAGATGATTTTGTAAAACTTGTGGAAATCTGATAGGTACTGGTATCCGATAGTGTTGCTGACTCCACGCATACATAATAACTTCCCGCTTTTAATCCCATCTGCGGCAGTGCCGTATTCATGTCCCCGCCGTAAATAGACCGGGAATAGATGGCATTTGACCGGTCACTGTCCTTATAAAGTGACACCTTCCAGACATAATTTGACTCCCTGCCGGAAACACTCGGATGTGCAAAGTTTACACGAAGTGCTCCATCCGCTGTCAGCGTTACCTTGTAGTAGTCTTTGTCGGAAGACTTCTGGATACTTCCAGAATAAGTTTTTTCTAACGCAATTGTATTTGCGGTGTCAAATGTATCGTTTGACTCCTTCTCCCAGTAGGCACCTGCCGTATGATTGACCTTTATCTGATAGGTCGTAGTGTCGTATACTGTTCCTACTGCTGCCACCGCAACATAATATTTTCCTGCCGGTACGCCCACCTGCGGTGTAACAGTTGAAGTCGTACCTCCGTTAATCGTCTGTGAGAAAATCTCTATCGGTTTCGTAGATGTGCTGGAGTCTTTGTAAAAAGTTACTTTCCAGACCGGCGTATTCTCTCTTCCGGATACATTCGCATGGTCAAAATTAAGGCTTAATGCGCCGTCTTTTGTCGTTTTCAGTTCATAATAGTCTACATCGGATGATTTATAGATACTTCCATAGTATGTCTGTCCAATTGAAATTGCAGTAGCAGTAGAACTCGTATTATTTTCTTCCTGCTCCCAGTATGCAGACTGTGTATAGTTAATTTTGAACTGGTAATTATCCGAAACTTCTGCACCCGTCTTCACTCTGAAATAATAAGTTCCGGCTTTGAGTCCTATCTGTGCAGATGTAACGGTTTCCTGCGCTCCCTGGGAAGTAAAGCTGTATGCCGGAATATCTTTGTATTTATTCGTGAAATAAAAAGATCCGGTATAAATATCCGTCGTCTCGCTTCCGGTGATAACACCATGTGTAAAGTCAAAGCTTACCACTCCAGGCTTTGTTACTGTGAATTTGTAGAAGTCCTCGTCGCCCTTCTTGTAGCCGGAACCGTAAATTGTTGTATTTAAAGCAACACTTGTCGCTGTTCCAAAAGAATCATTCGATTCTTTCTCACAGTTATCCGTCTGTGTATAGCCAACCGTAAACTGATAGGTAACAGATGCTGCCAGACTGGCCTTTTCTACATAGATATAATAAGTACCTGCCTCAAGTCCAACCTGATTTACCTCTCCGCTCTCCCCAGCTTTTATCGTCTTACTTACAAGGGAATCACCCGCAGATTCATATTTAAAATGAGCAGTCAGACTGTCTGTACTTGCCTTGTCATTTGAAACACTTAATGTTACCAGACCTGCCCTGCTTAATGTAAATTTATAATATTCCCCCTTTGCCGTAACAGAAGTTAAAGATGCCGAATGGCTTGCATTTAACGTCACTGCAGTTGCACTGTCCTTCGTGACTCCTCCGGTAACCGTATCTAACAGGATTTCATCTGTAACGCTCTCTGTGCTTTCGGTCTCCTCAGCAATTTCGGTCTCCTCGGCAGCTTCGGTTACTTCCGTCTCTTCCGTAACTTCCGTCTCCTCGCTCACTTCGGTCTCTTCCGTAACTTCCGTCTCCTCGCTCACTTCGGTCTCTTCCGTACTTTCCGTCTCCTCGGTGATTTCTGTCTCTTCCGTTTCGACTGTCACTTCCGTCTCCTCGGTTGCTTCTACTACATCTGCCTTCGCTTCTTCAGTGACTTCTTCTACCGTCTCCGCAGCCGTCGTGTCCGCACCGGCTGCATACACTGCGGTGCTTCCCATTTCACTTACCAGAAATATTGCCGCCATAAGGCCGCACAATTTTCTCTTCCAATTCTTCTGACTCATTCCTTCTGCTCCCTTTCCTCACATTCTTCCTCATGGTAACAAATTACTTTTTTTATAACATTTTCCTAATTGACCGTCAAGAAAATTCCCTTTTGCAGGGTGTAAATTTATACAAAATGACGAAATTGTATAGCCTTTTACCGAAACAGGCACCTGTCGTACGACAGGTGCCCTTTCCTGATTATTATTCTCCATTATCGGTCTATTTTCCGCTGAAATGATTGATGGTCTTTGTCAGTCTGTCAAGTGCATCCACAATCTGTACACTCGCCTGTGACATTCCGCCTGCCAACTTCTGAACCTCGGTTGCCACCACCGCAAATCCCTTTCCGGCTTCTCCGGCACGCGCTGCCTCGATAGACGCATTGAGTGCTAAAATCTTCTGGCGGTTACCAAATTCGCTAATCTGCTTCGTGATGGCATTGACCTCTGCAATCTGCTCCGTCGCATCGACAATTCCCTGCTGTACGCGGTCTAACATACCATTGTTTGCATATGTGATATAGGATGACTGCACAAACATATTGATGACTTCGCCAAGGAGATTCGCTGACGCTTCAATCTCTTCTTTTGTTTTGACATTTACCTTGTGCAGTGCTTTGATATACTCGTCTTCCGGAATTCCAAGCTCTCTCGCTGTCTTGCGGAACTTCTCGTCATCCGGTTTCTCCGGCAGAATCTGCCCACCAATGATACTTCCAAGTACCGTTCCATCCTCAAGTGCAATCGGGATTGCGAAATCCATCAGACCTGCATGACACTCATAAGTGCCCTTTCCTTCTCTGTCACAACGCTCACAGCGTGCAAGCCCTTCCTTGCTTCCACGGGTAAGTTTAATGCAGAAATCTGTAAAATTATAACATTCACTGATGTACTCTCCATCTGCACCCACTGCCACGGTTGCAAGTCCTGTCGACTTCGCCCAATTTTTCATAATCTCTTCAAATTTCTGCATATTGCAAAAATCCTGAATCTTTATCATGACACTGACCCCCTGCTTTTTAATTTGTTTCTTTGCCCTTTTTCTATAGAACTATTATACCAAATTCCTATAATTAAACAAGAGGGTTTTAACGCATATCGACAGGTCCTGCGAGCACACTGCGCTCCGCCACAAGGCTTAAATCCGGTCTGCTAAAGGTTCCAACCAGAAAACCGGCTTCCTTCTGCCAGGCGTCCAGTGTTCCCGTAAACACATTCTGTCCCGTCGTTCTTCGTCAGGCTTTTTCTCTCGCATTTTTCTTTAATAAAAGGAGACTTAACAGCAAGAGAAATGGAAAAATGATTGCTGCAAGAATTCCCATTTTCAGGTTGTCAGATGCGATTCCCGAAACATATCCTACGGCCGTAGGACCACCTGAACAACCCAGGTCTCCCGCAAGTGCCAAAAGCGCAAACATCACCGTTCCACCGTTTCTGATGGAGGCAGATGCCTTGCTGAACGTTCCCGGCCACATAATTCCAACGGACAGCCCGCAAATTGCACAGCCAAGCAGTGAAATCACCGGAGAAGGCGCTAAACTGATACACAGATAAGAAATCATGCAGAGCACACCGCTCGCTTTCATAAAGCGGTCGAGGTTCAGCTTATCTCCCCATTTTCCGTAGAACGCTCTTGCACTTCCCATCAGCACTGCAAATGCCATCGGTCCTGCCAGATCCCCTATCGTTTTGCTGACGCCAAGCCCCTGCTCGGCAAAGGTGGATGCCCACTGGCTGACCGACTGTTCACTGGCTCCCGCACACAGCATCATAAGCATTAAAATCCAGAAAATTTTCTGTCCAAACAGTTCCTTCATCGTAAGACCGGTTTCGCCCTCTTCCACAAGCGGCGCCATCGGCACCTTTAAGAAAAAGAAACCATTGCATAACGGAATGATGACCCACAAAAGAGTCAGTATCTTCCAGTTTTCAATTCCAAACACGGTGAAAAAGAGGGTTGAGAGCAGCACAACTCCAACGTGTCCCCAACAGTAAAAGGAATGTAACAGGCTCATTGCCTTTTCCTTATTGTCGGTCGGGCAGCTCTCCATAATCGGGCTGATTAACACCTCAATCAGTCCGCCGCCGAGCGCATAGATGACAACCGCAGTCAAAAGCCCTGCAAACGCATCCGGCAAAAGTTCCGGCAAAATCACAAGCCCAAACAGTCCTGCTGCTGAAAACAGATGCGCTAAGAAAATGGCGGTCCGGTATCCAATCCGGTCCACAAATCCGGCAGACAACAAATCCACTAACAACTGGATTCCAAAATTAAACGTGATTAACATCGTAATCTGGCTAAGCGGAATCCGGTATGTTTTTTCAAACGTCAGAAACAGTAACGGCACAAAATTATTGACAATCGCCTGCACAATATAGCCGATAAAGCAGGCATGCATCGTTTTCTGATAATCTTTTTGCATAACTTTATAACACCCTTGATAAAAATTCCTGTAAGCGCTGGCTCTTTGGCGTCTTGAATATCTCTTCCGGCGTTCCCTCCTCGGCAATCACGCCCTCATTGATAAACATGACACGGTTTGCAACCTCTCTAGCAAATCCCATCTCATGTGTAACTACAGCCATAGTCATTCCTGTCGCGGCAAGCTCCCGCATAACCTGCAATACTTCTCCTACCATCTCCGGGTCAAGCGCAGAGGTCGGCTCATCAAATAAGATAATATCCGGGTTCATCGCAAGGGAGCGGACAATCGCAATTCGCTGTTTCTGACCGCCGGAAAGCTGTGCCGGATAGGCATCTGCCTTATCCAAAAGTCCCACACGCGCTAAAAGCTCCTCGGCACGTGTATTTGCCTCTTCCTTTGTCATGAGGTTTAATTTTACCGGCGCAAGCATAATATTCTGCCGGATTGTCATATTCGGAAACAGGTTAAACTGCTGAAATACCATTCCAATTTTCTGACGCACCCGGTTGATATCGGTTTTCTTGTCCGTGATATCGGTTCCCTCAAACAAAATCTGCCCTCTCGTCGGAACCTCAAGCAGATTTAAGGAACGTAAAAATGTCGATTTTCCACAGCCGGAGGGTCCTATGATGGCAATTACGTCCCCTTTTTGTACCGTCGTGCTGATGCCTTTTAATACTTCCTGTTTTCCATAATATTTATGTAAATCTTTTACTTCCAGAATCACATTACCGTTCATTGTTCCGCAATCTCCTCTCCAGCTTACTTACTCCAAAACTTAACAGCATTACCAGTGCCAGATAAATCACTGCAACTGCAAGTAACGGAAGGAACGCCTCATACGTATTTCCGCGAATAATGTCTCCGCCCTTTGTCAAATCTGTCAGACCGATATATCCGCTGATAGATGTCTCCTTTAACAGGCTGATGACCTCGTTTAACAGCGCCGGAAGAATATTTTTTATCGCCTGCGGCAGCACAATGAAAATCATGGTCTGCTTATAGCCAAGTCCAAGGCTTCTGCCCGCCTCAAACTGTCCCATATCCACAGACATGATACCGGAGCGGACGATTTCTGCCACATATGCGGCAGAGTTTAATCCGAATGCAATCGCTGCAACCATAATCTTATTTGTCGCGGACGCCAGAATAACATAATAGATAATCAAAAGCTGTATCATGACAGGCGTTCCACGTATTACGGTTAAATATATACGACAAATGAAGTTTAATATGGTCAGTCCACCGTTTCTGTCATGATTTGTCCGCACAATCGCAATCAAAAATCCCCCGATAATTCCGAGGATAACTGCGAGGATTGTGATGATTAAAGTGTTTCCAAGTCCTTTTACGATATACTGATACCGGTTGTCCTTGATGAAGTTGTCATAGAATTTCTCCCGGAGACTTGCTTTTGCCTCGCTGTCACCGTCCTTTACAATAATGACCTGGCGGGAAGTAATATAGCTGTCCGTAAAATTGATGTTCTTCTTGCGGTCCTCGGTAATCGTAAAGCCGGATGCACCGATATTTACCTTGCCGGAGGTCACGGCGGCAATCACGGAGTCAAACGCCATATCCTCAATCTGCACGTCCATTCCAAGGATATCGCTGACTGCATACATGATGTCGATGTCAAGTCCGGTTATCTGGTTGTTCTCATAATATTCATACGGTGGAAATTCTGCATTGGTTCCTATCACAAGCGTGCCGTTTGTGCGCTCTACCTCCTTGCGCTCATACGGATACTGACCTAACTCTTCGTCAGAACCGATGTAATTTTTGATGATATTTTGAAGTGTTCCATCCTCTCTTAATTCCGAGAGCGCTGCATTGACCTGCTCTAAAAGCTCTGTATTTTCCTTTGCAATGCAAAACGCATATTCCTCTGTGACAAATTCTTCATCTAAAATACGGATATTGCTGTTCTGGTTTACAAATGCAATTGCCGGCTGTTCATCGATGACCACACAGTCTATTTTTCCAAGCTTTAACGCCTGAACGGCATCCGCACCTTTATTATAGCGCTCGACCTTTGTCCCCTGTCCATCGTTCTCTAACTCAGCTGCATAGTCGGCTCCGGTCGTACCTGTCTGTACACCGATGATGGCTCCGGAAAGGTCAGCGGCATCTGTAATCTGTTTCGTCTTTGTGCCATCCCCCTGCCCATTTTTGCCGCAGCCTGCCAGTAACAGCGCTCCAAGCATCAGGGTTATCAGGAAGAGGCAGATTTTCTTACCGTTTCTCATGTCATACCTCGTTTCTGTATATTTATTCACATGGAAGTATAACACAAGCTGTCCGATTGTCCAATATCTTTTATTATGTTTCCGCTTTATTCTTCAATTGTAATGATATCCTGTAAAACATAGTGAAATGTCGGTGCCGAGCTGTAGCGGTTTTCTTCATATTCTTCCCTAAGGTCACAGGTATCGGAAGGGTCCTCCGGATTGACACCGATATAATCCCCCTCAAACACATGGACTTCTCCCTTTTGAAACTGCTCTATCAATTCTGCTATCTTTTCCGCTGTTCCGTCAACGGCAACGATTTCGTTTAATTCAAGCATCTGCACCCATCCTTCTTTAAAGCCGGTCCCAACGTCATTTCCATTGACCGTTCCGCCTGTGCAGTCCTCGATTTTTTTCCCTTCTAATACCGCCTTCACCGCCTGCACCATATATGGCTCCCAGTTAATTTTGGCTCCGGTCAGATAGGTGGTCGGCGCAACCTGTGCCATGCTCTGATTATACGCCACCAGGTAAACAGGCTGCCCTGCATCGGTCTCCTCACACGCAACCGCCGGTCCCGCTGTATCCGAGTGCTGGGAAATAATGACGCAGCCCTCTTCAATCAATTCCTTCGCATACTTTTTTTCCAAGAGATAATCGCCCCAGCTATTCGTATATTTTACCGTCATCCGGGCATCCGGCACCACGGAACGCACACCAAGCAGAAATGCCGTATAGCCGGAAATCACCTCCGCATAGGGAAATGCCCCCACATAGCCGACACGCGCCTGCTCCTTCGTGATGACGCCCTCTTCGAGCAGTTCCTGTAATTTCATCCCCGCCGCAACACCGGAAATATATCTGCCCTCATAGATGGCACCCATAAAGGTATGATAGTTTTCAAGCACCGGCTCCTCGTTTGCATTTGTGCCCGTTGCCATACAAAACTGAATATCCGGGTACTGCGCGGCAAATTCCTTTGTTTTCTCCCCATACGCATAGCTGGTTGCAAAAATCAGGTCACACTTTGCCTGCACAAGTTCTTTGAGTGCTTCCTCTTCCGTTCCTTCCGGCACATTATACTTTGCAAGCGTCTCTACCTGTTCCCCATACTGATTCTCTATCTCCGTCTGCGCTTTTATAAAATTACCTGTGTAGGTTGTACTGGAATCCCCAACATAAATAAATCCCACACGGATTTTTTTCTCTTCCTCATCCCCGGACACCATCCGGTAAATTCCGGTGACTGCCGCAATCACGGCAATCGCAGTAAGCACTGTAATGATATAGACTCTCTTCATCCTCATAACCTTCTACTCCTTATGACTGCCGAACTCTTCATACATCCGTTCCACATCAATTTCTCCTTTGTCTATCAAATCCAGCATGATTTCCACCAATTTCGGGTCAAACTGTGTTCCGCTTCCTTTTTTTAACTCCCCTATTACATAGTCAATATCTAACTTCTTGCGATAGACACGGTTTGCTGTCATTGCATCAAATGCATCTGCAATTCCAATAATTCGTGCATTTAGTGGAATTTCCTCACCTTTGAGCCCATGCACGTATCCCTTGCCGTCGTAGCGCTCATGGTGATAGAGTGCGCCCTCCTGCACATTCTGAACGAGCGTAAACTTCCGTAGGATTTCTGCACCTTTTACCACATGAGACTTCATCAGCGCATACTCTTCATCCGTAAGCTTATCCGGTTTATTTAACACACGGTCCGGAATTCCAATCTTGCCGATATCATGCAACAGTGCTGTCTTGCGCAGCTCCTCACACGCCGCATCCCCGTATCCGAGCTGCTTTGCAATCATCACAGAGTATTCCGAAACACGGAATGAGTGCTGGCTGGTATTCTCGTCCTTTGCATCCACCGTCCGCGCAATCGTAAGCACAGTTTCATTTCCCATCTCAATCTGGCTTCTGGCAAGTTCAAGTTCTTTCTTTTGCATATTGATGGTTCTCTGAATCTGTGTCCGGAAAAAAAGCCAGGTCAGATAAGCAATCGCAATTCCAAACACCAGCACCACGTATAACATAAACCACCAGTTATCATAGATTTCTTTTTCCTTGATGATAGTATAAGTACTCTCCGCTATCACATTTTTGCCTCTGCTATCAAGCACCGCAAGATGAAACGTATAAGTTCCAACCGGAAGGTTCGTATACGCCACATTTGTAAGTTCGTTTTGCTGCATCACCTTCGGATTTTTATCAAAGCCTTCCAGATAAACACTGACGTACGGCATATTCGGCGAATAGTTAATGATTTCCGTGATAATTTCGATTCTGTCGGTTCCGCTTGGAAGATACACTGCCTCGCCTCTCTCCACCGGATAAACCGTGTCGTCCACCTGAATCGAGCGAACTAACATACGATAGGATCTGGCCGCATTGTCGTAATGCTTCAGATTCATCCGCACAACCCCTGTGTCTGTCGAAAGATAAAGGTTTTCTTCCTCATCCACATAGTTCCAGGCGTTTGGCGTCAGCGACTTCTGGAATCCAAGGCTGGAGTCAAGCAGCTTATACTCCATTTCCCTGCCGCTTAACAATTCCGTTTTATCTACCACATAAATTCCGGCAGAACCGCAGACAAACAGCATTCCATCGCTTCCCTCCACAATATCATAGTTATTATAATAAGGAAAATTCTCAAGTGTCTGAATCGTTCCGTCCGTATTCATAAAACAGATGCCATTGCTTGTCACGATAAAAATTCCGGTTCCATCCTTATCCGCTATCATCCGCAAAATTACTTCTGAACTGAGCCCGTCGCTTTTTGAAAGGTTTTTTACAACTTCTTTTCCCTTGATAACAGCAATTCCGCCTCCGTCTGTTCCGGCGAGAATCGTTCCATCCTCCTGTTCCAACATACAAAGTACAATCGGATTCTTCAGTCCTTCTTCGCATCCGATGTTTGCTGTCACCTTTCCATCTTTGATTATTGAAAGTCCGGAATTTGCTGCCACAATGATTCTGCCATCTTTTGTTTCCATGGCAGAGCGTGTCTTATCATCATTTAAACCGTTCATTCTGTCATACTTTCGTATCGTGCCGTTCTCATCCACTTCCCAGGCTCCCTGCCCGGTTGTGCAAATCCACAGATGGTTCTCTTTATCCACCATAAGCTGCCGGATTCTGCCCCCCTCAAGTGCCTGTTGCAGCTTTCCTGCCGTTTCCGGTATTTTTTGCGCATCAAGCACATCCAGTCCGCTGTCCGTGCCAAAATAAAACACATTATTCCACTTTGTAACGGTATTCACCACTTTCTCTTCTAAGGATGCCTCTCTATAAATCTCAGTAAAAGCAGACTCATACAATCGCAAAAGTCCAAGTCTTGAGGATGTAAACCACAGGTTCTTCTGGTAATCAATCAACATATGGTCAATGGAATTGTTAAATTCATTCGTATTGATGGTGTGATAGTTTCCCTGTGCATCAAAATACGCCACCCCATTGTCTGCGCATAAAAACAGGTTCCCACTCTCTGACTGATAAAAAGAAGTGAGATTCATAAGCCCCTCACACCGTCTGGAATCTTTTGGGGAAAAAGTGCCATCCTCCTCCATGTAATAAATATCCACCCGGTTACTGGCAGTTCCTGCATATAGATTTCCGGCTTCGTCAAACAGACAGCAGGTGTAGCTGTCCTCCTCCGCCGCGCTCTGTGTGTCAAAAATTTCCCCTTCCTTTAACAGGTAAAGGATTCCGTCATTTGCCACCACTGCCACCGTTCCGTCTGCATCCGCAGCCATGCTGTTTGCATACACAATCTCCGGGATTACCTTTTTGACCGCCAGTCCGCCGGACAGTGTCAGCACGCAGACCTCTCCCGCTGTTCCGACATAATAATTGCCGTCTGTGCTCTGTGTGATGCAGCGCACAGAATCTGAGGATAAACCGTCATTTTTATCTACGACATTTGAAATTTTGTCATTAATGTAAATTGACAAACCGCTGTCATTTGTTCCAATCCAGAGTCTGCCTTCCTCGTCGGTATAAAGACAGTTCACATTTTTGACGGATTCAAATTCATCCATCAGCTGAAACGTATTTCCGTCATAACGGTAAAGTCCACCATAGGTGCCAATCCATAAAATTCCGTCGTTTGTCTGTGCGATGTCATTTGCGCTTCCGCCCGGAAGTCCGCTCTTTCCATCGTAGACTGTCTGGATATACGCATTAAAATTAACCGTTTCCCCGTCTGCTGCGTTTTCTGCCTTTACCTCCATCCCGGAAAAGAGTGTCAGTATTCCGATAACAGCCAGAAGTGCCCACGGTTTTTTGCGCTTCAAAAGCTCTTTCCCATATCTGCGGTACAATCTGACCGTCAGGGAAAGCACTGTGATTGTTAATGTTTTGTCAAGGAAATCAATATAGAACTCGCCTATGCAGTGGCTGACAATCTCATTACAGCCAATCCTCTGCAGCAGGCTTATGACACCGTCTCCCCATATGTTTCCTGTGTTTCCCTCAAAAAACAGATAGTTTAACGGTGTAGAAATCAAAACTGAAATCATGGTCACAAGAAAACTGACCGACAGCGTGCCAAACAACGATGTGAGATAACCCTTTTTTGCACACACCCCCACTGTAATTCCAAGTATCACGCTCACAATTGCATAAATCATATACGTATATGAAAACAAAACTGCATAAATAATATTTACGCTTGCCCCCACAATTGCCCCGCATACCGGTCCTAACAAATATGCGGTATACACGGTTCCAAACGAATCTAACCACAGCGGGAGCTGCAGCTCCTTCGCCACAATCTTTCCGATGCAGTTTATCAGAATATTCGCCACGACAAATAAACTAATCTGGTAACTTTTCTTATCAGCTATCATAATCCCATTCCCCCCAAGGCATCCATGATGTGCCTCTGCGACCCATTTACCCGATACACCAATATTTTATCATAAATACCACCTTAGGGAAACGTTTTCTCGGCAAATATGTGCATAATTATTCTTTTTTCAGCAATTTCCGTCCAAAATCGACAAATGATTGAGGCATGGCGGCAGGTGCATCATATGATGGTCTGTCATCGGCGTTAAAATCATGCCGCCGATTGTCAGTCTTCCCCAATACACTAACAGCCACACAGACCGAAAATCTGTTGTGACACCGCCTTCTTCGAGTATCCGCATCACCCTCGTTGCCGGAACCATCGATTTTATCTGTTCCAAGGTCAGGTTTTCCAAGATGCTGCGCGTATTTTTTCCAACGGCAATCATATATTTCCGGAGCGCTTCCGCATTAATTCCTTTTCCAAACAAAACTGCTTCATCCGCTTCCAGTGCATTTCCGGTATCAGTAATAGATGCCCCTATTTTTCTTTGCCACGCTTCGTCAAATATCTGGTTTTTATCAGCCATTAAAATATTGCTCACCAAATCTTCAATCCGATAGGTGTGCCAAAACTGCCAGCACAGTGGAACAATCTTCGTCCCCGCATAATGCAGATCCACGTCACAGTCCTCCCTTGGCACCAGCTCATTCTGATTACCCTTTAACATGTAATCGAGAACATAGTCCGCAATCGTCTTTTCTGTCCTTCCCGAGATTTCCGCCGGATGCACCATCGCATGAACCTCCAGCGTCAGCTCTCTTATCTTATTGAAATTGTCCCCTTCTAACGCCTGCTTTAATTCTTCATATTTTTCTCTGATTGGTGCAAACAATTCTTCCTTTGTCATATCGTATCCTCCCTGACATTTTTTAATTCTGCTGTCAGTATAGCACTTAAATTATGACAACTAGGTGTCGTAATTAGACAAAAACTTTTTCGCTGTCAAAATCAGCTCTTTTTTATACTCCTCAGGTCCCACCACCGTTACTCTGTCTCCAAAACTGAGTAAAAGTGCCTTCCACAACCGCTCCTTTGCCGGCACCTCAAGAATCATCCTGCTCTTTGTTTCCGAAATCTCTTCCACCGCGCAATCTGGAAAATATTCTTTCATCAGGGCTGCGTCTTCGTGCAAAAACTGTATTTCTATCGGAATACAGGTCTTATAATATGCCTGTTCCGATTCCTTCATAAGGCACTCTACATCCCCGTGCTCCATCGTCGACATCCTGTTTAAAACTTCCAGGTTCTGCATCCGCGCAACCTTATAGGTCCTGTACTGCTTCTTTTCCTCTGAATAGGCAAACAGATACCAGGCATACCACTTATAATGAATCGCCAACGGTTCCACACAGGGCGCTGACTTTTTCCCATCCGCATTCCGATATTCAAATATAATATAGTTTCTCTGCGTTATCGCCTGCTCCAGCCGCTCATTTAGCTTCTGTACCTGGTCATTTTCCTTTGTCACTCCAAAATCCCAGAATACCTTCTGTCCGCCCTCTTTTTCTATGATGGCATTGTATTTTTCAAGCAATGCCTTTAGCGTGTCATTCGTATAGGATGTTGCGAGGCTTTCCAATGCCCTTATAATCATCTGCTGTTCCTCGCTTTTAATGTCACTGTTCTTTACTTTATAGGTCGGCAGAATTGAATATCCCCCATATTTTCCGCCTTCCGCATAGACTGGTATCCCAATCGCGGAAATGCTTACGATATCTCTTTGAATGGTCCGCACCGAAACATGAAACCGCTCCGCTAAAACACTCGCCGGAACGTTGTCATGATTCATCAGATAAATAATGATTTCTAAAATTCTGTCTACTTTCATCTTGTTTTTTGTAATTTATTTTCATTTTTATTTATTTTTAAACTTTCAACTATATGCTCTATCTTACTTATTTTTTCTTCTGACATTTGAACTATTTTTATTACATTATCTTTTTCATCTGTAATTTTTATAAAATAATATTTTCCCTTTTTTACAGGCTCATGTGAAGTTATATATACTCCTTCAGATGTAGAAACAACATGGTTCATTGTCTTTATCATTTCAAGCTCGATATTATATAAAAATTGCATTAATATAATACCGCAAATCACAAAATCAATTGTTCTTTCACCCTTATTATCAAATTTGTCAAATAACACCATATTACTTGAAAACATTTTAAAAGCATAAACCGCAACCCCTGCAAGTATATTTAAAAAATAGCTTCCCCTGTTTTTCTTCTCTATCTTTCTCTTTACATACCAAATTATTCCAAATATATACATTACCGTTGCTACTACGGTCACAACATATGTATACTTATTTATTTCAATTTGAACCGCATCTAATGTTGAATTTTTATAATTGATTGCGCACAATATCTGCACTACAATTATCAAGCTTGTTCCTATCACTTCATACCCAAGTAACATCATACCACTATCAATATTATAATACTTATTTAAAATAATTTTTGTTTTTATATATGGAATAACTTTATATAAAAAAAATCCTCCTGCTGCCACAAAAATTATCCAAACAAAATTCAGCACCTGTATAATTTCTTTTAATTCCATTTTTACCATCCTATTGCAAATTTATCACTATAAAACTTTTCCTGTATCTCTTATTCGCGTCTTCTATATTCTTCTTCAACTAATACCTCTATATCACCTATTAATATAGTGCAATCATATTTTTTTGAATAATCCTTTGCCAGTTCTCGAGCATATGCACGCCTCAATTTTCCGTTTGTACACAACATTAATCTATCTCCTGTCTGTATAGTCAATTTTATTTGTTCTACAGCTTCTTTATATCTAGTTTTTCTTTCTTCTATATGTCTTTCATATATTTCATCTTGCTTTCTACTATACTCATCATATAAATCATTTATTCTATTTTCAATTTCTTCATCCAGTTCTTCCACTAATTCCTCCGTGGATTTCAATTCAGAAAATAAATCATCTTCTTCTGACAACGATATTCCTATTCTTTGACCATCATATGCAATAAAGACTTCTAATATAATTGTTGTTCCCCATTCAAATTTCTTTATTTGTTCTTTTTGTTTTTCAACAACTTCATCAATTTTCTTATCGTATTCTTTCAGTAAAGAATCCATATCAATCACCGAATCAAAATCATCATCGCATTGTTCGTATCCACTCATAAATAAATCAACGTCAACTCCCCCTCTATTAAAGCCTTGTCTTCTATAAGTAGTAGCTTTTCTCCTATCAATGACCTTCTCCACATAGTTCAATAAGGTTTCTTTATCTACTTTGTAATCTTCTTCTGTCAATTCATCGTACCAATAGAAAACACATTTCGCATTATAACACTCGCACACTTAAAAAAAATCCTCTATGTTATCAGTATCTAACAAAATATCCGTATCTTCCAGTTCTGTACATACTTTAAACGCTTGTAATCCCTTTTCTCTGCATAATGTTTTCTCATCCAACATTAAAATCTCACCTCGTATAATATTTCTCTCAACAATCACTACTTCCGATAATAATCGTCTTATCACAAAAATAATTTTACACTTTCATATCAATTATAGAATCAAACTCTTCAATAAATTTATTCGTCTTCAGCACTTCACTATATCCATTCTGGACTTTATTATAAACTAAATTTAATTGCCTCTTTGCATATGAAGATGCCATACCCTTTATTCCCATATTTTCTTCTGTTTCAGCCATAAAATCCAATTTATTTTTTAACTCTATTGTCTTATTTAATATGTCTAAATTATTTTTTATTTTCTCCTGATCCATCAATTCATTCGCTTTTTCCAAGTTGGCTATCTCTAATTCATTTTTCCTTTTTTCCATTTCATGAATTTCTTGTTTTCTTTTCTCATCCCTTTTTAATGCAAGTATCTGAAAACCAGCTTCAATTTCTGCCATAATAGGACTATTTTGTGTGATTTCTTTCAAATCAATTTTGGTATTTTTATTTATACTATTGTCAAAATGGTCAGCACATAAAATTACAAATTTTTTTTGATTTTCGCTATATATTCCTATAACTGGTCGTGGCAAAATAAAAATATGTTCATAAAATTTTTTATAATACTTCTTTTCTAGCCCCTTCTCATATTCAGTTAATTCTTCAATATTATCCTTTTCTAATTGTTTTTCTACTTTACCAAAATATTCTTTTTCAGAGAAAAAGTCTCGATAGCTCATTAAAACTTTGGAGCACTCTTTTTCTATCCTTGCACCTATAGCCGTCCATTCTTCATTTTCAACTTTGTTTCTTGCTTTTTCACAAATAAACTCCATCGCATTCGAGAATCCCCTTTTGCTCAAAGTTTCATATGCTTCCACTCTATCTTGTTTTGTAATTCTTTTCTTAGAATATTGATACAAAATCTTATTTAGCTTGTATAGAATTTCAAATAAATATTTTATTTCCACTAAATCTTGATTAGGTTCCATACTTATCGGCTTACCAATTGCATATACGCTATTAATTGCTATCGTATTTAAATAAATCTCTGAAAAATTTTCATATTTCCCATTAAGTTTATACGCTCTATCCAACACGAAAATATTCTTTTTTTCAATCCCCTGGTTAATAGCTAATGCTATTGTATTAAGAATTTCTATCTTATACATATATGTAGATACTCTACTTATAAAATTAGTTATTTCCCATGGATTCAATCTTTCATCTGAGTTTCTCCTAAATTTAACTCTAATTCTTTGATTATGTTTTTTCAGCTGATATTCATCAAAATTTTTTTCATTCATAACGCTTCTCCCACTCGCAATTCAATTTTATATTCTTATATATCGAGTTACTAAATTACCATTGTATTACAATTATATAACGCTCCTATGCATCTGGCAATATTCTTAATTTCTCGATTAATTGTTATATTTACACCATCCTGTTTTTTATTTTTCATGCTCCCCCTACAATACCGCTTTTTTATATTAACCCCCACTTCTGACAATTTGAACATTAATTCTCCCATATTCACGCCCTCACCAGAATATTTGTAGAAAATCCTATTTTCCTTTGATTTAACTTTTATCCATCAATGACAGAACGATAAATTTCTTCTACAATTGTCTCTGATTTCTTTTCAGTCGTGATGTGAACTTCATTTAACACCTTCGAAAAATCCTTCTCCCACCACCAACGCTGCATTGCCTCCTCGCCAAATTCATTGCAGTTTGGTTTTGTTTGATGCCACCTTAGCTTCTCCTCAAACGACAAATAAACTAGTAAGCGTACACATTTGCACCATACAACGAAACAACCTGCTCAAACAGCGGTCGATACCAGTCCGTGTACATAATTTTCTCCAATATCACAACCTCACAGTGCCTACTGCCATACACCCAAAGCTCCTCTATAAGTGACAGTGCTTCCGTGTTTTTCCATCCTTACCCCTAAGCATTTCTCTTCTTACAGCATCCTACAAAATAGGCATCGTGTTTCTTCCAAATTTCTTTTGTAGCGTTTTTGCAACAATGGTTTTTCACTGCCGGAATTTTCTCTGAGAACAATCAATTTTTGCATATCTTGCCCCTAACTGTATTTTACTCACTCTATTAAAATATTTTATAGCATGAAAATAGCTGTTTTACAATCCATTCAGGGCTGTCTCTCCGCAAAAATCAGTCTTTTGATTTGGGCTGAGGGTGTGATATAATGTGATATAGTAATAAGTAGTGCAGTCCCGGAATCTGTAAAACAGACTGCTCGCAGGCTATATTTTACAGACTTCGGGACTGATAGGGCGACTGCCCGTCATCCGAAAAATCTATGATTTTGGGGATGTTCACCGCGTAAAAAGGAAGCTGTACGATATGGATGAATTTGAAAAAGAATGGCTGTTAATACAACAGACCGGTTTAAAAGACAGCGCTCTGCGCCAGAAATGCGAACAAAAAGCAGCCAGATTATGTGAACTGCCCCAGAAATTAAGGACAGTCGGAAAAAACCGAGGAACAGATTGCCCGGATTATGTATGAGGCACACCGGGAACTCGGGTGGAAACACAAACTGGCACCACCGCCGTTATTCCGGGAGTATATCTATGCGGCAACCGCTGCAAAATATGGTGCCCCACTGGGACCATCTTTTGATATGCTGTGCAAAACGAAGAGCTATGAGCAGATTATAGAATCCGCCTCAAGACCTATTGAAAATCTGAGTGACCGCCTGACGTTGGAAGGGTTTCGTGATTGGTATGTGGAGAATAAGAAGTTAGTTAAACTACAATGGTAGGTTGTATTTAAATATTTTCTTCCCTATCTTCCTTCTGTTGTAAATAAAAAATTGCCTTTTGCGCTTCTATTTCCTCTCTCAGTTCTTCTTCTGTTGGTAAATACAACTTGTATTTACTGGCAAATAATTGTTCATTTCCATGCAGGATAGAATATCTTGCAATATCTTCGTCCGTTTCAGAACACAAAACAATACCTAGTGTAGGATTATCATCCGGTGACTTCTTTAATTCTTCATACATCCGAATATACATGTCCATCTGTCCTACATCCTGATGAGTAATACGTTCCGTTTTTAAATCTATAAGCACAAAGCATTTCAAGATATAATTATAAAAGACCAAATCTATATAATAATCCTGCTTTTCTGTATGAATATGCTGCTGTCTTGCTACAAACGCATATCCTTTGCCCATCTCCATAAGAAATTTTTGTAAATTAGAAATAATGCTTGACTCCAATTTTGTCTCGTTAAAAGAAGCATCCAATGTCAGGCCCAAAAACTCTACAACTACTGGATTTTTTATAAATTCTAATCTATCCTGTTGATATTCATATGTTTTTTCCTGCATCTCACGCTCTACTGCATCTTTATCTTTCGATTGCAACAATCTGTAATAATATTGTGTGTCTATATTTCGCTGCAGGGTACGCACGCTCCATGTCTGTTCATATGCCTCTTTCTCATACCAATCACGAGCCGTTTTATCATGTACCTGTAACAGAGTTCTATAATGAGACCATGACAAGCATATCAAAGATTTTCCACACGCTGTGTGGAAAATCTCAGGAAAGTATTTGTAAAAGCTATAAAAACTATATAAATTTGTTTTTGTAAAACCTTTTCCATACTTTTCTGTAAGTACTTTCGATAATTTTTTTATTATATTAGCCCCATATTCCGCCCGATTTTCCCCAGCTAACTCTTCCTCTGCAATTCGATATCCAATCAACCAATTCCTTTGTGACAATATCGTATTTACTGAACGGTAAGCCTCTTTTTGAGATACTTCTATAATCTTTTGAACATCATTTAATATGTTATCCGTTTTCTGAAAATTATCCATAATAGCATTATTCACACTATTTATAACTTCATTCATCCGCCTTTTCTCCTTGTGGCAGCTTATATCTCTCTGCCATATTTTCTATATAAATTAGACTATACATATATTTTTTAGTTCCTGCATTCTTTTCAATCCAGTCTTCTGAATGTCTCAACCCTTAAGGAAATGTCATCTTTAAATGCCGAATCTTTGAATATAAATTTAATTGGTAATGGGTCAAGCTCAACAAGTTTTGAAACTAACACCTCAGAAATCTTTGTTTCCAAGCATGCCAAATAACCGCTCGCATAGATATGTACGACTTCCAATATCAAATAACTGCTCTACCTTCACTAAAATAACCCTCTGTTCTATCTCCGCAGGAACGCTCACAAACTCCGGCTTCCTGCCAAAACAACCATAACACATCGTTACCCAATCCTTTATGGGCACCGTCAACCTATGGTTTTGAATTTCTGTTAAGCGCATAAACCTTATAGTTCTGCTCCCTCCGATGTTTCCACCCTGATTACTGCTTTATGTTAGTTATTCTGTTAAATTACCTATAGCTTCCATAATCAAGTTTTCCTTTGACCTCACAATTTCCATAAATGCTTCAACCTGTTTGGTGGAATACCCATTCACTTCCTTTATTTCAAAAGAAGGCAAATAACACGTCATATTATGAAATCCGTCTTTTTCATCCGGTGTCTCAAGATAAATTTTTACCGTTCCATCTTCCTTCCTATCAGAAAATACGATTTCTGTTTCATCATCTAATGTCATAAACGGATACATCATCTCTCTCTAATCCCCTCTTAAAAAATCATGCAAATTCCAACGTCTGCCTGCTGCTGTACCCTTCCTTTTTAAAATCCGAGAACAGCACTTCCATTTTTACCGGCGTTACACAGATAAGGTTCATCGGGGATTCCAGCTTCTCTAATGCAGCAAGTGGTATCTTTTTATATTCCGCATGTGTCTTATAACTTTCTGAAAACGGTTCCACCAACTCTGCTTTGCCCATCACCTGTATACTTTTCAGATTTCCAAAACCATCAGACTTATCATAGATGGCAAGGCAGACATTTTCATTCTTTTCCAGTCCAATAAACTTTTCTCCACCTTCCGAAAACATCCAGAATTTACCATCATGAAAACTGTACTCAATCGGTGTACATCTCACATAAGTGGCGCCCCATTCTCTCACCTACTTTACCATGCCGGAATTGCTTCTATATTCTTCATTTAGCTGACGCAGCTCTTTCTCCCCATTAATATATGGTTCATAAAATGAATCTACAGAACCGCCACCCAGGTTATCGCACCCATTGCAAAAATCACATGCACCGCCACACTGATTCAACCCTTCCTGGACAATACGGATACGCTCTTCTTTTGTAGTATCTTTTATTAATAAACTTTTAATTTCCATACTGACTTCCTTTCTGCTTATCGCAAATCATATTTCTGTACATTTTAAGCTTCTTTTATTATACCAACTTTCTTCTTTTCTTGTATGCTTATTTTTTCCAAAATTCTTCCACTATATTATTAATTTTGAGTGCAGACTATATCCACACGTAAAAGAACGCATCCCCAGCCGGTATTGCCAGCCAATTAACTGTATTGTCGCGTATGCAATGAATTGGTACACAATACATCCAAAGTCTGAAGCCTTTCATTGCCTGAAAAAATATTCAATTGTCATAATACTTACCTGGACTTAATAAAATACGCCCAAAATCTAATGATCTATGTCTATTCAGAAACAATTCTGAATACTGTTCTCTTTTCTTCTCCCTATATAATGGAAAGTTATCCACAGGAGCTTATAAAATCATTTATCAATTACCTACACAAACATACTTTCTTCTTTAAGGACTATTATAAATCATTATTATACCTTTCTCAAGAACTTATGTTTGTTTCTGAAATAAACACAGACTCTTTTTTACTTTAAACACATAAGAAAAGGTAGCTACCGCAATGGTAACTACCCGATACTTCTTGAATTATTCAATTAGCGGAACTTAAAACAAAATGCACTATTCTAAAAGTAGGCTCATAAATTCTTCCAACTGTGCATTATCCTTTGGCATAACTGGCATATCAAATTCATTTAATCCTCCAGCTTTTTTGAGTTTTTGAATCTTTGAAAAACTTTCTTGATTAAAACTACACCATGTTTCCAAATTATAAAGGACATTTATCTTAATACAAGCATCCTGACGATTTTGTAGTGCCTCATAAAAATTAATACCATTCTCTATTATTACTGCATACTCATTTTTATTCTTAATTGTCCTGATATCCTCAGCTTCTTGAAATATTTTCTTTGTTATAAAATCTCCTGACTGTGATGTCTTGCCATACTCAGGATACTTTCTATGCTTTATTTCTTCTTCCTTTTCAGCAGTAATTCCATATATTAGGCGAAACAATTCCTTATCGTGTGATACAAAATCCAATGTAATATTATTAGGAAGTGAATCCTTGCAAACAACAAGCACTTGCTGTATCTGATGTTTCATAGTTTCAATCATATCACTCAATTGATTAAACTCTGGAAATTTGTAATCATCGTCTCTGTGTGCACAATTCTTATCACGTTCATAATAAATCGCCTCAATCAGCTTATCTTCACAAATTTTCTTTTTATTTTTAGGATGTGATTTATCAAGTACAACACAGCAGTTTATATAGAATTCTCTCCTTAGTTCCTCAACTTTTCGTCTAAGGTTTAGATTGCAAACCTTGTTAATGTTTTCTTCAATAAAAAGAATACTATCTATATTCTTTTTTGCATCAATCAAATACTTCGCCATACTCCATTTATCTATAATAACTCACCTCCTCGCACAATCCAATTTACTTGATAAGTTGGTCACAATATGGTAACAGTTCCTCTATTTTAGCAACGATACGCTTCTGCTCCTCAAGTGGTGGAAGTGGAATCAAAGATATAACTATTTTCTCTTTTGATATGTTAGGTTGTGCACCTCCAGCTCCCATTTTAATATAATTTCTTCTTTGTGACATCAGATAATAAAATAGGTACTTATTCACAATACAACTATATGGTATGCAAGCACAACATGCTTGATTAGTAGTTGCCTCAATTTCAAGAATACCAAGCTTTCCTATTGTTGCTCCATACATTGCCATTAAAACTGAACCTATTGGGTTTAATCTCAATGAAGTTTTTTCCAATGCAATTTCGCCAACAAACTCTGGAATATCAACAATATATCCATCATTTAAATCGCCTGTTTTTAACCAAGGGATATTGCCTTCATAATATTCTGGATGTTGTCTTGAAGGAGTTGCTCCAGCACTCCATGAACCAATCTCACCAACTCTCACCCATTTCCAGCTACTAGGAATTTCAAAAGGGATTTCATCCTCTGCAATCTCAGGCAATGGCTTTTCTTTCTTAATCTTGCCATCCTTGATAAGCTGAGCTTTCTCAGCAACAATCTGCTCATAAAGCCCATCAGCTGTTCCTTCTTCTGGTCGTTGTTCCACCAGCTTGCCCTGCATAGCCATTTGCAGAATACTCTTCTTCATATCTTCTGGGAATTTTTTATTAAATGCTTCCAGCTTCGTATAAGCCTTGTCATACTGGTCGATATATGGAAGAATTTCCTCAATCTTGGCAACGATGCGGTGCTGCTCTTCGAGTGGTGGAATAGGTACAATATATGTTTTTAGTTTATTTAAACTTGTTCTTACTCTTGTTACACCATGAACTTCACTATATATTTGATTGAGAAATGCCTTGCTTTTCATTGCATACCACAAATACTTCTTGTAAATTTGCTCCGTTGGTACATATCTAATAGCATCAGAACCCAAACATGCCCTTGTATCTAGTTTTGGCATTATTATACATCTTCCAGCAGGCATCATTTTAGCTATTATAAAATCACCTGCATATACCTCACACCTAGCAATAGTTTCTAAATGTGCAAATGACGTGTATTTCACATTGTTGTCTTTCCAACCTTCTTCTCCTATATTACTTAACTGAATAATGCGTACTTCTGGCTTATCAATTTGATGTTCCTTCTTTAAATTGCTACCAAATGGTCCGTCTGCAAAAGAATCTGTATCATTCGTTTTTGCAATATCAACTAATCTCACCCACTCCCAAGACTCAGGGATTTCAAAAGGTATCTCATCCTCAGTAATCTCTGGCAATGGCTTTGACTTCTTTATCTTTTTATCCTTTATGAGCTGTTCCTTTTCCAGCTTTATCTGTTCAAGCAACTCTCTCGCAGTGCCTTCTTCGGCTCTTTGCTCGACGAGCTTGCCTTGAACAGCAAGCTGTAGGATACTGTTCTTTAAATCCTGTGCATTCAAATTAGTTACCCCCCAACATAGAAGTAATCTTCTCTAATACATGGTCAATCTCAGCATTAAGGGATGCTCTCTTTTCCTGATACTGATTAATTAAATCCATCGGGGCAAGGATTTCCTCTTCTTCGTGTGGGAATCCACAGAGGTCAATATTATATCCATTGGCTGCGATTTCATCTACTGTATATTTCTTAGCCTTAGGGAAACCATCTACTTCAATCTCCTCACGATTATCCCACCACTCAAGGGCTGGTGCAAAATGCTCCAGCTTCATAGGCTTTGTCTTTGAGAAATTCTTATACCCCTCTGGCATGTCCAAACGATAGAACCACGTCTCCTCTGTTGGGTGTGTATTGTCAAAGAACAAAATGTTTGTCGTAATAGAAGTATACGGAGCAAACACACTATGTGGCATTCTTATGACTGTATGAAGATTAAACTCCTCAAGCAGTTTCTTCTTGATATTTACCTTTGCATTATCTGTACCAAAGAGGAAACCATCAGGAAGAATGATTCCACATCTACCATCTTTCTTTAAGCGGAACATAATAATATCCATGAATAAATCAGCAGTCTCTGAACTACGCAGTTCCATTGGAAAGTTTGCTTTTACAGAATCCTTTTCATTACCACCATATGGTGGGTTCATAAGAACAAGATCAAACTTTTCCATCTTTCTGTACTCTTTGTAATCAGTCTCAAGAGTATTGCCATGAATTATCTCAGGGTTATCAATGTCATGCAGGAGCATATTGGTAACACAGAGTATATGTGGCAGAGCTTTCTTCTCCACACCATAGACTGTGTTATTATAAATTTCCTTGTTCTCGTTAGATTTAAGGCTCTCCTCATATAATTCATTAAGAGCAGACACAAGGAATCCGCCAGTACCACAGGCAAAGTCAGCTACCCTCTCGCCTAGTCTTGGCTTAGTAACTTTTACCATGAAGTCAGTTACAGCTCTCGGTGTGTAGTACTCGCCTGAATTACCAGCACTCTGCAAATCCTTAAGGAATGACTCGTAGATTGAGCCAAATGCGTGTCTTTCCTCATACTCTGTAAAATCAATTTCATCAATAATATTGATGACCTGTCTAAGCAGGATACCATCTTTCATATAGTTGTTAGCATCCTCAAAAGCATAACGCACCATCATCTGGTTCATTGGAGTATCCTCTGATACCTCAAGATTTTTAAGTGCTGGGAACAGCTTATTATTGACAAAATCAAGAAGTGCATCTCCAGTAAGAGCCTGACCATCCTTGTTATCTACCGCCCAGTTTCTCCACTTGTACTCATCGGGAATGATAGAAATATAATCATCATTGATAAGCTCCCATTCCTCTTCTTTTGCATCATATATCTTTAAAAACAGAGTCCATACAATCTGCTCAATACGTTGAGCGTCTCCATTTACACCTGCGTCATTACGCATTACATCTTGTATTCTCTTAACAAAATTAGTTATAGCCATTGATAAAAAACCTACTTTCACTGTTTCTTTGTTATGTTCTTTTGCTGGACATATTTATGTTACATTTTTACTTGGTGCATGAAATCTTGAAAAGTCACTTACCAAGTATTTATCATACTTTGGAAATGCATATTCTTCCTTAATACCAGTAACTTTATTCTTTTTGTTTCCATTGAACCAAATACTATGTTTTCCTATATTCTTACCCTTTTTATTTGTAACACATTCATCCAAAAATTCTTTTGAAGAAAGAATCCATGTTTTTTCCAATCGTTCTGAATAAAATACAAAATAAAAATTAGGTGTAAGTTCATGAGTTATCGCTGAAAATAATGCAGCATCGCCATCAGTTACGTCTTTTGACCTAGCTTTAATCTGTATCTCTATGAATACACCATCCTCACGTTTTATAACGCAATCTACGCCATGGTCATCAACTAATGGCATATAACAATCTAATCCCTCCATCAGCATATCCCCAACTATTTTGTATTCCATTCTTTTACCAAATCCAGCAGAATGCCTAAATGAATTATCTATCATATTATCCTCACTACGCAGAGAAGATTTCATCTTCCAGTTCTTTCACAGCCTGTTCATATGCTGCTTTACCTCCAAAGGCTTTGACAATCTTCATAGGACTACCAAACTGCTGGAATTCGTGTAACTGTAAAACCTTTGTCTCCTCTATCTCTTTCAATCCTTCACTTGCATACTTATCCATAAGTGTTCCCAGAACCTTTTGTGCAAGCTCTGAATACTTATAGAGATATCCTCTCTTCTGAACATTTTTGATACGCTCTATACGGGTAAGCGGTGCTTTATCATATGCAAGGTGCAGGATTAAATCAAAATCGTCTATATCAGTCTGACCTGTCTCTTCACGAACAGCATCCAGCAGTACACCATCCTCACGAAGTTCTTCTACGATAGCCTGTTTCTTCTTTGCTTCATTCCACTTCTTAAGGAATACATCTAACCTCGCATACTGTCCTAAAATATTCTTTCTTGTGTAATCGATAAGACTTTCTGTTATAAGTTTTCCATCCTTATCAATATACTGTATTCTCTCCGACAGAACTTTGACTTCTACATCCTTGACATAATACTTCTTAGGCTTCTCAGAGCCATCACCATTACCCCAATCATCGCCAGAATCACCAGTATTTCCTGTATTTCCAGTACCTGAATTACTGCCAGTATCATCTCCTGTATTTTCAGTATCGTCTTCATTGCCTGTTACTGGATCTACTGGGTCATCGCCAGTAATGTCGATTACTACCTCAGGGTTACCATCAAAATCTTTATCAGCAAATAATCTTGATGCGTTACGGAAGTCCATAATTGTAAAATATGTTTTTCCATAATCCTCAAGCAGACGAGTACCTCGACCAATAATCTGCTTGAATTCTGTCATGGAATTTATATTGTTATCCAACACAATGAGCTTGCACATTTTAGCATCAACACCAGTAGTCATCAGCTTACTTGTGACTGCTATAACAGGATATGTACTGTCCTCATCAATGAAATTATCCAGTTGGGCTTTACCTTCAGCATTATCTCCAGTTATACGCATAATGTACTTATGGTTCTCAGTCCACAGGTCTTTATTCTCGGCAATGAGAGCCTGACGCATACGCTCCGCATGCTCCACATCTACGCAGAACACAATGGTCTTGCTGAACCTGTCAGTTTTCTTCAAGAATTCTGTAACTTTCTTTGCAATGACTTTGGTTCTCTCATCAAGTACAAGAGTCCTATCAAAATCTTTGATATTGTACTCTCTATCCTCGATTTCATAGCCATTATCATCATGTTTCCCAGCTTCTGGACGATAACCAACAAGGTCTTTATCAAGTCCTATACGAATGACCTTATATGGAGCAAGGAATCCATCATTAATACCCTGTTTCAAAGAATACTCATAAATAGCTTCTCCAAAATATGTCTGCGATGATGCCTCTTTTGTTTCAATTGGTGTAGCTGTCATACCTATTTGAGTTGCACCAGAGAAATATTCTAATATCTTTCTCCAAGCTGACTCTTCCTTAGCGGAGCCTCTATGACACTCATCAATGAGTATCAGGTCAAAGAACTCAGGCTTAAACTGCTTGAATGGCTCTACACCCTCATCACCAGCTAACTGCTGGTACAATGCAAGATAGATTTCATAAGAACTGTCGAGCTGTTTATTCTCGACTTTAGTCATTTTACCCCCGAATGGCTTGAAATCACCAGATATTGTCTGGTCTACAAGGACATTCCTATCAGCAAGGAACAATATCTTCTTTTTAATACCAGCTTTCCATAGTCTGTAGATAATCTGAAAAGCCATGAATGTTTTACCAGTTCCAGTTGCACAGACTAAGAGTACCCTGTCCCTTCCGCTTGCCACAGCATTTACAGTTCTGTCGATGGCAATTCTCTGGTAGTAACGAGGTGTCTTATAACCTGGCACCCAGTAATATGGCTCTAGCAGAGCTTTCTCACCTGTTTCAGAGAAATTCATTTCATTTATATATCTGTGATATAACTCATCTGGCGATGGGAACTCATCTAAGGAAAGGTTACGAATATCACCAGTTATTAAATCCTGCTCTACAAAGCCATCTCCATTAGATGCATATACAAACTTTACATCCAGAGCTTCTGCATACTCTATAGCCTGTTGCAGTCCTGCTCCTACTGGATGGTTGTTATCCTTAGCCTCTATGATTGCTAATGGAAGATTGGGTTTATAGAACAGCAGATAATCTGCACGTTTCTGCTTGCCACGTGAAGTTATATTACCCCTTAGGATGATGCGACCTGCTGTGAATGCATACTCATAGCGAATCTGCTTTTTGTCCCAGCCTGATTGCTCTACCGCTGGAGTTATATATCTTGCTTTTATATCTTCTTCTGAAAGATCTCGTTTCCCCATTTGCATAATTCCTTTCATTTTTTATAATTATCTGATATATTACCGAATTCGTAACCAATTTCTTGTATCTGTAGATACAATGTCTTAAAATAATTGTAGCATATATTACTAACTTTTTCATCTCTATTATATATAGAACTATAATAACAATTTAAATAACCACAAAAAAGACGCCCCCTGACTTTTGTCAAAGTGCATCTTTTTCACTCCACAGTAAATATTTTTCAATTAATCTTCATTCATCTTCGCTAACTTCGCTGCCTGGTCTGCTGCGATGCAGGCGTCGATAATCTCCTGGATATCGCCGTCCATAATCTTATCGAGTTTGTACAGCGTCAGGTTGATACGGTGGTCGGTAACACGTCCCTGTGGGAAGTTGTAGGTACGAATCTTCTCGGAACGGTCTCCGGTACCAATCTGGCTTCGTCTTGCCTCTGCCTCTGCGTCGTGCGCTTTCTGGCACTCGATATCATATAACTTTGCACGCAAAAGGGCAAATGCCTTTGCCTTGTTCTGAAGCTGTGACTTCTCGGTCTGGCTGTAAACCACGATTCCGGATGGATAGTGGGTCAGACGTACGGCAGAGTCAGTCGTATTGACACACTGTCCACCGTTACCGGAAGCACGCATAACGTCGATACGGATATCTTTCTCATCAATCTGCACGTCTACCTCTTCTGCCTCCGGCATAACGGCAACAGAAGCTGTTGACGTGTGAATACGTCCGCCGGACTCTGTCTCCGGTACACGCTGTACACGGTGCACACCACTCTCGTATTTTAATACGGAATAGGCGCCCTGTCCGGTAACCATAAAGTTTACAGACTTCATACCGCCGATTCCGGTCTCGTCCACTTCAAGTGTCTCCACCTTCCAGCGGCGTCCCTCTGCATAATGCACATACATCCGGTAAAGCTCTGCGGCAAACAGTGCTGCCTCGTCTCCGCCGGCACCTGCACGTATTTCCACGATAACGTTCTTGTCATCATTCGGGTCCTTTGGAAGAAGCTGAATCTTTAAGGTATGCTCTAACTGCTCCACACGTGCCTTGGCATCGTTTAACTCTTCCTTGGCAAGCTCCTTCATCTCCTCATCGGTCTCTTCATCTAAGAGTGCCAAAGAGTCCTCAATGTCCTGCTTGCTCTTTTTATATTCGCGGTACGCCTCCACGATAGGCGTCAAATCGCTCTGCTCCTTCATCAGCTTGCGAAAACGCTCCGGGTCGTTTGCCACATCCGGCTCACTTAATTCGCTCATTAATTCTTCGTATCGAATCAGTAAATCTTCTAATTTATCAAACATCTTCCTACCTCATTCCGCTTACTACCCGGTCATTCCCGGATAAATCTTTTTTGATTGTAACATTTTTAAATCCTGCGGCCCGCAGCATTCCGGATACCATCACGCCCTGGTCGTGCCCAATCTCAAACAAAATCTTTCCGTTTTCCTTCAGATAAGCACCGCACTCCTGAATGATTCTGCGGTAGAAGAACAGACCGTCCTCTTTTCCGTCTAATGCCTCCATCGGCTCAAAATTCTGTACCTCCGGCATCAGCTTTAACACCTGCGCGGTCGGGATATACGGCGGATTTGACACAATCACGTCATAGGTTCCTGTCACATTGTCAAATAAATCGCTGCGTTCAAAATTGACCACAACATCGTTTAACTTGGCATTTTCGATTGCCACATTTAACGCCTGCCTTGAAATGTCGACCGCATCGCCCTCCACATTCACGATATTGTGGAGAATACTGATAATAATACAGCCGGAGCCTGTACATAAATCAAGCACCTTCATTCCCGGTTCAATGACCTTTAACGCTTCTTCTACAAGTGTCTCCGTATCCTGTCTCGGAACAAGAACGCTTGAGTTGACCTTAAAGCGCAGCCCCATAAATTCTGTTTCACCGACGATATATTGTAACGGAATGTGCTCTGCCCGCTTCTTTAACGCAATTTCATAACCGCTTACCTGCTCCTCCGATAAATCGTCCTCTAAATGCAGATAATAAAAATTCCGGTCGATTTTACAGACCATTTCCAAAAGAAGCCATGCGTCCACTTTGGCATCTGCAATATCCGCCATCTTCAAAACCTTTTCGCCAAGGTCCATTGCTTCCCGATATGTCATAGGAATAACCCTTCCTTTTCCTGCTCTCTGATTTCTGCCACATATGATTTCCAGTCAAAAACCGCTTCCACCGATGCAATGCCCACTTCAATCATCTCATCGTCCGGCTCTCTTGTCGTAAGATGCTGTAACCACAATCCCGGTTTGCTGAGCAGGTTCACAAACGCGTTGTCACTTCTTCCCGCAAGACGGATAAATTCATAGGAAACACCGGCAATCACCGGAATCAAAAGAATCCGAAGCAGCAGCCGAAGCACTCTTGATTTTACATCAATAAACATAAAGAAAAAGATACTGATGACCATTACAATCAAAAGAAAACTCGTTCCGCAGCGCTTGTGTTCCTTTGAACTTTTTCTTACATTCTCCACCGTAAGGTCAAGCCCGTGTTCAATACAGTTGATGCACTTGTGCTCTGCCCCATGGTACATATACACCCGGCGGATATCCTCCATCAGAGAAATCGCCGCCACATAGCCGATAAAAATTGCAAGACGGATAACGCCCTCCAGTAGCGCTATCAGCATATGAGACTGTGTAAACCTCTGAAAAAACAGAGATACGTAATACGGAAGCACCATAAAAATTGCCACTGCAAATATAACAGAAAATACAAGCGTACCTCCCATCATGGCATCTTCTTTTTTCTTATCCTTCTGCTCAAGGTGCGCTCTCTGCTCCTCGGACAGTTTTTCCCGTTCCTGCTTCTTCTTTGCATCCTCCTCATCCTCGAAAAAAGATGCCGAATAAGTCAGTGTCTTCATTCCAAGCACCAGGGATTCTATAAAACTGAACACACCCCGTAAAATGGGCATATTTCTAATATTCTTATTTTTAACGATTCCGTTATATTCAGAAACAAAAATCTCGATTTCATGGTCAGGCTTTCTCACGGCAACAGCGTATTTTTCCTGATTCTTCATCATAACGCCTTCCATGACTGCCTGTCCACCAATTCCAGAATATCTCATATGATTCTCCAAAAAAAGGTTGAGATCCTAAAACCTCAACCTTATCTGTAACCGTTCTTGATTTACTTAATACCGTATTTCTTGTTGAACTTATCGATACGTCCGTCAGATCTTGCAGATTTCTGCTGACCTGTGTAGAACGGATGGCATTTGGAACAAATTTCAACGTGGATGTCTTCCTTTGTTGAACCTGTTACAAATGTATTTCCACAGTTACATGTAACAGTTGCCTGATAATAATCTGGATGGATTCCTTCTCTCATGATTTTCACCTCTTTTTAATCTTATCGTCCTGCGTATGCCCCTTTATGCCCGTATACCCGATCCGCATATGGCACTTACTTCAAAGAACATTCGCCAATAAACAGCTTATTAAGTATAGCATATCCATCTGGCATGCGCAAGTACTTTTTCACATTTATTTTGCCAGAAGTTCCTGAATCAGTACTCTCACGCCCTCAAGGATTTCCACCGTGTCCTGGCTGATGCAGTCCTCCGGCACCGAAAGCTCCTCCTGCCCTGCCGCAGAAACGGTTCCGCTTAGCTGTCCCACCAGGACAAACTGCTCCGTATCAATCGAAAGCGATGCCTTTTCGTTAATTGCCGTGAGAGTCTCCTGGAGGTTTGGAACGTCAAATTCCACCGTCACATTTCCCTCTTCCGGCAATACCAGTTTTACTGCGGCACCTGCTTTTTCCGCCGCATAGGTGACTTCATTATCACCATTTTCCCGCTTCATCGCAAGAAGTGCCATAAACCAGGAAGAGGTGGAAGGCTCCTTTATCTGCGGCAGTGAAAAATTCCGTACCGCACTCAAATCTATCCCGAAAATCTGCTCTGCCTGCTCTAATGTCACATAAGTATGGTCTTCCCACTTTGGAAGCAGCCGCTCGATTAGTGCATTGCCGCCCGACAGATTCGCGCGCACTGTTTGATAAAACATGGCGCCGTTCATCACCTCTGATTCATCCGATAAATATAATTCAAACAGTGGATTTTCCTGTCCGTCCGGGAATACCTGTACCTCCACGATTCCATCCCAGGTTGTTCCTTCCAGATGAAGTTTGTAAAAGTTTTCCGTATTGATTCCGGTCAGCATCGAGAGCACATCGACAAACTGTTTCTGGTCGTCTGTCATCTGTTCTTCCAAAAGCTGTACCTCAAGTGTATAGCCCACTCTTTCCGGGTTGAAATGTTCCTTTAAAAGCTTTGCCGCCTTCCAGTGCGGATAGCAAAAAATTCCAAGCACCAGCAGCAGTGCCGCTGCCACGCACACAATTCCGATTCCGATTTTCTTTTTCATTGCCGCTTCCTTTCTATTCTAAACAGGCTGCCTCTTCCCCTCAGCAAGCCACATATCTATGCAAAAGAGGCAGTCACCGAAATGACTGCCTCTTTTAGGAGAAGGTATTTTTACTATGGGGTATAGCAAAAACTATATATAATGTATTGGGGGGTTTTACAGGTATTATAATACCATGCCCTTCGCCAAAAGTGTTCACAAACATTCCAATTTTTCATTTTTCTTTTTGTCAAAGTTGCACAAAAAACAACGTATTTTCTTTGATTGTAAACGTTTACAATTAGCAGATTTTACCTTTTATGCGCTGTAAGGCATTGTCGATTGCCTTGGGACTTTTTCCCATGCGCTGTGCAATCTGCTTGTAATTAAGCCCGGATAAATATTCGTCAAGCACCTGCTGTTCCATCCCGCTTAAGCGCTCCCTCAGCTGTTTCCAGAACTGCTTGGCATTCTCCTGACTGATAATCATATCCTCCGGATTGCCAATTTCCCCGGAAGATAAACTGTCCAATAACGACTGTCCCTCTTCCTCGCTTCCGGCATAAAAAGAAACATACGAATTTAACGGTGCATGCTTCTTCCGGTTCGACGCCTCCACCGCATTATAAAGCTGTCTGCTGATGCAAAGCTCCGCAAAATGAAAAAAGGAAGTTTCCCGCCCGGCATCATAGTCCCTTATCGCCTTAAACAGCCCAATCATTCCCTCCTGAATCAGGTCGTCTGTCTCTCCGCCAATCAGATACATTGCGTTGGCTTTCTTGCGGACTAGCGGTTTATATTTGTCCAGAATATACTCCATTATCTGCGTTTCACCGCTTCTGAGCCGTTCAATCAATTGTTCGTCTGTGAAGTCCCCGTAAAAATCCACACTTCTCCTCCTAGAGTCTCTGGCGCACGATTTCGTAAGCAAGCACCCCGGCCGCCACGGATGCGTTTAAGGAATCAATGTCTCCCTTCATCGGAATGGATGCCACAAAGTCGCAGTTTTCTTTCACTAACTTGCTGACACCCTCACCCTCGTTTCCGATTACGAGCCCAATCGGTCCCTTCAAATCTAAATCATACATAGGTGTGCCGTCCATATCCGCACATACAAACCAGATTCCTTTTTCCTTTAAATCACGCATTGTGGCACTTAAATTCGTCACCTTTGCGACCGGTGTGTAATTGATTGCTCCGGCAGAGGTCTTTGCCACCGTTGCGGTAAGTCCGACTGCACGGCGCTTTGGAATAATGACGCCATGTGCGCCCGCTAAATTGGCGGTACGGATAATCGCACCGAGGTTATGCGGGTCTTCAATGTTATCCAGCAGGAAAATAAACGGCGGTTCACCCTTTTCCTCTGCTGCCTTTAAGATATCCTCCACCTGTGCATACTCGTATGCCGCCGCCACTGCAATGACACCCTGATGCTTCTTTGTCTCGGAAATCTGGTCAAGCCGCTCTTTATCCACAAAATTCAAAATCGTATCGTGCTTTTTGGCTTCCCGCACAATTGTGCGCACCGGTCCGTCCTGGCATCCGTCAAGCACGAACAGTTTATCAATGGGTTTTCCGGAACGCAGTGCCTCTAACACCGCATTCCGTCCCTCAATCTTTAACTCCTGATATTCCATATCCGCTTCCGTCCTTTCCTATAACTTTAGTTTCATCATCTCTATTCCATGCTTTACAAGTTCTACAATCCGCGGAAATTCATCCTTCAGATAAAGATAGCCCATCAGCGCTTCAAAGCCTGTCGCCTTGCGGTAGTCTGCCATCGTCGCATTTTTTGCCATCGTGTAGGATTTGGCATTTCTTCCACGTCTGTATACATCCGCCTCCTCCTCCGAAAGCAGCGGCAACAGATGCTCCATCATCTCCGCCTGCGTGTGCGCCTTGACAATCTGGCTGGTGCGCTTGTGAAGCTCCGACGCTCTGGTATTTCCCTTTGCAACCACCAGGGAACGAATTACCAAATCAAAGATTCCGTCCCCGATATAGGCAAGTGTCAGCGGCGAATAGGTACGGATATCCACATCCGCAATTTCAAACTGTTCCTTTAAATAAGAATCTATTCCTTTTCCCATACGACCCCTTCTCTGGTATCTTTAATTACAATGCCTTTTGCGAGCAGTTCGTCACGAATTGCATCTGCCTTTGCAAAATCTTTTTCTTTCTTTGCCACCTTGCGCTCCTCAATCTTTGCAAGTACAAATGCCTCAAGCTCTGCGTCAATTTCCGGTTTTTCCGGTGCAGTCACTGCGTTCAGAAGATTCAGTCCAAGCACTTTGTCAAAATCTTCTATTAACGCACGCTTTGTCTTATCATTCATGGAATCCTTTAACAGGTCATAGACAATGGTAAGTGCCATGGAAGTATTGAGGTCATTGCACAGCGCATCCTCAAATTTTGCGCGATATTCAGCAAAACGTTCCTTTTCTACCGCGCCCTCATCCTTTAAATCTGCAATCCGCTTTACCAGCTTGGTGTAAGCGGCTGTCATGTTGTCAAGCGCGTCAAAGGAAAACTCTAACGGCTTTCTGTAATGGGACTGTAAGCAGAACATCCGGTATACCATCGGGTTATAGCCCTTTTCCTCAAGCAAAGATACTGTCAGGAAATCCCCTTTTGACTTGCTCATCTTGCCGGCTTTGTCGTTCAAGTGGTTGACATGGAACCAGTAGCCACACCATTTGTGTCCTAAATAACTCTCGGACTGCGCAATTTCATTGGTGTGATGCGGGAAAATATTGTCCACACCGCCACAGTGCAAATCCACGTACTCTCCCAGGTGCTTCATGCTGATGCAGGAGCACTCAATGTGCCAGCCCGGATAACCGACGCCCCACGGGCTCTCCCATTTTAACGCCTGGTCTTCAAATTTTGACTTGGTAAACCACAATACGAAGTCATTTTTATTCTTCTTATTCACATCCTCCTGCACGTCATCGCGCACGCCGACTAAGAGTTCTTTCTCGCTCTGGGAGGAAAATACATAGTAATCGTCTAACTTGGAGGTGTCAAAATACACATTTCCCCCGGCCACATAAGCGTAGCCTTTCTCTAAGAGAACTTCTACCATATGGATAAATTCCGGGATGCAGTTTGTCGCCGGCTCCACAACATCCGGTGTCTTGATGTTTAACTTTGCGCAGTCAGAAAAAAAGGCGTCTGTGTAAAATTTTGCAATCTCCATCACGGTCTTGTGCTCGCGCTTTGCACCCTTTAACATCTTATCTTCGCCGGTATCGGCATCGGAAGCAAGGTGTCCTACATCCGTAATATTCATGACACGTTTTACATCATAACCAATGTAGCGCAATGTCTTTTCCAGCACATCTTCCATGATGTAGCTGCGCAGATTTCCAATATGCGCATAATGGTAAACGGTCGGTCCGCAGGTATACATTCCAATCTTTCCATCCTCGTGTGGGATGAGCGTTTCCACTTTTCTTGTCAGTGTGTTATAAAAGTTAAATCTGTTTTCCATTTGTATGCTCCTTTATTTTATTCCGTATGGTTATTAAAAAGGTTCTTAGCGTGCCGCGGTAAGCTGACGCACAGTTTTTTCAAGCTCAAGCACGCGGTTAACCAGTTCTGCGTTTTCCCGCTGAAGCACATTGATATCTTCCTTTACCGGATCCGGCAAATCACACTGGTTCATATCGCTGCGCGGAATCTTTACATTGTCCCGCTTTACGATTCTGCCCGGAACACCAACCACCGTACAGTTTGGCGGAACTTCCTCAAGTACCACGCTTCCGGCACCGATTTTGGAATTTTCTCCTACGGTGAACGAACCGATAATCTTTGCTCCGGCACTTATCATGACGTTATCTCCGATGGTTGGATGACGTTTTCCGGTTTCTTTTCCGGTTCCACCGAGCGTTACGCCCTGGTACATCGTCACATTATCTCCTACGATTGCAGTTTCTCCAATAATTACGCCGCTTCCATGGTCAATAAAAAATCCTTTTCCAATGGTTGCGCCTGGATGTATCTCAATCCCTGTCTTTCGCGCTGCGCGCTGGGAAATGTAACGTGCCATAAAATAATGCCCCTTCAGATAATGCTTATGCGCTTTCCGGTAACTTAACATCACACGAAAACTCGGATAAAGCAAAACTTCCATCGGTGATTTGATTGCGGGATCCCGCTCTTTTATCACTTGAAATTCCTCTTTCAGATGTTTCAAGAATCCCATTTTCTGCCTCCTTACCGAAACTGTTGCAGACCGCCCAAATGGCTGTTTTACATAAAAAGTAAAACAGCCTCATCTCCTTAGAGACGAGGCTGCCCGCGGTTCCACTCTATTAAAAATCATATGATTTTCACTCACTGCATCTAACGCATGCAAAACGGATTTATCTAACAGAAACCTTCTGCTCAACAAATCAGCTCCCGGATGCACTTTCGGAATCTGCTGTTCCATGTCCGCTTCCAGCCGATGGCGGTCACTCTCTGTCGACAGTCTGTTTTCCTACTCTTTCCGTTCTACGCTTTTCTCATTTTCATAGTATAGTTTATGCAGGAAACCTGTTTTTGTCAACTTATTTCTGTGAAAATCCGGTGATTTCCACCTAGCGGTAGGTCACCACAATATCCCCTTCCAAAATTCTTGTTTTTCCATCCGGAATCAGATTTTCCACCCCGCGCCTTACCAACGCAATCAGCACATTTCTTGGAAGTTTCAGCTCGCTGATAGTCTTATCGCACCACGGATGATTCTTCGTAATCTGCTCTTCCTGCAAATCTTCCTGCTCACTCGGTTCATAGGAAGGAACACTTAAAATCACATTGTCCTCCGCTAAAATGACCGTGTCGCCCTTTGGAATCACCGTACTCCCGCCTCTTCGTATCATAAGTGCCAGGGAGCCGACCGGCATGCTGACCTCGCTGATTTTTTTATTCTCCCAGTTATGTCCCTTCGGAATATACATACGCATTAACGTAATTGCCGATTCTTCCTGGTAATCGTTGAAGGTCTTGCGGACATCACACTGGTCATCCACCATGTTAAATTTCTTTGCCGCCCACGGAAGCAGGGTTCCCTGCACCGCTACGGATAACAGTGCCACCATAAACACGATGTGGAACAAATCGTTAGAGCCTGCCCCCGCCGCAATCGCCATAATCGCAAATACGATGGAGGACGCACCTCTTAATCCTGCCCACGACACCATCAGGCACTGCCCGGTACTGCACCGGAATGGCTTTAACAGCAAAAATACTGCGATTGGTCTTGCCACAACGGCAAGAAATACCGTAATTGCAAGCGCTGTCAGAAATACATCCGGCAATTCATGCGGAAATGCCAAAAGTCCTAACAAGAAGAAAATTACAATCTGTGAAAGCGTCGTGATACCGTCAAAAAACGGAACCAACACACCTTTTCCACGAATCCGGCTGTTTCCAAGGATGATACCCATCAGATAGACACACAGATAAGCATTTCCATCTACAAGCTCTGAAATTCCAAATGCAAAGAAAATCAAGCCTATCATAAAGATGGCATCGAGTCCCTCTGAGACCATCCGGGTCTTCTCAAGCAGAAGGATTCCGATTAGTGCCATGATAATTCCAAGTAAAATACCAAATGCAAGCTGGGTAAATAACATGAGCGGAATCTGTCCGATTCCTTCCCCCATTTTCAGCGAAATCCCCACGATTGTAAGAAGATATGCTGCCGGGTCGTTACTACCACTCTCAATCTCAAGCAGGGAAGCGGTTCCCTCTTTTAAGTTCAGCTTTTTCTTTCGCAGAACCGCAAACACGCTCGCCGCATCTGTGGAGGAAAGCACCGCACCCACAAGAAAACTGTCCACAAATGAAAATTTCAGTACATAATAGCTGAATACCGCTGTCAGCCCCGCCGTCACGACAACACCGAGCGTAGAGAGCATCACGGCCTTCTTTGCCACTGACCCCGCAATCGACCATTTGGTGTTAAATCCACCATAAAACATAATGAAAATCAGCGCTACCGTACAGATATTCGATGCAATTTCATAACTGTCAAATGGAATATGTAAGATTCCGTCGCTTCCAAACAACATTCCCATTGCCATGAACAAAATCAGCGCCGGCATTCCGAATTTTCCGGAAAATTTATCCGCAAGAATGCTTAAGAACAAAACTGCTGCTACAAGTATCAATGTAATTTCCATGCTGCACCACCCTTTTGTTGCCTGTTTACTGCTGCCGATTTTATTTTAGCATAAGATTGTTCGTTTGGAAACTATTTTACCCTCCATTTTATAAATCTTTTACCATTTCTTTACTCAAGGATGCCTGAAGCGGTACTCCTTCCGCCCGTAAAACTGCATCTAACGCTTCCATCGTCTCTATCATATCTTTATCGTTTGCATTTTCTCCCATGTGTCCAATGCGGATGACTTGTCCCGCTAACACGTCAAAAGAACCCGCTAACATAATCTGGTGTTCATCACGCATCCGGGTGAGAATTGCCTCCGCCGTTGTCTGCTCCGGTACATCAAATACCGTTACCGTATTGCAGAATCCGCTCTCAAGATGAAGGGTAAGCCCTGCGGCAGTAATCGCCTTGCGGCACGCATTTGCAATCCTTGCATGGCGTCCTAAGATATCCGGGTCTGCCGCAATGTTGTCAAATGCTGCACGAAGCCCGTAAATATCGCTGATTGGCATTGTATATGGGAACCATTTTTTCTCATAATAGCCTTCAAATGCCTTCAGATTGGCATAAAAAGATGCAATCGGTGTCTTCCGCTCTGCCATCACTTTCTTGGCATCTGCACTGATTGTGACAAAGGTCAGTCCCGGAGGTGCACTGACTGCCTTCTGGGAGCCGCCACACAAAAGGTCAATCCGGTAGTCATCCACCCGCATCTCTTCTCCAAACATTGCAGATACAGAATCTACAACTGTAAGTATCCCATATTTTTTCAGTAACGGACAAAGCACGGACACATCATTTTTCATTCCGCTTGGGGTATCACAGTGCACAACTGTCGCATATTTGTATCCAGTATGCTGTTTTAAAAATGCTTCAAGTGCTGCCGGGTCTATCGGATTCTTCCAGTCCACGGAATATAATTCCGGTACGCCACCGTACATCGAAACAAAATCCGCAAATCCTCTTCCGTAAATACCGTTATCAAGCACTAAAACCTTATCTCCCGGCTCGGTAAGTGACGCACACGCTGCCTCAAGTCCTAAAATTCCCTCGCCATCGAGAATCAATGTTTCATTTTCCGTGTGCAAAAGACGGCTGATTAACTCACAGGTTTCTTTATAAAAAGTAACAAACTCCTCATCCAAATCCGGATTCGTACATACCAGACTTCTCGCCATACGGACATTTTCCCGCACCTGCGTCGGTCCCGGTGTCATAATCTTATACATCTATCGTTTCCTCCTTATGGTATCCAATCTTTATAGTGTGCAATTGGGACAGGCATCACACCTGTCCCAGCAAATCACATCCATATGCAAAACTTTCCCTGTAATTAGTTTAAAATCGCATTGGCTGCCTTCTTAAGCGGCACAATCACAATCAGTACAATAACGGCTGCCACTCCAATCTGCACCAGATTGCCCGGAATGGAAAGCACCGGTGATACCCAGTTGCCGTAGATGATTCCCTCTGCAATATAGTATCCAACGATCTTAATCACACAGGCAGCAAGCATTGCGACAACATACCAGCCGTAGCCTTTTTTCTTCTCGGTAATCCATCCCACGACTAAGCCCATCAATCCTACGATTACAAATGTGAATGGTGCCCAGAGTGTCCAGCCGGAAAGCAAATCAAAAAGTCCCATTCCGACACCGCCTGCAATCGCGCCTGTCTTTTTTCCAAATAAAATTGCAAATATAAACAGCGGTACATTTCCAAGGTGAATTAATCCACCTGCTGCCGCAATCGGAAGCCGTATATTGATAAATGCCGTAAATACATATACTAACGCTGTTCCAAGCGCGGTAATCGTCAGAAATTTTACCTGCTCATTTCCTCTGGTCTTTGTAACACCTGTCTGTTGTTCCATAATCCATCCTCCTTCGGTTTTACACCGCGGACACCCTGTCAGGGGTTCGTTTAAATTGCATTTATCCTACAGGATTTCTGGACATTTTAACATAGCCAGTTTTCTTCTTTTTAACCATACCAGTTTTACTTTCTGCTGCAACCCGGACAGTCCGCGCATCCTGCGGCGGAATCTGCAACTGCAACACTGTTCTCATAAATTGTGGTAAGTGCACAGATTGCCTGCGATGAGATTCCCTGCTCCGTTCCCGTAAAACCCAGTCCCTCCTCGGTCGTTGCTTTTACATTAATCTGGCTCTCATCAATTCCGAGTGCCTTTGCGATGTTCTGCTCCATTTCTGTAATATAAGGGCGCATCTTCGGTTTTTGTGCGATAATTGTGGCATCAATGTTTTCCACCACATAACCCTTCTCTGCAATCAGTTTTGCTACATGCTCTAACAGTTTCACACTGGATATTCCCTTGTACTGCGGGTCTGTATCCGGAAAATGTTTTCCGATGTCCCCAAGTGCCGCCGCGCCGAGAAGCGCATCCATAATTGCGTGAAGCAGCACATCCGCATCGGAATGTCCTAACAGTCCGAGTGTATGTGGAATCTTTACGCCACCGATTATCAAATCGCGCCCTTCCACAAGTTTATGCACATCATATCCCATTCCTACTCGCATTTTGTTCCTCCCTGTTATCTTCAATCTCTCGTCCCTCGCATTATAGCATTTGTAAATACGTGGAACAAACAGTTTTTATCTAAAAAAGATTTTTATATAGCAAAAACTCCTTGGTAAAACCAAGGAGTTAGTAGCGGAAGGGAGATTTGAACTCTCGACACCACGGGTATGAACCGTGTGCTCTAGCCAACTGAGCTATTCCGCCATATTCATTTGTTTACGGGCAAATGCACTACGCATTGTTTCCGTAAGTGGGACCTATAGGGCTCGAACCTATGACCCTCTGCTTGTAAGGCAGATGCTCTCCCAGCTGAGCTAAGATCCCATAAGTTTTTGTCGTTTTCGCAACCGACTTGCTTAGTATACTATGCACAATATAAAATGTCAACACTTTTTTTGTAACTTTTTTAATTTTTTGCAAAAAAACTTTTTACTGATGCGTTTCTTCCGTGATAAAAGGCGCAAAAAACAGTTTCTCTGCTGCTTTCTGCGCCCTGAAATTACACATTTCCTCTTTGTTAAGCAAGTCTGGTCTTTTTGATGGTATTAATATATTCCTTATTATTCTTTGTTCTCGCAAATGTATTTAAGATGGTCTCGACAGCATCATCCGTGCGCATACCGTTGATTGCCTTGCGCATGATGTCTACTGCTTCCTGTTCCTCTGCATCTAACAGAAGATCTTCTCTTCTCGTGCCGGATTTTACAATATCAATGGCAGGGAAGACACGCTTCTCAGAAAGTTTTCTGTCTAATACAAGCTCCATGTTACCGGTTCCCTTAAATTCCTCGAATACCACATCATCCATCTTGCTTCCGGTATCGACAAGTGCGGTTGCAAGAATTGTGAGGCTTCCTCCCTCGCGCATATTTCTCGCTGCACCAAAGAAGCGTTTCGGCATATGAAGGGCCGCCGGGTCAAGACCACCGGATAAGGTACGTCCACTTGGCGGAACGGTAAGGTTATATGCCCTTGCAAGTCTTGTGATACTGTCGAGCAGAATCATGACATCCTTTTTATGCTCTACCAGGCGCTTTGCACGCTCAATGACCATTTCCGAGACACGTTTGTGATGTTCTGGCAATTCGTCAAATGTAGAATAAATAACTTCCACATTGTCGCCCTCGATTGCTTCCTTAATATCGGTTACTTCCTCCGGGCGCTCATCAATCAGTAAAATAATCAGGTGCATCTCCGGATTCTTTGCTGTCACGGAAGCTGCAATTTCCTTTAACAGGGTTGTCTTACCAGCCTTCGGCTGTGATACAATCATTCCACGCTGTCCTTTTCCAATCGGGGAAACCAGATCCACGATTCGCATGGCAACGCTGCTGCCCGGACGCTCCAGGCGGATTCTCTCATTCGGAAAAATCGGGGTTAAATCCTCAAAGCTCTTGCGGCGCTGTGCTTCGCTCGGATGATAGCCGTTGACAGAAGATACATATAATAAGGCAGAAAATTTCTCCTGCTGCGTCTTGATTCTGGTATTTCCGGTAACAATATCACCTGTCTTTAAATTAAACTTGCGAATCTGGGACGGAGACACATAGACATCGTTCTCACCCGGCAGATAATTTGCACAGCGGATAAATCCATAACCATCCGGCATGACCTCAAGAATCCCGTTTGCGGTGATTCCACTGTCTAAATTCATAATCGTCTCATCGGGCGTGTTGCCGTCTTTTGCATTCTCCGTTTTCGCAGGCTCTGCCTTCGTCTGCTCTGTGCTCTTTGCAGTGGCAGTGGTCTGTGTCTTTTCCTTTGTCTGACGTTCATCCTCCGCCAGCATAAGTTCGATTAACTCACTTTTTTTCAAAGCAGAAATATTTTTTAATCCTCTTGCCTTTGCCAAATCACGCAATACGACTGCGGACAGGCTCTCATACTTCTCTCTCATTCAATTCTCCTTAACTTTGCCAGTTTTCTTCTCTGGGGATTCTGTCTGAAATGACCAAACGAATTTTCGATAGCGCTATTATACTACAGTTTTTCTGAAATAGGAACCCCTAATTTTCTTGATTTGTCAAATTGATAATGGTATGATTACGTTATTGAAAAAATGATTGAGAGGCACAGGAAGATGGAAGAAAAAACAATGACGACCGCAGAAAAAGCACTCCTTATGCATAAAGAATGGAATGGCAAGTTAGAGACCACCGCCAAGGCAAAGGTAAATTCCAGGGAAGACCTTGCAATTGCCTATACACCGGGCGTTGCAGAGCCGTGTAAGGTCATAGCCAAAGACCCTTCTTTGGCATATACCTATACAATGAAGGCAAATACCGTTGCCGTAGTGTCCGACGGAAGCGCCGTTTTAGGACTTGGAAATATCGGCCCATACGCAGCAATGCCTGTAATGGAAGGAAAATGTGTCCTGTTCAAAGAATTCGGCAATGTCAATGCCGTTCCAATCTGTCTGGACACCCAGGACACTGAAGAGATTATCTCCACCGTGAAGAACATTGCACCGGCTTTCGGTGGAATCAACTTAGAAGACATCTCCGCTCCGCGCTGCTTTGAAATTGAGGAGCGCTTAAAAGAAATGTTAAACATTCCGGTATTCCATGATGACCAGCATGGAACTGCCATTGTAGTTTTAGCAGGTATCATCAACGGATTACGCGTGACCGGCAAGAAAAAAGAGGACTGCCGCGTCGTTGTAAACGGAGCCGGTTCTGCCGGAGTTGCCATCACAAAACTGCTCATAACCTACGGTTTCCGCCATGTCACCATGTGTGACCGTGAGGGTATCATCGGAAAAGATTACCCGAACCTCAACTGGATGCAGAAAAAGATGACCGAAGTCACAAACCTTGAAAATGCCAAAGGAACGCTTGCAGATGCCTTAAAGGGCGCAGATATTTTTGTCGGTGTATCCGCTCCGAACATTGTAACTCCTGAAATGGTTGCTTCCATGAATAAGGATTCCATCCTGTTTGCCATGGCAAATCCGGTTCCGGAAATCATGCCGGATGTTGCAAAAGCTGCCGGTGCACGCATTGTTGGCACCGGAAGAAGCGATTTCCCGAACCAGGTCAACAATGTCATCGCTTTCCCCGGTATCTTCCGCGGTGCACTGGAAGGACATGCCACCCAGATTACAGAAGAGATGAAGCTTGCGGCTGCAGAAGCTCTCGCCGCATTAGTCTCCGACGAAGAACTGTGTGATGATTTCATTATGCCGGAGGCATTTGACCCAAGAGTTGCCGATGTTGTAAGCAACGCTGTAAAATCTCACATCCGTTCCTAAAACCGATGCAGATTAATCACAAAGAACCGCAGTTCTGGGGAGAGAAACGTTACTACTCCTTAGATTACTATTTAAAACAGACATTTGGAGAAAAGGTTTACCGCCTGTCCTTAAACGGCGGTATGACCTGCCCCAACCGGGACGGACTCTTAGACGATAAGGGATGTATCTTTTGCAGTGCCGGCGGAAGCGGCGATTTTTCTGCTCCTGCTTCTCTTTCTGTCACCGGACAGATTGCACAGGCAAAGCTTTTAGTACAGTCCAAAACAAAATGTCGGAAATTTATCGCCTATTTTCAGGCATATACCAACACTTATGCGCCAACAGATTATCTGCGGCGCATTTTTACGGAAGCCATTGAGCACCCGGATATTGTGGCTCTCTCCATCGCAACCCGCTGTGACTGCCTGCCGGAGGATGTCATCGCACTTCTTCGGGAATTAAATCAGAAAAAGCCCGTGTGGGTGGAACTCGGTTTACAGACGATTCATGAGGAGACACTCTCCTTCATCCGAAGCGGCTTTACGTTAGAACAATATCACCGTGCCGTCTCTGCACTGGCGCAAAATAATATACCGTGCATCACACACCTGATTTTAGGACTTCCGGGAGAATCAAAAGAGCAGATGCTTTCTTCAGTAGCACATGTGGCTTCGCTCCCCGTGTCCGGCATCAAGCTTCAGCTTTTGCACGTACTGAAAAATACCGACCTTGGAACCCTCTATGAGAAATCGCCGTTTCCACTATTTTCTCTGGAGGAATACTGTAACCTGATTGCTGACTGTATTGCCCTGCTTCCGCCTGAGATGGTGATTCATCGTCTGACCGGAGACGGTCCGAAAAACCTGCTTCTCGCCCCTTTATGGAGTGCTGACAAAAAGCGGGTCATGAACACGATTCAGAAAACTTTGCGGGAGCGCGATATTTATCAGGGCATGAATCATAGAAAAGAGGAATTTTCATGGCAGAACCATTTACCATCTACAAACTGACTATTTTAAACATGTTAGATAAAGTGGACTTTCCACTGACCAACACGCAGATTTCCAACTTTTTTCTGGAACATGAATATACCGATTATTTCAGGGTTCAGCAGGTGATAAGTGACCTGACGGAGGCAAGCCTCATCCGCTCAGAGTCCACTCACAGCAACACCCAGTATTACATCACCGCCGCCGGAAAGGAAACGCTTGACTTTTTCCGGGATAAAATTACAGATGCCATTGAACGGGATACCATCGAATATTTTGAAAAAAATAAAATGGAGCTTCGCAATGTAAACTCCATTCTCTCCGACTACTATAAGACGCCAAACCAGGATTATGCGGTGCGCTGTCAGTTCCGTGCCCACGGAACAAACCTCATCGACCTGACACTGACCGTTAAGTCAAGAGAGCAGGCAGAGGCAATCTGCAGCAACTGGAAAAACCAGAATGAAGATGTCTACGCGTATCTGATGGATATTCTGATGAAATAAGAATGAGAAAGGATTTTTTTATGGGAAAACAGAACTGGAAACCCGGAAATATGCTCTATCCTCTGCCGGCTGTCATGGTTAGCTGCCAGTACAAGGATACCGTTGACCCTTCCTGCACCAACCCCGCTTTGCAGGGAAAACCGAACATTATCACCGTCGCATGGGCCGGAACGGTCTGCACCAATCCACCGATGCTTTCCATCTCCGTCCGCCCGGAGCGCTACTCCTATCACATGATTGAATCCTCCGGTGAATTTGTGGTCAATCTCACCACGGAAAAGCTGGCATATGCCACGGATTTCTGCGGCGTCCGCTCCGGAAGGGATATTGATAAGTTTAAAGAGCTGCACTTGACCCCGCTCCCTTCAAGGCATATCAAAGCCCCCGGAATTGCGGAAAGTCCGGTCAACATCGAATGTAAGGTTCACGAGATTCTTCCGCTTGGAAGCCATCATATGATTCTTGCCGATGTGCTCGGCGTAACCGTCGATGACACTTATCTCGACGAAAAAGGAAAATTTGACTTAAACAGCGCGAACTTAATTACCTACTCCCACGGAGAATATTTTCTGATGGGCAAAAAACTTGGAACCTTCGGCTACAGCGTTGCCAAAAAGCGTCGTTCTACATCTGTCTCTTCCTAAACTGTAACGGCGTCATTCCAAATTTCTTTTTAAAGCTGCTGCTCATATTGCCCGGATAGGCAAAACCGTTTTCAAGCGCTATCTCAAGCACGGTTTTGTCTGTCGTAAGCAGCGCATCCTGTATGTGCTTTAAACGGATATTGCACAAATATTCCGAAAATGGCGTTCCAAGCTGCGTCTCAAAGAGTCTGGAAAAATACGAGACCGAATAACCGGAAACTTTAGCGACGTCCTCTATCTTCATCGGATTCATATAATTTTTTTCCATATAATAGACCGCTTCCATAATCTGCTGTGACAATACCGTATGATGCAAGTCTGCTTTCCCGTCCACTACCGCCTTTTCATAAATCAAAAGCAACACCCGAAACAGAAGATTTTGCAGCTTAAATTCCTTATATACGATATCAGCCATCTCATCCTGCCACATCTCAAGCATTTCCCATGCCAGTGCAAACACCTTCTCCCGCACCTCATCCGGAAAAGATTTGGGTGGATATTTGTAAATTTGTTCCAAAACCTGCTCACCAAGCTGCTCTGACAGCGGCTTTACAAATTCCGGCGAAAATTTAATCAGAATGTTCTCATAATACGCATCAGACATCGGAATCGTCTTGTGATAGAAATACGGTGCCATCGCCCCCACATAACCCGGATGAAGTTCAAATGTCATCGTCGGCGTGATGACCAGACGGTCTCCGTGTATCATAAATCCAAGCGCATAATGGTCTAACGCCGCCTCCATGGACGGCATCTCATAGTTTCCCGCAATTTTTTTATAGATAACCTGTATCTTTCTGCCCGGCGGCAACGGTAACGGCATAGGGCACTCCTTTCGCAATATGACATGAAATCATAATTTTTTACATAAAATGTGGCTGAATCCATAAGAAAAATATTTTTTCAAGCACTATTATAGAGGAAAAAGATTGATCTGAAAAGATGTGGAGAACAAGAAATGAAAAAACAAAAGATTGACATGACAAGTGGACCGATTATGAAAAATGTTCTGATATTTGCACTTCCCATTGTCCTTGGAAATATTTTACAGCAACTTTATACAACCGTCGATACGCTTATCATCGGAAAATACTGTGATTACGTTTCCCTTGCTGCCGTCGGTACAAGTTCACAGCCGGTGGAGGTCTTATTGTGTATCTTCTTAGGCATTGGAACCGGTGTCTCAATTATCATTTCCCAGTATGCCGGTGCCTCTAATCATGGCAAAATACGGGATGTCTGCGGCACGGCAGTCTCTTTTGTCTACCTGTGCGGGATTCCAATTGGAGTCATCGGCTGGTTTTGCACGCCCTATCTCCTATCGTTCATGGGAGTTCCCGCAGATACCTTTGACGCCGCGCTGATTTATACGCGCATTGTGTTTCTTGGAACCCTGGGCAATATCGGCTACAACATGAATGCCGGCATTCTGCGCGGCATGGGGGACAGTGCCGCATCTTTATGGTTTCTTGTCGTCTCCTGCGTCGCCAATATCGTGCTTGATTTTGTATTCGTTGCAGGGTTTGGAATGGATGTGGGCGGCGCCGCTCTCTCTACAAGTGTCGCAATGTATCTCTCCTGGCTTGTAAGCATTGCCTATATCCGCAAAAAATTTCCGCAGCTTGCCTTTTCCTATCTGCCGAAAGAATTTCACGGGGAGGATATGAAACATATTATCGGCATCGGTCTGCCGATAGGTCTTAACAATTCGCTCTATTCCTTTGGGCATATGGCAATCCAGACGATGGTAAATGCACAGGGGTCGGTTTTCATGGCGGGTTCCTCCGTCGCCGGAAGAATTACAGGGCTTTCCAATATCGCTATCACCGCACTCTCTTCCGCAGCTACCACCTTCTCCGGGCAGAACTACGGCGCAAAAAACTATGACCGTCTGAAAAAAGGGCACCTTTGTATTCCCATTGTATCCGGCATCATCACGCTGTCTTTTGGTCTGATGTTTATCGGTATCCGGATGCCGATTTTAAGGCTGTTCTCCTCCGATGAGGCAGTTCTTATGTACGCCAGCCGCTATGTGGTAGTCATTCTGCTCTCCCAGTGGTTTTACGCCATTTTTAACGGTATCATGTGTATCGTCAACGGAACCGGAAAAGTCCGATATACTACAGTTGTAAATTTATTGATGCTCTGGGCAGTGCGCATTCCAAGTGCATACCTTATCAGCCGGTTTTTTGACGGCACCTATATCATGCTGTGTTTTCCGATTTCCTTTTCCTTCGGTATGTTCTGCATGATAGGCTACTACCTGTTTTCCCCAAGCTGGAAGGCGTTAATGAAACAGGCGTCCTACTGATAACCCCAGACCTTCTTCATCTGTTCGGCAAGCGTTGCAAACTCCCACTTTTTCTGGCTTCGCGCAAGGCAGTTCGGATCATTTACAAAAAAACCTTCCTCATCGTACCCATAGATGACAATAAAATGTCCGACTGCCGTGAAATCCCCCGGTGCCATCGTGGCAATCATCATGCCACCTTCGTCGATACATTTCTTCATCGCCGTCTCATCGATTTCAAGCTCCGTTGCCGTCAAATCAAAATGCCGCGCACCATCTGTCATCAGCTTCCACATCGTCCCGGTTCCTGCCATGTAAAAATCATTTTCCATCGCATAGGATGCAACCACATCCGGGGATGTATTCTTATTGTCTGTAAGTGCGACCACAACCATGGAAAGGCTTGTCGGTCCGCAGCCGGATAAGGCGAGAATATCATCGCCATATGTCGTATATCCCCATCGCGGATCCCATTGCAGAAAATGCGGGTGCTTTTCCGTCTTTTCTTCCTCCGTAATGGCTCCCGACGTCGATGATGATGCCGTAAGATATCCTTTTACGAAATCAATCATTTCCGGGTTATTGCCAAGTGCCGCTAACAGATTTTCCGGGTAAGCTGACGCATTGTTACAGATTTCTTCAAACTCCGGATACTGTTCTGCCAGCTCCGACAGGCGGGCCGTAATCGCTTCTCCCTCTAACACCCGGGGCGTTCCCACCTCATATTTTAACACTACAGACGTTGGTTCATCTCCCGTCTGTCCTGCGTTCTCCATAGTTTCACTGCTTTCGGTATTTTCGCTGCTCTCCGTATTTTCACTGCTCTCCGTGTTACTGGACGCTCCTGCATTTGCACTCCCCACACCTTTTATCTCTTTCCTTAAAAGATGCACTGCTGCCGACAGAACGAGCACCATCAGACCTGCACTCGCTATCAGACGTATCATCTGCAAACGGCGCGCCCGCTTGCGCATCTGACGTTTCTTCTCCCGGATGCGTCTCTGTTCTCTTTTCTCCATCTCGCTTGTTCTTTCCGTTGCACCACGCTTTTCAGATGGTCTCTCGTTTACATTAATCACATCAATCTGTGACTTCATCCTCATATCCCCCATCAATTTTTCTTGAGCAAAAAAGATGCCATATATAAAATACATGACATTCTTTTCCTAACTATATATAATTTCTTAAGATTGCTTTAATTTCTGTTTTCTGCGCTCTTCCTTCTTTGCTGCCTTCTCCTGCTTCTTTCTCAACTTTGCAAGCGCCTTTTCCCGCAGTTCCACATCCTTTTGCGCCGCACGTTCCATATCCCGTAGATAATTTTCTGCCCTGCGCCTGTCTTTTCGGTCCTGACGATACGGGTCGTATGCAAAATACGAAGTTGAACCGATACAGAGGATGATTAATCCAGCCACCGTAAAAATCGGACAGAGAAGCTCATACTCTTTATAACCAAGCTCATAGCAGACAAAGATGACCATCATTGCCGGGAATAACAGCAGGTAAAGGACACGGATGACGGTGTCAAACAATGCCACGCATTTCTTTCCATTGGTCAAAAGTGTTCCCTCAATCGCCGTAAAAAATGCCATAAACAGGCAGACCTCCGAGGCAAAGCCGTGCAGGATGCCGCATAAAACCACTAAGAGCACCGACAGGAAAAAGAGTGCAAATGCGGCTCCCTGGTAGTAAGCAGCCCGGTAACGCTCCATACCGTTTCGCTTGTCTTCGCTGATTCCATGCATCTTATAAACCTGCTCACGGATTTTCCGCTCGAACTCCTCGTTGTACTGTCTGCCTTCCTCGCTGTTTTTCATATTTGCTTCCACGGAAACAATCATATGATCTATGTATTCCTGCTCTTTGTGAATCCGTTTTGTACGGATTTCCTCAAGTTCACTCTGACGCTCCGCCTCGCGCTTTAATTCCAGCACCTTTTCCATCCGCGGATTTTTCACCTTAATTTCCGGTTCCTCCGGCATGGGCTGTTCTGTCGCTGTCGTGTCTATCGGTGTTGTATCTGCCGGAATCTCGTCTACCGGGGCTGTTTTCTCTGCCTCGACAATCGTCTGCGGTTCCTTTTCCTCTTTTTTCTCCATGCGTCTCTCCCCTTTCGCGTGGGCACCCATCGTGCGTTAAAATATGATTGCAAGCTGTACAATAACACAGTCCGCCGCAAGAAGAGAGCAGACCCCATACAGCAGTTCTTTTTTCCCCTTTGTCAGGAAAAATCCCATTGTGGCAAATGTAAAGAAATCCACACCGGCAATGAGCGGCCAGAGATAAAATCCAAATGGCTTCTGAAGCAGTGCGGCAGCCACCGCCGCAAACAAAAAGCCGCTTGTAATCCCAAGAATCACACCTGCCACACTTTTTCCCATGCGCTCCTTCTCCACGTCACGCCTCCAATCTACAGGCTCGTTCTAACGACCTTTGGCTTGTAACCGTCCTCTTCTAATGCCCTGATAATCTGTTTCTTATGGTCTGTTCCAAAACTCTCTAATGTGATACGAAGCTCTACTGCCGCATTGCGGTTCGTGTTGACAAACTGGTTATGCTCTAACTTGATGACATTCCCCTGTTCCTTTGCAATCGTGGCAGATACTTTGGAAAGCTCGCCCGGCTTATCCGGAAGGAGAACCGAAACCGTAAAGATACGGTCGCGGAGAATCAGTCCGTTCTGCACAACGGAAGACATCGTAATGACATCCATATTTCCACCGCTTAAAATCGAAACGACACGTTTATCCGTCACATCCAGATGTTTCAACGCTGCAACGGTAAGAAGCCCTGAGTTTTCCACAACCATTTTATGATTTTCCACCATATCAAGGAAGGATGCCACAAGCTCATCATCTTCCACCGTGATAATATCGTCAAGATTTTTCTGGATATAGGGGAAAATCTTGCTTCCCGGTGTCTTTACCGCAGTTCCGTCCGCAATCGTGCTCACAGATGGGAGAGTCGTCACCTTTCCTGCTGCAAAGGATGCCTGCATACAGTTTGCGCCCGCCGGCTCTACACCAATGACTTTAATCTTCGGATTTAAAAGTTTTGCCAGTGTCGAAACGCCGGTTGCAAGTCCGCCGCCGCCAATTGGCACCAGAATATATTCTACCAGTGGAAGCTCCTTAAAAATCTCCATCGCAATCGTTCCCTGTCCGGTTGCAACCGCTAAGTCATCAAATGGGTGAATAAAGGTATAGCCGTGCTCCTCTGCTAACTCATATGCCTTCTGACATGCCTCATCGTACACGTCTCCGTAGAGCACAACCTCTGCGCCGTAGCCCTTCGTGCGGTTTACCTTGATAAGCGGTGTTGTCGTCGGCATGACAATCGTTGCCTTGCATCCGTAGCACTTTGCCGCGTAGGCAACGCCCTGTGCATGATTTCCTGCAGACGCGGTGATCAGTCCTCTTTTCCGCTCTTCCTCGGACAATGTACTAATCTTATAGTACGCGCCACGAACCTTATAAGCTCCGGTAAACTGTAAATTTTCCGGCTTTAAATAAACCTTGTTTCCGGTCTGGTTGCTTAAGTATTCGCTGTAAATCAGCTTTGTTTCAAGTGTTACCTCTTTTACTTTTTCGCTCGCCTCTTCAAATTTTTCCAGTGTCAGCATCTCTCTACTCCTCACTCTTTACATTAAACAACGCATTCACAAATTCATTGGCATCAAATTTCTGCAAATCATCAATGGATTCTCCGACGCCGATATATTTTACCGGAATTCCAAGCTCGGAATGAATTGCCACTGCAATTCCACCCTTGGCGGTTCCGTCCATCTTCGTCAGAACGATTCCTGTGATTTCAGCCGCCTCGGAAAATTCCTTTGCCTGCTGTAAGGCATTCTGTCCGGTTGTCGCATCAAGTACTACAAGTGTCTCTCTGTAGGCATCCGGGTACTCTTTTTCTAAAATCCGGTTAATTTTTTTTAACTCTTCCATCAGGTTTTTCTTATTGTGCAGACGGCCTGCCGTATCACAGAGCAGTATATCCGCCTTTCTTGCCTTTGCAGCCGCTACTGCATCGTAGACAACTGCCGCCGGGTCTGCGCCCTCCTGTCCACCAATCATTTCCACGCCTGCGCGGTTTGCCCACTCAAGAAGCTGGTTTCCGGCTGCCGCACGAAAAGTATCTGCTGCCGCAAGCACCACTTTTTTGCCCTGCGCTTTCATCTTCCCAGCCAGTTTTCCAATCGTTGTCGTCTTGCCGACACCATTGACACCAATCACAAGCACGACGGATTTTTCATTCTCAAAGCGGTATGCCGTCTCTCCGACATCCATCTGCTCCTTGATGCTGTTAATCAAAAGTTCCTTGCACTCTGCCGGCTCTTTGATATGCTGTTCTTTTACTTTTTCCTTCAAATCATCGATGATTGCCTCGGTCGCTTTTACGCCAAGATCACCCATGATGAGGATTTCCTCGAGTTCCTCGTAAAAATCGTCATCAATTTTGGAAAATCCGTTAAAAAGAGCATCAATTCCGGATACAATATTATCCCTTGTCTTTGTCAGCCCGGAAACCAGACGGCTCCAGAACCCCTTCTTTTCCTCACTCATAGTTCTCTCCTACTTCTCTAAATCATTTTCAATCAGGTTTACAGAGACAAGTGTCGAAACACCCTTCTCCTGCATGGTAATTCCGTACAGGCGGTCTGCCGCCGCCATCGTGCCGCGTCTGTGCGTAATCACGATGAACTGTGTATTCTTCGTCAGTTTATGTAAATATTTTGCAAATCTGCTTACATTGGAATCATCAAGCGCCGCCTCAATCTCATCAAGCAGACAAAACGGTGACGGTTTTAAGTTCTGAATTGCAAACAACAGTGCAATAGCGGTCAAAGACTTCTCTCCACCGGACATCTGCATCATATTCTGAAGCTTCTTTCCAGGCGGCTGTGCAATGATACGGATTCCGCACTCGAGAATATCCTCATCCTCAACAAGCTCAAGGCTTCCCTTTCCACCTCCGAAAAGTTCTTTAAACACCTTGTCAAACTCCTGCTGGATTTCCGCAAATTTCTCCAAAAACTGCTTGCGCATTCCGGTGTCAAGCTCCTCGATGATTCCTACAAGTGTCTTCTCTGCTTCCACTAAATCGTCATGCTGGGTCTTTAAGAAGGTGTAACGCTCGGAAACCTCCTTGTAGTCCTCAATCGCATTGACATTGACATCACCAAGCTTCCGGATTTCATCCTTGAGTGCTGTGATTAATTTCTTTAACGCTGCAAGGTCCTCGTAAGAAGTATCCCGCAGTTCCATTGCCGCATGAAGCGTCAGTTCGTATTCTTCCCACATATAATTGTTCTGATACTCCTGCGCCTCTTCTAACTTTTCACGCTGGCTGTTTAAGCGGAAAATTTCCTTGTCCAGATTGCTGATTTGATTTGCAACTTCCTCCCGCTTCTCAAAAAAACCCTTGTGCGCCGCTGACATCTCTTCTTTTTTTGCAATGTGTGTCTTTAATTCTTCTTCGAGACCGGAATAGGTATCGTCCGATGCAAGGATGGTCTTTTGAATCTCTTCAATGTCATGACGCTTCTTTTCGGCGTCTGTCTTTGCCTCCTCTGCCTCCGCAAATACCTGCTCACGCTCCTTCTCGTAACGGGTGATTTCTCCGTCGATACGCTCCATATTCATGCGGACAAATTCTGCCTTCTGCTTAATGGATGCTTCCTCCATCTGAATCCCAGACACGATTTTCGATGCCGCATCTTCCTTCCCGGACTGCTCGTCAAGCGTTTTCTGGAACGTTTCGCTTTCCTGTCCAATCTGTGTTTCCCGCTCTTTCGTGTCAGCGATTTCTTTTGCTATCTGCTCTTTCTGCTCTGAAAGTTCTAAGAGTTCCTGTTCAATTTCCCGGCTCTCGTTCTGCAATCCTGCATAAACGCTCTCGCTTTCATTGCGCTGTTCGGTTGCACGCTCCACATTCAGTTTTGCTGTATTCTGCAAAATATACTGTTCCTGGAGTTTGCGCTTTTCTTCTTCCAGATCATCGGAAAGCAGATCACGTGCCGTCTTAATATCCTCTAACCGGTCTTTGTGCTCTTTCACCTGTTTTTTCAACTCAGAAACCGACCGCTCAAGCTCCTCGATTTCACGGTTTCTTGCGAGGAGATTACTGCTGTTCTTAAACGCACCACCTGTCATGGAACCGCCCGGACTTAAATACTCGCCCTCAAGCGTTACAATGTGCAGGGAATAATGATACTTTTTGGCAAGTGCAATTGCATCGTCAATTTTCTCCGTCACAATGACTCTTCCAAGCAGATATGCCGTAACGCCCTCATACCTTGCCTCTGTCTTTACCAAAGTGTTTGCAAGTCCGATCACACCCTTTTCTTTCAGTGCATCCGGATTCTTGAAGTTTCCTTTTCCATTTACACTTGTAAGTGGTAAAAAGGTTGCTCGACCGAAACGGTTCTGCTTTAAGAACGCAATCATTTCCTTTGCCGTCTCTTCATCCTCGGTGACAATATTCTGGATATTGCCGCCAAGTGCTGTCTCGATTGCCGTCTCATACTTTTTGTCTACCTGAATCAGGTCAGACACAACACCTAAAAGTCCCGGATGCTTTGCCTTCTGCTCCATCACACGGCGGATACTGTTGCCATAGCCATCGTAGCGCTCCGCAATATTCTTAAGAGATTCCAATCGGGATTCATCTTTGTGAAACTGTGCTAAATCTTCCTCAAGTTTCTGGCTGGTCTCCGCGGATTTGCGCTTCCATTCGCGCAGACTCTCCTCCATCTCTGCCGCTTTCGCTTTTCCCTCTTCAATGGCTGCGTTGACTGTAGCAAGCTCTTCCTCGTAGTCTTTTAAGACCGTCTCTAAATCCGCTTCCTCGGATTTCCTTGCAAGCAGGCGCTTTGTGAGCTGTGCTTTGCGGATATTAATCTGTTCTGCCATCGTGTCACAACGCTGCTGTCTCGCCTTAATGGAGGCATTCTGACTGAGAAGCTCCATTAATTCATTCTTGCCCTTATCAATGCCTTCTCTGCATCGTGCCAGCTCTTTTTGAATGGCAGAAAGTTCTTCCTCTGCCGCAAGCTTTCTGGTATCTATCTCGGCAAGCTGTCCGTCAAGTGTTTCCTTCTCTGCCTGATAAGTAGCACGGGAACGGATGCGTTCTTCTTTCTCCCGGTCGATGGCACCAATACGGCTTTGCATATGTTCATCGGTCAGCTCCGCAGAATGAATCTGCTCCTTTAAGACGGAAATCTGGTTTTCGAGTCTCCCTTTCATAACGGTAGAATTGCTGATATTTTCACGGATTTCGGTGATTTTTTCCTCCATCACCTCAATATCCTGCTCTAACTTCTCATATTCTGTCTTAATATTATCGTAGGATTCGCTGGCATCCTTTAACTGTCCGTCCGCAATGCCATACTTCTCCTGCACTTCTTTTAACTGTCCCTCAATGCGTTCTACTTCCAGTAAAAACATATTGACATCGTAGGTCTTTAATTCTTCTTTTTTCTTTAAATAAATGCGTGCCTTCTCCGCCTGTTTTTCAAGCGGTCCCACCTGACGCTCTAGTTCCGCTAAAATATCGTTGACACGCACCAGATTTTCGCGCTCGTTTTCTAACTTCTTCTGTGCGGTTGCTTTTCGCTTTTTATATTTGACAATTCCGGCAGCCTCGTCAAAAAGCTCTCTGCGCTCCTCCGGCTTACCGTTAAGAATCCGCTCAATCTGACCCTGTCCGATGATGGAGTAGCCTTCTTTTCCGATACCGGTATCATAAAAAAGCTCTGTCACGTCCTTTAATCGGCAGGGATTTCCGTTAATCAGGTACTCGCTCTCGCCGGAGCGGTAAACCCTTCTCGAAACAGTCACTTCCTCGAAATCAATCGCTAACTTATGGTCAGAATTATCCATCGTAATGGCAACGTAGGCATAGCTTAACGGCTTACGATTCTCCGTACCTGCAAAGATGACATCCTGCATACTGGCGCCACGAAGCTGCTTGGCACTCTGTTCTCCAAGCACCCAGCGCACCGCATCCGATACGTTGCTCTTTCCGCTTCCGTTCGGTCCAACGATTCCTGTAATTCCATTGTGAAAATCAAATACTATCTTATTCGCAAAGGACTTAAATCCCTGAACTTCAATACTTTTCAGGTACATACACAATCTGCTCCATTTCTATAATTTCGGTTCTAACAGAAGCAGTGCATGATAAGCCGCCTCCTGTTCTGCTGCCTTCTTTGTATGTCCGCTTCCCTGTCCGACCACACGTTCTCCGATTCTTGCCTCCACGGAAAAATTCTTGTCATGGTCCGGTCCGCTTTCCTCGAGCAGTACATAATTTAACTTTTCCTCGTAATTTCCCTGTACAACTTCCTGTAAAATGGTTTTACTGTCATAAAACAGCTTCTTATGCTCAATGTCCGTCAGAATATATTTCAGGATAAACTGCTTTGCCTGCTCGATTCCTCCATCCAGATAAATGGCACCAATCACTGCCTCCAAGGCATCCGAAAGAATGGACTTGCGGTTTCTTCCACCGGTTCTGTCCTCCCCTTTTCCAAGCAACAGATAGTCGCCTAAGTTTATCTCCTTGGTGCAAAGTGCTAACGTCGGCTCACACACGATACTCGCACGTAACTTCGTCAAATCTCCCTCCGGAAGATTCGGATAATTCCGGTAGAGGAAATCGCTTGATACCACCTCAAGCACCGCATCCCCTAAAAATTCCAGCCGCTCATTGTCGGAATGTTTCTTCATGTGTTTTTCATTTGCATAGGAACTGTGCGTAAGCGCCTGTCTGAGCAGTCCCTCGTTTGTAAATGTGTAACCAATCTTTTGTTCTAATTCCTGATATTTTGCCATAACAATCTCCATTCTTCTTCGCAAAGTGCGCATCCGGCAGGGCTTTTTTACTCTGTAGAAACCGTTTTTTCTTAAGGCAAGTCTTTCCTATAGAGGAAAAAAGCCCTTGTAGAAACAAGGGCTTTGCGTTTTCTATGCATTTAAAGCATTCTTGATTTCTTCCACTGCGTCCGCCACTGTTGTGATATGCTCCGCATCTTCGTTTGCGATCTCAATGTCGAATTCTTCTTCAATTCCCATGATGATCTGGAAGATATCAAGTGAATCAGCACCAAGATCATCTACGAATGTAGTGTCCATAGTAATCTCTGCCTCATCAACATTCAGTACTTCCGCAATAATCTTTTTTAACTTTTCAAATTCCATCTCTAATTTCCTCCATCCTGTTCCGGCGAACTAATAATATTTTTCTTAATTTTTCCGTTAATGTCTTCTTCTTTAAATGTCACACACTGATAAATGGAGTGCGTAATCTCCTTTGCCTTGGCGCTTCCGTGGGTCTTTACCACAAGTCCGTTTAATCCAAGCAATGGTGCTCCTCCGTACTGTGACGCATCAAACGTCTTTAACGTAGTCTTTAATGCCGGCAGTGCCAGTGCTGCACCAATCTTACTCTTTAAGGTACTCATCATACCTTTTTTGATGGCGCCTACTAATGTTGCACTCAATCCCTCATATAATTTCAGGATTACATTTCCGACAAATGCCTCACAGACAATGACATCCGCCTCTCCCTTCGGTATTTCACGCGCCTCAATGCTGCCCACAAAATTAATATCCGTGCATGCTTTTAACATCGGGAACGTTTCTTTGACAAGTGCATTTCCCTTTTCTTCCTCTGCACCGATATTGACGATGGCAACGCGCGGCTTCTTGATTCCCACTACGTGTTCCATATAGATGGAACCCATTTTGGCAAACTGTACCAGATGGGACGGTCTTGCATCGACATTGGCACCACAGTCAATTAAAAGGGATACCCCCTTCTCTGTCGGAATTAACGGTGCTAACGGTGGTCTCTCAATTCCTTTGATTCTGCCCACAATCACCTGTCCGCCTACCAAGATAGCGCCAGAGCTGCCTGCGGACACAAAAGCGTCTGCTTCTTTCTGTTTTACCATGTTCATTCCAAGTACGATAGATGACTGCTTCTTCTTACGAATTGCCTCAACCGGAGGCTCTGCGGTCTCTATCACTTCTTCCGCATGAACAACTTCAATCTGCTCTTCGGGATAAGTATACTTGGAAAGCTCTGCTCTTACCACATCTTCCTGCCCGATTAAAAGGACCTTGATGTCACTTCTTCCATTTACTGCGTCTACTGCGCCTTTTACCGGTTCCGCAGGGGCATTATCGCCTCCCATGGCATCCAAAACAACTGTTGTCTGTTGCATATCGCTTCTCCATTCTTCTACGTTCCAGGACTTTCCTGCACGTCTATAACAAAATATACTATAAGTCCTTTCATAAATCAATAAGAATCTGCATTCCGTTCCTCTTCCGCTGCAATATCTTCTTCGGTCATATATTTGCGGAAGATATTCTCCATCAGTAAGTTAATAACAAACATATAGCCTGCCGGAAGAATCATAACCGCATACGGTGCCAGGTAGGTTAAAAGGACTGTCGCCAACAGGATTACAAACATCACAATCGTTTTTGGCATATTTGCAACCGATATGTAAAGTGCATTCTTAAAAATCGCCTTTGTTGTATTTTCAAAGCGGGCAATATACGGAAACAGGTAGTTTGCCCACATGACAAATAACGCAATGAGCACGATAAATACCACGTAGAGCCGTCCGATTCCCTGTCCTGCCAGCGCATACTGATACATGATGTAGCAGTCCCATGCCAGGAATAATGTAATCGCCAACGTTATCAGCCAGACGATTGTAGACTGCTTAAAATTCGAGCGGAATGCATGCCAGTACTCCCGCCAGACATAGCTTCTTCCGTGACGGATTACTTTATTGACCGCATAATATAATGCCGTTGTCGCTGCTCCCGCTGTCACAACCGGAATACAGCAAAGCAGCCATAAAACACTTAAGCCCACGCAGTCCACCAGTTTTCCAATTGCCTGAAAAAATTTATTATCTAAGTTAAAAATCTCTCCCATGTAATTCCTTTCTCTTTTTGATAGCAAAATGGGAGTGTTTTTTCAAACACTCCCATTTCATAAATAAATAGTCCCTGTCTCACAGGAGTCCCATTCTTAGTCCTGAGGAATAATCTCTTTCTTGTTGTATGAGCCACAGTTCTTGCAAACTCTATGAGGCATCATCAACTCTCCACATTTGCTGCATTTTACTAATGCCGGAGCAGTCATCTTCCAGTTTGCTCTTCTCTTATCTCTTCTTCCTTTAGAAGATTTGTTCTTTGGACAAATTGACATTTACTTACACCTCCTTAAACTTATTAAAGACATCTTGGATTGCTGCCATTCTTGGATCCAGTTCTGTTCTCTGGCAGCCGCAGTCACCCTTGTTCAGGTTCTTTCCGCATACTTTGCAAATTCCCTTGCAATCTTCATTGCACAGAACTTTCATCGGCCAGTTCACCAAAATCTCTCCATAGATAAGTCTATCTACATCCAGATGAAATCCAATCAGGTAGTCACTATCTTCCATTTCTTCTTCATCGGCTTCTGTTTCCTGTAACGGAATCTTCTTGTCGATGACAAAATGAATGTCGGTGAAAACATCTTCCAGACAACGGCCACACGGAATTACAACCTGCACATCACCTTCCCCGTTCACAAGCAGATGCTTGTTCTCCTGGTTGGTAATGGTAAGCTTCACCGGCGCCTTTCTGGTAATCGGGAACTCGCCCAGCTTTGATACAAACGATTCTTTCTCAATGGGAACCTCTTTTGTAACTTCCTTGTTCTCACAGGATAAAATGTCTGAAATATCTAACATCATGGCTTTCTCCAATCATATTGGTCTTCCCGCGGTTTCACACCTAAACAATTATACATAGGTGTCCCTGATTTGTCAATATTTTCTTTCAAAAATTTCGACAGATTATTTTACTAATGCTACGGTTTCTCTTGCGATTGCAAGCTCCTCGTTTGTCGGGATAACGCAGACTTTTACTTTGGAGTCAGCACCGGAGATTACTTTCTCCTCACCGCGTACTTCGTTTGCTTCCTCATCTACGGTTACACCCAGGTATCCAAGGTATGCAAGCACTTTTCCGCGCACCAGCTTTGTGTTCTCACCGATTCCGGCGGTAAAGGTAATGGCATCTACACCGTTCATTGCTGCAACGTAAGAACCGATGTATTTTGCCACGCGGTAGCAGAATACTTCTATTGCATTGATTGCAAGCTCATTTCCCTCATTGTAACCAGCCTCTAAATCACGGAAGTCAGAGGAAAGACGGGATAATCCCTGTACACCGGACTTCTTATTCAATACGTTCATAACACCTTCGATGTCCAAGTTCTCTTTCTTTGCGATGAACTCCATGATTGCCGGGTCGATATCTCCGGAACGGGTTCCCATTACAAGTCCCTCAAGCGGGGTTAATCCCATGGAGGTGTCCACACATTTGCCATTTTCTACTGCACTGATGGAAGCACCGTTTCCAAGATGTGCTACGATAATCTTGGAGTTATTTAAGTCGAGTCCTAAGAACTCTGCGGTTCTCTTGGATACGAAGCTGTGGCTGGTTCCGTGGAAACCGTATCTTCTCACTTTGTATTTCTCATAATATTCGTATGGCAGTCCGTAAAGGTATGCTTTCTTCGGCATTGTCTGATGGAACGCAGTATCAAATACGCCAACCATCGGTACGTTCGGCATCAGTTCCTTGCAGGCATTGATTCCGATTAAGTTTGCCGGATTATGAAGCGGTGCAAGGTCGTTGCACTCTTCGATTGTTGCAAGTACTTCCGGTGTTAAAACGGTAGAAGATGCAAACTTCTCACCGCCGTGTACGACACGATGACCAACTGCATCGATTTCAGAAAGGCTTGCAATTGCTCCTGATTTTGGATTTACAAGCGCATCAAGAACCATCTGGATTGCCTGTTTATGTGTCGGCATAGCTGCTTCTGTAATCTCTTTGTCAAGACCTGCCTTCTGGTATACTAATCTTCCGTCGATTCCGATTCTCTCGCACAGACCTTTTGCAAGTACTGCCTCACTGTCAGAATCAATCAACTGGTATTTCAGTGAAGAACTTCCACAATTAATAACTAATACGTTCATAATTTCCTCCAATCTATTGTACAGTCCGTCTATCCGGGCCGCATATATCTTTAGTATACGCTCAATCGCCTTTAGAAACAAGCCACTTTTTCCCTGTTTGCTGTACTAAATGAGAAACAGCCTGCTAAATTTTTAACGTTATTTTTTTAACAGGCGGCTTCTTTTTGCTGTATGATTGCAAGCTCTTCCGGGAAATGCTATGATAAACAGTACCAACGGCAGAAAGGACACACCCATGAAAACAATCGGCATTATCGCAGAATACAATCCCTTCCACAACGGACACGCATATCAGATTTCCCATGTCAAAAAGACGCTTGGCGCTGACTATGTGGTTGTCGCAATGAGCGGCGATTTTGTGCAGCGGGGTGCTCCCGCCATCCTTGATAAATATACCCGCTCCCGCATGGCATTATCCTGCGGCGCTGATTTGGTGCTTGAGCTTCCGCTCTGTTTTGCAACCTCCTCTGCGGAAGATTTTGCAATGGCAGGCGTGACGTTATTCGACCATCTTGGCATTACAGATGGCATCTGTTTTGGTGCAGAGACAACGAATCTCGCACTTCTTAACGATATCGCAGCCCTTCTTGCAGAGGAACCGGACGCTTACCGAAGTGCACTTTCTTCCTATATAAAAGAAGGACTCACCTTTCCAGCTGCAAGAACCCGTGCCCTGACAGACTGCCTTTGTGCAGTCAATAATAAAACTACAAACATCAGTATTTTAACAGAGCTTCTCTCTTCCCCGAATAACATTCTTGCCATCGAATACCTAAAGGCAATCAAAAGACGCCACTCTGCCTTAACGCCTTTTCTGCTTCCAAGGGAAGGTGCGGGCTACCACGACACCTCACTTCCGGGGAAAGCGCCCACCACTCTCACGGCAAATGCCTCCGCCACCGCAATACGGCAGGCACTTTTAAAAACCCCGGATGCCTCCAGCTTAAATGCCCTTTCACCAGTGCTGCCACTTGCCGCTTTTTCGTTGTTAGAAGAGGCACTCTCTGTTTACCCACCAGTCACCGAAAATGATTTTTCCCAAATTTTAGGCTACCTGCTTTTATCCGGCGCGGCACGGGATAAGGATTTTTTCTCGGAATTTGCGGACTGCAATGCCGATATTTCGAGACGCATCTGCGCTCTCATTTCTTCCTACCGCGATTTTAAGAGTTTTACCGAAGAAATCAAAAGCCGTGACATTACCTACACCAGGGTCGCGCGGATTTTAACCCGCATTCTGCTCTCCGTTACAAAAGACGATGTTGCGCAGGCAAAATCCTTAGACTACATTCCATATCTTCGGATGCTCGGTTTTCGTAAGGATGCTGCCCCGTTATTGTCCGCCATCAAAAAAAATGCAGATGTTCCGCTTATTTCCAGGCTTTCAGACGCAAGGCCTGACGCACAAAAAAATATCCTCTCCCAAAACGCATTTCACGTCTTGGAAAAGGATATTTTTGCCGCTGATTTGTATACACAGGTTCGCTCACGCGGGTCCGTAAATACTTTCCGCAGCGAATATGCCATGCCAATTGTAATCGTCTGATTCTAGTGGTGGAACAGACGGATTCCGGTAAATGCCATTACCATGTCATACTTGTTGCAGGTCTCAATAACATTGTCATCACGGATGGAACCGCCCGGCTCTGCAACATATTTGACACCGCTTCTATGTGCGCGCTCGATGTTGTCTCCAAACGGGAAGAACGCATCAGAGCCAAGCGCTACATCTGTATTTTTATCTAACCATGCTCTCTTTTCTTCTCTGGTAAATACTTCCGGCTTTTCTTTAAAGATATGCTCCCATGCTCCGTCTGCAAGTACATCCATGTAATCCTCGCCGATGTAAAGGTCAATCGCATTGTCGCGGTCTGCACGGCGGATGTTATCCAAAAACGGCAGATTTAAAACCTTCGGAGCCTGACGCAGCCACCAGTTATCAGCCTTGGAGCCTGCCAGTCTGGTACAGTGGATTCTGGACTGCTGTCCGGCACCGATACCGATTGCCTGTCCACCCTTTACATAGCATACGGAATTGGACTGGGTATATTTTAAGGTAATCATTGCAATTGCAAGGTCAATCTTGGCAGATTCTGGAAGTTCCTTGTTCTCTGTCACGATATTCTCAAAGAAATGTTCATCAATGACAAGCTCATTTCTTCCCTGCTCAAAGGTGATACCGAATACTTCCTTGTGCTCGATTGGTGCCGGAACGTAATTGGGGTCAATCTCGATGACATTGTAATTTCCGTTTTTCTTAGCCTTTAAGATTTCAAGTGCCTCGTCGGTGTAGCCCGGTGCAATCACACCATCGGAAACCTCACGCTTGATGACAAGTGCGGTCTCTTTATCGCAGACATCGGAAAGAGAGATAAAATCACCAAAGGAGGACATACGGTCTGCTCCTCTTGCACGGATATACGCATTTGCAATCGGGGTAAATTCCACATCCATATCGTCCACCCAGTAAATTTTGCGTTCTACTTCGCTGAGCGGAAGTCCAACTGCTGCGCCGGCAGGAGAAACATGCTTAAAAGAGGTTGCTGCCGGAAGTCCGGTTGCTCTCTTTAACTCTTTGACAAGCTGCCAGCCGTTAAAGGCATCTAAGAAGTTGATATAACCCGGTTTGCCATTTAATACCTTAATCGGGAGTTCCCCTTCTTCCATATAAATGCGGGATGGTTTCTGGTTTGGGTTACAGCCGTATTTTAACTCTAATTCTTTCATCGCTTTATCCTTTCTGCGCTCTTATACGTTCTTATTTACGATTCTGGTCTCATAGGTTCCATCTTCAATATTGATGTAACGTACAAAAAGGGAAACCTTATTGTCCTCATTGAGGTTGTTCCAGACGAGATTTGTAAAGCTGTCAATATCACCATTGATATCTACAAGTGTCGGTTCTCCTTCAAAGCTTGGCAGAGGATTGCCGTCTCCCATGTAGGTGTGAATGAAATGTCCTTCTCCTGCTACCGGATTCTCATAGGCAAAAGTGTAACGGTTGCAGGCATCCGGATTACCGTTATTGCTCTTTAAAATAGACATTGCATAGTTGAACTTACCCTTTTCAATGTGCATGATACCGGAAATTCTCGGGGTATAGTTGGGTGCATCCGGCTCAAATTCTCTTGTACGCAGTGCCTGTTCAAAGGTCTGCTGTTTATCCATCAGTTCATAGATGGTATCGGTCTGGTCTCCGTTGGTTACAATTGTCTTGTTTCCTAATACACGTACCGGTGCATAGATGATAAGGCTCGGATCGGTAAGTTTGGACGGGTCAAACGCCTGTGTGCGGATTCCCTCTCCATCCTCTACAAATACACGGTTCCGGCTGTTCTCGCTTCTTCCCATAATGAAATACGCGGTAACTGCATATTTTCCGTCCGCAGATTTGCCGATTACGATTCCTCTGCCCGGATATGCGTTTCCGGAAAGTTCTTTCTTCAATGACATCTGTTCCATTGACCATTCCTCCTGATTTTTTGTTCATAATTCCATCCGAAGTTTCGCAGAAACTTCAAAATAAGTTCTGTCAAGTTTATCTTATAAACTTGACAGAACTTATTTTATCATGCGCATATTTATTTTACAACCGAACTTCCTTATTAGCCTCATGAATTTATTTACTAGGTTTTATTAGCATTACTTATTATTTTAACAAATCCGCCAGAAACCTCGCTCTTTTTTCCCAGATATGGAATTTTTTTGCACAGGCATATCCACAGTCTGCAATCTCCTGCAACTGCTTCGGATGGCTTAAGAGTTCCCGCACAAGCTGTGGCAATTCTTCAATGGCATCTAAAGAATAAAATACAAGTTCTTTTTTATCCCCAAACAGTTCCCGCAAGTAATCATTGCCATCTGTGAGTGCCACGGATTTCTGTAACATTGCGGTAAAAATGCGGTCGTGTGCGCCGTTTTGAAACCACGGCAGGACATTTAAGGAAATCTTTCCCTGCAGCGTCGCGCTCACACATGCCGCAGAATCCACCATTTTTCCGGTCACCGCTGGATGTCCCTTTTTCTCCTTTAAATATTCCCAGCCTTCTCCCACTACCAGCATTTTGATGTCCGCATCCGCGAGCCGCTCTACAATCTGCGCCCGGCTTTTTGCCCGCGCCCAGATATCAACAAACGCCGTTCCCGCCATCGCCGAACAAAGCTCTGCCTCCGGTACATCCCCGAGTTCGTTCCGGATATGTTCCTCCATCACCGCTTCTATCCGCCGCTTCGGGTGTGTAAGCACATCTTCCATGATTTCCCGGTAAAAAGTGCGGTACTCTGCATCCGCCGCATCCACCCTGCGCTCAATCTCTTCCACCGTCACATGGTTTCCGGTAAACACAAGGTCATACTCTCTCTCTTCAAGAGGAAGAATTTCTTCTGTAGGAAACGGTTCCTCCCAATGAAAGAGCCGGTTTCCCGCTAATGGCATAAATACGACGTGAATCTCCGGGTAAAAGCGTCTGATGTATGCGGCATGGTCACGGTCAATGCAGATAAGTGTCATTTTATCTTCATCCGGGCTTACCACATGATTTCTTCGCTCCTCTGACAGCTTTGCAAGCTTCGTATGATAATAAAGAGGATGATCCACCAGAATATTGAGACACTGCATTTCATACGTCTCCCATATCTCATGTCCATCCTCTTTGAAGAACGGTTCCCCGCTAAGTCCTATAAAATTAAACGTTAAAAGCGCAGTTTTTCCCCGTCTGGCAAAACAGGAAAGACAAGGCACTGTCTCGTCCAGTGCCTCATAGTCTATGAAATATGTTTCAAATCCCTGTTCTTTTAATCCTGCCGCAATCTGACCGGAGAAATAGCCCAACGTCTCCACTGCATTTTTTATCAATACAATTCTGTCAATTTTTGCGCTCATAAAATTCCTTTAGTTCTTAAAGCTGTGAATCGGTGCCGGAATCCGTCCGGTACGGTTGACAAACGCGTCACAGGAATACTGGTTAACCGGCATAATCGGTGCATAACCGAGCAGTCCGCCAAATTCTACGGTTTCTCCGACGCCCTTTCCGATTACCGGAATCAGGCGGACAGCCGTTGTTTTCTGGTTCACCATACCGATTGCCATCTCGTCTGCTATAATGCCGGAAATGGTTGTCGCTTTCGTGTCTCCCGGAATGGCAATCATGTCAAGTCCTACGGAGCAGACACAGGTCATTGCCTCTAATTTCTCAAGGGTAAGTGCATTTGCCACAACCGCATCAATCATTCCCTGATCTTCGCTGACCGGAATAAATGCGCCGCTGAGTCCGCCCACATAAGAAGAAGCCATCACGCCGCCTTTTTTCACCTGGTCGTTTAACAGTGCAAGCGCCGCCGTTGTTCCCGGCGCACCCGCATACTCAAGTCCAATCTCGCAGAGGATATCGGCTACCGAATCGCCGATTGCCGGAGTCGGTGCCAAAGAAAGGTCGATGATTCCAAACGGAATTCCAAGTCTTTTGGATGCTTCCTTTGCCACAAGCTGTCCCACGCGGGTGACCTTAAATGCGGTCTTTTTGATAGTCTCACAGAGAACCTCAAAGCTCTCGCCTCTGACTTTCTCCAATGCGGTCTTTACAACACCCGGGCCGCTTACGCCTACGTTAATAATCGCATCTGCTTCTGTCACGCCATGGAACGCGCCAGCCATAAACGGGTTGTCATCCGGTGCGTTACAGAATACCACAAGTTTTGCACAGCCGAGAGAATCCTGCTCTTTTGTGTACTCTGCGGTTTCTTTGATAATCTCGCCCATCAGACGCACGGCATCCATGTTGATTCCGGTCTTAGTAGAGCCAAGATTTACGGAGCTGCACACAAAATCGGTTGTGGAAAGTGCCTTTGGAATAGAGCGGATAAGATTTTCATCCGCGGCAGTCATTCCCTTGGAAACCAGTGCGGAATAGCCGCCGATAAAATTCACGCCGACTTTTTTTGCCGCGCGGTCAAGGGTCTGTGCAATCGTTGCAAAATCATCCGGTGTCTTACATGCCGCACCGCCGACTAACGCAATCGGAGTTACGGAAATTCGTTTATTGACAATCGGGATACAGTAGTTTGCCTCGATTTCTTTTCCCACTGCAACAAGGTCTTTTGCTACAGTTGTAATTTTATCATAAATTTTCTGATTCAAGCGCTCCAAATCCGAGTCAATACAGTCTAACAGACTGATTCCAAGCGTAATCGTACGCACATCAAGATTTTCCTGCTCAATCATTTTGTTGGTCTCGTTTACCTCAAATATATTAATCATGTCTCTGACCCCCAGCCTTAAATACGATGCATTTTTTCAAAAATCTCTGCGCGCTGACACTTGATGGAAACTCCAATCTGCTCTCCGAGAGTGTCTAATTCCTGCTGGCACACATCGAAGGATTTCGTTGCCTGATTCATATCCACAATCATCATCATGTTAAAATACCCTGACACAATCGTCTGTGTGATATCTAATACATTAATCTGGTTTTCAGAAAGATAAGTGCACACCTTTGCAATAATTCCAACTGTATCTTTTCCTACTACAGTAATAATTGTCTTGTCTGCTGTGTTTTCCATATTCTCCTCCATTCCGGCATCTGCGCCGCTATCCTTTTTCACGTTACTACGCGAAACAATTAATTTATGGTTCATCATACCACAACCGCTGTCGGATTTCTACCATGAATTCGTAATCATTATTTTTTCTAATAAATTCATTAGAACACAATCCGTTCCGAAGGCTCGTCACGTTTTGCCACATACATTGGAAAATCCGTTCCCTTGTAGGGATTATCCCCGAGTGTCACCTCTAACCGCACAGTCTCATAGGCAAGCTCCGGATAATTATTCTCCTTGCTTAAGTGCCCGAGCATCACCGTGTGGAATCCATCATGCAGCACCTCTCCTAAAAGCCTTCCACTGCTCTCATTGGAAAGATGCCCTCTGTTTCCGAGGATTCGCTGTTTTAAAGGATACGGATAGCTTCCCACCTGTAACATATGTACATCGTGATTCGCCTCAAGCAAAAGGACATCAAGATTTTTCATTTTTTTCACAATGTTTTCATCATAATATCCAAGGTCGGTCATCACCGCAAGACTTTTTTTCCCGTTTTTTACTTTATATGCCACCGGCTCTGCCGCATCATGGGAAACCGGAATTGCTTCAATGTCCAAATCCCCGATGGTAAATTTTTCGCCCGGCGTAATCGGACAGAACAGCTCCGGGTCGATTTTTCCGACCGACTTTACCTGTTTTACTGCCTCAATCGTTCCCGGTGTCGCATAAATCGGGATTCCATATCTTCTTGCGATAACCCCAAGTCCTGCGACATGGTCAATGTGCTCATGCGTCAGCAGAACGCCCTGCATCTCCCCCGCCTTCAATTCATTTGCATTTAGCCCCGCTTCAATCCGTTTGCCGCTGATTCCCGCATCTATGAGAACATGGCAGTCATCGGAGCCAACGCAGATACAGTTTCCACTGCTGCCGCTTGCGATACTACATAATTCCATTTTCTTTTTCTCTTTTCCTTTTACCGTTCCTGCCAGCCAAGTTCAATGCGGTCTCCTGCATTGAGCTGTGCGGTATACACGGCGTTCTTTCCGTTCAGATTCGTAATCACCGCACGTCCCTTCGACTGTGACAGGTCAAACTCATAAAAATCAAAAATATCGACAAAAATGTAACTGTCTTTTCCGGTCAGGCGCACCGGCTGTCCGTTGATATAAACCATAATGCTGATGCCCTTTTGCAGCTCGTCTGCCTCGGAAACTTCCTCCCTCTCTGTCTCTGGTTCTTCCGATGTTGCCTCAGACATTTCAGAAGTCTCTGTTCCGACTTCTGTGGTTACATCTGTATTTTCATTCGTGGCAGTTTCTTCTACTTCACCGGATGTCTGAACTTCTGCCTCTTCTGTTTTGGCTTCTGTGCTTCCGTCTTCTGCCGTTTTTTCTTCCGCCTCGCCCTCTTTTGCCGTCTCTGCTTCTGCCGGCATCTCTTCCTGTGGTTTATCCGGCACGTAGGAGAAGTCTGCCGTACCAAAGGAAAGAACCGTCCAGTCTATTGTAAAGTTCTCATAAATCAATGTTTCAAGCTCTGCCACGCGGTTGTTGACCACAATATCGCGGTCCTTGTCAAGCTCTACATCCATAAATTCAATCAACTGTCCTACCGTGTAGAAGTTCCGGCTCTCAATCCGGTCTCCCTCTTTAATCTGATAAGACGGCAGCTCTAAACTTTCGTTTACCTCAAGGAATTTCGGGCAACGCACCCTCTGACCGTTTACAATGAAAATCATCGAGGAATCCGCAGACTCTTCTAATTCCTCTAACGTGCAGACTGCTTCTCTTCCCGCAGTGGATGGTTCAATGATAATCTCACTGTTTGGCACAAGCAGGGTATTGATGTTCTCCGGCTTTCCATTCATGTAAATCATTGCCGCCTCCCCCGGCTCTCCACGCACGATACGTGTCGCACCGTTTACTGTAAAGGTCAGCTCTTTTCCACGCTTCGGAAACAGGTCTTCATTTGGGAAACCTGCCTGTAATGCTGCATCTACAATCGTAAGTCTATTGTTATCATATAACTTGATACGCTCTCCGTTAAAGCGCACCATGATAAAGCTGTTGCGCTGGTCATAATAATTTAAGCAGATACCAATCGGGGTTACCAACAGCGGGTCCTTTTTGATTTCCTTCTGCTCAAATGTTACTTCCTGTAAGACTTCCTCACCGCGCAGCGCTACACGCTCTCTTGGCAGGTCTAACTTTTCTGCAAGCATCTCGGTATAGCCGTGAATCTTTCCACCGCCTCCGACGATAAATGCGGCACTGACCGTATCTCCGCCGTTTAATTCCTTAATCTTTGCTGCTACCTCGGTTGTCATCTTGTCAACAACCGGCTTTGTCAGCTCCCATACCTCTGAAGCCGGAATCGTGTGCTCAATCAACATGATATCCTTATAGGTAATCGTATCTTCCATGCCGCTGTGCAGCTTGATATACTCTGCGGTATTGAAATCTACCAGATACTGCTGCACGATTAACTCTGTCAGCTCGTCTCCGGCAAGTGGAATCATACCGTAGGCAATGATACTGCCGTCCCTGGTCACCGAAATATCGGACGTTCCGGCACCGATATCGACAAGTGCAATGTTTAATAACCGGAAACTTTCCGGAATTGCAACGTTGATTGCCGCGATAGGCTCCAATGTCAGATTTGCCACTGCAAGATCCGCCTGTGCCACTGCCGCATACAATCCGTCTACAACATCCTCCGGCAGGAAGGTTACGATAATCTCCTCACTGATTTTGTCCGCTTTATGGGATTCCAGATTGGAAAACGGCTCATCGTTGAGATAATATTTTACTACCGAATACCCGACACAGTAAAATTTGTAGTTGGTATCATTCCACTCGGTCAAAATGCCCTGTGCCTTTTCAATTCCCATCAAGTCAAGTGTGTGGACAATTTCTCCTGTCACCACCGTCTCTTCCGGGAATTCCTGTTCGATAGTTGTCGTAACTGTCTTTAATACACGTCCAGCGGCTGCGATACAGACTTCCGTCAGCTTTTCCCCGGTCTGTTCCTCCAGAGATTCCTTTACTTTGCCAATGACCGCTCCGACTCTTCCGATATCATGAATCTGTCCGTCAATCATCGCCCGCGTCTCATGCTCCATGACTTTCTGTCCAACCACGATAAATTCTTTTCCGTCCCGGTATCCCACCGTTCCGACTACATTTCTGGTTCCGATATCCAGACCAAATACCAACGGTTCCTCATTCACATGCGCATCGCTCATTTTGTCGCTCTCCCTGTCTTTTTGTATAGTTCTTCGTCTATCTGCCTACAGGCATCCTCCACCGTGCCATTGTTGTCAATCACCACGCTGCAATGTCTGCGGTATTCTTCCTCCGGAAGCTGGCTTGCAAAAATCTGCCGTACCTTTTCCCTGCTGTAGCCGCGGGAAGCCATCAGACGTTCCTCCCTTACCGGCTCTCTGGTATAAATATACCAGAGTTCATCACAAATTTCATCATAATGTTCTTCTATTAAAAGTGCCGCTTCCAACACCAGAAGGGTAAGCTTCCCTTCCTGTCTTGCGTTTTCCGCTGCCTTTAACACATATTTTTTTACTGCCGGATGAACAATTCCATTCATGGCATCGCGTTTTTCCTCTTCTGCAAAAATGACCCGTGCCAGTTTTCCCCGGTCAAACTGCGTTCCTGCTTTTTCCACGAAAATGTCTTCTCCCGCAAACCTCTCACAGATTGCATCGTAACATTCTGTCCCAGGTTCCATCAGCTCATGGGCAATCTCATCCGCGAGCATCACCTTCGTATCCGGCTTTTTGGCAAGATACGAAAGAATTTCGGATTTGCCCGCCCCTACGCCTCCCGTGATTCCAATGAATTTCATCGTTTCTCCTTTATCTGTGCTTCCTATTTAGCTTCGTACCAGTCTGTGCCGGTATGTGCATCTATCTCTAATACTACATCGAGATTCGCTGCGCCGTGCATTTCTTCTGTTAATATTTTCACAATCTTTGTTTCCTCATCCTTTGCTGTCTCCACGAGAAGCTCGTCGTGAACGGTAAGAATGAGTCTTGATTGTAAGTTTTCTTCCAAAAGTCTGTCATGAACGCGAATCATCGCAATCTTAATGATATCCGCCGCAGTTCCCTGAATCGGAGAATTCATGGCAATCCGCTCTCCAAACGAGCGCTGCATGAAATTGCTGCTGAAAAGCTCCGGCACCGGTCTGCGTCTTTTAAACATCGTAACCGCATAGCCGGTCTTTTTTGCACTCTCCACCATTCCGTCGAGAAACGATTTAATCTTCGGATAAGTCTCAAAATAACGTTCAATGTAATCCGCCGCTTCTTTTTTGCTGATGCTTAAGTCCTGGCTTAATCCGAAGGAGCTGATACCGTAAACGATTCCGAAGTTTACCGCCTTCGCATTGCGTCTCTGCAAATCCGTGACTTTCTCAAACGGAATGTGGAACACCTGGGACGCCGTGATGCGGTGAATATCCTGTGCCTCCCTGTAGGCTTCAATCAGCTTTTCATCGCCGGACATATGTGCAAGCACGCGAAGTTCTATCTGGGAATAGTCCGCATCCACAAAGACAAACCCCTCTTTCGGGTAAAATGCCTTGCGAATAAGCCGTCCTAACTCAATCCGCATCGGAATATTCTGTAAGTTCGGTTCCGTACTGCTTAAGCGTCCGGTTGCCGTAATCGTCTGGTTAAAGGACGTATGGATTCTGCCGTCCTCCCTGATATAACCGGAAAGTCCGTCCGCATACGTCGATTTTAACTTCGTAAGCTGCCGGTATTCGAGAATATCCTTCACAATCGGATATTCCGGTGCCAGCCGGTCTAACACATCCGCCGCCGTCGAGTATCCGGTCTTTGTCTTCTTTCCGCCCGGCAGCTTCATATTTTCAAACAGAATGACACCGAGCTGCTTCGGGGAATTGATGTTAAATTCTTCACCCGCCTCGGCATAAATCTTCTGTTCCAATTCCACGATGCGGACCGCCAACTTATCACCGTATTCCTTTAATGCTTCCTTCGATGCAATGATTCCGGTGTGCTCCATATCCGCAAGCGTAAATACCAGCGGCATCTCAATTTGTGTAAACAGTTCTTCCATCTCGGTTTCCCGGAGCTTTTCCAAAAGCGGTTTTTTCGTCTTCCATGCCACATATGCCATGAAGCAGACACACTTTAAAAATGCTTCTTTCTCGGAGGAAGCCGCTTTTTCAAAGGACATTTTTCCGAGAAGGTCTGCCTTTGACGGCAGCATCAAATCGGCATGGTCTTTTGCAATGTCCTCATACGGATATTCGTTCTTAATCGGATTTAAAAGGTATGCCGCAATCACATTATCAAACAGATTTTCCTGTGAAATCGTCCCCCGCTTTTTCTTCTCAATCATTCCAAGAAGTGCCACCTGCGGCTTTAAATCAAGCGTTGCATAGGAGACTGCCCCGCTCTCACAAAACTGCTCTGTTAAGTTCTCACAGAGTTCCGCCGGGATATAGAAAACCTCCTCTTCCCCAAGGGCAATGGAGAGTCCAAGCACCCGGTTTTCTGTTTCTGCCGGAACCAGAAAAAATCCACACTCTTTTCCCTTTATGGAAGCAAGCACTTTTTTTGCCTGCTCCGCGCTCTCCACATAAGAAAAATACTCTTCTGCGCTGTTTGCCGGTGCCGTCACCTCAAATCTGCCGAGAAGCTGCTTAAATTCGAGCCTCTTGCACATCAGGTACGCTTCCGGTGTATACAAATCCGAAATCTGCTTTAATCTGGCGCCCTCAAGCTCATAGGAAATCTCCGCATCAGTCTCGATGGTCGCAAGAACCTTGCTCATCTTTGCCTGCTCGTAATATTCCTTCAGATTATTGCTGGCGCGGGGCGGCTTTACCTCGTCCACATGCGCATAGGCATTTTCAATGCTGCCGTATTTGGCAATGATGGAGGTTGCCGTCTTCTCCCCGATTCCCGGAACCCCCGGGATATTGTCCGAGGTATCGCCCATCAGCGCCTTCACATCAATAAACTGTTCCGGTGTCACAAGGTATTTTTCGAGTACCTCTGCCGTGTTGTAATCCTCAATCTCCGTTCCGGTCTTTTTGGTCTTTGGAATCCGGATTTTGATATTGTCACTCGCAAGCTGCAAGAGGTCACGGTCTCCGGAGACTACAGATACCGTAAGTCCTTCCTTCTCCGCACGCTTTGCGATGGTTCCTAAGATATCATCCGCCTCATAACCGCCTTTTTCAACCACCGTAACGCCCATGCAGGATAACATTTCCTTCATCAACGGCACCTGCTGCTTTAATTCCTGCGCCATCGGCTTTCGGGTTCCCTTGTACGCATCATACATTTTATGGCGGAATGTCGGCTCGGACACGTCAAATGCCACCGTAAGATAATCCGGTTTTTCCTCTTCCAAAATTTTAAACAAAATATTCAAAAAACCATACACCGCATTGGTGTGAAGTCCCTCCGCGTTGGTCAAATCCGGGATTCCGAAAAATGCCCGGTTTAAAATGCTGTGTCCGTCAATTAATACCAGCTTTCCGCTCATGCCGTCTCTCCTGTCTAAATTGCTCTCGTGTAGCGTTTCAGCCACTCATTTTCTTCCTCTGTCATATAAGGAGACAGAGTCTTATATACCATTGCGTGATACTCGTTTAAATATTCTCTCTCGCGCTTTGTCATCTGCTCCGGGTCAATGGCGTCCAAATCAATCGGCGCATAGGTGATGTTCTCAAACTCCATAAACTGTCCGTATTCATTCTTGCAGGACTTATGGCAGACCAGTTCGTTTTCGGTACGGATTCCATATTTACCTTCCAGATAAACACCCGGCTCATCTGTCGTAATCATGCCTTCCTGCAATACACCGCTGTCGTTTCGCTCTGTAACCACGCGCCATCTGAACCCGTTTGGTCCTTCATGCACGTTTAAAAGATAACCTACACCGTGCCCGGTTCCACATTTATAATCAATTCCCATTTCCCAGAGTGGTCCTCTTGCAAGGATATCCAGATTTAATCCGGTACATCCATACAAAAATTTTGCATGGGCAAGATTCATGTTGGAACGGCATACCGCGGTAAAATGGGTGCGCATCTCATCCGTAATCGGTCCCAATGCAAATGTTCTTGTGATATCGGTCGTTCCCTCATAGTAATGTCCGCCGGAATCTACCAGAAGAAATCCCTCCGGCTTTAACTCCGTGTCGGATTCCGGTGTTGCGGAGTAGTGCATCATTGCCGCATTTGCACCGTATGCGCTGATGGTATTAAAGCTGATGCCTAAGAAATTCTCCTGTTCTTTTCTTAAGTTTTCGAGATAATCGGATGCAGAAATCTCAGTAATTTTTGTCTTTCCGATATTATTTTTTAACCAGTACATAAACTTTGTCACAGCCACACCGTCTTTGACATGGGCAGCTCTGGTGTTGTCAACCTCTGTCTGGTTTTTGACTGCCTTCATAAGAAGTGTCGGGTTTGGCTTGTCGATAATAGTGATATCTTCGTTCAGGCTGCTTACGATGCGGTAGTTTACCTGTCCGGCACTTAAAAGCACCTTGGCATTTGCCGGGATATCCAGCACATATTCATAGATGGCGTCATATGATCTGGTTGTAATATGATTCTCATTGAGATATGCGCGGAGTTTTTCATCCACAATCTCTTCCTGTAAGAACCAGATACATTCTTTTTCTGTGAGTACCAGATAAGACAATACGACCGGCACGCACTCAATATCACCGCCTCTGACATTTAAAAGCCATGCGATATCATAAAGGGACGTTAAGATATGATAATCTGCGCCTTCTTTTTCCATCGCCTCACGGACTGCCGCAAGCTTCTCTGCCGTGCTCTTTCCGGCATATTTTTCTTCCAGGATAAATACCGGCTCCTTAGAGAGTGCCGGACGGTCCTCCCAGATAATGTCAATCAAATCCTCGTTGCAGTGGATGGTGCCATTTTTCTTTTCTGCAAGCTTTTCCATGCGTCTGCCCCAGGTTCCGCCGATGACTCTTCCGTCAAATCCAAGGCATCCGTTCTCCGGCAGTTTCTCCGCAAGGAACTCGTCAACCGTAGGTACTCCCTCTTCTCCCATGCGGTACAAAGTCACTGTGCTTCCTTCGAGCTGACGCTCTGCCTGCACAAAATAGCGTCCGTCTGTCCAGAGTCCTGCCTCTGTCATTGTAATGACTGCTGTTCCGGCAGAACCGGTGAATCCGGTGATAAATTTTCTTGCTTTAAAATGTTCTCCTACATATTCTGAATCATGAAAATCGGAAGTCGGCACCACATAAATGTCAATTCCTCTCTGTGCCATCTCTTCCCGCAGTTTTTTTAATCGTTCCGGTATCATTTTCTTCCTCCTCTATCTGTCTGTATATTCAAAAAATTTTGTATCAATTTCCGGATAGGAACGTTTCAGTGAAATCGGTCTTCCTGACCGGTTCAAAAAGCAGTGGGAACTTCTTCCCGTCGTTCGAAGCTCGCCTGTCTCCTTATCGGTCATGCGGTACTCAACTTCTAATTTGATGCCATTATATTTGACAATCCGCGGCTCAATCACGACCACATCATCAAAATGTACCATGCTGTGATACTCGCAGGAAACGGAAAGCACCGGACTGATAATCTCCATTGCTTCCATCTGCTTGTAGTCAAGTCCCATCTGTTTCATCAGATCCATGCGCGCCTCCTCCATCCAGCGGATGTAATTGGAGTGATGGACAATTCCCATCTGGTCGGTCTCATAATATTTTGCATTGTGCTCATAAGGAACAATCTTTAAGGGTTCCATATGTTTTCCGTACACTTCAAGTTCTTTCTCAGCCATATTCAAAACCTCTTTCCTATGAATCAAAAAGACCGGTATAAGCACATACTTATACCAGCCTATATTATCCCACATTGTACGCGGAATTTCAATGTTACGATAAAATTATTCTGCCCTGGCAGTAATCTTCTTTTTTCTCCGCACCGCCATCGTCACTGCAAACAGCGCCATGCAGGTAAACGTAACCGCTGCCCCCACACCGATTCCCGGTGTATGATAGGAAATTGTTACCTCATGACTGCCGGCAGAAAGCGGAATACTGATGAGTGCTTCCGCAAACAGTTCCGGCTCTACTTCCTCTCCGTCAACGATAACCGTAAATCCGGTTTCCTGCGCAATGGAAAAAATCAGTCTGCCCGGATTTTCCAGCGTAACATGCCCCTTCACCGAAGTGTCCGTCACCTCATTGAGAAGAAACTGCTCTTTATTTAACGTCTCAAACGCTGTTTTCACGCTGTCTAAATTCAGGCGGTACGCGGTAATCTGCACCGTCTCCTCCTTCGTATTCGTAATGGAAATTTCGCTTCCCGCCTCCTGATAGCCAAGCTCTAACAGATAATTGTGCGATACCTTGGAAAAATTCCTTGTGTAATCCTCTCCCACCTTCTCCGTCAGGTTATCGACCGTTGTCTTCTCATAGGAAGCAAAAATATATCCGTCTTCCTCCACCGCAATCGTGGACTCACCGACCTTTGATTCCGACGGAATCTCGGTCAGCATCGGCTCCTCGGCTCCCAACAGATAAGCAAGCCTGTTCTGGTTTGAAATATCCGCCCCGCTCTCAAGTGTCCACGCTGCGGCAGCATCCTCCGGCATGACAAATCCAAGTGGCAGCACATAACTATTTTCGTAGAGATATGTATTTCCACTCTGTGCCACCAGCGTGCGCATAGGATTCTCCTCAAGCGCATTGTCTGCTAAGATATACCGTACGGAAAGCATTGCAGAAAGCAACGGTGTTGCGCCGTTATAGCAGTAGAAATTCTTTCCGCCTTCCATTCCGACTTTCTGGTAAAAATGGCTCACATTCAGATTCATCAGGGACGAAAACTGCGTTGCTGAACAATAACCGTACAGTGCCGCATCATTTTTGGTCTTTCGCTCTAACTCCTCCGTCCGGTAGAAAAGCACGCTCTCCGCTTCTGCCAGTGCATCCGCCTGCTCTAAAACGTTCTCATAATCCTCCCAGTCCTTTGTATAGGCAGTCCGGCTCACAGTTCCAAGCCCCGTCACGTCAAAGTTGACCGCAAGCTCCACCACCATAAGTGCACACCCCACACACGCCATCACCCGCCGCATCTTTTCTTTTCCGGAAAAATAAAATATCAATACAAGTGCATAGCCAGCCAGAAGAACCGCGGTTGTCACATAGGCATCCGTACTTCGCATCTCCTCTGCGGAAAAGTAATAGCCAGCCAGTAAAAACAGCGCATCAACACCGGAAGCCACTGCGATATGCCACATCTTATTTCCCGCAAGTTTTAAGACTGCCTCATAGCTTAGGATTAAAAGCACAAACACATAGAGAAACGACTGTCTGCCCGGCAGGGAATCCGGGAAATGAAGCCCATGCCAGATAAAGTCGAGCATATTATTGGCAAAACTCACGACAAACAGCGCCACAACTGCCAGATACACCAGTTTTTTCTTCCAGGAAATCTGGCGGTTTAGCATATACATAACTACAAGCATCAATACAAATGTGCCACAGTACAGATTGGGCCAGTGGTCTCTTCCGGTATACGGCGTCGTCAAAACCGCATGACGAGAAAGCTCCGCTATGATATTAAAATACCATTCCATGGCACTCGGAAACGATAGATTTTTGGAGCCGCTCTGGCTGAGTATCACCGCCTCCGGCAGAATCAGCACAGCACCGGTTCCACCCGCAAGCAGAGAATACCACGCGAAGCGGACAAGCGCCTTCCATCCGCTCTTTTTATCCGAAATCCAGGCAGCAAAGAACCACAGCACCAGGAAAATACAAATCATAATTGAAATGTAGTAGTTGCTTAAAACAGAAACCGCAAGCGTGACATAGTAAAGTGTGGGACGGTTTTCTTTTACCAACCGCTCCAGCCCTAATAGGATAAGCGGCGCCAGCAAAATACAGTCCATCCACATGATATTCCAGGCGTAAGCTGCCACATAGCCGGAAAACGCATATGCGCAGGCAAACACCGGAAGCAGCAGATTATTTTTTTCAAAATGCTCTTTGAGGTAATAGGCAAAGGTCAGTCCGCAGAGTGCAATCTTAAGCACGACAAGAATCGTCATAAACTCAATGACCGCACCATCCGGGCAAAGCAACAACAGCCAGTTGAGCGGGCTTGCCAGATAATAGGCATACAGGGACAGAAAGTCTGCTCCAAGACCGATGTTATAGCTGTAGGCAAAGCTTCCGCCTGTCCTTAATTTTTCCAGCATTTCAGTAAAAAACGGACAATACTGATGGTACATATCCACCTTTAAGATGCATTGGTCGCCAAACGGATAAACCCCGTGATCCACACAGATAATAAGAAGAATCACAAGTGGCAGAAAAAAGGAAAGCAGAAGCGGCAGACGTGTGCTCCACCGCTCCCATTGTTCTTTTTTTGAAATTTGATGTGTTACATGATTATGGTGCAAAACAATTCCTCCCGTTTCACTTTCTATTTATTCCAGTCAAACAACTGATAATACTCTAATTTCTGATAATCGGTTGTCTCCAGCTTCTGCTCTGTCAGGCTGGTTTCTTCTCCCTGTTCATCCACCATCCGGATTGCCGAAAAAATCGGATATTTTTCCTCTAACTCAAGCAGAAAATTCTGGTAAGCGGAGGTTGGCACGCCGGCTCTTTTTAACACCTCTGCCGCAAGATAATTGACACTGGTATCGGCATCTGTCTCCTCCTCAATGTCATAATTTGCCCAGATGACATACGGCACCTGATAACGGAGCTTTGTCTCCTCCTCATCAAGCTGATTCCATACCATGCCGTTTTTCTTTAAAATTGGCGCTGCAACCGTATCGCTCGGCTGATGGTCTCCGAAAAAGACAACGACCGTCTTTTCCTCTACCCCGGAAAAATAAGTAATCAACTGTTCTAACGCAGCGTCAGATAATTTCACAAGCGAAAGGTACTGGCTGAGTGAGGTATTGGTAATTCCGTCAACCGTGATATCCGGTGTAAAATTGTCAAATAAATCTGCATACCCACCGTGATTTTGCATCGTGACATTGAATACAAACAACGGGCTTTCTTTTTCCTTTTTCTCATAAAGCTCAATAATCTTATCCACACAGCTTGCGTCGCTGACATATTTACGCACATAGGACGCGCCCGCATACTGTCTTAAGAAAATGTTCTGTTCAAAGCCAAGCCACGGATAAACCGTATCCCGCTCCCAGCCTGATGCGTTAAACGGGTGTGTTGCCGCCGTCTGATAGCCAAGCCCCTCCAAGTAATTCGCGAGAGATGGAATCTCGCCGTTGATATACTGCTGGTAGGGAATGCTTCCCTGCGGTAAAAAAGCCATCGTATTGCCGGTTAAAAACTCAAATTCCGTGTTTGCCGTATTTCCGCCGCAGACCGACACATTTAACATTCCCGTCACCGTGTTGTCCGCGCCCTGCTGCAAACTGTGAATAAACGGCATATAGTCTTCATTCGTTGTGAAATCACCGAGCACCGCCAAGTCCGAAAATGACTCGTTCATCATCACGATAATATTCGGCAGTTCCTCGTCTGTCGTCTCCTCATCCCCGGAATACGACTCCAAAAGCTCCGACGCTTCCTGTCTGTGGTAGCCTTCCGGCTTGTCGATTCCCATATAGGCAAGGTTCATGACAAACGTGACGCCAATACCATCTACGTTTGTCATGTATACTGGGGTAAACAGCTTATTATAGAGCCTGTGGCTGTTCTGAAAGCTCTCCTTCTGCAAAGTACCCGCAAAAATGACAAGCACCACGGCAAGCACCGCCGATGAAATCAGACGCTTTACAAATCCAAAACGGTTTATCTTTCCTTTTAAAAACCGCAACAACACGATAATCGCCACAAATGCCCCCGTCACCACAAGCATCCGCGCGTCCGGGGTGAAATCATAATTGTCCGCCACACTCGCCGCAGTCTTTACGGAAAGTATATCCCACGGAACAATCGGATTTGTGCGGAACCGCACGACATAATCGTTTGCGATTCCGTAGACCATCGCAAGCACTGCCTCCATCCGAAAGCCTGCCTTAAGGCTTCCCCACAACAGTACAAACAGCCAGCCAAGCAGCTCAAAGAGCACAATATTAAAAAACTGTGCCCACGGCCGCACCTCTGCAAACGGATTATGCGTATAACTCTCCAGCAGATAAAAAAAGACCACCGGGAGCAGCGCTGAAATGATTCCTGTTCCTATTTTTTTTATATATGGAATGTATTTTGTATCCAGAATATTTTTTTTCTCTTTTTGTTTCATAAAAATAATCATACCTTTCGCACTTTGTCCGTTTTATTTCCACGCACAAGTTTATCACAACCCGCTTCAAAATAACACTGCTTTTTGGCGGGAAATGATAGATTTTGTCGACAATCATTTTCCTTTTGGTCTTCTCGAAATGCTTGGGATTGACTTTCTCTCCCGCTTCTACTACTATCATCTTATCTGAAACAGCATCACTCTGTTGCGCATCAAATGGAAGTTGGGGAAATCAATGTACGATGAAAATGAGTTTTTACGCCTGACAAAAGAGAACGACAATTTTCGTAAGATTATTGAATCACAGGAACGCACGATTAAACGTTTGGTAGACTATTTTATTCTGAGAAACCAGCAGGTCTGTGAAGAGACACGCTCCGCACGGCATGGCTGACGACAGGCAGTCCTGTTTTTCAGACACACAATTCCATCCGAAAGGCTTGCGCTTTATTAAGAATTAAAAGCAAAAAAAGACAGAAACGAATCGTTTCTGTCTTTTTTATTTCTAATGCCGGCGGTGGGACTTGAACCCACACGAAGTTGCCCCCGCCAGATTTTGAGTCTGGTGCGTCTGCCATTCCGCCACACCGGCATCTCTGCATCAAGCGAATATCATTCTATCATAACTTTTTCCAGATTGCAACCAATTTTTTTTGTTTTGTAAATTTTCTACTAATCTTCTCTCTCCCGCCAAAATTTCATTGACACAAGTTATCATATATGATAACTTTTTGAGTAACATATGAGTGTGCGAGGTACTCGTAATGAAGGAATATCAGGAGTTTTCCGACCCCAGACAGGCTGTCGTGGAACAGCTAAAGCAGGCGCGCCGGTCACAGCATATGACACAGGAAGTGCTTGCCGAGCGGGTGGGAACCAAGAAGTCCAATATTTCCCGTTTTGAGAGCGGAAAATACAACCCGAGTTTAGATTTTCTGGTCAAGGTGGCAGGAAGTCTCGGGAAACAGATTCATATTCGAATCAAATAGCAGGAGGATTACGATGGGAAAAACGATTACCCTGGGAGAACCGGGAGAAATTGACAGAGATGTAGAATTATGCCGCACCACCAATGAACGCATCAGCGAACAGGCGGCACAGCTTTTGATTGCAAACCAGATTCCATTTACAAAGAACTGGAAAAAGATTCCGTTTTTTTTACGGGAAAAATACCGCGGTGCAGAACAGATTTTTATCATTAAGACAAACCGCAACCGCTATGGTCAGGCGCGCAGAGCCATCGACCAGATGGACTCTGCCTTCCGCAAACGCCTAAAATTAAGTAATTATTAGAATGCAAGCTCATACAGATAACAATTCCCCTGCTTGCCTACCCGTGTGACAACAGACAGATCTGTCAGAATTAAAAGAACCACATTGGCAAGGCGCATGGGGATTTTTGCGCATTTCGCGAATTCCCGGGAAGTAAAAGGTTCCGGCAAATCAAACGGCACGAACTGCATATAATCCTCCCGTCTGTCGATGCACACTTCTTCGACAAATTCAAGCGGAATCCGGTCAAACCGCTCACTTCCGCGCTTTTTGTCACGGCTCCAGCCGTTTAAGAGACGGTATTCTTCCATATCAATCAATGCAAACTTAAAATGCAGATTTTCATTCTTTAAAAAAGGACGTATTTTATAAAGCTCGACAAACGCCTGATACGGGTTTCCTTTTTTCGGAGATTTTCGCTTCGGAGAGGCTTCCCCGGTTTCCTCGTCAATCCAGGATACCCATTTTATACGCGGAATCGGATGCACGATTGTCACCGGATACTGTTTTAAGAATGTGTCTAATTTCCGGCGCATCACATTAAAGGAACGCGTCTGGATTTCGATAATCTCCGTTCCGGTAAAAATATCCGCCACAAAATTTTCGATTGGAATTTCCTGCATTTCGCAGTCGGGCGCATAATAATTCTTGAGGACGGCATGAATCGTCTTTTCTCCGAGTGTCCCGATTCCCTGACGCTCCCGGTTCATGCCGATAATCTTCTGTTTTGCCTGTTCAAAACGCGCTTCATCAATGCACATTTTTGTTTCCTATCTGCTGCCCTTCGGATATTTCATATTTTTTAAAATATCAAAGCAGTCGAATGTTCTGAAATAATCTTCCGCAGTTTCTGCACGGCGGATTAACTTCGGTTTCCCGTTCTCCTGTAATAAAACCTCCGCAGAACGCAGTTTTCCGTTGTAGTTATATCCCATGGAAAAACCGTGCGCTCCGGTATCATGAATCACAAGAAGGTCTCCCATATCAATTTTCGGAAGCATCCGGTCAATTGCAAATTTGTCACAATTTTCACAAAGAGAACCTGTCACATCGTACTTGTGGTCACATGGCTCATTCTCCTTGCCCATAACCGTGATGTGGTGGTATGCACCGTAAATTGCCGGGCGCATCAGGTTGACGGCACAGGCGTCCACACCGATGTATTCTTTATAGGTATGTTTCTCATGGATTGCCTTTGTCACAAGACATCCGTAAGGAGCCAGCATAAAGCGTCCCATCTCGGTAAAGATTGCCACATCGCCCATTCCTGCCGGAACCAAAATCTCCTCGTAAGCTTTTCTAACCCCTTCTCCGATGACACGGATATCGTTTGGCGTATCCTCCGGTTTATAGGCAACGCCCACACCTCCGGAGAGATTGACAAACTTGATATCGCATCCGGTCTTCTCCTTCAAATCAAGCACCAGTTCAAAAAGCTGGCGCGCAAGCTTCGGGTAATACTCATTTGTAACAGTGTTACTTGCCAGAAATGCATGGATTCCAAACCGTTTTGCACCCTTTGCCTTTAAAATCTTAAATCCTTCCACAAGCTGGTCGTAGGTAAATCCATACTTGGAATCTCCAGGGTTGTCCATGATGCCGTTGCTCATCGTAAACACGCCGCCCGGATTGTACCGGCAGCTGATGGTCTCCGGAATCTTTCCGATGGTCTGCTCTAAAAAGTCAATGTGGGTAAAATCGTCTAAGTTGATGATTGCCCCTAATTCGTTTGCAAATGCAAACTCCTCCGCCGGGGTGTCATTGGAAGAAAACATGATATGTTCCCCGTCAAATCCCTGTGAATCGGCTAACATTAATTCTGTCAGGGATGCGCAGTCACAGCCGCAGTCATATTCTTTTAAAATGTCTAAAATAAACGGGTTCGGTGTCGCCTTTACCGCAAAATACTCGCGGAAGCCCGGATTCCAGGAAAATGCTTCCTTTACCGCCTCCATGTTCGCGCGGATTCCCTTTTCATCGTAAAGATGAAACGGTGTCTTAAATTCTTTTACAATCTCATCAAGCTGCTCTTTTGTTACAAATGTCTTCTTCTCCATTTTTTTCTCCTTGTATCTGTTAAAATAAAATGTTATACTATGTCCAAACGTCAATTGCCAATCATGTTGTGTTATGGGAGTACAAAAGCATGAATAATATTACCATTTATAATTATATTGACCAGTCTATCGCTGATTCCATCAGTGCACAGGCAGCGGAACGTGCCACTGCAAAACGGCTTGCCGAAGAAGCTGCCAAAGCAGGTATCTCTACTGCAAACGTTTCCTCCGGTGAAGATTTTGCCACGGTATTGCAGCGGATAGCAAATGGGGAAACCACTGCTTCCGGGGAATCCGGCACTGCAACAAAGCTTTATTCCAATGCCGAGATGGAACCTATTTTTGAAGAAGCAGCAAACGCCTACGGCATCTCCGCAGATTTATTAAAAGCTGTCGGCAAAACCGAATCCGCGTTTAATGCAAACGCTGTCAGCAAATCCGGCGCGATGGGCGTCATGCAGTTAATGCCGGCTACCGCTTCTTATCTCGGTGTCACAAATGCCTTTGATGCCTATCAGAACATCATGGGCGGTGCAAGATATTTAAGCGAGTTATTAAATAAATACAACGGAAGCGTCACACTTGCACTCGCTGCTTATAACGGCGGCAGTAACAATGTGGATACCTACGGCGGTGTACCGCCTTTCACCGAAACCCAGAACTATGTGAAGAAAGTTCTTTCCTATCTGGCTGAATCTGTTTCCGCAGAAGAGACAGAAGACGCAGAACTTTCTGAGGCAAAATACCAGGTCAACAATGCTCTCGAAACCTTTTTTGCTTCTAACAATATCAGTAAGACTTCGTTAGAACTGCTTACCACACTCTTAGAAGTACAGGATTCCATCGAGAAAACAAATACCGAAGAAGGCATCGTATAAGATGTCTTCTTTTCTTATTATATTGTCTGCTTTTCAATCTCCGCTTCAATCTGGCGCTCTAAATAGCCGTTAAACTCCTGCATAAATCTTTTTACAACTGTAATCTCTTTTTCTGAATATCCTGACAAAAATTCCATATCACGTTTTTCCCACTGTCTGTGACGCTTCGCATGTTCCTCAAACAGCAGTTTTCCCTGGTCGGTCAGGCGAAAGTAAACTTCTTTCCGGTTCGTCTCTAATGTGTACTTTTCAATCAGTCCCTTCGCTAAGAGCTTCTTTGTCATTTTACTGATTGCCCCGCGGGTCATCTGCATCTGTTCTGCAACCTTGGTCACATTCGGAAGTTCGAGTCTGCCGATAAAGTCGATGCAGTGCGTCTCCGAATAACCGTATTCGTCGAGACACTGGCTTTCCGTCAGTTTGGAAAGCATCTCCTGCCGCTCAAGCATCAGGGATATTTCCTTCAATAAAAGTTCCTGTTCTTTCATTTGTTTTCAATCCCTCTTCTATTATTTGTTTCCTTGTCAACATTCACACTTCTATCATAGTGTATGATTGTTTCCTTGTCAACATTAAAATACGCCCCCGCCGAAACATTTTCTCTCCGGCAGGAGCGTAAATTTTTTACATCTGAACCTTAAAATTTGAATTTGGAGAGAAGGTCTCCTAAACTTGTTCCGGCAGATTCCGCCGACGTATACTGCTCAAGGTCTCCGGCGCCCTCAGTGTCTACCATCTCCTCCTCGAGTGCCTTCATGCTCAGGCTGATTTTATTGTCGTTGGTGTTTAACACTTTCGCTTTCACCTTCTGTCCGACCTTTAACACCTCGGACGGCTTTCCGATGCGGCGCTCACAAATTTGTGAAATGTGCACCAGACCGCTCAATCCATCTCCAAGATCAATAAATGCACCATATGGCATCAGTGTCTCGACCGTTCCCTCTAACACACTTCCCGGCACAATCATGGAAATTTTATGATTGCGTTCCTCTGCCTCTTCCTCTCTGGCAACTGCCTTATTAGAAAGGACTAATTTCTTGCGTTCCGCATCCACCGTGATGACTTTGCAACGTACTTCCTTTCCAACCCAGCTTTCCGTATCTTCCACATAGGAAAGCCCAAGCTGTGATGCCGGAATAAATGCACGGATTCCTTCCAAATAAGCAACCACGCCGCTTGGAACGCTCTCCTTGATACGGACGGTCACAACCGTCTCATTCTCCATCATCTCTTTGAGTTTGTCCCATGCAAGCTCCTCGTTTGCCTCTTTTCTGGAAAGTAAGATATTGCCCTGTCCGTCATCAGTGCTGATAACGGTTGCTTCCAACACATCTCCGGGATGTACGGAATCCTTCGCAGAAAAATCCGGGTCATCACTTAAGTCCTCGACCTTGATAATTCCCTGTGCATAATATTTTAAATCCAGCACGACCTCCTCTTCGTTGACGGAAATAACCGTCCCTGAAAGGATATCTCCCTCATTAATTCTGCGAAAAGACGCCTCTAACTCTTCCTTATAATCATCCATTGATTCCATTGCTTCTTCCACACCTTTCTGTCTGCCGCATCGTATTTAACGCGTCATTTTTTTCTATCATAACGCAACGGAATCCCGGATTCAAGCGTTAATCCGATTCTCCCGGCAAAAGAAAATCGTCACCTTAAACAAGTCACCGTCCACATCGACCTTGAAATCGCCCTTCTGCGCCTCGGTAAAGCTCTTTGCAATCGCAAGTCCAAGCCCGGAACCTTCCGTATTTCTGGACGCATCTCCACGCACAAACCGTTCCGTAATCTCGTCTGCGGAAAAATCAATCGGATTTTTAGACATATTTTTTAAAACAATCCGCACCATATCGCCCTCCACCGACACATCGACATAGACACGGCTGTTTGGCATTGCATATTTCTGGATATTTACGAACAGATTTTCAAAAATGCGATAGGTCTTCTGGTTGTCAAGCTGCAACACCACTTTTTCTTCCGGCACATGGAACCGCAGGTCAAGCCCAAGCTCCTCATACTGGCTCGTGTGCTCCACGCTCACCTGTTTCATCAGATTGACCACATCCACGTCCATCGGATGCAGTACAATGTTGTTGCTTGTCGCCTTGCTGACCTCAAACAAATCCTCGATTAACACCTTAAGCCGCAGGGATTTCTTTTCAAGCGTATCAATATAAGACCTGCGCTCTTCCTCAGTAATATCTTCTTTCTTTAACAGCTCCACATAGGTCGTGATTGCCGTCAGCGGTGTCTTTAAATCGTGCGAGACGTTTGTAATTAATTCTGTCTTCATCCGCTGGCTCTTCGTCTCCTGCTCGACTGCATTCTTAAAACCGTCCTGCACTTTTACAAGCTCCTCCTTAAACGGTTCAAAAATGCCCATGTCTTCTGTAATCTCTGCATCGAGGTTTCCCTCCGCAATCTGACTGACTGCTTTTAACATCGTGTTATAGTTGGCACGCACGGTATCGTAATAGCGGTTTAAGAAATAAAACAGGACAAGTGAATATAAAACTGCCACCCAGATTCCAAAGAACCACAGACAGGAAATGAGCAGTATGACTGCAAAATTCAGTACCACAACTTTTATCATCGTCTTTGTGGATTTTTTCTTGAAATCAACGTGTGAAATCTCCTCGTAAAATTCCTTCCATTTTCTCTTCAGCCATGGGAACATCTGGTAAATCAGGCTGTACTCTTTTATATAGGAAGAAACGCCAAGTGCCACGACCGGCCGGATAAAATAAACTGAGAGAAACCAGATTCCGTAAACCAGAATCAAAAACAGCAACAGCCGCAGCACTATCAATAAGTCATAGCCGACAGTTGTTCCAGAAAGAAGCTCCTGATAAGCTCTTATCGCCTGTTCTTCGCTGATGAATCCAATCCAGTTTTCTATCAGACCAAACGTCACAATCACACCGATAGCGGCAAGTTCCGCCACATAATATTTTCCCGGGCGTGAAAAATCTGTTTTCTCCTTCCAGAAACGTCCCTCCGTAATCAGAATTACTGTCAGCACAAGAAGTACCAATGACGCCCCGAATAAAATGTCTGCACCTGCATCCTCATAGGTCTCTAACGTTTTCTGGTAGGACACAGGCCCCCCGTCCTCCGACAGATTGAGAAACATCTCCTCATTGTCCGTACTGATTCCATACGCAACCGTAAACGAGGTGATCTTTCCGACCTCATACGGAATCTCATTCGTAAGAATGGACTCCTGTGTTCCACGCTCTAATTGAACTGCCTTGATAATGGCATCCCCGCTCATATTTTTCCCATAAACATTTTCGATGCTCATGATGCCTTTTTCATCGAAGGAAATGACCATATAAACTGCATACTGCTTCTGTAGTTCTTCCAATGTCTTCTTATCCGGTTCCGCACCGTTTAACAGACTCTTAAGCGGTCTGTCCGTATTACTTGAAACGGCACCGTCCGGCAAAAGTTCATAGCAGACATCCACATACGGGTAGCGCTCATAAAATTGCTGTTTCCATTCAGAAATCGCATCGTTAAACGCCTGGGATGCCTCCGCCTTGTCTATCTCATTCTTTGCCTCCTCGGCTGTCTCTCCCTGCCCAGAAAGCCACTGCTCACTGAAGCTGTCCATATCTAACAGCAGGGAAGCAGCATCCATTCTGTCCGTGCTTTGTTCCTGATTTGCCTCAAGATAGAGCACGTAAAGCCCTCGGTAGAGATCCTGCACACCATTTTCATTCATACTCACGTATGTATTCTGGCTGTTATTTTCCGTCTCCTGTTCCAACAGCGTTTCGGCTCTCCCCTGTATGAGCGGAATAAAAATTAAGTTCAAAACGGAGACAAACAGTACAGCCCAGGCTCCGATGATTAATTTTGTCTTATGGTTGTTTTTCAATTTTATAGCCAACGCCCCACACCACCTTTAAATATTTTGGATCTTTGGGATTAATTTCAATCTTATCCCGGATATTTCTCACATGCACCATAATCGTGTCCGTGTTCACTGCCTTTTCATTCCACACCCGCTCATAGATTTCTTCCGCAGAAAAAACTCTGCCCGGATTCTTCATTAAAAGTGCTAAAATCTTAAACTCCATCGGTGTCATCTTGACCGGATTTCCATCCACCGATACCGTAACCGTATCCTCGTTTAATTCCAGTCCTCCGATGACATACACGCGCTCATCCGTCTGCTGTGTGCCGCCCTTGTTTAAAAACTTCGTATAGCGGCGGAGCTGGGAATTGACACGCGCCAACAATTCGAGCGGAGTGAACGGTTTTGTCACATAATCGTCTGCCCCGATATTTAATCCGATTACTTTGTCCGTCTCCTCAGATTTTGCCGAAAGCATAATGACCGGAAACTCGTACTTCTGCCGAAGCTGCACCGTCATCGTGATTCCGTCCATGCGCGGCATCATAATATCAACGATGGCAAGATGAATCTCATGTGCCTCGATAACGGCAAGTCCCTCGATACCGTCTGCTGCCTTGTATACATTATAATTCTGGCTTTTTAAGAAAATTTCGATGCCGTCTCTGATTTCCTTATCATCCTCCACGATTAAAACATTATATTTTTCATTTTCTGCCTGTGTCATAACAAAAACTCCTTTTTCTCATCTTTCCTATGAATTTACCACATATCTGTGGAAAAAGGAAGTTTTTCGCACCTCCTGCAATGTCCTTGCACGAGTGCTTACATAATATAACTCCGCTGTTTTTGCCACACGCTCCTCCCTGTAACTTTCTGCCGTCCGTCCCGCTCCCTCACACAGTTTCTGATACTTTGCATTTTCACTAAGTACTGCTGCCGTCTGCGCTGCAAATTCTCCGGCATCCTCACGTGTCAGATAACCGTTGACACCGTCTTTTACAATATCCCGCACACCGCTTGCATCCACCGCAATCACCGGATTGCCAACCGCCATCGCCTCAAGCAGCACAATTCCCTGCGTTTCGGACTTGGAAGTAAATAAAAATAAGTCTGATGCCGCCTGAAAATTTTTTATCTCTGTGTTTGGCACATTTCCCCCAAAAATGACATTTTCTTTTAACCCAAGTGCACTGATTCGTCCGGCAAGTTCTTTGTGCTTTGGTCCTTCCCCGATGATAAGATGTCTAAACCGCTTTCCCTGCGCACCTAACAGCTCTTTTAACTGCACAAGCGCCTCAAGCTGAAAATCCAGATTTTTCTCTTCCGCCAATCTTGAAACCGTGCAAAACAGATAGTCTGCATCTTTTGCATACTGTTTTCTTATTTCCTCCGTTCTGGAAGGCTCCCCATGAAAATTTTCTTCCGGAATTCCGGTCGGCATTATCCCCACCGGCGTATCCAAATTTGTCTGCTGTAAATAGGAAGCAATTCCAGGCGTCGGTGCCACAATCAGATCACATTTATTACAAAAATAGTTTAAGTATTTTTCCAGAACCCCGGTATGCTCCTCCAACTTTTCAAGCGGTTTTATATAATGAAGATACGCCTCATATCTGGTATGGTAAGTAAATACCACCGGAATTCCTGTTTTTTTGCGGATTGCAAGCGCCACATTTCCGACAATCGCCGGATGATGCACATGGATGATATCAATTCCAAGCTCTGTCACTTTTTTAAGGAACAACGATGTCAGCACATTTGGCACCGGCGCTCCCGCTATTTTCACCGGAAAAGACGGGTAGCGGACGACAAACTCCTCTTCCTCCTCATTTTCATAACTCGGAGCGAAAATGTATACAGTATGTCCGATTTTGCGAAGTGCCTGTGCAAGATGTTCAATGGAGACCGGAACCCCTCCCACATAAGGCTTATAATTGTTGGTAAACATTGCAATTTTCATAGAACTTCTCCTTCTTAACATTATGCAAACAGGGAAAATACCGCATCCCCGAACAGATAACCGGCTCCCACAAACACCAGATTCCACACAGCAACCCCTAGTGCAGAACTGATGACATATTTTCCAAAATTCATCTGTATGGCTCCCGCCGGAATTGAAATCAACGTGCGCACCATCGGAATTAACTTGCTCACAAAAATTCCCACACAGCCCTTTTCCCGTAAATACTGCATCTTTCCCTCAATCAGTTCCTTCTGCTTTGGAAATTTCTGATAATACCTGTTTAAAAACAGTACTCCGCCGCCTCTTCCGATTCCATATAAAATAATGCTTCCTGTCACTCCAGCTGCCACCGTAATTGCAATGGTAAAAAAGAAGTTCAGGTTTCCTTTTGCCGCCCAGACTCCCGCAAGTGGCATAATCACGCCCGCCGGAAAACCGGGCAGATTCAGATATTCCAACAGCACGATTGTAAAAATCGCAACCGGTCCGTAATCCACAAAATACTGCATCAATGTCTGCATTTCCATTTCAAAAGCACCTCTCTTTCTGATGCTGTCATCTTACCGGAGTTTTCCAAAGAATCCCGTCAGAAAAAACGAAAGAAAATCGAAAGATTTCATTGCGAAATTCAGTTGTATATTTTTTCAGAAGTGCTATAATTTCTTTTATTTACGCAAGCAGCGAAAACCTCGTATGCCTGTAGAAAGATTTGCATTTCTTCTTATTTTATAGGAAAGAAACCAACTGAAGAAGGAGAAGAACCATGAATTTTTGTGACACTTATGCAAACCGCACTCTTTTCTGTGACCACTGGGAATTTTATAAAGCCCCGTTTGGTGCAGAGTATTCCGATGACTACACTTTTAAAGCAGTGGACCTTCCGCATGACTGGCTCATCTGGGACACCGCCAACCTTTACGAAACGTCAACCGGCTGGTATCGGAAACACTTTTTTTATCAGAAAAAAGAAGGCATCCGCACTTCTATCCGCTTCGACGGCGTCTACATGGACACAACCGTCTATGTCAACGGCACCGTTGCAGGCGAGTGGAAATACGGCTATTCCACCTTCCAGTTTGACCTGACGGACCTTCTTATCGATGGGGAAAATAAGATTACCGTCCGCGTCAATCACCATGCCCCAAACTCAAGATGGTATTCCGGCGCCGGCATCTACCGCAATGTCTGGCTGTGTGAGACCCCGGACATCCACTTTGGAAATGACGGCATCTATATCTCAACCGGGCAAAAGGACGGCAGATGGCTTACCCTCGTGACCTCTGAGGTGCTCCGTCCGCTTGGTACACAGACTTCAGGCATCCTTGTAAAACAGACCATTTTAGACCGCGAACAGACCCCGGTTGCCACCTGTGAATCCGAAATCTGTGCTGCTGATCTCTCCTGCATTCCATCCGAAGTGCAGGAAAACGGTTTTTCCTATGCGCTTACCACACAGACACTGCCCGTTCCCGCGCCAACACTCTGGGATGTCGATGACCCTTATCTCTATACGCTTGTGTCGGAAATCATCGTAGAAGGCGATGTGATTGCACGTGTTAAAAATAATTTTGGTTTCCGCACAATCGAGTTTACTACAGATGCAGGTTTTTTCTTAAACGGAAGACATTTAAAGCTGCACGGCTCCTGTGAGCATCATGACAACGGCTGTCTCGGTGCTGTCGTAAATAAAACTGCCCTGCGGAGAAGATTTCAGAAATTACAGGAAATGGGCATCAATGCCATCCGAACCTCCCACAACATGCCATGCGAGGAATTCATGGAGCTTACCGATGAAATGGGTCTTCTTGTCCTCTCCGAGGGATTTGACATGTGGGAACGCCCGAAGACCGACTATGACTATGCGCGCTTCTTTGATGAGTGGGTTTCCAGAGACGTTGCCTCCTGGATTCGCCGTGACCGCAACCATCCGTCTATTATCGGCTGGAGCATCGGAAATGAAATTTTTGACACGCACGCCGATGAGCGTGGACAGGAAGTCACTTCCCTTTTAAAACGACTGGTACGGTTACATGATGACAGGGCAAACGGCTATGTCACCTTTGGCTCAAACTATATGCAGTGGGAAAATGGTCAGAAATGTGCGGATATCTTAAAGCTTGCAGGCTACAACTACGGAGAACGCCTGTATGAAGAGCACCACAAGAATCACCCTGACTGGATGATTTACGGAAGTGAAACTGCATCCGTCGTGCAGAGCCGCGGCATTTATCATTTCCCGCTCTCCAAGACGATTCTTGCAGACGATGACGAGCAGTGCTCTTCCATCGGAAACAGCTGCACTGGCTGGGGTGCCAAAAATTCCGAGGAGTGTATTATCAAAGACCGCGACGCCGAATACTGCGCTGGTCAGTTTATCTGGACAGGTTTTGATTACATCGGGGAGCCAACCCCATACAGCACCAAAAATTCTTACTTCGGACAATATGATACCGCGGGCTTTCCAAAGGACAGCGCCTATGTTTTCCGCGCAGAATGGACCGATTACCACAAAAATCCGTTTGTCCATATTTTCCCGTACTGGGATTTCAACGAGGGACAGCCTATCGATGTCCGCGTGTGCTCCAATGCACCAAGAGTTGAGCTCTTTTTAAACGGCAGCTCCATGGGTGCCTTCGACATCGACCACGCACACGGCAAAAAGCTGACCGCCGACTATGTGATTCCTTATCACGAGGGCGAGCTGACCGCTGTGGCTTACGATGAAAACGGCGCTGTGATTGCGCGCGATACCGTGCGTTCCTTCGGCGATACCGCAAACCTTGTTTTAACCCCGGATAAAACAAAACTTTCTGCGGACGGCTCCGACCTCATTTACCTGGAGATATCGGCTGTTGACGCAAACGGTACTTTCTGTGCAAATGCAAACAACCGCGTGAATGTCACGGTAGAGGGCGCCGGTCGCCTGATGGGTCTCGACAACGGTGACAGCACTGATTACGACCAGTACAAAGGCACCTCAAGACGTCTGTTTTCCGGAAAAATGTTAGCTGTCATCGGCGCTTCCAGTCAGACCGGAGACATTCAGGTAACCGTTTCCTCACCGGGGCTTCCGGATAACACGCTTTTGCTCCATGCCGTTCCGGCTTCCTATGTAAACGGTACTTCCTCAAACGAAACCGTCTCTTTTGCCAAAACCGAATGTGGCAGAACCGACGATGTGCCGGTCCGCAAAATTGCGCTTTTGGCAGACAAACTTGCCTTTTCCGAAGAGGCTCGTGAGATTACCGTCCGACCGGTTGTCTCCCCTGCAAATGCTGACTACGCCGATGCAATTGAATTCCGCATCACAAACGAAACCGGTATTCCTACAAACATCGCTGAATGTATCGTAAACGAGGATAAAACCGTTACCGTAAAAGCAAAGGGAGACGGCAGCTTCTATCTGCGCGCCTTGTGCAAAAACGGTACTGACCATTACCACATCCTCTCTACCCTGCCATTTGAGGCAAGCGGACTTGGCAGTGCCCTGACAAATCCTTACGAGTTTGTTCCGGGTGGTCTATTTACAAGAGGAAGCGAGAACTTAAGCAACGGTATCAACAGAGGTGTTGGATTTGCAATGGGCGGTGTCTCCTCCTGGGCAGTCTACGACAATGTCGATTTTGGCGCGGTAGGCTCCGATACAGTCACCGTTCCTATCTGGGCAAATACGCTTGACCCGGTAGAAATCCGTTTCTATGACGGTGTTCCGGGCGAGGACGGCACGTTGTTAGGCAGCTTCTCCTACCACAAGCAGCCGGAATGGATGGTCTTTAAACCGGAAACCTTCAAGCTTTCAAAAGTACTCTACGGTATCCAGACCTTCTGTATCGAAACCGACTGTGGCTTCCAGGTAAGCGGCTTCTCCTTCGCACAGCGTCACCGTGAATTTATGGCAAATAATGCCGCAGACGCCGCAAATATCTACGGCGACAAGTTCACTGTCCACTCCGAGGACGTAACGGAAATCGGAAACAACGTCATGCTCGATTTTGGCGAGTTTGATTTTACCGAACGGGAACCAAAAAAATTAATTATCAGTGGAAAATCCCCGCTGCCGTTAAACAGCATCCATCTGATTTTATCAGGCAGTGACGGAACCGAAAACCGGATTCTCTGCGAATTCCGCACGGACGATGCTGACACCTACGTGGAGCGCACCTTTGATTTAGCAGACATCCACGGAAAGCAGAAGGTTTCCTTCGCCTTCCTCCCGGGCAGCAATTTTGACTTCGCTTACTTCCGGTTTGAATAAAAAACAGCTTCCAGATTTCTCCTATTGCGAAATTGTTACATAATTGTTACAATCTTTTTGTGCTTAGCTAACACAATAAAAATAAAATAAGGAGGACGAAACTATGTGTTTTAATTTCAATAGCTGTTCCGAGTTATTTACTGCTATCTGCAAATATTTTAACCTCGGTTGTTAATTGATATCGACTTAGAAAACAGTTCAAACTTAAATTTTGAGTAAGCAAAAGGGGCTGTAAAAAAAATCCCCTAACAGAAAAATCGCCCAGACGTGAAGTCTGAGCGATTTTTTGGTATAATTAATTATACTATGCGTCAGCTGAAATTACCACAGTAGTTTGACAGTTGAATATAGGTAAATTCTTTGCAGGCCTTGAAATAATTTCCTTAGACCAATGGAGTATGCTCTCTTACGCTTTCCAACAGGCTGTCCGGCTTCATCAGATTTAGGTTTATTGTAATTCTCACACTCTATAATTCCATACTTAGCCTTAACCTGTGCAATATACAGATTTGAAACTTTCATACCATCATTATACTCAGCCACATATGTCTTGATTTCCTCATAGGTTGCCTTACACTCCGCAGATGTCAAGTCTAAGGCTGATAACGCAACACAGGCTCAAATGATTATGTACAGTAAGATGTTTAAGATTAACTTCTCTAAAATGGATCCCTATGAATTCAAAACCTTTACGGATATTCTTCAAAGATATTCAGATGCTTTTAAGATGCCAAAAGGTAATGGACGAGGAAAAAAGAAGTAAACATACAAAAGACACATTTTACCTACCATTTCCGGTAAAATGTGCCTTTACAAAAATACTCTTTTGCTAATCTGCCCAATCAATTCTATTTTGCTACACTCACGTACTCCTCAATTTGCTTGATGATGTTCTTAAAGCGTTCTGTTTCTCTCACAATATCATATCGTTCCTGTTTTAGTTTTTCATTAAGCTCCGTACACTCAGTCCAACTAAAATTCTTAAAGACATCATTAAGTTCTATAACAGTTCCTTTAAGAAGCGTAGAGGTCATATTAATCTTTTCCGGAAGTGAATCATAAATTATAGCATACTCGGCTGCTTTCTCAAGGTAATCAAGCGTGGAATCAACATTTCCTTCCAATACTTCCATCGCTGCAATGTATCGGTTCATTTGCGAAACAAGCCTGCTCTCAACACCGTAGTTGCCTTCATATACCACTTCCAAAATATCCAGAGCCTTCCGAGATATATTGATACGATCCCTAATTGTAAAACTTTCATTATCAAATCCTAGATCAGCATATTTGAGTATCGTCCAGTACATCATCTGTGCCAATTGCATTTCAGTATTTCTGCAGTGGGCGTACAAGTCATCCCCCTGGAATAATTCTAACAATCTGAAGTTACTGGAGTTCCAGATATTTGACAGTTCCTTGGCAATTTTTACTGCTTCCTCTATTCTGCCGAGTTCTCTGAGTGCAATGATTTTCTCATTGATAGCATAATTGCATATCATTCTGTCTTTACATTCATTTTCAATGCGATTAACAATATCAATAACCTTTTTCTTATATTTTGAAGCTTCTAATTAGATTATGCTAGCGAATACCAAAAAATACAATTACTCATTAGTTGTGTAAAATCAAACCAAATTGAGTATATAGACATAATAATCTTTTGGGGAGCACCCTTCAAAAAGATACAAACAAGGTGAATAACAAACTTTACATTCATAGGCAACAGGACATTTCTATTCTTCCACATCTACAAACATTATCACCGGTGGAACCGGTTTTTCATAGTCTTTCAAGAAAAGACCTCTTTCCCTCGCCTCATAAATCAAGGCACTTGGGAAATAGCAACAAGTATTTATGTATCGAAGGAAATCTGGTACATCTGCTTGTATCTGTTTTGGAACTACCACAGGATTTTTAATCATAGTAATGAATTGATCATGAAATACAGTACATAGTTTGTCAGTGTATGCTCCCGTCAGTTCATAGAACTGTCCTTTTTCACCCATACTAAGTACTGGAACATTTAAGATTAGTTTTCCCTCTGCTAATCTTTCCACAAAGTCCAATTCAATAAATGTATCAATATTTGTAAGGAGCTTTTGAGATATACCAGATAAAAAGGCTTCGTTATCACAATATACCGCGTATAAGAATTTCATTATTGACTCTCTTGCATCATTCCAATTTCCTACGCAATGATAAGCAGAATGCGTTTTTCCCAAAGCTTTCGTATCATAATCATACAAGCCAATCATACGCGCTCCAAGCAGATTCTCATAGTTTCCACCTGCCTCACCGCTAATACCATATTCACTCTGAGGACTCTTGTCATAATCATAATTTGCAGGATAACGAGTTCCCATAGCATACCATCTGCCACCATCTTTTCTGTCCGGATAATCATACTTCGAACCGTTTCCGGCAACCTCATCCCTGACTCTTATCACAGCTCTGTAAACAGAATGTAAGACAAAATATCCCTCCAATTTCATAGCTTGTGATGAATTCTGCTTCTTATAATAAGCCGATAATCTTAATTCTCTTAGTCCTTCTTCAACATGCTTCCAAATCTCTCCACATAAGTCACCAGCCAGTTTCTTTTGCAATTCTAGTGTATTTGTCGAGTCCTTTTGATTGTAAATAATAAAATCTGTAAATACCTTATCTCCAACCTTCTTCATCAGTTCGCCTTCAACAAGGCGCTCTACAACAGGTTCAATATATGCAGTAGATATTCCGATTGCATCCGAAAGTTCTGGTATCGTAACCGGCTTTTCATATGCCAAAATCAATAAGTTCATTGCAATTTTATCATTGTTAACCAACGAGTGCGGCTGGTCGTCCAATCCAATATAACCAGTGCTTGAAATCCACAAATCCTCTGGTTCAAAACTCTGCTTTTCATATTTTTCCATAGTCAGATCCTTTCTTAATTTATCTCTGCCAAGTCTAAGGCGGCTTTTTACCGTGTTCTCAGGCAGTGATAATTCATCCGCGATTTTCTTTACTTCCTGTCCATGAAAATAATGTCTTACAACGATTTCACGGTATAGCTTTGTCAGATGTGCAACGGAACGTCTGAGATTTTCCTCTTCCGTCAATCCATCCTCATCTACATCTGATGCCTGATTATTTTCTTCTTCCATCGCGACATCGAAATCCATCCCATAAAATTCTAATGGTTTACGGTATTTTTCACGTAACAGGTCATAATATTTTCTGTTAAGTACTGTGCACAGCCAGTTTCTGGCATTATTAATATCCCTGCCTTTCCTTATAGCATGTAATCCGTCCAATATTGTTTCCTGTACAAGGTCCTGCGCATCCACCCAGGAATCACATTTACTGCCGGCTATATGCATCAAGTAATCAGCTTGTGCCAACATTTCTTCTATTTCCATTAGAGTCCCCCAATGCAGTATTACTGTCCCAGATAATGACTATCTGTTTTGAAGCTTCACCCTATAGTCGCGTGAAATTGAAAAAGGTTCACTGCTTTTCATATTTTTCTATAAATATTTAACGGCAGTCTGCTTTACAGGCCGCCGCTATATCAAAAAGCTACTACTTAGTGATAATATGAATATGCTAAAACTTTTGATAACTATTGCTTAACATTAATATCATTAATTATGTTAAGCATTTTTCTTTGCGCTTCGCTGATATCGTCAACATTCCCCTGCACATTTTGCAAAGTTTCAGCAATAACACCAATCAATCTGTCTGATAGATTCTGCAATAAACGAATTCGTATTTCTTTGGATGTACCAGCCAAAGCTTGGAGGAATTCATCGTTTTCCATCTGCCTAAGCATCATCTGAATATGATAATCATCTGTATTAAGCAGCGAATCTAATATCCCTGTATCCTCTACTCCGGTATCCATGAGCGCTATTTTTTCTATTTGCTCATCTCTCGTTAACTGTGCCTTCTTCAGAATAAGCCCGGCATATTTTCTGCCTAGGAACGAACTGATAACGTCCTTCACTATCTCTTCGTTCTCTCCGGAAAAAATCAGTACAATCACCTCGCAAATCATGTTCGCTGTTCTTGAATCCTTTTCAGCTTCTGCATAACGTACAAGATACGGCTTGCAGTCCATAGGCGTTATCTGCTTGTAAAATCCATCCAATAGGAAATAAACAGCAAATCTCAAAAAAGAATATATGCTTTCCTCTTTCCCTTTCAACTGTTCCTCTACCGCCAGTAAACCGAAATTGCGAGCGGTTTTACAGCATTCAATCAATTCCAATGCTACATAATAACGGTTTGCTTCCCGTTCATTTTCAAACTGAATATCTGTTATTTTTCTCTTTTTCCGCCCTAATAGCTCATCGACTGTAATCTGAAAATAGTCTGCAAGACTACAAAGAACATCCAAATTGGGAAGTGAAATATCTCTTTCCCATTTGTAAACCGCTCCTGCTGATACACCTACAATCCCGGCAAGTTCCTCTTGTGAGATGCCGTTGAGCTTACGATATGTACAAATAATTTGACCTATTTTTTACATAGCAAAAGTCTCCTTCCTCCATTCTCAATATAAATATCTCACGAAGGAATAACCTTCACAATGGATTTGTCGTTTAGCTCAACTGAACCATCAGTACGGACTATTTTTTTACAACGATCCACTCATCATTTTCGATAACATATTGAAACTCTGTCAGGCTATCATTCAACATAACTTCAATGAGTTCTTCAAAGTCATTTACCAAGTTTACGTTTGAAAGGTCTGAATCCTTAATCCAGTGCATTTTACCTTCTTCAGAATCAGCAAGTTCTCCCTCAAACTGGTCTGTTTCAAAAAGGAATACGATATAACGCCCTCCATCAATTGGAAACTGCTTTACACCACAAAGATGTGGTTTTTGAATCAGAAGCCCAGTTTCTTCCTTCATTTCGCGAATCACTGCATCAACAATAGATTCTCCCGGTTCAATATGCCCTCCGGGAAGTGTATAACCCTTCCAATCATTTTTTACTCTATCTTGCAGTAAATAACTGCCATCTTTATGTATTAAGCATAATACAGTTAGTTCTACTTGTTCTGTACGCATAATTTACCGCTGTCTTCCTCTACTATTTGTTTTATTTCATATCTGATCTATCAGAATACCATTTAGGGACAGTATTTTTAAAATCATTGAAATTAGTTATAGAATTTCTTGCTCTTCTTACCATTCCATCAATTTCATCCTGTCCAAACTTCTCGGCCCACTTAATGGAAAATAATGATGCCTGCGCCACATATACCGCATTCGCCGTCCAGAAATCTTCAGGAACATCGTCATTAAAATAAGAATCAATCTGTCCTATGCAATACGGAACACTTATCTCTATACCAAAGCTTTCAAGCTTGTAAAACTCCTCATAGGGATCTCCCACTTCCCATCTGTTGAAATCGATTACACCTATAGAACCATCCTGCATATAAATCAAATTCCCCGGATGGAAATCCCCATGCATGTACACCGGCGATTTCCGCCAAATAAAATTGATATTATCTTTTACATAAGCGACAGCTATCTCATCGCCGGAAATTCTCACATTAGATTCTTCATAGCGTGCTAACTGCATCAGCTTTTTCTCGCGCTTCGTTGTTGCAGGAACATCTACCGGATCAAGCGGTATTGAGTGTATCTTTCTAAGGATTGTTCCCGCTTGACGACCAAGCTTATACTGTTCCTGTTCTGAGAGTTTCGGCAACACTTCTTCCAAGTCACGACCCTCTACCCAACTAAGCAGCATATATACGTTCTTACTTTCATTACAGGTCCCGAATTCTAACGGCATGGACATATTGATACCAAGTCGGGAATACTTTGTGATAATTTCATATTCTTTCTTTTTTGTTTCATATTCCTCAATGTCTGAAATTCGCAGAAGCTGAAATTCTCCGTTAGCCGTTTCGACCAGATATTTTTTATCACTGGACCAGCCCTTGGAAATAGGAGTGACCTTCTTCCAGTCTTTGCTTAATTCTATTTGCATAAACATATTCTGTCTATTCCTTCTATATAGCCCTACTACTTAGTTACCTTATTAAAAAATTTCAACCATTTATATCAATTCAACCAGTGCGTGAGAAATCTCTTCTACTCTTTCGCTCATTTGACGGCATATATCTGTACGCCAAAATGCAAATACCAAAAGTTTTTCCTTGTTTTCAGTTTTAGTTTGCAAATATTCTTTAAATCCATAAACGCTACGTCCTAATTGAAATAAATAAACATACGGCATGGCCTCCAAATCTCTTTTAGAAAGCAAACTATACTTACTATATTCCCTAACAAATAAAAGAAAGTCGTCTATATCGAGCGGACTTCCCTCTTTGCATGCCTCTGATGACTGTATATATGACCTCATTATCTCCCATACTACCGGCAGCGATACAGCAGAAGCAAAATCTATAACAGCTTTTATTTTACCATGTTCTCCGATTAACTGGCACGCAGTATAATCCCCATGTGACGATGAATATGTAATTCCACAAAAGTAGGATTTCATATTCTCCAACTTCATATTAAGTTCTTTCTTGTAAATCAAATCATTTCTGATTCTCTCATAATACTTATCTGACTTGTTATCTTCTAAAATATCCAATAGTTCGTCGCATCTTGCAGAAGCTTCATTTGCAGAGAATCCTTTCACCCATTGCTCGTCCATACTTTTTTTCATAGGATACTCTTTAAGTATATTGTGCAGTTTACCCAAGTAAGCTGCACTCTCAATAAGCATTGTATGAGGCAACTTGTTTGTATAGGTATCACCCTCAATAAACTCCTGCACCCCTATCACATGACCACTCTGCCAGATTCCAAATTTACCTTCCAAGGTTTTAAGAAACAAAGCAGTTGGATATTTCTTTACGGTCAAAAATTCAACAATATGAGCTTCTCTTTCTATATCTTCAAGTGTGAACCAACTTTGATATTCCTTCAGGAAATAACTTCCTTCCGAGCATGTTATTTTAAAACAATTAGCAGTACCAAATGAGATAACATGTACATCCAAAAGGTGAAGACCATAATCATTTAATAATATTCTTGCAATTACTTGATCATTTAAGACTGATTCTTCAAGTGCCATACTATCTCCCCCTAAATTACCCCAAAATGCCTAAACGCCTTCATAATAGCTTCTTCCTTTTCAGGAGTCACCTGTGGCTGCTTAGCATTCTCTGACTTAGGCAGATTATGATTCTCTCCAGTCTCGATACCACACTTTTTCTTTACCTGTGCAATATAAAGTGAAGATACCTTTAAACCAAACTCATTAAGGATATACTCCTTCACCTGAGCATATGTAGCTTTGCCCCTAAGCTCAGTCAAATCCATATCTTCCAAAGAGAAATCCACTTTCACTTTTCTGAAATTATCCTTGTCGACCACTCCCTTGGAAAGCAAAACAACCGTCTCAACGGTACTTTCGTTGTCCCAACAAAGTTCCTGCGTCTCCCTGTCTCCAAAATACACCGGAAAACGGAACTTTATGTGCTTCAGGAATC
>CATZIT010000004.1:0-221169 GCA_958420225.1 uncultured Roseburia sp. | reverse complement strand
AGCCGATTCTATTTTCGAACTGTTAGAGGAATGCGGAACAGTCCCGGAGAGTCTGAGGAAGCAGATTTATGAGCAGAAGGATGCCAAGGTGCTGACACGCTGGCTGAGACTGTCAGCGAAGGTTTCATCTGTGGAAGAGTTCATGGAGCAGATGTAAAGACAGAGACAAGCGTTAGCCACGATTCATCGTTAAAAAGATTCGGAATATCAGAGTAATATCAGAAGTTTCTTGGCGCCGCATAGGCGGCGCCGTCAAGTTAAAGTCAACAATTATCACAAAAATTTAAGTCACACAGAAGAACCTGCCTGGAATGTTAGATTTTAAAAGATAAAAAGTAATAGATGAGAATTCTCTTTATAATAAAATAGATAGACAGAGCAAACAGTAAGATGGGCTAGTTGCAGATTGACAAATGGTATGGTAAATGGTACGATAGATTTACCTCAAAGGTAAATTAATACTAAAGGGATGAGTGGTTGGATATAACATACAAGAATAATAAAATTATGAAAATTTGTATGGATGCTAAAATTGCCGATCGGACTTATGGAAATGAAATGTCACAGAAGATTCAAATGCGTATAGATGAAATTAGAGCGGTCGATACTGTGGAGGAAATGATTCAATATCGCATCGGTAGATGTCATCCATTATCAAATAATAGGAAAGGACAGTATGCAGTTGATTTAGTTCATCCATATAGATTGGTTTTTGAAAAGCATGGTAGTGAAGTTCAAATTGCACATATTATGGAAATCGTGGATTATCATTAGGCGAAAAGTGAATGGGAGGTAGCAAAATGGTGAGAAGTCGCAGTTTTATTGCAACGCCACCAGGAGCGACAATAAAAGAACAGCTTAACGACAGAGGAATGAGTCAGAAAGAGTTTGCAGCAAGGATGGATATGTCTGAGAAACATATTAGTAAACTCATTAATGGTGAAGTTCAGTTAACTGCAGAAATGGCTGTTAGACTAGAAATAGTACTTGGTGTGCCGGCAAAGTTTTGGAACAATTTAGAGGCTGTTTATAGAGAAAAGTTAATTAAAGTTGAAGCAGAAAATGCAATGGAGGCAGATGAAGTTTTAGCAAAACAATTGCCATATAATGAGATGGCTAAATTTGGATGGGTTCCAGCAACCAGAAATTCAAAAGAAAAAGTAATTAATCTTAGAAAATATTTTGAAGTGGTTGAATTATCTTTACTGGAGAATACTCAAATTACCAAAATTGCGTGTAGAAGACTTGCAGTAACAGAAAAAAGCGATTTTGCGTTATTGGCGTGGGTTCAGGAAGCAAAAATTATGGCTCGAAGTATTGAGACTGAGCCAATAAATATCAGGGGACTTATCGATGTTATCCCAGAGATAAGAAACATGACACTTCAGAAACCAAAGGATTTTTGCCCTAAACTTAAAGGTTTATTGGCAGAGAATGGAATTGTACTTGTATTTTTACCACATTTGAAAGGTTCATTCTTACAAGGCGCTTCGTTTATGGATGGAAATAAAATTGTTGTAGGAATAACTGCAAGAGGTAAAGATGCAGATAAATTTTGGTTTAGCTTATTCCATGAGTTAGGGCACATCATCTTAGGACATATAGGAAAAACAGATGGTACTACTTCGCAGGATGAAGCTGATGCAGACGAATGGTCAAGGGATGAATTAATTCCGTTAGAGAGATTTGAATTATTTAAGAAGAATCAGAATTTTTCAGCAAATAGTATTCAAAAGTTTGCAGAAGAGAATAGAATTGCACCTGGAATTGTTGTAGGAAGGCTTCAAAATGAAGGATGTATAAAGCACAATATGTTGAATGAATTAAAAGAGCATTATACAATTGTTGTTTAACAATGTACAAGGTGGCTTGCTATTGCAGAAAAACCACATTCGTGGTAATGTTTATGCATAGGAAGGTAGCATATTTGTGTGACATTACTAACGGAACAGTCAATCATTCAGTTGCACGAGCAGGTAACAGAGCTCAAGAAATGGCGGGAACTGGAGGCGCGTTTTATGACAGGCGAAGAATTAATGCAGCAGAGAGAAAGAAAAGGTAGAATAGAAGGCAAAGCCGATTCTATTTTCGAACTGTTAGAGGAATGCGGAACAGTCCCGGAGAGTCTGCAAAAACAGATTTATGAGCAGAAGGATGCCAAGGTGCTGACACGCTGGCTGAGACTGTCAGCGAAGGTTTCATCTGTGGAAGAGTTCATGGAGCAGATGTAAAGACAGAGACAAGCGTTAGCCACGATTCATCGTTAAAAAGATTCGGAATATCAGAGTAATATCAGAAGTTTCTTGGCGCCGCATAGGCGGCGCCGTCAAGTTAAAGTCAACAATTATCACCAAAATTTAAGTCACACAGAAGAACCTGCCTGGAATTTAGAGTATGGGGGAATAACAAAATGAAACTACAAAATAAATGTATATGGAAAACAATTTTAAAATAAGAGGAGAAAAATGGGGATATTCAATATCAGAAATGTAGGAACGAATCACGGAGATTGCTTTTTTATTGAAATTGCAAATGAAATATGGAAAAGTGTTATTATGGTCGATGGACGTAAAGGAGACAGAGAATCATTAGAAGAAATTAAGGAAGCTGTGTTGGAGTATGAAAAAATTGACTATCTTGTTATTACTCATATTGACGAGGATCATTTAAACGGGGCACTAAAGCTACTAAGAGAAGATAGTTTGGTTAAAAGTATTTTTGAAAGAACGGTAATTATTTATAATTATGTTACAAAACCTGTGATTAGTTATAGGCAGGCAGAGGAATTCGAGGAGCTGCTATTAAATTATTCTGTAATATCGACAATACAAAAAAACTATATTCCGTATTCTTCACCATGTTTGAAAATCATTAGCAGTGAAAAGCGGAGAGAGTTAGATCCAAGGGAACAAGAAAACGCCACATATGCAGTGATGACCCTGATTCATCCACAAAAAAATGGAATTGAAGCAGTATATGCGGATTATATGAAATATTGCAATAGAAAAGGAAAGCCTGATTCGGAATTAATAAACCGGCAGTCAATCGTTTTTTTGCTGGAGTATCAGGATAAGTGTGCACTTTTTACGGGAGATTGTGAAATAGAGGATGTGGCAGATGAGATTGAACAATTAAAAAATATGAGAGATGAAAAAGAAAATTATAGAAAGATTGATGTAATTAAAATACCGCATCACGGGGCTATAAAAAATAATAAAGGACTGGTAGCGTTTGCGCAAAAACATCAGTGTAGGAAATACTTGGTGACAGGAAACCGGGAGTGGGATAATAAGCACCCATCACATGAATTGATGACTGATATTGCAAAAAGTGTTGGAGGGAAAATTCAGGTCTATACAAATGTGAGGATAATTTTTTCAGAAGAAGAAAATGTGAAGATTGAAGATAAAAATGAACTTAAATTAATGGGGGAAGAGTAATGATACAAAAGAATATCGTACAGATTGAAACGATGGAGAGTATGGGAACAGGAATTATGTATCCTTGTAATGTACGGGGAGCGTTATATGACTATAAGATGCAATATTTTATTGTATTAACAAACTCTCATGTATTGAGCACAATTGGTATTATGGGAAACAATCAAGAGTATAAACATCAGATTATCGTTCGATTTTATGATGACATGCAAAATGAAGTGCCGCAAAGTCAGATTAAGAGTATTCAAGTATATAATGCAGGAAACCATATGGAAAACAAGGATGATATCGCAGCGCTGCTTTTGGTTGTTAATGGTACAGTACCAATTACTTTAGAGAAAAAGATTGGGGCTGGTCCTGTTGAAAACAGGTCGACTTTATATATGGAAGGATACCCGGGGGTATTGTTAGAGGATGAGGTGAGTAGCAGAATTCAACTTCAAGGGGTTGAGAAAACAGTATTTCCGCCGAATGAGGCAGTCGGAATTTATCAGATTACAGATGATTATCATTGGTATAATAATTTTCAGGATAGGCAATTGCTGCAGGGAATGTCAGGTGGACTGGTATACCAGGTTCAGGGAGAAGAGGTTTATCTGCTCGGTATGGCACAGTCGGTATCAGATATTCATATAGGGGAAAACCCATTTAAATTGATGTATTATATCAAAATGAAATATATATTGAAACATTTGCGGGAAGCTGACTGTATTATTTTTTCAAAAGAAGATAAGGATTCGTTAAATATTGAATGGATATATGGACAGAAAATGAATTCCAATAAAAAAAACACTTTGTTGCTTTTAGGGGGGAGTGGAGCAGGCAAGTCATCTTTTGCAAAGGATTTTGCCTACCATGGAAATGAGATTTGTTCGACAAACGATGGACAGACAACACGAACAAAGGTAATTTATGAGTACGCTATTACAGAAGAACATCCAAGGGCAGAAGTAAAGTTTTTGACGCAGGAGGAATTTGTGGAACAGATGATAAAAAGACTGGGACACAGACCAGCGATTCTTGTAATGAAGCAGTTATTTCAGTTAAGTCCGAGGTCGGTACAGGATGAAAAAATTTTTTTGGAAAACTGTCATAGACTGCTTTTAAAACTTCAGCATAACAGAAAAAACCAGCGTTATAAAACGATTATTGGAGATCTTAATGCGGTACTGCAGAATGGAATGGATGCGAAATCTACATTAAGATGCTATGAAAATCTGATACAGATTTTATGGGAAAATTTCCCGTTAGATTGGATAAAATATTTGATAGATTCTAATTTGCTCCGGGAATTGAAAGTGAACTATAAAAAATCAGGTATGATTTTAATAAATGGGGTGCAGATAGGAAGAAAACCGGAAGAGTTAGATGCCAGTTTATCAGAAAACGAATTAAAAGTGGCAAGTGCGGTGAGAAATTTTTTGAAATCTAATGCAGATAATGAGCCGGATGATTTTGCTGTATTTCAGGAGGAGATAATACAACAGTTTGTTAAGGACAATTTCATAAAGCAGAATGAAGCAGGAAGGATTGCAATCCGGTTAGATGAGAATTTTGAAAAGATTTATACAGATGAACTTTTGTATTGTGAGGGATTTTTTAATATTAAAGAGTTTCAGTCGCTGCTGCCAAGTGAGTATAAACATCAATTTTATAAAAAAATGAAGGAGAAGAAAGATTCATGTAATATCTTTCAAATTGACAGTGAAATATTAGAGGAAGAAAAAAATAATGGTAAAAGTGGTCAGCGTATCATTGTCAATATTCATAACGGAATAAAGGAATGGTACCGCGCAGTCCATGCAGTAATAAAAGAACAGCTGCTACAACACTATGATGGAATGAATGAGAATAATTTGCAATTGACATTTGATTTAAAGCAGATGAATCAGGAAAAAAGAAAATTATTGCAGCAGTGTCTTCAGGTTACTGCGTGGGGGTCGTTAACAGGAATTATTAATTTTGTCAGGATATATGATATGGTTTCAGATGAATATGCGTATGTTTTAGCGGAACTTGGAATAAAAACATTGCAGTTAGTGGATACGTGTGGTCTTGACCATATTGAATATTATGACAAACAGAAGTTAAAAAATATCCTGTACGAGAATCTGTACTATTATAATGGAAACAAGATGGTAAGACTGAGTGATATTAGTGTCCTCTATGTAAAAAAACTAGACTCAGGTAAGCCAGATGAACTGAGGACTGTTTTACCCTGTGTCAGGGAAGTATTTCCAGCTTCGCCGGTATATTGTGTGTTTACGGGCATTGATATCTTTTACAGGACATCTGAGGAAATTGCAGCAATTAGCTGGAAAAGAGATAGTGAAAACATGCCGAAGGCGGTTCAGTATATTTTTTCAGAAAAAGGCAAAGAGTCTATTTGTTCGGAGCAGGGAGAAAAAAGAAATATCCTGGACCAAAATATGTATATTGTCATGTGTAATAATCTGATTCCATATTGTGGCGAGAAACAATTAGTTCGGACTAATTATCAATTTTATAAAAATAATACAACTTATATCAGAAAATTACTGGCATCTATATCCATGAAAGAATACAGTAGTCTTGAAGTGATTGAAACAAAATTGATAGACAAGATATGCAGCAAGATTGGGCAAATTGACAGGAATAAAGAAATACAAGACAAGACGAGTGAATGGAATAGACAATTGAAGGATAGAGAGCTGACAAGTGATGAAGAATATAGATTTATTCAGGCGGTGGAGGTGTTGGTAAAAGAAATTTTTGCAGATGCATCACTGGAAAGCCACGATTTTAGATATAATACAAAACAGGCAGATATAGTAAGCTTTTGTAAAAGAAATACAATGGGGTTTTATTGTACCTATAGACATCAACTAAATCAACGTTTTCATGAAGCTTACTCAAAAGCGGTGCTTGAGGAGGGAAATGCAGTAGCAGCTTTTTTTGAACCAACGCAATCGGCAGTACTGGGTTCATTAAAAAACATGGAAACAAGATTTCTCGGAGAAGGGGAAAATCTGATTCAGGTAGATTTGGGCGAAGAAGAAAAAAATGAATTTCGTAAGATTCTGGAAGAAATGTATAAAACAAAGGCAGCACAGTCAGGAGGATATTTATTTAATCCAATGTTGGGGGAATTGGATAAGGAAGTGGTGGCAGAGCAACGTGATAAAATTTATGATGATATTTTTAATTTGCGGAAAGGTCTGGAAAATCCCAATATTCTCAGGAGATTTGTTTGGGAGTATGTTCGTTGCTTACAGAAACAGATTGTAGAAGATAATGAGGTGAAATCTGAAAATATGTTACGATTGAATCCGGGGTTTGAAGAAAAATTACAAACTTTAAAGGCAGAGTATATAGAAAAGTATAGAACAGGAGAAGAGAGTAAGGAAGCTGAAAAACAGTTTTTTAAAATGATGCAATATTATTTTCGCAGACCACAAAATTAAGGGGTAGGAAGGTGCAGTGAATGGAATTTCTGGATGGTCCAATTGGAAGTCAAATCAACGAGAGCTTTAGGAAACAAATGTTGAAATATGCAAAAAATTTTGTTGACAAGAAAAAGATGGGGGAGATATTTGCAGAAGCCGGGCGCGAAGTTGCAGATTACGAAAAAGATAATACGGAGGAATGCCAAATCCGCCAGATTATCTTTCAGGAAGAAAACATGAGACAGTTTGGACAGGCTATGTATGATGAAAGTCCCTATCAATTTCAGGAGATTCTTGAAACACATCTGGATGAGATTTTACAGGAAAGTGCGCTTTCAAAACACCAAATGCAGCAGTGCAAAATTCATTTTACAAAAATAGTAATAAATGAAATTATGAAAAAATTTCAGGATATTTATGACAAGATTATTTGGCAAGATACATATCAGGAAGTTTTTGGAATTGCAGAGGGAGTGCAGAAGATAAATCGGCAGCTTTCAGAAATGTTGCAGCAGACCAAATGGCCACAGAAAAGAGAGCGGCAGGAGCACAGCAGCTCGGGTAGATATTTGTTGTCGGGGGCTTCCCAGGCGGGAAAACAAAAGCGTGTATGGAAATTAGGATATCCGGCATGGAATACAGAAATTGAAGAAAAAGGCACACGAAAAGAAAAAATACTTCAATTGACAGAGACATGGAGGATGGAGCGAAAACAGTATCCGGGATGGTATATTCCGCCATTTCATGTATGCCAAGAATTACAATGGAAAAGTGACAGCAGCCTTTTGTTACAAAAAAATGAAAATGTGACAGAGCGGGAACGCATGCAGTTCGCATATGAGTATGTATGGCGGATGGAAACAGGGATGGCGCTGTATTCTGGCTATGAACAGAGTCAGCTGCGTGATATTTGGGAGAACTATAGAACAACGTATGCGGATGACTGGGGGAGCCTGTCTGGGGAGGAGAAGGAACAGTGGTTTTATCTTGGACAGGTTCTGCTTCGGGAATACCGCGAAGATGGAAATAAAGAGGCATGGCATTGCGTGTACACAATTTTGGAGAAATATAAAGAAGACGGGAGAAACGGGGAGACAGAACTTGAGATGGAACAGATAAAGTTCTATTTTATGAAGATGGACCTGAGCAGAGCGAAAAAGCTGCTGGGAGAGTTTCACCCCCAAAAAAACCAGTACGAAGTGCGTCTGCAGGCTGCAGGACTTAAGACAGAGCTTGGAATGGAACAGGTGGCATTGGAAGAACTGAAAAAATGGTGGCAGGACATTTCAGATGAACTAAACGGGACAAATGTAGATGAAACACATACATTGTGGCTGGAATCGCTTCGTGTATGTATGCTTCAACTATATTCCCTGACATTCCAGGGAGATTCATGGAGAAATAGACGGCAGGAAGCCATGCAGGAGGACATAAACCGTATCCTGGAATATATGGATACTTCCAGTGTGTATTTTGACTGGGAGGACACACTGGAAAAAATAAAAGCCAGATTATTACACTGGCATGTTAATGAATACCGTCAGAAGGAACCGTTTGAACTGAATCGGGAGACCATTTCGCTTGCAGAGACAGGAAATATATGCGAGGAGGCATATCTGTTATACCGTTTGTTAGATAAAATGGCACTGCCGTTGCAGGTAAATCATGTTACATTGATAAGTAACCTCGAGGAAGTGTGGTTTGAGGCACTTGGAAAATTAAATACAAATATTTTTACTTTTATGTTATTGCGTAGTACAAGCTCTTCTAATGTAAAAAATTTGATTGGTTATCGTAGATTGACGATACAGGCAGCGGAACAGGTGGAACAGATACTGGAATATCTGAGGTATGCGCTGGAAGAAAATCTGGGAGAACTCGATGAATGTAATGTCTGGAAGGAGGGAAATATTTACAGCAGTATTCTGCAAAATGTTCCGCAGATGCTCATAAGATATATGGTCAGATGTCCGGAAAAGCAGCAGACAGAGATGCTTGGATTAATCAAAAAAATGTTGGATTTGCCGGGATTTGACCTGAACAGCCAGATGAACATAGTTATTACAAGCGTAGTGCAAAATGTCACGGAACACGTAAAGGCAGAAATGCTGGGAACAATGCTGGAGAGTGGCATGTATGACAGAAATGTTGATCATGGATGGAGAGCTGTGACAGATGTATTTGATTTTTACCTGTCTGGAGATGTAAACCGGCTGAAACGATGGGAATATCGTGTGAGTGAGAGTCAGGTGAAGCATTTGATACAGAAGGCAGCAGAATCAAAAGATACCTGGAAACTGGCGGTTACAAGGCTGCGTGTTTTGCATGAGTTAAAACTGCTGAATGATGAACAGGAGAGGCAGTTTGCCGATATTTTATGGTCTCATATAAATCCAGAAACCAGATTGCCGGATATTCCGGATCTATATAGGTGGGTTTATATAAAGCTGCCGCATCCAGAGCATGCAGAGCCTGTGGCACAGATAAAAAAATACTTTTTACAGACAGAGCTGACAGGCGTTTTGCAGGATAAAAACGGATGCAGTATAACAATGGGGGAGGTTCCTTATCTCGATGAGCTGCTGGCACTTTTGGGAGGAGTGAAGAACGGATTCTGGACAATTTCAGAAATCGAAAAGCTTTTGCTTAATATGAAACAGTATTGGGATGCAGATAAGGGAAAATTGAAAAAAGCTGTGGCAGACAGAGAAACTGTGGTTGGAAAAGAATATCGAATGCGTTTCCGCAAAGTAATTCGGGTCTGTTCAGAGCTGTATCAAAGCACTGCAGAATTATGCAGCGAAAATGTTTTGCATGGAATGACGGATATGATAATGGAAATGGAGGAGGTAGGACTTAAAGTTTTACAGCTTAAGCTATTGTTTTTTTCGGAGAAAGAACTTGGAAGTATCAGCGAAAGCGTGATTGGGGCATTTTATTCGGCAGATGAATCGGAAACGGTAGATGCAGTTGTATCGGCGGGAATCTGCTGCAGGAAAAATCCGAATACCGCATTGGCAAAGAGGTTTGTCTGGGAATTAATAAACTTTATCCGTACTAGAAAAGAACCCGGGCTTATGACTGCACTTGGAGTGATGTACAACATTTTATATAGGGATGACGTAGTGCTGACGGACAAAGAGACAGACATTTTAGACACAGCGCTTTATTGGCTGGCAGGGCAGATGGACTATCATAAATTACCGGAGGAAGAAAAGGTACGGAAAAGAGCAGTGGAAGTCAGGGTAAGTGCAGCAAGGCTTGCATACCGTCTGTATTTGAAACAAAAGAGAGGTACGCTGTCAAAAGGAGTGGCTCACTGGAAAGAGATTTGTGAGAGTGAATGGGAACTGTCAGCTGTTAAGAATAGCTGGAAAGGCTAGTAGTTTTATGGCGGGCGCCCACAGAACCCCGCCGACCGGCACCTATGAAAAAGGTTTACATATCCGGACGGCTGTTATATAATCGAAGCTATGGTTGATTTTATAAACAATGCTTTTCGATAAAGGAGAGGACGAATGACAAAGGGACAGCGGCTGCTATTTGCCATATCAATGACAGTGGTATGGGGGCTTTTGATGCCGCCATATCTGTATGGAATCTTAGGAATTCCGGTGACGTTTGTGTTTACATTCCTTCTTGGAGGACAGCTCCCGGATTTATGGCATCTGATACGGGAGAAATTCCGGTGGTATGCAGTGCTTCCGGTGATTCTGCTGCTCTATATGCTGGATATGGAATTCTATGACGAGTGGCATTTATCCGGCAAAGTAATTGCAGTGGCAGGGCTTGTGGGAATGGATGTGAAAACATTTCTGGTTGTGGCAAGCATTGCTGCGTCTGTCGTTGCTTCGTTAGGGCTTTTATATATCAGTTGTGGAATATGTGGGGCAAAGCCAAGACGTGAACTGCCGCAGATATCAAGAGAAGAGGAGCAGAGAAAACTAAAGCCTGCGGATATTTTATTTGCCTTGGCGGTTGCGTTGTGCCTTGGAATGCGCCTTGCCTTTAATCCATGGTCAGGGGTGTGGCCGGAGAATGACTCCTCGGTGTACCTTTATATGGGAATGATGATGCAGAAGGGCGCCATTCCGTATGCCGATATTTTTGACCATAAAGGATTACTGTTATATCTGATAGACACGGTTGGTCTGTGGCTGGCGGGCGGAAGTTCGACTGGCGTATGGGTTCTTGAAGTGATAAATGCTTTTGCAACGGCACTTTTAATGTTCAAGGTGACAAAGCTTCTCACGGAAAAGAGAACTGTGCAGTATATTACAGTGGCAGCGCTTGTGGCAGCTCTGACAGTATCGATGCTTTTGACGGACGGCAATCTTACGGAAGAGTGGGTGCTTCCATGGATTACACTTGCAGTTTATATTTTCCTGAAGTATTTTATGGATGGAAGCTATCGGTTTTATCATATTATTTTGCTTGGAATCGGATTTGCAGTGATTCTGTTTGTCAGGGCAAATATGATTGCGGCATGGGCGGCTTTTATGCCATTAGTACTTGTGGTGCTGATTCGGGACAAAAAGTGGAAAGACATCGGTATCTGTGTCGGCAATTTTTTGCTGGGTTGTGCAATTGTAGTAATTCCGGTGCTTGTGTATGAAGGAATGACAGGAAGCTTAAAAGAAATGGTGGAATGTTATTTTGCATTCAATCTTTCTTACAGCGAGAAGTCGGCAATGCCTGTCTGGAAGGTGATGTTTCTTCTGTTTCAGCGCCTTACCGTGTATTCCATGGCGCTTGTGGCAGCAGGAAGAATTTATTACAAAAATTCCATTTATCAGATGAACCTCTGGTTTTATGTGGTATCGTTGGCATTGGCATCTATGTCCGGACGCGCGCACGCGCATTATGCCATCATCCTGCTTCCGGCATTGATTGTACCGGTTGCACTGCTTTTGGACAGCTTTGAGGGAGTGCAGTTCAAAAAGCCGGTTCCGGTGCTGATGGCGCTTGCGTATGGATTTTTTGCGGCACAGTTTGTGGTTTCTTTTGCCGGAAATAACAAACCGCAGTTGTCGGATGTGGCGGTCTATCTGCAGGAGAATACAACTGAGGATGAGAACGTATTCATGATGGGAAACAACTGTGTATACTATCTTCAGAGCGGACGTTACACGACAAACCGCTTTTTCTACCAGACACCGATTATCAATGTCAGCGATAAAATGTATGAGGAATACAAGCAGGACATGGAGAACAATAAGCCGGATGTGGTGGTTTTAGTTGGTGATAAAGGGAAGCTTCTTGAGAAAGAGAACAATTATGCTGAATCGATAAAAACCATGGAGCGCTGGTGTGAAGAGGGAATCTATACCGGCGAGGAGCAGGACGGATTTTATGTATACCGTCTGACAAATGAGTTGGTAGAAAAATAAGCAGCTAGACAGGAAGGAAAGTTTATGAGAACTGGAAGAATAACACGGGCAATGATATTCATACTATCCTGCACGGTATTATGGTTTTTCCTGATGCCGGCAAACCTTTACGGAGTGTTAGGGTGCGTGGTGGTGCTGACTTTGACATCCGTGGCAGCATATAAGGGCAAAATTCTGATGGGACAGGAGAAAACAGGGTTTCATATCATCTGTGTGCTGCCGGTGGCAATTTTTTGCTGGGTTGCAGCACAGAAGTTTTATGAGCGCTGGCTCCCGTCAAATATCGTTGCCAAGATTGCACAGGGAATGGGGATGGACAGCCACACACTGTTAATGATATCAGATATGTTGGCGGTGGTGCTTTCCCTTCCGGTTCTGTTTGCGGCAGCCGGCTGGCTGTACCGTGCGGCAGAAAAACAGAAATTTAAAACTGTAGAAACAAAATTGAACAAGAGCGAAGAAAAAGTGGCAGAGAAACAGAAAATTTCCGGTATGGATCTGGTTTTTTTTCTGCTGCTTTCTCTTTGTATCGGAATGCTATTCGCATTAAATCCCTGGTCGAATGATTATCCGGGAGTGGATTCCTCTGTATTTTTGTATATTGGAAGCCAGATGCGAAACGGAGCGGTTCCTTACAGTGAATTATTTGATCATAAGGGGCTGTTGCTTTACTTTATCGAGTACCTCGGACTCTGTATCGGAAACGGCAGTTTTGTGGGCGTGTGGTTACTTGAGATTGTAAATCTGTTTGTGACGGCACTGTTTCTTTTTAAAATCACACAGCTTTTCAGTAGAAAAAAGATTGTCTGCTACAGTGCAGTTTCAATTGTTTTGTGCACACTGAACTGTTATATGGCATACGAGGGCGGTAACCTGACAGAAGAGTATGCGCTGCCGTGGATTGCACTTGCACTTTATATTTTTGTGAAATATTTTATGGAAGGAAGTTATCGCTTCTACGAAATCGTATTGCTTGGCATAAGCTTTGTGGCAGTTTTAATGCTGCGTGTCAATATGGTGGCTGTGTGGGCTGCATTTCTCCCGGTCGTGCTCATAGAAATGCTTCTGGGAAAGAAATGGAAAGACATTGGAAAATGTATTGCGGGATTTGTGCTTGGAATTGCGGCAGGGGTGCTTCCATTTGTGCTGTACGGCATGATAACAGGATGTATGGAAGATATGCTCCGCTATTACATTGGATTTAACTTTGGCTACAGTGATAGCGAAAGCAGTGCACTTCGACTTTTGACTACGGCGTGGTTTTTGTTCCGTCAGACCGCAGTGTGGATGGGAGCACTGCTTGCATCGTTCTGGATTTCCAGAAAAAATCGTATCTGGAAACTCAATCTCTGGTATCTTGTGGTGACACTTGTGTTAGCGTCGATGTCAGGAAGAATTTACTATCATTACGGTGTTATTTTACTGCCTGCAATGCTTGTGCCGGTGATTCTCGTGCTTGAGAAGGCGGCGAAAAATATTGACAATGGCGCAGAGCGGTATTTGTTTGGAATTGTTTTGGGATTTTTGGCAATTCAGGCGGTGGTATCTATTGCATCGTATACAGGACGGGAAAAATCAGAAATTGCTGCCTATATTGAGGAAAATACGGCGGACGCGGATGAGATTCTTGTACTGGGAAATTCCTGCCGGTATTATTTAGAGAGCGGAAGGAAGGCTTCTGACCGGTTCTTTTATCAGACACCGCCGATTAATGTCAGCGAGGAACTTTTTGATGAATTTATGGAAGGCTTTCGAGAGGAGCGTCCGGCACTCATCATAATCATTGGGGATAAGGAGGATATGAAAAACGCAGAGCCTGCTGTTGCACAGATATGCGAGCAGCTTGAAGCATGGGAGAGCGACGGCACCTATGTGTATACACAGAAGGATGACTATGGGATTTTTACATTGATGTCAGAGTAAACGGGGATGTTTGGAACAGAAGAGATGTGAGGATACAGTTATGAAGAAATTGTATGTTGCTGTGGTGGTGTATCTGTATATTCCACTGATGTTGTTTATCTGTATGTGGTTAAAAATCTGGATTGCAATTCCGGTGGCTGCTGCTACGGTTGCAGCGCTGTTTTTCGGTGTCAGAAGAATGGTGCGGGAGAATGAACAGGAATGGCTGTTTTCATGGTGGCAGATGTGTCTGATTTATATTGGATTTGTACTTGTCTGCATTCTTTGCGGGCAGGGAGATTTGTTCTACCAGGATGACGACTGGCGCCTTCATCATGCAATCTTATACGACCTGGTGGAGTATTCCTGGCCGGTGGTATATAAAGATGATGTACTGCTGACATATTATCTTGGTCAGTTTATCACACCTGCATTTGTAGGAAAAATGTTGGGGCATTCCAGAGTTGTTGCGTTATGGGCACAGGTATTCTGGAATGCGCTTGGGCTGATGCTTGCGTACCTCTTTTTATGCCAGCATTTAAAAACAAAGTCTGCGGTCCGCAAAATCATTGTCTTTTTTGTATTCCTGCTCTGGAGCGGGGCACCGAATCTTGGAACACTGCTTTATCAGGCGACAGGACATGATGTAACTCTGTGTTCCTTTAAATGGATTGACCTTAACCGGATAAAGGTTCATTTTGCACCAAGTTTCGATGCATTGCGTGGTTCGTTTCAGCATGTGATTGGTCCGTGGATTTGTTGCAGTATGTTTTTGCATCATAAGAAATCCTATGGACTCTATATTTTAATAGGGCTGCCGCTATTCTTTTCCTCAACTTTCGGTTTTGTGTATCTTGCAGCAACCATGATGGCATACTGTGCATTTCAGATGGTTTTTGGGAAAGAATGGAAAAACGGTATCAGGGAAATCTTTTCAAAGGAAAATCTGCTGCTTTTACCGTTGGCGGCTGTGATTCTGGTGTATCTCAGTGGAAATGTATTTGCCGAGAAGCCGTATGGAATGGGCTTTGACCTTTTAAATATGTTTACAAGAATGGACTTTTATCTCATATTTATTCTGGTGGAATTTGTGGGCTATTTTGTATTTTTATTCCGCGAGAACCGGAAAAACCCGCTGTATTATATTCTTTTGGTGGAACTTTTACTCATTCCGTTTGTAAGCCTTGGAATGTTTAACGACCTTTGCTCAAGGGGAAGCATCCCGGCACGGTTTTTACTGATGGTACTTTGCTTGGAGCAGTTGTTCCGGTATGGCATTAAGAACTGGCGCAATATTGCAATTGCACTGATTTTTTGTATCGGCGCCTACAATGAGATACAGGAGGTGCAGATGATTGTCCGTGAAACAGCCGAATACGGAGTGGGTTCGGAGGAAATCTTAGACAATAGTTTTAAAACCCTGAATGGAAAGGGCGGTAATAAGGAACTGCGCATGGACGAGGCATATAATTACTACACGTTAAATTACAGCGGCTCCTGGTTTTATCACATTGCGAGGAAAAACGGGGACTGACAGGCAGAGAGGGGAGAGTTTCCGGTTGACAGTAAATTGAAAATTTGAGATACTTGAGACTGGTAAGCTGTTTGCATATGAGAGTGTGAACAGACGAAAAGGAGAGTTACAATGAAGATGAAGAACTGGCGTTTGAATTTGGACAAAGCTGCCATATGCCTGGCGGTGCTTTATGTGGTGCTGCCAATTGTCATATTTGGATTTGGCTGGCTGAAACTGCCGTATGCAATTATTTTGGGTGTGATTCTTGCCGGACTTGCATACAAGCTGTTTGAGACATTGTGTGAGAATGAGACACAGTTATTTACCAAAGACTCCGTGAAATATTGGCTGATTGTAATCGGCGTGTGTATGCTGTGGGTTTATTTCTCAGGAATCGGTGGATTTTGTTTCCAGAATAAGGACTTCTGGGCGAGAAACCCGATATACCGTGACCTGTCAACCTATCAATGGCCTGTTATCTACGATTTGTCACAGGAACCGGAAGCAATCCAGAAGGTTGTCAGCTCTGACCATGTGTCTCTTTCCTATTATTTCGCATGGTGGCTTGTGCCGGCGCTTTTGTCAAAGATTTTTCACATGGGAGATGCCATGCGCAATATCGTGCTGTATGGCTGGGCGCTGCTTGGAGTTTTTCTGGTGCTCTACTGCATTAACAGATTGTTAAAGCGTTACTCTTATTTAGCCGTTTTTGTATTTATCTTTTTCAGCGGTCTTGATGTGGTGATGTTTACCCTCAGACAGCAGCGGATTAATTTTACCGATGAGATGGAGTGGTGGGCAGATTATTTCCAGTATTCCGCAAACAATACGCAGTTGTTTTTTGTATTTAACCAGTCAATCCCAATCTGGCTTATAACGGCACTTGTACTGCTTCTGATGAAAAACAATAAATATATTGCAGGAATTGCTTCCTTATCGATTGCCTATTCTCCGTGGGCAACCTTTGGAATGGTACCGATTGCTCTGGCGGGAACGTTTGGAAAGGATAAGAAGCTCAAAGATATGTTAAATCCTTTCAACATATTAGCGCCGTTAGCCATGTTAATTGTATATGGAAGCTTTTATATGGCGAGCAACGGAAGCGATGGTGGATTCGGACTTATTTTCTCGAAATATCCGAACCAGACGCATCAGATTCTGTGTACCTATATTGTGTTTGTCTTCATAGAGGTGGGCGCTTACTTCTGCGTGATGGGCAGCCAGATTAAAAAATACCCATATTACTGGGTTGTGTTAATTGAACTGATTATATTTCCACTGTTTTATTTCCGTGACAAGAACTTTGTCATGAGAGGCACAATTCCGGCATTGTTTATTCTGACAGTATTTGTAATAAAATATATGCTTGAGCCGGCAACGGAGAACGAACACAAAATCCGTAAGAGAATCATGGTGGTACTTCTTATCTTAGGAATGATGACGCCGCTGACAGATTTAAACCGTACCATGTTTAAGACAATCGACAACTCGAATATCATAGAAGACGATGTGTATAGTTTTGGAAATATGCAGACGGACAACGAGGAACACATAGAGAAATCAAAGACACAGTTCTTCGTATATGAATACGAGGATACATTCTTCTTTAAGTACTTGGCGAAATAGACAGTCTGAAGCCGGAAGGAACATACAAATGAAGATTAGCGTAGAGAAACAAAATACTTTAGGAAAAATAGCAGTTGGTGTGGGGTTATTTTTGATTGCATTTGTGATTGTGATGCAGAGCCCGGATTGCATTTTTTCAAAAAACGGAATACCAGAGACTGATTCAGGCGTTTTCCAGTATATTGGAAAGATGATGAAAGCCGGAAAGGTTCCGTATCGTGATATGTTTGACCATAAAGGAATTTTGCTTTATGCAATTAATTTTGTGGCTGCACTTATTCCGGGGAAAGCAGGGCTTTGGCTGATAGAAACACTCTTTATGTTTTTAGCAGTGTTTGGCTGCTATAAGATTGCAAGGCTGTTTTGCAACAGAGGATATGCACTGTTTGCGGTGCTGATTGTATTTGCAATGATGTATTCCTATTATGATGGAGGAAATTTCACGGAGGAGTTTGCACTGCCGTTTCAGATGCTTGCGGTGTATATTTTCCTGGATTACTTTTTAAATCAGAAGGTTACCAATATAAGAGTGCTTGTCTGCGGAGCGGCATTTGCCTGTGTGCTTTTGCTGCGTGCCAATCTGATTGCGGTCTGGCTGGTATTTTGCATTATGGTCCTGATACACTGTATTGCACAGAAAGAATATCAGACACTTGGAAAATTTCTTGTGTGGTTTCTGCTTGGAGCGGGAATCGTGCTGCCTCCGGTATTGATTTATCTGTTGTGCCAGCATGCACTTGGAGATTTTGTTTATGACTACATTCTGTTTAATAAGATGTATGCGACAAATGCAGATTACGCGACGATGTCAGATAAACTGCATATTATCGTAAATTTTTCCTGTAAGCTTCCGGTAATTTTGGCAGCGTTAGTGATTTTTTCCTTAATTGTGTGCAGGGAAAACAGCTGGTTTCAAATCGGCTATCTTGTTTATATGGCAGTGTCATTGGTGCTTGCCGGAATGTCCGGAAAGCAGTATAACCATTATGGTATGCTTGTGCTGCCGATGCTTGCATATCCATATGCAATCCTTTTCCGGAAGTTTCAGGGAGTCAATGTGAAAAAAAGCTGTCCGCACCTTGTGTTATGTGGATATCTTCTGATAGGTATTGTATTTGCACAGTGGCGCATTACGGCGGTAAATGTGAATCAAAACCTGACGGCAGAAAAATGGGATAAGGAACTTGACCAGGTTGTGGAATATATAAAGACCAATACAGAGGCAGAGGATGAGATTTCCGTTTACGGAAATCGCAGTGTGATTTATCTGCTGAGTGACAGGCGGAGTGCATCCAAGTATTTTTATCAGACGCCGATTGCCCAGATTGATAATAAAATAAAAGAACAATATTATGAAGATCTCAAGGAGAAAAAGCCGAAACTGATTGTGCTGGCAACCCAGACGGGAGTAGAGGATATAATGGATTTCTTATCGGTCAATGGATATAAGCAGGTGAAAGAATATGGAAGCTATCATATCTATGGATATTAAGCACAGGAAGAAGGTTTTCTGGAAGGGAGAAAGAAATGGACAAGTTATATATTGTAATTCCGGCATACAATGAAGAGGAAAATATCCGGCAGGTAATTGATGACTGGTATCCGATTGTAGAGGAACATAACGGAAATGGAGAATCACGTCTGGTGATTATTGACGATGGCAGTAAGGACAGTACTTATGCGATTATGCAGGAGTATGCAAAAGACCGCCCGTTGTTTGAGCCGGTTACAAAGGCAAACAGCGGTCATGGAGCAACAGTGCTGTATGGATATCGTTATGCACTTGAGAAGGGTGCGGATTATATTTTTCAGACGGATTCTGACGGACAGACGCTTCCTTCGGAATTTGCAGCCTTCTGGGAAGAGCGGGAACAGCATGATATGGTAATCGGATGGCGCAAGGGACGCGAGGATGGAGCATCCCGTGTTTTTGTGACTAAGACACTTAAGGCGGTAATCCGTGTCTGCTTTGGTGTGTGGGTTCAGGATGCCAATACGCCATTCCGCCTGATGAAAGCAGAAACATTGCAGAAGTATATCGGTCTTGTGCCGAAGGACTTTAATCTGTCAAATGTCATTATCTCCGTTATTTATGCGCGGAAAAATTGTGATGTAAAATATATTCCGGTCACCTTCCGTCCACGTCAGGGAGGTGTAAATTCCATTAATTTAAAGAAGATTTTTAAGATTGGTGTGAATGCGCTTCACGATTTCAGACAGATTAATAAGGCAATATGCTAGGAGGACAGTGTGAAAAATATGATAGAAAAAGGAATGGAATTGCTGAAAAAATACAAATCTTTTGTGATGTATGCAATTTTTGGGGTACTTACGACGTTAATTAATCTTGCCAGTTATTATGTATTGTATAATGTATTAAACTGGGGAAATATGCCGTCTACAGCGTTAGCATGGCTTTTAGCGGTTATTTTTGCGTTTGCGACGAACAAGAAGTGGGTGTTTGACAGCCAGTCCATGGAGTGGAAAGTACTGCTGTATGAGCTTGCCAGCTTTTTTGCATGCAGAATTGCCACTGGAGTATTTGATATGGCAGTGATGTATGTTGCGGTAGATGTCATGGCATGGAATGAAATGTTGTGGAAATTACTGTCAAATGTAATTGTAATTATCCTGAACTATGTTGCCAGCAAGCTGGTTATTTTCAAGAAAAAATAACCGGACTGCGGATTAAAAGGAGCGGACATGAGAAATTACTTTGTGAGCTGGTTTTATGTGGAACCGGAGGGAGACGATAATTTTTCACCTTCTGCGGGTGGAAGAAGCAGCAGTACAAGGGTACAGGCAATTTATTGGAGATGCGTTTATGATTTGTATAAGACGGCGCTGGCTACGAACGCAGAAGTTGTGACAGATTGGATTTTTGTTAGTAATCAGAAGGAACTGCCTGTGGTAGACGGCGTGGACTTGAACCGTTTTTTTGCAGACCATCAGGTGAAGCTGGTGAATGTGGAACTGACGAGAAAAACACCGAAGGACTGGTCCGGCGCATGGCGCAACCAGTTCTATATCTTTGACATACTGGAATATTTACAGCAGTTTGAGGGGAATTTCATCGTTCTGGATACGGATTGTGTCGTACCGTATTCCCTGAAAAACCTGTACCGGGATGTGGAACAAAACGGTGTGGTGGCACTTACGATTGATTATCCAAAAGATAAGAATGTCAATGGATGCTCCCTGCTTGGGATGCGGGAAATTTATCAGGAATGTTTTGGGGGAGAAGCACCGGAAGACCTCGTTTATTCAGGTGGAGAGATCTGTGCGGTGAATTCTGCTGTGATTCCGGAGATACTAAAGACATTTGATGAGATACGCAAAGTAAATTATGTACGTTATGAGAAAAAACTCATGAAGCTTACAGATGAAGCACATCACCTTTCTTTAATCTATTATCATATGAAAAGACAGAATAATATCGGGGCTTGTTACACAAAACGGATGTGGACGGATCTGATGTGTGATACCGTAGAAAAAGAAGATGTAAAGCTTGCAATCTGGCATTTGCCGGCGGAGAAGAAGTTTGGATTACAGAAACTGTTTTACAGGCTGCTTAAGAATTCACAGATAAGACCGGAACAGGTATTGCCGCTTTGCGAGAAAGCAATCTGGGTAACAAAGCCGCGTTTTATGCGAAAAGTGCGCTGGTATTACCGTTATGGAATGCTTAAGCTCAAAAGACTGGTTCATAAGCAGTAAGATATTTAGGAGACAGTGAATGCAGAAACAGATTTTATTTGAGAAACTGAATAAAAATGTGAAGGAGTGTACCGGGTGCGGTGCGTGCTATAACAGCTGCGGCCGTGGAGCGATTACGATGCAGCAGGATGCGGAAGGATTTTTATATCCGCTTGTTGACATGGAAAAGTGCGTCAACTGCGGGCTGTGCGAGCGTGCGTGTCCGGTCATTAAACCATCTCATACAAATTCAGATACGACAGAGGTATATATTGCAGCCAATAAAGAGCACAGGGAGAAAAGTTCTTCCGGTGCAATTTTTCCTGCGCTTGCGGAAGTGATTACAGAGCAGGGGGGAAGTGTCTATGCGGCAAGATATGATGAACAGTTCTCCGTCATTTTCTCAAAATTTACACAGATGCAGGAAATTGGCAGTTATCAGGGCTCTAAGTATGTGCAGGCAGATACCGGACTGATTTACAGGGATGTGCGCACGGATTTGGAGGCAGGAAAGACAGTATTATTTGTCGGAGCTGCGTGCCAGGTAGCGGGTCTGTACGGTTTTTTGCAGAAGGACTATGAGAACCTGTATACCATGGATTTCATCTGTCACGGCGTTCCGTCTCCGGCAGTTTTTAAAGACTATATCAAAGAGCTTGCAGACGGGAAAGAAGTTTTGGATGTCAACTTCCGAAATAAAAAGTATGGCTGGCGGTGCGATACGCTGGAGGTGACATATCGGAACGAAGAACCGTATGTAAAGTTTGAGAAGCAGGATTTATATTTCCGTGGCTTTTTAGATGCGGTGATTACGAGACCTTCCTGCGGCACCTGTCCTTACACAAAACTGCCGCGTCAGAGTGATGTGACGATTGGAGACTGCTGGGGAATTGAGAAATTCCACAATAAGCTCAATGATACGGGTGGATTATCCTGGGTGTTACTCAATTCGCCAAAAGGAAAGCAGCTGTTTGAAAAAGTAAAACCACAGATGTCGATATGCGAAAAAGATGACATTGAGACAGTGAAAAAACACAATCACAGTGTCTATACACCGAAAAAGCCGAATCGAAACCGGGACTGGTTTTTTGAACTGCGCAAGCGTCAGCCGGTAGGAAAGGCATTGCAGATGGCGTTGGAGAACAAGCATGATGTGGGAATCGCAGGATTGTTTTCCAGTCCGAATTATGGCTGTGCAGTCAGCCATCTCTCACTTTATCATATCTTAAAATCGTTAGGATATGAGCCGCTTATGATTGAGCGGGCAGGGAGAAATTATTACGGAATTAATGACAACATCACGGAATATATTAAAAAACATTACAGCAAATATGACCTTGCACCGTATATCAGAACAAGGAGCGAGCTGCGTAAGCTCAATGCGTGCTGTGATACATTTATGGTAGCGTCCGATCAGATATGGAAAAGTCTGCTGTATGAAGAGCAGGGCAATTATTATGCGCTCGATTTTGTGCAGGATAACAAACGAAAGCTCGCATACGGAACTTCTTTCGGGCATGACTATTATCTCGGCTCAGAGAAGGTCAGGGAGGAAATGAAGTACTATCTGAAACGCTTCGATGCAATTGGAATCCGTGAGGACTCCGGTGTTGAAATCTGCCGCGATATTTTTGAAGTGCCGGCAAGGAAGGTCCTTGACCCGGTGCTTACAGTAAATAAACAGATATTTGAGGATTTGATAGAAGAATCTGCGCGGGATGACAGCGGGTATGTATTTTCTTATATGCTTGAGCCAAACCGGAACAAAGAGCAGGTGGTTAGAAAGCTGTCCGAAACGTATGGGTTAAAGGATATCAATGTGACCGGAATGGATGTGACCCCTTCCCGTATCAATGGATGGAATCTTGTGCTTGAGCGGAACGTGAAGGTTTCAGACTGGCTGTATCTTATTAAAAACAGCAGTTGTGTGGTGACAGACTCCTTCCATGGTATGTGTTTTTCGATTCTGTTTGAGAAACCGTTTATTGTGATTGAACATGAAAACCGTGGAAACGGAAGATTTTATTCGCTGCTTCGGACAATCGGTCTTGCGGACCGGATTGTAAAAAGTCCGACAGACAGCGCAGAGATTGAAAGGCTGTCAAAACAGGAGATTGATTACGGCAGAGTCAATGAAATACTGGTAAGAGAACGCGAGGATTCTTTGCAGTGGTTAGCAGAGCAGCTTAAAAAGCCGCACAGTACGGACCTTTCCGCAAATGATATCATGATGCGCAGGGTATGCGAACTCGAAGAGCAGCTTGCAGAATGTCAGAATACCACATCCTTTAAACTGCGCAAAAAGATAACAAACGGCAGGCACGCGGTAAAAGAAATCGGTGCAGGTGCAGTATGTAAGATTCTGTTGAAAAAAATAAGATTTAAGTTATTCAGGCGGTAAAAAGAAAAAGAGGTTGTGTTTTGAAAGTCAATCAGTTAAAAGCAGGAACATTGCTTTCCTATGTTTCTATCATTATCAGTAATGTAATATCCATTATTTATACGCCCATCATGCTGCGCGTGATGGGGCAGAATGAGTATGGACTGTATGGTTATGTTTCCTCTATTGTAACGAACCTTAGCATTTTAAGCTTTGGATTCGGAGGCGCTTATATCCGGTATTATTCGAGGTACAAAAAAGAAGAGGATAAAAAAGGACTTGCCGGATTAAACGGACTGTTTATTATTGTTTTTAGTGTAATCGGGTTGGTTGCCTTGATTTTAGGCGGACTCATCTGTCTTTTCCCGGAGCAGATTTTAGGAAGTAAACTGACAGCTGCGGAGATGGGGGAAGCAAAGATTCTGTTAGTGATTATGGTGGTAAATATTGCGGTTAATTTTCCGCTCAGCGTGTTTAACTCCTATGTCACAGCATCGGAAAAGTTTTTGTATCAGAGACTGCTTCGCATCGTGTCTAAAATTATGAATCCTCTGATTACGCTGCCGCTTTTGTATATGGGTGGCGGTGCAATCAGCGTTGCGGGCGTAATGCTTGGAATTTCTTTGTTCCTTGGAATTACGGACTTTTTCGTTGCAACGAAAAAGTTTGGAATGGAGATATCCTTTAAGTATGCAGATTTTTCATTGATGAAGGAAGTAATGCCGTTTACCTTCTTTATCTTCATCAATATGATTGTCGAGCAGATTAACTGGGCAATTGATAAATTTATTATCGGACGGTTTTACGGAACAGCGATGGTTGCAATCTATACCATCGGTGCAAATTTAAATGCCTATTACCGTGAATTTTCCACCTCGATTTCATCGGTATTTACACCGAGAATTAACAAACTGGTCGCGACAGAATCCGGAGACGGGGAGCTGACGGCACTGTTGACGAAGGTGGGAAGAATACAGTTTATTTTCTTAAGTCTGGTATTGACAGGATTTATCCTGTTTGGCGAATACTTTGTGATTGCCTGGGCAGGCGGAGAGGAATACAGAGAGGCGTATTATGTTGCCATGATTCTGATGATTCCAATGACAGTACCGTTATGTCAGAATATTGCAATTGAAATTCAGCGTGCCAAAAACCGCCATCAGTTCCGTGCACTCGTTTATCTGGTCATTGCATTATTTAACCTTGCAATTACACTGTACCTGTGTCCGAAGTATGGAGTTATCGGAAGTGCGCTTGGAACATCAATTGCAGTTGTGGTAGGGCATATTTTTATCATGAACTGGTTTTATCATTGCAGACTCGGACTGAATATGAAGTATTACTGGAGCAACATTTTCCATATTGTTCCGGCAATCCTGATACCGGTTGCTTTTGGAATCGGCATGAATCTTGCAGTAGAAACCACAAATGTACCAATTTTCCTTGTAAAAATTATAGTGTACACCGCAGTTTACGTAGGCTCTATGTGGTTTTTGGGCTTTAATGCGTATGAAAAGCAGCTTGTTTCAGGGATGTTTACAGGTTTTATCAGAAAAAAACAAAGATAAGGGAGCGTGAATCACATGAAAAAAATAATTGCAGTAATTCCGGCGAGATATCAGTCCTCAAGATTTCCGGGAAAGCCATTGGCACTCATCTGTGGAAAACCGATGATTCAGTGGGTGTATGAGAGCGTCAGCAAAGTGGAGGAACTTGACGCAGTTTACATCGCGACCGATGATGACAGAATTTATCAGGCGGTGCAGGCATTTGGAGGAAAGGCAGTTATGACAGGCGATTGCAGTTGCGGAACGGATCGTGTGTATCAGGCGTCAAAGGACATTGACTGTGATGTTATTTTAAACATTCAGGGAGATGAGCCTTTGATTAAGGAAGAGATGATAAAGGACCTTATCAGTGCATTTTCGGATGAGAGTGTGGTAATGGCAACCTTAAAAAAGGAGATTGAAAATCCGGCTGAGATAGACGATCCGAATGTGGTCAAGGTCATCACAGACTGCAACGGAGATGCGATTTATTTTTCCAGATATGCGATTCCTTACAACCGGGATGGAAAAGACGGCGTTTCTTATTACAGACACATTGGTGCCTATGGTTATACGAAGGAGTTTCTGGAAAAATATGTGAAACTGCCGGCATCATCCTTAGAAAACATTGAAAAACTCGAACAGCTCCGGGTGCTTGAAAACGGCTACCATATCCGTGTGAAGGATACCGTTTACCAGAGTATTGGTGTGGATTTACCGGAGCATATTGCACTCGTGGAAGAGGAAATCAGAAGAAATCAGTAACAGTTTCATTACAGGAAAGGAACGGTGGAAAAATGAGTGATAAATTTAAACTGCTTGCAGGTCCGTGTGTCATCGAATCCGAAGAGATGGTGCTTCAGATGGCAGAGAGCCTGAAAAAAATTGCGGAGAAAAAGGATGTGGATTTTTACTTTAAGGCATCTTTTGACAAGGCAAACCGTACTTCTATCAGTTCGTACAGAGGTCCCGGCTTAGAGGAAGGGCTCCGTATTTTAAAAAAGGCGAAAGAAACCTGCGGGGTTAAGATTGTGACAGATATTCACGAACCATACCAGGCAGAGCCAGTGGCAGAAGTGGCAGATATTCTTCAGATTCCGGCGTTTCTTTGCAGACAGACGGATTTACTGATGGCGGCAGCAAAGACCGGAAAGACGATTAACGTAAAGAAAGCCCAGTTCCTTGCACCGTGGGATATGAGAAATGTCGTGGCGAAATTAGAGGAATCCGGAAACCGGGATATCATGCTCTGCGAGAGAGGTACTTCCTTTGGATACAATACACTTGTAGTTGACATGACGGGTCTGGTAGAGATGAAGAAATTTGGCTATCCGGTTATTTTTGATGCGACCCACAGTGTACAAAAACCGGGTGGAAAGGGAGACAGCACCGGAGGAAACAGAGAGTACGTGAAATACCTTGCGCGTGCGGCAGCGGCAACCGGAATCGATGGAATGTTTGCAGAAGTGCACCCGGATCCGGACCATGCGCTCTCCGACGGACCAAATATGATAAAACTGGAAAATTTTGAAGAAATTTTAGACCAGATACTTTCAGTACATCATCTGGTGGAACAGTTCAGATAAGAGGGAGATAGACAGATGGAAAGGGACATAATCGCTGACATCCGCAAAGTTTTTGATACCGAGATTGCGGAACTGGAAAATGTAAAAAACTCACTGGATGAAGAGATGGTAAAGAAAATTGTGACACTTTTAAGCCAGTGCGACGGAAAAGTGGTCTTAAGTGGAATGGGAAAGCCGGGACATATTGGAAGAAAAATTTCTGCTACCATGTCAAGCCTTGGAATCAGCTCTTATTTCCTTCATCCTGCAGAGGCTCTGCATGGAGATTTGGGAACGCTTTCCCAGGATGATGTTATTATCATTATCAGTAACAGTGGTGAGACGGCGGAAGTATGCAATATGCTCCCGAATATCAAGATGATTGGAACCCCGATTATTGCGATGACATCATATCCGGAATCGACACTGGCACAGTATGCGGATTATCTGTTGGAACTGCCGGTGATGCAGGAAGCCTGTGCACTGCACCTTGCACCTACCTCAAGTACCACCGCAGAGCTGGTGATGGGCGATGCATTAGCAGTGGTGCTTTCGGAGATGAAGCAGTTTAAAAAAGAAAATTTTGCGCTGTATCATCCGGCAGGTTCACTTGGAAGAAAACTGATTACGAAGGTATCGGATTTGATGCATACAGGAGAAGAAAATCCGATTGTTCCGGAAGGAAGTACGTTAAAAACAGCTATTTATGTCATGAGCAAGACGGGTCTCGGTGCAGTCTCAATTGTGGATACAGAGGGAAAACTGGCAGGACTTATTACGGATGGCGATTTGAAGCGCTATATGGAAAAAGAAGTGGATGTATACAATGTCCTTGTAAATGAGGTTATGACTAAAAATCCAATTGTTGTTTCCGAGAAAATTCTTGCAATTGAAGCTTTGCGTATCATGGAAAAGAGAGAAAAACAGCTTTCGGTTCTTCCGGTTGTCGCAGAGGATGGAAAAGTAGTAGGACTAATCAGAAATCATGATATCATTCAGCTCGGGATATTTTAACAGCCGGTTTGGGAGTGTCATTTTTTCTGGGCAGAAAAGAAAGTTAAGGCAGGGCATACATGAATATTATTTTATTATCAGGCGGAAGCGGAAAGCGCTTGTGGCCGTTGTCAAATGATGTGCGTTCTAAACAGTTTTTAAAAATGTTTCATGGAAAAGATGATGAGATGGAATCGATGCTTATGAGAGTCTACAGACAGATTACGACTGTAGATCCGGAGGCACAGGTGACGATTGCAACCAGCAAAAAGCAGGTGAGTGCCATCAAAAATCAGCTTGGAGACAAAGTGAATATCTGCATGGAACCGGACAGAAGAGACACATTCCCTGCAATCTGCCTTGCAGCATCCTATCTCCATGATGTGGAGGGCGTTTCGGAAGAAGAGGCAGTTGTGGTGTGCCCGGTTGACCCGTATGTGGAGGATTCTTATTTTGAAGCGCTAAAGGAACTGGCAGAGCTGGCAAAGCAGGGCAATGCAAACCTTTCTTTGATGGGAATTGAACCGACTTATCCGAGTGAAAAGTACGGCTATATTATTCCGGAAAATGCAGAAAAAATCAGCCGTGTTTCCACATTTAAGGAGAAACCGGATGCGAAAACTGCGGAGGAATACATAAAAAAAGGTGCTTTGTGGAATGGTGGTGTGTTTGCATTTCGCCTGGGCTATCTGTTGCAGAGAGCACATGAACTGATTTCATTTCAGAATTATGAGGATTTGTTTGAAAATTATTCCAGCCATAAAAAAATCAGTTTTGACTATGCGGTGGTTGAGCATGAGCCGGATATTCAGGTATTGCGCTATCAGGGGGAATGGAAAGACCTTGGAAGCTGGAACACGTTTACGGAAGCCATGACAACAAATGTAGTCGGACGCGCGGAAATGGATAACACCTGTGAAAATACGCATGTGGTAAATGAATTAAATCTTCCAATGCTTTGCATGGGATGCAGGAATCTCGTCATTGCTGCGAGCCCCGATGGAATTTTAATTGCCGATAAGGAACAGAGCAGTTACATGAAGCCTTATGTCGAAAAGATTGTCCAGCAGGTCATGTATGCGGAAAAGTCCTGGGGAAGCTTCAATGTATTGGATGTGCAGGATAACAGCATGACCATCAAAATTACGCTTCTTCCCGGACATATGCTTCACTATCACAGTCACGAGCACCGCGATGAGGTGTGGACGGTCACAAACGGCCATGGCCGCGTGGTGGTAGACGGGGTAGAACGGAATGTGACAGCAGGAGATGTCATTTCGCTGCCGGTGGGCTGCAAACATACGGTGATGGCAGATGGCAGACTGGAAATCATCGAGGTTCAGCTTGGAAATGAAATCTCTGTAGAAGATAAGCAAAAATTTGAATTGGAAAAATAAAACGCTTTTGGAGGAGAGAGGAAAACGGGATTGGAAAGCCAGGACTTCCGGTTAGGGAGGGTCTGGCTTTTTTAACTTTATGAAATGCCCTTCGTAAGAAGAATTCCCAAAACAGGAAATTTCTATTTTACAGAAAGTATAGAATTGCCAAAAAAAACATGATACAATGAGCGAAAGCGAGTCAATGCATGAAATACGGAACGAAAAGGAAGGCAAAATGAAAAAATTTACAAAACAAATGGTCGCATTACTTTGTGCAGGGGTTCTGGTTGTGGAAACTTTTGGTGGAACAGCCTATGCGGATGAACTTTGGCAGACAGAAACCGAAAGCACGGAAGTGACGGAAACAATCGAGGAAACAGAGGATACAGAAGAAACTGAGGCAGCGGAAACAACCGAGGAAACGGAAACAACCGAAGTAACGGAGACAACAGAGGAAATCGAAGCGACGGAGGACACCGAGGTAACCGAAGAAATGGAAGTGACCGAGGAAACGGAAGTAACCGAAGAAACGGAAGCAACAGAAGAGACAGAAGTGACAGAAACAACCGAAGCAACGGAGACAACAGAGGAAACCGAAGCGACGGAGGACATCGAGGAGTTATTAAATGAAGATTTAAACGACCCGGATTATCTGAAGATTCTGGAGAGGGAAGAAACGGGAGAGGTTATTTCCGATATCAAGTATGCAACCGGAATCGTACATAATTCCAGATTTAAGAATTACCTGAAGCTGGATGGAATTGACGTCTCAAAGTGGCAGGGGAGCATCGACTGGTCTGCGGTCAAAGACGATGGAATGAAATTTGCGATTGTCAGACTTGGATATCGTGGCTCTGCAAATGGAACGTTGGTGACCGATGAATATTTTGAGGATAATATCCAAGGCGCGAAAAAAGCAGGACTTGGAGTGGGAATTTATTTCTTTACCCAGGCAATCAGCACGAGTGAGGCAGAGGCAGAAGCGGAATATGTTCTGGAAAAATTAAAAGGCTATTCGGGATATGTTTCCTGGCCGATATATATTGATATGGAGACGTTAAGTAATTCACGTCTTGACAATGCGGGGCTTAGTTCGTCAGAGAAAACGAAAATATGCGCGGCATTCTGTAAGAAGATTGAGGATGCAGGTTATACGGCGGGTGTGTATTCAAACGGCTGGTATTTAAGCAATCAGATGGATGCGGAAAGCCTGGCGGAGAATTATGATATCTGGCTTGCAAACTATACGACGCAGACTTCTTATACCGGAACCTATAATATGTGGCAGTATTCAAGTACCGGAAGCGTCAGCGGAATCAGTGGAAATGTTGACATGGATGTGGCGTATGTGCCGACGAAACCGGAAAAACCAAGCGGACTTTCGCAGACGGGAAGTACGACAGACAGCATTACATTGTCGTGGAAAAGTGTTACAAATGCAGAAGGATATCAGGCATACTGCTATGATTCCGACGGCAATCAGGTAAAGACGAAAAAGCTGACAACAAACACATGGACAGTTGAAAATCTTGATATCGGAAGCACCTATACCTGCAAAGTGCGGGCGTACTGGACAGAAGAGGATGGAACCGTCACCTATGGAAGCAAATCAGATGCTTACAAAGTGTATACAACACCGGGACAGGTACAAAGGCTGACGGCAACATCCCAGAAGAAAACATCCATTACGTTAAGCTGGAAGAAACTTGCGGGAGTTAAGGGTTATCAGTTATATCAATATGATGAGACAGCCGGAAAATATGTCCGTGTAAAAGAGGGACTGACCCAGGCCAGTTATACCGTCAGTGGCCTGACAGCAGGAAAAAGTTATAAATTCAAAGTACGCGGATATAACAGACTGAATTCAAGTACCAATAATTATGGAAAATATTCATCTGTGCTGACTGTTTACACGGTGCCGGAGCAGGTAAAAAATGTGACATTTCAGGATGCCGGAACAGATTATATCTCAATTTCCTGGAAAAAGCAGAGCGGTGTATCCGGATATTGGGTGTATCAGTATGACAAAAAAGGAAATTTCCTAAAGAAATTTAAGGCTTCCAAAAATAAATATACCTGTAAAAATGTTTCAACCGGAACAACCTATCAGTTTAAGGTGCGGGCATACATTACACAGGCGGATGGCAGTAATCTGACAGGGGCTTATTCAGATGTCATAAAGCTGAAAACAAGTCCTGCAAAGACCAAAAAACTAAGCCAGAGTGCTGTTTCGACTACAAGCGCAACAATTACCTGGGCAAAAGCTGCCGGAGCAGAAAAGTATTGTGTTTTCCTCTATGACGAGACAACCGGAAAATACAAAAAGACAGCGGAAACAACAGAATTAAGTTATAAATTTACAAAACTTACGTCTGGAAAGAAATATAAGGTAAAAGTCCGTGCATACAATAAAAACGGATCTGTAAAACAGTGGGGCGGGTATTCTTCTGTGCTGACGATTGCAGTAAAACCGAATCAGGTAACCAAACTGACACAAAAGTCTGTAACAGAAGACAGCATTACCGTTTCCTTTGGAAAGGTGAAAAATGCAGATTCCTATCGCATTTACCTGTATGATGCGGATGGAAAACAGCTTAAGAAAGTGGACACGAAAAAGACAACCTATACGTTTAAGAAATTAGATGGAGGAAATTATCTTTTTGCGGTCAAGGCATGTGCAAAATCCGACAGTTATACAGCATGGAGTTCATTAAGCAAAAAGACTGCGATTGCCACAAAGCCGGGAACGGTAACGGATTTAAAACAGACCAAAGCATCTACAGACACGGTAACGGTTGGATGGACGGCGGCATCCGGTGCAAAGGGATATGCAGTCTACCTTTATAATGAGTCGACAGAGAAATATGAAAAGCTTGGCACGACAACCGCAACATCCTATAAAATCAAAAAATTAAAAACAGGACAAAACTACAAGATTCGAGTGAGAGCATACCTGGAGAATAACGGTAAGACTGTCTGGGGAAGCAATACAACACTTGAAGTCGTGACAAGACCGGGAGAGGTGAAGGAGCTTAAGAAAAAGTCTGTTACGGAAAAAAGCATTACAGTTTCCTGGAAAAAGTTAAAAAATGTAGACGGATACCAGATACGCTGTTATGATGGAGATGGAAAGCTTGTAAAATCTGTAAAGACAACAGAGACAAAAGAGCGGTTTGAGGAACTCGAGAAGGGAACCTACACATTTAAGGTGCGGGCGTACAAGAGCACAGACAGCTATACTACATATGGAACAATGTCGGATGCAATTGAAGTTTCTATCGAATAGGATACGATAGGACAGGAGAAAGAAGGCGCTTTATGAAAAAGAAAATGTTAATCACACTGCTGGCAGTAAGCGTGTTTTTTAGTTCTGCAGTGAGTGACACGGCAGTACTGGCAACGGAGGTAACCGAAGTCACCGAAACTACCGAAGCCACGGAAATTACGGAAGCCACAGAAGCTACCGAGGTCACGGAAACTACGGAAGCCACAGAGGAGACCGAAAGCACGGAAGTAACGGAAGTGACGGAAGCTACAGAAGTCACAGAGGAGACCGAAAGCACGGAGACCACAGAAGAGACGGAAACGACAGAAGCTACCGAGGTCACAGAGGAGACCGAAAGCACGGAAGAAACGGAAGTGACAGAAGAAACGGAAGTGACAGAGGACACGGAAGTGACGGAAGCCACGGAGGAGACAGAAGTCACAGAGGAGACCGAGAGCATCGAAATCGTTATAGAGGATGAAATCAAATCGGAGGAAAAGCAGGAAACAGAGGCAGACCGTCCGACCGGATTCATGCAGATGCAGGAAATGACACTGGCAACGATTGGTGAAAGTCAGATATATGAACCGGAAGAGGGCATTGACGTAGAGTCCGCTGTCTATGGTTCAAGCAAATATAACTCTGACTGGGACAAATATTCCACCAATTATTTTTACAATCAGTTGAACAGTGCACAGAGAAAGGCATGGGATGCACTTGATGAGATGTGTCTTTCCTACCTGACCGGAACCGAGGACGCACTTGAAACGGAATATACCAATAAAGAATATAAGTATGCAACGGAATTTGTGGATATGGGAGACCTTACGGATAGTGAGGCTTCCAAGCTGGTACAGATATTCCGGTTTTCCAATCCGCAGTATTATTTTTTGAATACCATCATCTGGTCTTCCAACTCTTACTATGGAGATGTTTATAAGGCAATTGGTGTTTATTCTTCTTTTGCAGATGGAGACAAGCGTAAAAGTGCAACTGCAAAGGTGAAGAAACAGGCTGAAAGCTGGGTAAATCAGGCAGCAAAGTATTCCACAGAAGAACAAAAGGCAAAAGTATTACATGACCTTGTAGTAAATAATGTAGATTACAATTATGATTTGATTTCCGGCGGAACGATTTCGATGGCAGATGAAGACAGTGCATACAGTCAGAGTGCTTACAGTGTATTTTGTACGGACCTTACGGTGTGTGCGGGGTATTCACAGGCATACGAAATGGTATGTAATGCCGCAGGACTTGATTGTATTTCCGTTACAAGCACTGGCCATGAGTGGAACAAAATCCGTCTGAATGATTCCTGGTATAATGTGGATTGTACCTGGGCGGACGAGGGAGATGGATACGACATCTGCTATTTGTTCTATGAAAGAAATGATTCATTTTATGATAACTATGACAGTAATCATGCAGAGGAAAGCTTATGGGAGGGGTATCTTCCGGTGTGCAAACAGGATTCCAACCCGTCTGGTTATTACACGGCTGGGAAACTTCCGAGTGTGAAAAGCACAACGGCGACACCTGCAATTTCGATTTCCGATGGAAAGGCAACCATTACCAGCAGTACATCCGGCGCAACGATTTATTACACGACAGACGGAAGCACACCGTCTGCGGCAGCAACCAAATCGCTTAAGTATAAGGGAAAATTTAAAGTTGCTACGGGAAAGACCGTCAAGGCAATTGCAGTTTCGGATGGAAAATGGGACAGTGATGTTAGAACAGTAAAGAACGCTAAGGTTACCTATACGATTGTATTTAAGGGAAATGGAAGCACCAGCGGAAAGATGGCGCAGCAGAAAATTACCTACGGCAGCGGCAAGAAAATCACGGCTAACGCGTTTAAGAAAAAAGGTTATACGTTTACCGGTTGGAATACGAAGGCAGATGGAAGCGGAAAGAGCTATAAGAACAAGGCAGACGGTTCCAAACTCACCAAGACATCCGGAAAAACCGTGAAGCTGTATGCACAGTGGAAGGCGAACAAATATACCATTAAGTACAATGGAAACGGAAGTACCAGTGGTAAGATGTCGGCAAAAAAGAACTGCCAATATGGTAAAAAATATAAACTCGCTGCAAATTCCTACAAGAAAAAGGGCTATACATTTGTAGGATGGAACACGAAGAAGAATGGAAGCGGCAAGAGTTATAAAAACAAGGCACAGGTAAAGAATCTTACAACGAAATCGGGTGGAACCGTAACGTTGTATGCGCAGTGGAAGAAAAAATAAAGAAGAATAAAGAAAAGGAGACAGAATGAAAAAAAGAATACTGGCAATCTTGCTTAGCGTTTGTATGGGAGCGGGGTTATGGACACCGGGGGAGTTTGTATTTGCGGAGGAAACGGAAGCCGTGGATACGAATGAGGTGGAAAATGAGTCAGTAGAGGATGCAACAGAGGAACTTACGACAGAAGAGACAGAAGAGACAGAAGAGACAGAAGAGACAGAGGAAACAGAGATAACAGAGGACTATGTTTTCCCGACAGGATTAGAGGAATCCGTCTGTCTGGATATTTCCGATGTAAGCGAAGAGGAAATCTATTCCGAAACGTCTTTGGTGGACGGAATGGAAATCACAGAGGATAATTGCAACTCTGCAATTTATGATTCCTATTGGGATAAATTCTCTACAAATTATATTTACAATCAGCTGAGCGAGACGGAGCGCGCCGGATGGGAGGCGCTTGATGCGATGTGTCTGGCATATATGACGGATAGTACAGCAGATGCATGGGAGACGGGAGACAAAGACCATCCTTATCGCACCTATTTTGCAGTACTTCCGAATATGGACAAATCCAGTGCATACACATTGGCGCGTCTTTTCAGACTCTGCAATCCGCAGTATTATTTCATCAAGACGGCAATCTGGTCCGGGCAGAGCGGAAGCAGTGCATTAATCGGTTTCGATATTTATACGGCGTTTGCAGACGGAGAAGCACGAGTGGCTGCCACCAATGAAGTGAAGAAAGTGGCAGAATCCTGGGTGGATACGGCATCTGAGCAGACAACCGAGGCGGCAAAAGTCAGAGTTATTCATGACCTTGTGGTGGATAACGTTGACTATAACGATGATTTTGTAAACGGACTGGTGTCAGAAGAAGATGTTTACTCGCAGTCGGCATACAGTGTATTTTGTACGGACCTGACGGTGTGTGCAGGATATGCGCAGGCATTTTCCATGATTTGTAATGCGGCGGGAATTGACTGTATTTCTGTGACAAGCAGTGGACATCAGTGGAATAAAGTAAGAATTAATGATTCCTGGTATAATGTAGATTGTACCTGGGCAGATGCGGGAAACGGAAAAGAGACTTATTATCAGTACTTTGAGCGGAGCGATGCGGTTTATTTAAATGATAATGCAGCAAATGCGTCAAGCCATACAACAGAGAGTATGTGGTCAGCATATCTTCCGACCTGCACACTTGATTCCGGCTCCTATTATCACACCGCTGGAACGCTTCCAGAGATTACGGAGACAACGGCAGAACCGGTAATTACATATGTAAACAATGGAGACGATTATACTATTACCATTATGGACGATACATCGGATGCGATTATTTATTACACATCGGATGGAACGGTTCCATCACCGTCTGCGACAAAATCTTATCTGTATACAGATTCCTTTACAGCAGAATCAATAGATACGATACAGGCAGTAGCGGTGAGCAATGCACGCTGGGACAGCGCAGTTGTTTCCGTGAGCGGAGAGGTTGCGGATACAACCTGCCTGCATACCTCTACAGAAGTAAAAAATGCTGTGGCTGCGACCTGCACCAAGGATGGATATACCGGAGATACCTATTGCGTGGATTGCGGAAAACTTCTGCTGGAGGGAACGACAATCACTGCAACCGACCATACGGTAGTGACAGATGCGGCTGTGGCTGCGACCTGTACCACAACCGGACTGACAGAGGGAAGCCACTGCTCTGTATGTGGCACGGTAATTAGTGAGCAGACGGTAATCGCTGCAAAGGGTCATACATGGAACAGCGGTATGGTTACGACGGATGCAACCGTTACAAGCAACGGGGTAAAAACATATACCTGTTCGGTTTGCGGTGCCACAAAAACAGAATCCATTGCAAAGCTGACCGTACAGTACACGGTAAAATTTAACGGAAACGGAAATACGAGCGGAAGCATGAGCTCCCAGACCATTACATATGGAAGCGGAACAAAACTGACTGCCAATGCCTATAAACGGACCGGCTATACATTTAAAGGCTGGAACACGAAAGCAGACGGAAGCGGAACATCCTACAGCAATAAGGCGGATGGCTCGAAACTTCGTACGTCGGCGGGAACCGTGACATTATATGCACAGTGGAAAAAGACAAAGTACACTATCACCTACAATTTAAACAGCGGGAAGAATAACAGCAGCAATCCGGCTTTCTACACGATTACAACCGCAACAATCAGTTTGAAAAATCCATCGAAAACAGGATACGATTTTGCCGGCTGGTACTCGGACAAGAAGTGCACAAAGAAAGTCACCCAGATTAAAAAGGGCAGCACCGGAAACAAGACTTTTTATGCAAAATGGACGGCACATAAATATACCATAAAGTTTAACGGAAACGGAAGCACAAGCGGCAGTATGAAGAAGCTCACAAACCGTCAGTATGGAAAGAGCTATACACTGACCGCAAATGCTTACAAAAAGAAGGGTTATAGCTTTGTCGGCTGGAATACCAAAAAAGACGGCTCCGGAAAAACATACAAAAATAAGGCGGAAGTAAAAAATCTCACGTCGAAATCCGGCGGCACCGTAACGCTTTATGCGCAGTGGAAAAAGACAAAGTATACCATCACCTATAATTTAAACAGCGGGAAAAATAACAGCAGCAACCCGTCTTCCTATACGGTGACAACGAAAACCATCAAACTTAAGAACCCGACAAGAAAAGGTTATCAGTTTGTCGGCTGGTATTCGGATAAGAAATGCACCAAGAAGGTAACGCAGATTAAAAAGGGCAGCACCGGGAATAAAACGTTGTATGCAAAATGGAAGAAAAAATAACGGGATGAAAAACTCACATCGCAAAAAGCGATGTGGGTTTTTTACATTAATGCATGATTCCTGCGTCTGGAATCATGAAAAATGGTTTACATGTTTAAAATCCTGGTATATTATAGATAACATGGGTTCATTACGAAAATAATTGAACAACAGGGAAAGGAAAAGATATGAGCAAAAAAGCATTGATTACAGGCGTAACAGGACAGGACGGAAGCTATCTGGCTGAATTTTTGCTGGAAAAAGGCTACGAGGTTCACGGAATGGTGCGCCGTGCTTCTACCGAAAAAAGAGAGCGGATTGATCATCTGAACGGAAATCCGGCTTTCCATCTTCACTATGGTGATTTGTCAGATTCTTTAAGTCTTGTAAAAATCATTGGAAGCGTGCGTCCGGATGAAATCTATAATCTGGCTGCGCAGTCCCATGTGCAGGTCAGCTTTGACGTGCCGGAATATACGGCAGATGTAGTTGCAACAGGTGTGCTTCGTGTACTTGAGGCAGTGCGTGTCTGCGGACTGGAAAAGACCTGCCGGATTTACCAGGCATCCACCTCAGAATTATATGGAAAGGTGGAGGAGGTTCCACAGCGCGAGACCACACCGTTCCATCCGTACAGCCCGTATGCAGTGGCAAAACAGTATGGCTTCTGGATTGTAAAAGAATATCGTGAGGCATATGGAATGTTCTGTTGCAGCGGAATCTTATTCAACCATGAGTCAGAGCGCAGAGGAGAGACCTTTGTCACCAGAAAAATCTCTCTTGCGGCAGCAAGAATCGCACAGGGCAAACAGGAAAAGCTGTTCCTTGGAAATCTTTCATCCCTCCGAGACTGGGGCTACGCAAAAGATTATGTGGAATGTATGTGGCTGATTTTACAGAATGAAAAGCCGGAAGATTTTGTCATTGCCACAGGAGAGCAGCACTCTGTCCGTGAATTCTGCGAATATGCGTTCAGAGAAGCCGGAATCGAGCTGGAATTTAAGGGCGAAGGCATGGAAGAAGTGGGAATTGACAAAGCGACCGGAAAAGTGGTCATCGAGGTGTCACCGGAATTCTACAGACCTACTGATGTAGTAAATCTTTGGGGAGACCCGACCAAGGCAAAAACAGAACTTGGATGGAATCCGACCAAGACCACGTTTGAAGAACTGGTGAAAATCATGGTGAAACATGATATGGAGTTAGTTGCAAAGGAGAATTAAGACATTATGATGGAAAAAGATGCGAAGATTTATGTGGCAGGCCATCGTGGAATGGTGGGCTCTGCCATTGTAAGACAGCTTGAAAAGGAAGGCTATCACAATATTGTGACCAGAACGCACAAAGAACTGAATCTGTGCAGACAGGAGGACGTGGAAGCGTTTTTTGCAGAGGAAAAACCGGATTATGTATTTCTCGCAGCAGCAAAGGTAGGCGGAATTGTTGCAAACAGTGAAGCGCTGGCTGATTTTATGTATGAGAACATGATTCTGGAAATGAATGTGATTCATTCCGCATGGCAGAATGGATGCAAAAAGCTGATGTTCTTAGGGTCTTCCTGCATCTATCCACGCATGGCACCGCAGCCGATGAAAGAAAACTGCCTGCTGACGAGTGAACTTGAGAAGACAAACGAGGCATATGCACTTGCCAAAATCAGCGGATTAAAATACTGTGAATTTTTAAACCGCCAGTACGGAACAGATTATATTTCTGTAATGCCGACGAATCTGTACGGGCCGAATGATAACTATCATCCGACACACAGCCATGTGCTTCCGGCATTAATCCGTCGTTTCCATGAAGCGAAGATTTCCGGTGCATCGGAAGTAACCTGCTGGGGAACCGGAACACCGCTTCGGGAGTTCTTATATGTGGATGATCTGGCAGATGCCTGCGTTTATCTGATGAATACCTACAGCGGAAATGAAACCGTAAACTTAGGAACCGGAAAAGAACTTACCATCAAAGAACTTACTGAGCTGGTGGCAAAAGTGGTAGGGTACACCGGCGAGATTAAGTGGGATGCAACAAAACCGGACGGAACACCGCGCAAACTTTTGGATGTGAGCAAGCTTGAAAGCCTTGGCTGGAAGTACAAAACAGAGCTTGAGGATGGAATCAGACTTGCCTATGAGGATTTCTTAAACAATCCAATGCGTGCAGAACGTTAAAAAATATAGTATTTTCTAAAAATTATACTTTAAAAATTGACAACTTATAGATATAATAGACACAAGGTATATTGGATTTGATTCTTCAAACGTAAGAAACTACACATGACAATATATCATAAATTAAGAAAAATTTGTAAAATGTAGGGGAAAGTGTTAAACTGGTCCTGCGTGTGTAGTAATAAAAACGACACCGCTGTGCACACAGATACTTCCCAAACAAGGAGGTAAAATTATGGATCCAAGCAACATTTCAACGTGTGAGAGAATGGTAATGAAGGTAATCTGGGACTCTGAAGAGGACCTGGCATTACAGGGTGTCATGAACCGTGTAAATGCAATCTACCACAAAGAATGGAAACCACAGACTGTTTCCACATTCCTTGCAAGATTGGTAAGAAAAGGCTTTTTGGATGTATATCGCAAGGGCAGATATTCTTACTATGTTCCGGCAGTAAAGAAGGATGAATTCCGTAACTGTACGCTGGATGAGAACATTTTATACTTTGACCAGGGAGACGCAGGAGCTTTTGCTGTACATCTCTTTGAGCACGTGTCATTAGACGAGGATGCAAAACAGAGAGTAAGGAAACTGATTGATGAACTTAAGTAGCCAGCTATTTTTCATGGAATTAATTACAACTGCAACCGGAAGTCTGATTCTTCTGCTATGGTGGATACTTCAGAAACCGTGTCTGCAGGTCAATCCCAAAGTGGTATTTATCACCATTCATGTGGTATTGTTTATGTGTCTGATTCCTGTTGGCTATTTTGTGGTACGGCTGAACTTTGTGAACAGCTATATCACGGAAAACGGTTCTGTTAATCTGAATTTTAAAAGAACGCGGATTTTGAATTATGGTTTTTGTGCGATTCCTGCCGGTTGGATTCTGCTTGGAATTAACCGGCTGGTGCGCTATTGCGTGCAAATCGCCGGAGACATCAGGCTTCGACGCGGCAATGTGCCGGAGGACAAAGAAGAAGTCCTGGAAATATTTGAGAAATTGAAGGACAAGCTGGGGATTTCGGAAAAGGTCGTTTTAGAACAAAACGATATGATCCGGACTCCCTGTGCTATGGGGATATTGCATCCGTGCGTGGTTCTTCCCTATACGGAGGAATGCTGCGACAGGAAGGATTTGGAAATCATACTTTCCCACGAACTGACGCATATCAGGTTTCATGATATCTGGTACAAACTGCTTACGGCAGTGATAGTTGGAATCGAGTGCTTCAATCCTCTTATTTTTTTCCTGTTCAGATGCGTGGGACAGTTTTGCGAAAATCGTTGTGATGTGCGCGTAAATGAGACCATGCAGGACTCTTTTTCTTCGCAGGAATATTTTGGACTGATATTCAGACTTCAGCTCCGGCTACAGGAGCTGGAAGAGTCAGCAGAGAAAAATACAAGCTACCTGACCTCAATGCTGGTATCAAAGAGCAGTTTGGAAAGGAGAGTTGAATTTATGAAAATCTATCGTAAAGGAAAAGTTTCAAAGGCTATCACGGCAGCACTTACCATGGTGTTTATCGCATCAAGTGCACTTACCGCAGTTGCAGCGGGAACAGAGATTTCAGAGCTGCATGATGAATTATATAAGGCAACCGAACCGTTGGTGCAGGCATTTGACGAAGACGGAAATGAAGTAGAGGTACATAGACTTACCGCAGAAGACACTGCGAATACCAATATTGTATATATGGACTACATTAATAATTCACTGGCGAGAGGTGGACAGACTTTTAACTGGAGCGTGCGTGCCAATACCAGAAGCTGTACATCAAAATTTAATCTGGCTTCCGGAGTGGAAATTTCAATTTCTGCAACCGTAAGACCATCTGACAGCACCTTCTGGATGGGGATTATGTACGATAAGGACGGAACCGGCTGGTATATTGTGGCAAAGAAAGATGCCTCCTATACGTTTAAGGTAGACAAAGATGGTGCCTACCGTGCATTTGTGGAGAACCGCAGTGATGTAAAGGTCAGTGTGACAGGTACTTATAATTACGACTAAACTTTAAATGATTCAAATCAGATTTCTGAAATAAATTCAAAAAATACCGGAGCAGTCGGGCAGAGATGTCTGACTGTTCCGGTATTTTGCGTCAGCTGTTTGTGTCTGAAGAATAAAGAGAAAATGTTTGGCAGATACTAGAAATACGGGAAAAAGAAAAATTTAAGAAAAAAATCGGTTGTCGTTTTGGGCGGGCTATTGTATCATATGAGGTATTAAAAGGAAAATTTTACATAGGTGTCAGGTGCCCTTTGGAATAAGTTAGGGGAGAGCCTCAAGGAGACAGAATGTATAGAAAAGAGAAAAGAAGCTGGGCAAAGCATCTGGACTTTACGATTTTAGATATTATTTGTTTGCAGGCTGCATTAGTGATTTCTTACTGGATTCGTCTGGGTTTTTCATCACCGTATAGCAACTATCTGTATTTGCGACTGGCTGTGGTACAGGTTCTGATGCAGATTTGTATTATGTTCTTTATGGAACCATACAAGAACATCCTGCGCAGGAACAAATTGCAGGAGTTGAAGGAAGTTATCACAAACTGTACGGTGGTATTTTTGGGTGAAATCCTTTGGCTGTATGTGACAAAGCAGTCGGAAGGCTATTCCAGACAGGTCTTACTGGTGTTCTGGCCGTTGGCAATTGTACTTTCTTACGGTGCACATGTGGTGCACAAGCGGATTTTACGCCGCAAATTTGTGGGAGAGAGAGATAACCAGGCAGTCATGCTTGTTGCAACGACCAGTGACCTTGCAGAGCAGTGCATGATGGATTTTGAAGCAAACAGATACAGAGAATACAAGGTGAATGGTCTTATTATTACAGATGTGAACTGCAAAGGAGAAAAAATCCGCGGAGTGCCGGTTGTGGCGAGTGCACAGGACTATCTGGAGTATGTCAGAGTCAATGTTGTGGATGAAGTATTTATCAACATGGATTCTATTTCTGCAAGTGAGGCAATCAGCGAGCAGTTAGTCGAGATGGGAATTACCGTACATTACCGTCTGGTGCATGAGTCAAAACTGATGCCGAACAAGGCAGTAGAGAAGTTTGGACATTATATGGTGCTTACCTGCAGTATGCACATTGCAACACCGCGTCAGATGTTTATCAAGCGCTGCATGGATATCGCAGGAAGCATTGTAGGGCTTTTGATTACCGGAATTGCGTTTTTAATTTTTGCACCGCAGATTAAAAAACAGTCCCCGGGGCCGGTATTTTTCTCACAGGTACGTGTTGGAAAGAACGGAAGACCGTTTAAGATTTATAAATTCCGCTCTATGTATATGAATGCCGAACAACAGAAGAAGGAACTGATGGCGCAAAATGAGATGGAAGGATTCATGTTCAAGATGGAGGATGACCCGCGGGTATTCCCGGTTGGGAAATTTATGCGCAAATATTCCATTGATGAACTTCCACAGTTCTGGAATATCTTAAAGGGTGATATGAGTCTGGTCGGAACGAGACCGCCGACACTCGATGAGTTTAAACAGTATGAGATGCATCACAGGGCAAGACTTGGAATCAAGCCGGGACTTACCGGAATGTGGCAGGTGAGCGGACGCAGCGATATCAAAGACTTCGAGGAAGTGGTCAGACTGGACACGGAGTATATTTCCGAGTGGAATCTGAGCATGGATGTAAGAATCTTATTTAAGACGATTGATGTAGTATTAAAAGGACGAGGAGCACAGTAGGAATGACAGATATAAGCATTGCAATTGTGGCATACAATGATGAGGAAGATGTATGCCGTGCGGTGGAATCCATAGAAGCATACACATCAATGCAGATTACAAAAAAGATTTATATTATTGATAACAGCACCGCAGCAAATGAACTGTCTGCATTAGAACAGAAGTATGGGGATGTCTCCTACCTGAAAACAGGACAAAATCTCGGATTTGGCGGCGGACATAACCGTGTGCTGCCACTTCTCGATTCAAAATTCCATGCGATTGTAAATCCGGATATCCTGCTTTGCATGGATGCGTTTGAGAGATTGTTACACTTTATGGAAGACGGGAAAATCGGGATGAGTGTTCCAAGAATTGTGGACGAACAGGGCAGTCTTCTTGCCGTATACCGGAGAGAACTGACCGTCTGGGATATGTTTTTACGGATGTTTTTAAAGGGGGCTTTTCCCAAAAGACAGGCTTATCATACCATGCAGGACATGGATTATGACAAACCGTTTGAGGTGCCGTTTGCACAGGGAAGCTTTTTAGTTGTACGGACAGAACTCTTTAAACAACTCGGGGGATTTGATGAGAGATTCTTCTTGTATATGGAAGATGCGGATTTATGCAAGCGCGTAAATCAGGTATCAAAGCTCTGGTACTGTCCGGATGCGACAGTGATTCACAAGTGGGAAAGAGGTTCCCACAAGAATAAAAAACTGTTTTTAATTCATGTGAAGTCGATGATAGCGTATTTTTGCAAATGGGGGTGGAAATAGCAGTATGACGAGAGTATCCGTAGCAATGGTTACTTACAACGGGGAGAACTATGTCAGAGAACAGATAGAGACGATTTTAAAGGCGATGGGAGAACAGGATGAGCTGATTATTTCAGATGACGGTTCTACAGACAGCACAGGAAAAATCCTTGCGGAATTTGAGGCGCAGGATGAAAGAATCCGTTTACTGAAAGGTCCCGGATGCGGAGTAAAGCACAACGTTGACCATGTGCTCCGGGAATGCGGCGGAAAATACATTTTTCTGGCGGACCAGGATGATATCTGGAAACCGGAGAAGATTGAACGGGTATGGCAGACATTCGCGCAGGAGGGCTGTGACCTTGTCGTGCATGATGCGGTTGTGTGCGGGGAAGATACAGACACGGTGTTATTAGAGTCTTTTTATTCGGTGAAAGATTCGGGATGCGGTGCGGTAAAAAATATCTGGCGCAATACGTATATGGGATGCTGTATGGCGTTTCGAAGAGAGCTGCTTGAAAAAGTACTTCCGATTCCGGACAGCATAGAGATGCACGACCAGTGGATTGGTGTGCTTGCAGATGTTTCGGGTGCAAAGGTCTGTTTTATACCGGACAAACTGATTTACTACAGACGTCATGAAAATAATGAATCCAGCTTAAAACATTACGGCATCGGAAGAATGATATCCAACCGGGTTCATTTTCTGCGGGCATTGCATGAAAGAAGAAAAGAATTGCAGATGTAGCATGATTTTGAATAAGTTTTTATACCATATTCATACAAACTGTGGTATGATAAAAAAGCAATGACTACTTGAGAAAGAGGTAAATTCAAGGTGAAAAAAAGAACAATATTGATGACATTTGCGATGGCGGGGGCGCTGATGCTCGGAGCGTGTGGAGGAAAGGATGCCGATGCATCCGGCAGTAACACACAGCAGACAGAGCAGACGGAGCAGACTGCTTCTGAGGAGGGGACCTCAGAAACCGGGGAGACAGAAGAAGCAGAGGTGCTTCCGGAAGGAATGTACCGCAGCGAACTGACCAATGAACTGATTGATGAAAGTCTTAAGAATCAGCGGCCGATTGCAGTTATGGTGGATAATGAGAAAAAGGCATTGCCACATTACGGACTGACACAGGCGGATGTAGTTTATGAGATGATGAACAGCCTGTTAAACGGACGAATTACAAGATTTATGGCGATTGTGAAGGACTGGGAGAGCTTGGAACAGTTCGGAAGCATCCGAAGCGCCAGAACAACGAACTTTATGATTGCACCGGAGTGGAATGCCATTGTCTGTCATGATGGCGGACCATTTTATATTAATCCATATCTGGCAAACCCGTATGTGGATAATTTCAGCGGAACGTTCTCCCGTGTAGATAACGGCAAGGCGAGAGAGTACACTGAGTACATTGTTTCCGGTGATTTGGAGAAAAATTTCAAAAGCACCGGTTACAGCAAGGAATATAACGAATACTACGAGGGACCACATTATCAGTTTGCAAGCGAGAAAAATCCGGTTGATTTTTCTGATAATGAAGACGCAATTGATGCGGCACTGGTAGACCTTCCGTTCCAGCATAATGAGTCTGAATTGCGTTATGATGAGGAAGATCAGCTGTATTACTATTACGAGTACGGTGATGCGCACTTAGATCCGGCAAATGACAATGCACAGCTTTGCTTTAAGAACTTACTGATTCAGAAATGCGATTATTCGCAGTATGATGAAAATGGTTATATGGTATTTAACGTTATGGTATCCGGTCAGGATGGCTACTATATCACAAATGGAAAGGCAATCCATGTGACCTGGAGTAAATCAAGGGATACAGAGCCGACCAGATATTATAATGATGATGGTGTGGAGATTACAATCAATACCGGAAAAACCTATGTCGGATTTGTACCGTCAGATAACTGGGATGATTTGGTAATTGAAGGAAAATAAGAACTTTACTGCCGCAGACATGACTCACGGAAATACTGTGACCGGTGTCTGCGGTACTTTTTCAGGAGGAAGAAATAATGCGGATTGCAATTGCAGGAACTGGTTATGTGGGACTTTCCAATGCCATTCTTTTAGCACAGCACCATGAGGTATATGCGGTAGACATCCTAGAAGAAAAGGTGGCGTTAATCAATGCGCGCAAGTCGCCGCTGGTAGACCCTGAGATTGAGGAATATTTAAGTACAAGGGAATTGCATCTTACAGCAACGACGGATGCGCTGGAAGCATATCGGAAGGCGGAGCTTGTGATTATCTCTACACCGACAAACTACGATGAATCGCAGAATTATTTTGATACATCTTCGGTAGAGCAGGTAATTGAACTTGTACTGGCAAATAACGACACGGCACCGATGATTATCAAATCGACAGTACCGGTGGGATACACGGAAAGCGTGAACCGGAAATATCACACGGACCGTATTTTATTTTCGCCGGAATTCTTAAGAGAGGGCAGGGCACTTTATGATAACCTGTATCCATCGAGAATTATTGTCGGGGCACCGTCAGGAAATGAAGCGCGCAGACAGACCGCAGAGCTTTTTGCAGAGCTTTTGAAAGAAGGCGCAATCAAAGAAGAGATTCCGACACTTATCACGAATCTCACGGAAGCAGAGGCGGTAAAGCTGTTTGCCAATACGTATCTGGCATTACGTGTGTCCTTTTTCAATGAGCTGGATACATTTGCGGCATTAAAAGGGCTTGACGCAAAACAGATTATTGAGGGAATTGGATTGGATCCGCGAATTGGGAAAGACTATAACAATCCTTCCTTTGGATATGGCGGTTACTGTCTTCCGAAGGACACAAAACAGCTTCTCGCAAACTACAGTGATGTGCCGAATGATATTATGGGAGCAATTGTGGCGGCAAACTGTACACGCAAAGACTTTATCGCAGAGCAGATTATGGAGAAGGCGCCGAAAGTAGTGGGAATATACCGGCTTGCGATGAAAGCAAATTCAGATAACTACAGACAGAGCTCCATTCTTGGCGTAATGGAACGATTAGAGCAGCACGGTGTGACGATTCTGGTGTACGATCCGAGCTTAAAAGAAAGTGAATTCAGGGGACATCGTGTTGTGAAAGAGTTTGCTGCATTTGAAAAAGAAAGCGATGTGATTGTGGCAAACCGTATGGACGAGCTGCTGCGTCTGCATCCGGAAAAGGTATATACCAGAGATATCTATTTCAGGGACTAGAAAGGTGCGGATGTATTATGATGAAAGTTTTTATTTGCCCGCAATGTGGATGGATGCGTGTGGTTTCCAGACGGAAAGATGTGGAGTGTTTTAAATGCGGGGAGCCGTCTATGGCGATGGCAAAACTGGATTTTGAGGCATACACTTCCATGTCGGAAGAAGAGCGGGAAAATTATGCAGATGGATGGCTTTATATCCATCAGAAGCCCAAACGGTAGGAACTGCGCATGAATGTTTTGAGAATCGCAAAAAAGGGAATTTCCTATTTGAAACATTATGGATTGAAAGATTTTGTGGTACGGCTGGAAGAAAAGCGGGATGAGGCAGCAATGCCATATGAGAGCTGGTATGAAAGCCATAAGGTATCGGAAACCGTATTAAAGCAACAGCAGGTAGAAGTACAGTTCTGGGAGAACAGACCCAAAATCAGCATTGTGACGCCGCTTTATCATACGCCGGAAGGATTTTTGCAGGAAATGATTGCATCTGTACGGGCACAATCCTATGGAAACTGGGAACTATGTCTTGCGGACGGAAGCGGGGATAAAAGCCTCGAGCGGATAGTGTGGGAGGCTTCAGACGGGGATGTGCGCATCCGTTATCAGAACCTTGGAGAAAATCGCGGGATTGCCGGAAATACCAATGCGGCAATAGAAATGGCGACAGGCGACTGGATTTCATTTTTGGACCATGACGATTTGCTTTCTCCGGATGCACTGTTTGAAGCTGCAAAGAAAATTACAAAAGAAAAAGCCGATGAACCGTTAGACTTGATTTATACTGATGAAGATAAGATTGATGCAGAGGGAAAACGTCATTTTTCACCGCATTTTAAACCGGACTGGAACCCGGATCTGCTCTGCTCGAATAATTATATTACACATTTTCTGCTCGTGCGAAAAAGTCTTGCAGAAAAGGTGGGGACAGTTAAAACGACGTTTGACGGTGCACAGGATCACGATTATATTCTGCGCTGCACTGAAATGGCAGAGCATATTGCTCATATTCCCAAAATTCTTTACCACTGGCGCTGTCATGCAGTGTCCACCGCAGAGAATCCGCTTAGCAAGCAGTATGCAGTGGATGCCGGAGTGCGTGCAGTTTCGGAACATTTTAAGCGCATCGGAGTGAATGCTTTGGTGCAGCCGACAAAAGATATGGGATTTTACAGAACCACTTATCCGTTGGAAGAACATCCGCTTGTGTCTGTAATTGTAACGGGAGATGAGACTGACGACGGATGTCTTTTGAAAAAGACTGATTACCGGGAATTAGAGTTTCTTTCCGAACAGGAGAAAGAAAATGCAAAAGGAACGTACCTTCTTTTCGTCGATAACAGCCTTGAACCGGAAGAGACCGACTGGCTGGAAAAGATGCTTGGAATATGCATGCGACCGGATGTCGGTGTTGTGGGAGCAAAGATTCTTACAGCAACCGGAAGGATTTTTCATGCCGGCATGGTGACAGGCACAGGAAAACAGAGCATAGCAGACAATGTGTTTCACGGAATGAAAGGAAGCCACAGCGGTTATATGCACAGAGCGTCTTTGCAGATGAATTACAGTGCGGTAAACGGCTGTTGTCTGTTAATCAAAAAGAGTGTCTATGACGACTGTTCCTATGGGATAAAAGACGGTCTGTCACCGGCAGCAGGGGCACTTGATTTGTGTCTGAAAGTACGGGAGCAGAAAAAGCTGGTGGTTTATGAACCGGGGGCAGTGCTTCGGATGAAAGACCGTAAAGCAGAAAAAAAATGGAATCCGGAAACTGCGTGGTCGAAAAAGGACAGAGACTACTTGAAACTGCGCTGGAAGAGTGTAATTGAGAAGCCGGATGCCTGCTATAATCCGAATTTTAGGACGGACAGAGCAGGTTATTCGCTGGCGGAGTAAGAGAATCTGAAAAAATAAAGAAATTTTTAAGAATATTCCACTTCCGTTTTAAGAAAAATGAGTTGTGCTTTCTAAAAAAATATTGTATGATAAATATTACGTTAAATTGTTTTTGGTAGGGACACTTACAAAAATATGCTTATTAGGAGATAAGAGGAATGAGTAACGCAGAACAAAGAAAAACATCAGGAAAACAGCATAGTGCTGCAAAACAGCATAGCGGTTCCAAAAAGAAAAAGAAAAACAATAAGGTTATACTTCTGATTATTGAGATTATTGTGCTGATTGTACTTGCAATTGGATTGTTTGTATGGTTGAAGCTCTCCAGAATCGGAAAGGATAGCTCGTTCTCACATAATAATATCGTGGTTAATGAGGATATTCCGGAACAGTCCGTTGAAATCATGCAGGGATATAAGAATGTTGCAATTTTCGGATTGGACAACCGTTCCTCAGGAAATTTATCCAGTGGAAACAGTGATGTTATCATGATTGTAAGTATTAACAATGATACACAGGAAGTACGTTTGGTATCTGTATATCGTGATACCTATCTTGATATCGGATATGGCAAATTCCGTAAATGTAATGCCGCATATGCAGCAGGTGGTCCGGAGCAGGCAATCAATATGTTAAATACCAATCTTGACTTGGATATCACGGATTATGTGACGGTAGACTTTAATGCCGTAGCAGAAGTGGTTGATTTGGTAGGTGGTATTGAGATGGATATCACGGATGATGAAGCTGCTTATATGTATGGTTATATTAATGAGGTAGCGGAAGTCAGTGGAAAGACAGATGAGGCAATTCAGCTTCCGGGTGCCGGTCATTATACCTTAAACGGTGTACAGGCAACTGCATACGCACGAGTGCGTTACACAGCAGGTGGTGACTTCAAGCGTACGGAGCGTCAGCGTGAGGTATTGGCAAAGGTTGTAGAGAAAGCACAGGGTTCTGACCTTGCAACCATCAACAAGATTATTGATACCGTATTCTCTGATATCAAAACAAGCTATACCAGTACCGATATGATTGCACTTGCAGCAAAGGTATTTAACTATAAGCTTGGTGACATGGAAGGTTTCCCGTTTGAGAAGAACACAATAACACTTGGTTCTAAGGGAGATGTTGTTGCACCATGTACTTTGGAATCCAATGTAGACGAGCTGCATAAGTTCCTGTTTGATGATGATGATTACGAGCCGTCTGCGACTGTCAAGGCATGCAGCCAGACCATTGAATCTGATACCGGATACCATGTAGGTGACGGATATTAAAAAGAAGTAATTTCATATGGAATGATAAAAGAAATCCCTTTTTCGCCTATAGCGGCAGAAGGGATTTCTTTACTTTATAGGAAATGTACGAAGCACACTTTTGCTCTATAAAAATCTGGAAAAACATAGAATTTTGATAATTTCATCACAATTCCTACACAATTCTAAGATAGACTTTAAAGCATAAAAGGAATGGAACAAAGATCCATGAGATGAAAGGGGAAATTCATATGGATAACTATAATGAATATAACAACACAAATCAGGGTGGTATGCCAAACAGCAGTATACCGAATGCAGGCGTACAGAGTGAGAATGTAAATACAAACGCAAACGCAAATGCAAATGCAAACGCAAATCCGTATCAGCAGCGGAACCCGTATTACCAGAGCAACACCGGATATCAGAACAATACCGGAGTATATCAAAATCAGGCAGGTAACGCTTATCAGAGCAATGCAGGCAATGCTTACCAGAACAATGCAGGCAATGCTTACCAGAACAATGCGGGCAATACCTATCAGAGTACCACACAAAAAGAGCCGAAGAAGAGACATGAGAGAAGAAAAACATCCGGCGGATTTGGAACAAAGGTTGCAAAATGTGCAGCACTGGCATTGGTATTTGGACTTGTTGCCGGAACAGCATTTGAGGGTGTACGGTTTGCATCCGGCCAGCTTTTCCCACAGACAAGTGAGGGAAGTTCCTCAAGCGGAAGCGTTCTGGCAAAGAACAGCGATGACAGCTTAGAGACCACTTCTGTTTCGAGTACCTATGCAGCAGCCGGAGTTTCCGATGTGGTAGAGCAGGTAATGCCTTCTATTGTTTCTATTACAAATATAAGCGAGACAGAATACCGCAACTACTGGGGCGGCGGCACACAGACTTATGAGAGCACAAGTGCCGGTTCCGGAATCATTGTAAGCGAGGATAATGATTATCTTTATATTGCAACAAACAATCACGTAGTAGAGAACGCAACAAGCCTTACTGTTGCATTCAGTGATGGTTCAACTGTCAGTGCCGACATCAAGGGAACTGATCCATCAACCGACCTTGCGGTTATCCGCGTTGCAAAGAGCAGTGTTGAGTCCGACACGCTTGGAAACATCAAGGTAGCAACACTTGGAGATTCCGATGCATTGAGCGTTGGTGATGCCTGCATCGCAATCGGTAACGCACTTGGATATGGTCAGTCTGTAACAGGTGGATATATCAGTGCATTAAACCGTCAGGTATCTGTTTCTGATTCCAGTACAGGAACGAACTACACTGCAGAACTGATTCAGACAGATGCAGCAATCAACCCTGGTAACAGTGGTGGTGCCCTGTTAAATGCAAAAGGTGAGGTAATTGGTATCAACTCTGTAAAATACTCCGATACTTCTGTAGAGGGAATCGGTTATGCAATCCCGATTAACACTGCAGCACCGATTATCCAGGATTTGATTACCAAAGAAAAAGTAGATGCTTCAGAGAGTGCTTATCTTGGAATTGCAGGTGTCGATGTGACAAGTGATGTGGCAAAGACTTACAATATGCCAACCGGTGTCTATGTAGCACAGGTAGTCGAAGGTTCAGCAGCAGAACAGGCTGGAATCGTAAGTGGTGATATCATCACAGAATTTGACGGAAAGACCATTACTTCCATGGAAGGACTGTCCGGTACACTCGAGTACTATAAGGCAGGAACAACCGTTGATGTAACCGTTATGAGAAATGCAAACGGTGAATACACCGAGCAGACAATTTCCGTTACACTTGGAAAGAAAAACTAAAGAATGAGAATTTTTGAAACGCGCAATCCAAAAGCTTCCTGGTTATGGTTCCTTTTTCATTGCGCGTTTTTTGCCGTAAAATAGTAATAGCATATCAAAGGTCAGAATATATCTTACGGTTTTGGACGAACAGGTAAAACTGCCAGATGAAAATCCGCCTATAGGCATTATCATATGTAAGAGTAAGGATAAAACAGACAAATGCACCGATAGGTGTGGCTATATATCAGCTTCGAAACACTTTACCGGATGAGATAGTACAAAGATTAAAAATTTTTGAAACATAAAAAATCCACTTCACGAATACTCGCAAAGTGGATTTTTCTTATGTATGTACGAACAATTAGAAATCGGTAAGGTTTGCTGCACGTCTCTCTAAGAATGCGGTCATACCTTCTTTTTTGTCGTTGGTGGAGCAGGCAACACCGAAAAGATTTGCTTCCATCTCAACGGCGTTCTTGATGTCCATATCATAGCCGTTGTTGATTGCTGCCTTGGCAACAGATACAGCGTAGCTTCCTTTGGAGATAATCTTAGCTGCCATTGCTTTTGCAGTCGCCATTAACTCTTCCGGAGCAACAACTTTATTGACAAGACCAATACGGTATGCTTCTGCGGCATCAATAGAATCGCAGGTGAAAATCATTTCTTTTGCACGTCCCATACCAACTAAGCGGGCAAGTCTCTGAGTTCCGCCGAATCCAGGAATGATACCAAGACCGGTTTCAGGCTGTCCGAAGGAAGCGTTCTCAGAAGCAATGCGGATATCACATGCCATGGAAATCTCGCAGCCACCGCCAAGTGCAAAGCCGTTTACTGCGGCGATGGTAACCTGACGCATATTCTGTAATTTGAAGAATGGAACAGAAGCTCTCATACCGAAAGCTCTTGCTTCTGCTGCGGTGAAGTTTACCATCTCAGAGATATCTGCGCCTGCAACAAAGGATTTGAACTCGTTGCCTTTCTTGTCCGGACCGCCGGTTAAGATGACTACTTTTACATCATCCATAGCCTCGATTTCGGTTAAAGCAACGTTTAACTCGTTTAAGGTCTCGCTGTTTAAAGCGTTTAATGCTGCCGGTCTGGAGATTGTAAGAACGGCAATCTGGTCAGCGATGTCAAGTTTTAAGTTGTTGAATTCACTCATGATTCGTAACCCTCCTGAAACATAGTTTGATAAAAAATTAACAATATCATTAGTATTAGAGTACTGCTTTTGGTGGAATTTGTCAATACAAAATTGCGGATTTTAGGGGGAAAAACCATCGCGGAAGGCAGTGCGATATGGTATAATGTCGACAGACATTATACGCGCCGGAGTGCGCATAAGTTACCAGATACCGTGTGCGAAGCACATGGTATAATGTCGACAGACATTATACGCGCCGGAGTGCGCATAAGTTACCAGATACCGTGTGCGAAGCACATGGTATTTACTACGATAGAAATGGAGCATCCATGTTAAGAGAATTTGAGTTAAAACAGTGTGTGGAGCCGTTATTAAACTGGTTTTTGGAGAATGCGAGGGAACTTCCGTGGAGAAGCGAACCGGCGCCTTACCGGGTATGGGTGTCAGAAATCATGTTACAGCAGACACGTGTGGAGGCGGTAAAACCGTATTTTGCGCGCTTTATGGCAGAACTGCCGACAGTGGAAGCATTAGCAAAGTGCCCGGAGGATAAACTTTTAAAATTATGGGAAGGACTTGGCTATTATAATCGTGTGCGTAATATGCAAAAGGCTGCCATACAGGTTATGGAAGAGTATGGCGGTGTGATACCCGCAGAGTACGAGAATCTGTTAAAATTAAAGGGAATTGGCAATTACACTGCCGGTGCCGTGGCATCGATTGCCTATGGGAAGTTTGTTCCTGCGGTGGATGGAAATGTATTCCGCGTGTTGACAAGACTTACCGCCGATACGACGGATATCGCAAAGCCGTCCTTTCGGACAGAGGTGGAAAGCGTATTAAGGGAGCTGCTCTCTGAAGTCACGATACCTTCTGATTTAAAGAAAAAGCTTAAAAATGAAAATCTTCCGGGAAGCTTTAATCAGGCATTGATGGAACTTGGAGCGACCGTGTGCGTTCCAAATGGTGCACCGCTTTGTGAGAGCTGTCCGTGGCAGCAAATCTGTCTTGCAAACCGGGAGAATCTGACAGCGTCTCTTCCGGTAAAAAGTAAGGCAAAAGCGCGCCGGATTGAACAACATACCGTGCTCATTCTGCGGGACGGAGAAAAAGTGGCAATCCGGAAAAGAGAGAACAAGGGGCTTTTAGCAGGGCTTTATGAGCTGCCGAATGTTTCCGGTGCCCTCGGGCAGGAGGAAGCGTTAGAGGAAGTGAAAAAACTCGGATATACGCCGATTCGTATCCAGAAATTAGAAAATGCAAAGCATATTTTTTCCCATGTGGAATGGCATATGAACGGATATGCAATCCTTATAGAGGAGCCGATTGAGGAAACCGGGAATTTATTGTTTGTGGAGGCTTCGGATGCGATGGCGCGCTACGCCATTCCGTCCGCATTTGCCGCCTATGCAAAAAACTTGAATATCATGCTTGGGAATGAACGCTTTGAGCAGGAAGAAAAACAGGGATAAAAAAAGAGGGAGCCGGTGCAGATGCACCGGCTGTTTGTATGAAAAAGATTGTTTTATGGAAAGTGAAAAAATCACTATCTGTTGGGAGGAACCCTGCTTCCGGGAAGCAAGGCAGTCTGACAAGCTGCCAGACATTCTATGAAAAAGAAAACTTGTTATCAACTTTATGTACTTAGTATATCCGGAAAATATGAAGAACGTATGCTAAGTTTATGAGATTTTTGTAAATAAAATATGAACAAAGAGCAGAAACTTAAGAAAGTCTAAAGAAAAAAGGAATTGGATTACAGGCGGAAAGTGTGTATAATAAATATAATTGATGATTGAAAATCAGAAACAATAAGAGAAAGGTTTGGAAATAGACACATGAAATTACTCACATTTGCAATTCCATGCTACAATTCACAGGACTATATGGAGAACTGCATCAAGTCCCTGCTTCCGGGTGGCGATGATGTTGAGATTCTGGTTATAGATGACGGTTCTAAGGACAGCACACCGGAAATCGCAGATGCGTATGCAAAGAAATACCCGGGAATTGTGCGTGCCATCCATCAGGAGAACGGCGGACACGGAGAGGCAGTCAACGCAGGAATCAGGAATGCGACAGGACTGTTCTTTAAAGTGGTAGACAGTGATGACTGGGTAGATGCCGAAGCATATGCAAAGATACTTGACAAGTTAAGAGATTTGGCGGGCGGTGCGAAAACGCTTGATATGTTTGTTGCAAACTACGTTTATGAGAAGGAAGGTGCCAAGCATAAGAAGGTGATGCATTATTCCTTTTTGCCGAAAGAGCGGATGTTTACCTGGAGTGAGGTGGGACATATCCACAAAGGACAGTATATTCTGATGCACTCGGTTATTTACCGCACACAGCTTTTGAGAGATTGTGGATTAGAGCTGCCGAAGCACACGTTTTATGTGGATAATATCTATGTATACACGCCGCTTCCTTCTGTCAAGAATATGTACTATATGGATGTGGATTTTTACCGTTACTTTATCGGAAGAGAAGACCAGTCGGTCAATGAAAAAGTGATGATTGGACGAATTGACCAGCAGATTCGCGTCAATAAGATTATGGTGGATGAGTTTGACTTGTGGAAGATTCAAAACCGCAGGCTGCGCCGCTATATGTTCAATTACCTCGAGATTATCACGGTTATCTCCACGATTATGCTGATTCGCTCCGGTACAGAGGAGAACCTTGAGAAAAAGAGAGAACTCTGGAGTTATATCAAGGATAAGGACTTACGGTTATTCCATCATTTGAGAAACGGAATTATGGGAAGCGCCATGAATCTGCCGGGACGTGGCGGAAGAAAGATTTCTGTCGCTGCCTATAAGCTGTCACAGAAAATTGTAGGATTTAATTAAAAAACAGAAGAATTTGCAAAGAAAAACAGCCGGGTTTTGGAAGAATCCGGCTGTTTTGCTCTATAGGGAATACTGTGCTACATTAAAGTGCGAAAGCTGTGCTCCTATAGAGCAAAAAGTCCTACCGGACAGGATGCGCAGCTCGCGGAGAAGAAGTTTATGCTTCGCATACCGCATCACACAACCTGCTAAAGCAGGCGAAAGTGTGCGTCAGGCGCACACTTTATTCTGCAATATACACCACATAAATATCGGATCAGACGCTCATCTGATTTAAGATGGCAGCCTTCATATCATAAAGTTTCTGGGAGAGGTCAACGTAAATTTCCTGCGGATTTACGAAACGCTTTGTTTCATCCCAGATGGTCTCTTTTTCATGGTCACAGATATCGCGGATTTCCAAGACGCTTGGAGAGTGATAAATCGTCTTGCCCTCTTTGATAACCGGAACGAGCATTTCGCGCATCGTGTAGCTGCCGCCCGGAAGGCGGGTCTTTTTCCACGGGGCATTCGGGTCAAAGAGACGCATCTCTTCTGAAGTATCAAAGGTTTCATCTGCGAGACAGATAAGGTCTGCCTTGATTTTGCCGGATTCGCGGTCATAAATCCGGTAGAAGGTTTTGTTGCCCGGATTGGTGACCTTTTCGGCGTTCTCGGAAAGCTTGATTTTAGGAGCAAAGGTTCCGTCTGGATTTTTGATGGCGGCAAGCTTGTAAACACCGCCGAAAGCTGGGTTGTCCTTGGAGGTAATAAGGTTAGTTCCGACACCCCAGGAGGTAATCGCTGCACCCTGTAATTTCAGGCTTTCAATCAGGTATTCATCAAGGTCGTTGGATGCAGAAATGACAGCGTCCGGGAAACCGGCATCGTCTAACATCTTTCTTGCCTGTTTGGAGAGGTAAGCAAGGTCACCACTGTCCATACGAATGCCGTAGTAGGTGAGCGGAATGCCTGCTTCACGCATTTCAGTGAAGACACGGATGGCATTCGGTACACCGGATTTTAATGTATCATAAGTATCTGCAAGCAGAATGCACGCATTTGGATAGAGGTCTGCATATGCTTTAAAGGCGGTATACTCATCCGGGAAACTCATAATCCAGCTGTGTGCGTGGGTGCCTAAGACCGGAACGTCAAACATCTGTCCGGCAAGCACGTTGGAAGTGCCCTTGCAGCCGCCGATGATGGCAGCTCTTGCACCGTAGGTGCCGGAATCAGGACCCTGTGCGCGCCGTAAGCCAAATTCCATAACGCCGTCTCCTTTGGCTGCATAGCAGACTCTTGCTGCCTTGGTAGCGATTAAGGACTGATGGTTTACAATATTTAAAATTGCGGTTTCGATTAACTGCGCTTCCATAATCGGAGCAACGACTTTTACAAGCGGCTCTCTTGGGAAGATAAGACTTCCTTCCGGGACTGCGTAAATGTCACCTGAGAATTTGAAGTTACTTAAGTATTCTAAGAAATCTTCGTCAAAAATATGAAGGCTTCTCAGATAGCTGATATCGTCAGCATCGAAATGAAGATTCTCGATATAATCAATCACCTGCTCTAAACCAGCGCAGATGGAATATCCGCCACCACAGGGATTATTGCGGTAAAAAGCGTCAAAGACGACAACGTCGCGGTTGCCTTTTTTGAAGTAGCCCTGCATCATGGTCAGTTCGTACAGATCTGTTAATAAGGTCAGATTTAATGTGCTCATGTGCCATTCCTTCCTTTGTTTAAGATTATGACGATTATACCACTTTCAGAGTTTTTTGCAAAGGCATTGTGTGACAACTGAAAAAGAGATATAGTAATAGTATGATAGAAAATGAGGTGGATTATGAGACGGGAAAGGGCAATGGAATTATTTCTGGAAGGATACAACTGTTCACAGTCAGTATTCCTTACGTTTGTAGACTATTATGATATGGACTGGGAGACAGCGGCAAGGCTTTCGTCTTCCTTTGGAGGCGGAATGGGACGGCTGCGCGAGGTGTGCGGCACGGTCAGCGGAATGTTTTTGGCAGTGGGGCTGATTTATGGATATGACAATCCCAAAGATCCGAAGGCAAAGGCGGAGCACTACGCGAGAATTCAGGAACTTGCCAAAACATTTGAGGAGCGGCACGGAAGTATCATCTGCCGTGAACTTTTGGGACTTTCGGTAAAGAGAGAGGATCCGACACCGCAGGAGCGGACGCCGGAATACTATAAAAAACGCCCCTGTAAGGAACTTGCGGGAGATGCCGCAGAAATTTTGGAGGAGTATCTAAAAACACACCCTATAGAGCGTACAAAGGCGCCACAGAAGGAGGAAGAAGTACATGGATAACCAGATATTACAGGAAAATGAGACAGTACAGCAGAATGAGACAGTGCAGCAGAATGAAGCATGGCAGGAGAATGAGATGCCACCGCAGAATGAGATGCCACCGGAGAATGAGATGCCGCCGCAGAATGAGATGCCGCCGGAGAAGCCGGATAAGACAACAGACGGTATCGTGTCAATGGTGCTTGGAATTCTGGCACTCTGCCTGTTTTGTACTTGGATTAATTACATTCTTGGAATCGTTTCCATCGTGTTTGGAATTATTCAGCTTGTAAAATACCGGAAAAAAGGGATGGCAATTGCGGGAATTATTCTGTCAGCGGTATCGTTTGTGCTTACCATCATTTTGTATGTGGCACTGATTATTTCAACGGTAAATACGCCGTCCTACATACCGTCTTATGATGATTATGAGTATCACAATTATTTTGATGACTCTGACCTGAACGATTTTTACAAAGATTATTTTTACGATGATAACCAGGGACAGACGACATACACAGAACCATCCGGCAATCAGTTTTTATAGAAATAGTTGTTGACAAGAAAAGTTGTCAGTGCTATGATATTTTGTGACAAGAAAAGTTGTCATAAAATACATAGAAAAAAGAGGAGAAGTTATGAGGGAAAAAGTATTGAAGCTGCCAAAGGCTGTCATTGTGTTACTTGGTATTATTCTGATGGCAGGATTTCTTGGCGTGATGAATTTAAGCAGTCTCCTGTTTGTGTGGGTACTGCCAAATGAAGGATATCTGCTTCAGATGGCATCCGAGCTTGCCGGTACGGTTTACATTGTCATTGTTCTGGCAGTGCTTGGTTATCTGGGAGTGTTTAAGGAGAAGGGAGACGGCTTCCTGCGCGGATTTTATACAGCAGGATTTATGATTGGCTACTGTGGTTATGTGTTTGTTGCCCAGCTTTATGTAAAATCAATGGGCGGCGAGGGAGAGTTACAGTCTTTCGGCTGGATTTTGGTATTTGCATTGACCATGTTTCTGGTAGGTCTCAACGAGGAACTTGTGATGCGTGGTGCGGTGTTACATCTGTTTTTGGATAAATTCCAGAAAACAAAAGCAGGCGTACTGTTATCCATCATCCTAAGCAGTGCGATTTTCGGAGCAGCGCACTTATTTAATATCGTATCCGGAGTATCCGTGATGAGTGCTGTTTCACAGGCAGCCCAGGCAACGCTTCTTGGTATCTTATTTGCAGCGATTTATCTTCGATGCGGAAACCTCTGGATTACGGTGATTGCCCACGCAGTGATGGACTTTGCAGCACTTGTACCGAGCGGACTTTTTGGAATCGGAGATTTGATTGATGGAATCAATCAGATTTCCTGGCTTAATTTTGTAGTGACCTTGCCGTTGTTTTTGATTCCGTCCGTGATTCTGCTTCGCCCGTCAAAACTCGAAGAGATTGTAAGACGCCAGGCGGGAGAAGAAATTAAGATGTCAGAAAAAGACGTACATCAGGCGTCCGTAATGTCACTTGTACTTGGAATCATAGGCCTTTTTGTTGGATTCAGCGGATACGGTATCGGAATTGCGCTTGCAGGATTGTTTGCCGGAATCGTTTCCTTAAAAGAGCAGAGAGAGAAGAGTGGAATGGCGGTTGCCGGACTGATTCTTTCGATTATGGGTATTATCATTTCGATTCCGATGATAGGAATCATGTACTATCTGATGCCGTCAGTCGGAGCCGGAACATTTTAGGAAATGTAAGTAAAGCGTGCATATCATAGACAGGAGTTTAAAAGATGGAAGAACTGTTAAAGGTTGAGGGATTATGTAAGACATTTAAGCTATCGAAGAAGCAGCAGAAGATAGAGAAAACCCATGCCAAAGAGAAAAAGGCGGTGGACCATTTATCCTTTGAGGCATACAGAGGGGAAGTGTTCGGGCTGTTAGGACCAAACGGTGCCGGTAAGACGACAACACTTCGGATGCTTGCAACACTGATTAAGCCGGATGAGGGCGATGCCCTGATTGATGGCAGCAGTGTGGTAAATGAGCCAAATGAAGTGCGCGGCAAGATTGGATTTTTGACAAGTGAACTGAAATTAGAGGATTTCTTTACGCCGAATTATCTGTTTGACTTCTTTTCCAATCTGCACGGTGTGGAGCCGGAGGTGCGGGAGAGACGAAAGAAGGAACTATTTGAACGGTTTGGTGTTGACCGGTTTGCCGAGGTGAAGGTTGCAAATCTTTCCACCGGTATGAAACAGAAGGTATCACTGATTATTTCTCTGGTACATGATCCGGAGATTATTATTTTCGATGAACCGACCAACGGTCTGGATGTTATAACTGCGAAAGTAGTAACAGATTTTTTATTGGAACTGAAAGCGGAGGGAAAGACTGTCATTGTCTCGACACATATTTTCAGCCTGATTGAGAAAATCTGTGACAGGGTCGGCATTATCATCAACGGACAGATGGTCTGCTGTGATACATTAGAGAATGTGACAGCAGAGAAATCCTTAGAGGATAAGTTCTTTGATATCTATACAGAAATGGTGGGGGACGAAGCATGAGCAAGAATATGATTACGATTATCAAAAAAGAATTTGCCCGCTTTTTCGGTGACAGGCGGATGGTACTTACCACGATTTTCCTGCCGGGAATCATGATTTATGTTCTCTACAGCTTCATGGGAAACATGATGATGAAGCAGTTTACAACGTCAGATGATTATGTCTACCAGATAGAGGCAGTGTCATTGCCGGCGTCGATGGAGTTTTTGAAAACGCAGGAGATGTTTGAGGTAAAAGAAATTGATGCGGCAGAGGAAGACGATGCAAAGGCACTTGTAGAAGCACAGGAAGCAGATCTTCTGCTTGTATTTCCGGAGGAATTTGACCAGAAGGTTGCGGTGTATGACGGCACGGCGACAACAGATGCGGCGCCGGATATTCAGATTTATTATAACTCTGTCTCAACGGAGTCCTCTGCGGCATACCAGATGGTCTGTGCCATGTTAGATGAGTACGAGACAGCACTTTCCAATAAGTTTGACATCAATGCGGAAGAAGAAATCTGTTATGATATGGCGACCGAGAAGGATACCTCGGCACAGTTCTTTTCTATGATGCTTCCGATGCTCATGATGATGTTCTTATTCAGCGGCTGTATGGCGATTGCGCCGGAATCCATCGCAGGAGAGAAGGAGCGTGGAACGATTGCCACACTTTTAGTGACACCGATGAAGCGCAGCGAGCTTGCAATTGGAAAGATTATCAGCTTAAGTGTAATTGGACTGTTAAGCGGATTTTCAAGTTTTGTGGGAACAATGTTGTCCCTCCCGAATCTGATGGGAGCGGCTGCTGATGAAATGAGTGCAAGTGTTTATGGAATCAGTGATTATGTCTTTTTACTGGTTATGATTTTAAGTACTGTGCTCGTGATTATTGGTGCCATTTCCGTGATTTCGGGATTTGCCAAGAGCGTCAAGGAAGCCGGAACGGCTGTTTCACCGCTTATGATTTTAGTCATGGTGCTTTCTGTTACGACCATGATGGGAGGCGGTGCACCGGAAGAACCATACCTGTATCTGATTCCGTTATATAACAGTGTGCAGTGCATGAATGGAATCTTCTCCTTTACGATGCTGCCGGTGAATTTTGTAATTACAGTTGTAAGTAATCTGGTTTATACCGGAATTTTAGTATTCATTTTAACAAAGATGTTTGACAGTGAAAAAATTATGTACAACGCATAAAAAGAAGTTGGATAAAATGCCGCGCGTGGGAGAAGTTCTCGTTTCCCATTGCGCGGCATATATTTTTAGTGACGGATATAAAAGGGTGAAGTCACAGGATATGATACCGGTTGTGGGATTTGCGCATAGAAAAAATCAGAACAAAAACAAGCCGTGGGTGCTTGGGGCAATGATGGTGCTGCTTTTTATTTGCGGTTATTTACAGGGAACGTTGAAGGGAGAAAAAGCGGCAGGGGAGGCGGTCATTGAGACCGCGGGAACGGATACGCTGGAAATGAAAAAGAAGGTCGCAATTACGTTTGACGACGGACCAAACCCGGATTATACGGAAGAACTGCTTGAGGGCTTAAAGGAGCGGAACGTGACGGCATCTTTTTTTCTGTTGGGGAAGGAAGCGGAAAAATTTCCGGACATTGTAAAAAAGATTTATGAGGGCGGACATTTGATTGGAACTCATTCCTATGAGCACGTAAACCTCTGCAATCTGACCGATGAGGCGGCAGTGGAGCAGGTCGATAAGACGAACCAGGTGATTTTGGAACTGACGGGGGAGTATCCACAGTATATCAGACCGCCGTTTGGCTGCTGGAAGGAAAATCTTGACTACAAGACAACGATGATGGAGGTGCTCTGGGATGTAGACCCGCGGGACTGGGCAACGGATAATTCTTCTGTCATTGCAGCACGCGTCCTTGATAAAGTGCAGGAAAATGACATTATTCTCCTTCACGACGCATCGGAATCCTCCGTGAAAGCGGCGTTTCAAATCATTGATACTTTACAGGAGCAGGGTTATGTGTTTGTGACAGTGGAAGAACTTATGATGGAGTAGAATCCGCTTGAGATATGCTCTGTTTTTGTGTAAAATAGCAGATAGGATAAAATGTGCAAAAGGCACAGGAGGAACAGAAAATGAGTGATGCAATGAAGGTAATTTATATCTGTTTTCCAGGAGGAAAACACAAGGTTTTAACGATGAGCTATGATGACGGAAAACTGGCAGACAGACGGCTCGTCTCCATATTTAACCGCTATGGAATCAAGGGAACTTTTCACTTAAATTCCGGGATGCACGGACCGGAGCGGATTCCATCTGAGGAGTGGAAGGCTCTTTACGAGGGGCACGAGATGTCCTGCCATACCGTAACCCACCCGACGATTGCAAGAAGCCCGGTTGAACAGGTGGCAGTACAGGTGCTTGAGGACCGCAGATATATCGAGCGTATCGCAGGATATCCGGTGCGGGGACTTTCTTATCCAAACGGTTCTTATAATAGGGAAATCATCGAGCTTCTGCCAAAGCTTGGTATCGAGTACAGCCGCATTGTTGGAAATACGGATGATTTTTCCATGCCGGAAAATTACCTTGCATGGGAAGCAACCTGCCATCACAACCATAACCTGATTGAGAACGGAAAGCGTTTCTTAGAACTCAAAAAGACCCAGTATATGTATATGATGTATGTGTGGGGACACAGCTACGAATTTGACCGCGACAATAACTGGGAGCTGATGGAAGAATTCTGTGAGATGATGAGCGGACAGGAGGATATCTGGTACGCAACGAATATCCAGATTGTGGACTATATGAAGGCGGCAAAAAATCTGAGATTTACACTGGACGGAGACCTTGTATACAATCCGAATGCGATGGATATCTGGATTCGTGTTGACGGAGAAATCAAAGTGATTCCGGGGGGACAGACCGTGCGCCTGTAGTTTGTGACAAAGAGAGCTTTCATAAAATGATTTATCAAAAAGTCATTTTGTGGGAGCTTTTTTTGCTGTAACGTTCGCAATAACTGGGGAGTGTGTGACAAAAACTAGGTAGATACTGCGGGGGAGATAGATTAAGATAAAGCCATAGGAGATAGCAGAGTATTGATGAGCAGGGATGTTCTTGATACGGAAAGGTATGGTTGAAAAATGGCAGAAATTATGGGGTATACACGTACTGTGTGTGAAAATGAGTGCTATGAAGCAAAACTGGCATACAGTATGCATCTGGCAATCAAAACGGAGAAGGAAAGTTTTACACCATTCAATCATAATTCAGGGGTATTGTTTGCAAAAGCAACGGAAAATCCGGACGGTTCCCTGAATGCAAAGAGTATAAAGAGTCCGTGGCTGTTTAAGCAAAAGGATGGCGGATTTGGAGTGATGGCTGTCCGGGTGGAAGCAGAAGGGCAGGATGATGAGGAGAGCAGAGGAAGCGTTCTGGTATGGGAATCAGAAAACCTGATTTCCTATCGGGAGCTTGGACTTTTAAAACTGGGAGAAGCCTTTATTGACGCAGTTTCCTGTTATTATGAAGAGAAAATTGGAGCGTACGTTATCTGCTGGAGAGAGGAAGATGGAATCCTTCATTATGGAAAAGTCCCAAATCTTACTGCGGAATGTGTGGAACCATTGGCAGAAAAAGAACTGGCGGTGGCACAGCAGAAGGAAGAAAAATTGCAGGGAGAGGTGCAGAGGATGCCGGGAAAAGAATGGCATCTGCCGGAAGGATGTGTCAGTGGAAATATTCTTGAAATCACAGAAGAGCAGGCGGATTATCTGAGAAAAAAATTGTGGACGCCGGTGAATACGGGGGTTTCCTTTCCGAAACATGTGACAGCTTCTTCCTGGGAGGAGTTAGAGAAGCAGGATGCCGTTTTGTATTACAGTGATGGAACAACGGTCAGACGGAAGGTGGACTGGGAAAAGGCGGACATTGATTTTAAAAAGCGGGGAAGGCAGACTGTTAAAGGAGCGATAAGACAGGAACATTTTGTATTTCCGGTTGCAATTAACCGCGCAGACCCCTGTGTGGCAAGATGGAATGGAAAGTATTATTTTATTGCAACAAACGATGCAGATGGAAACCACACACTGTATATCAGGGAGGCGGATACGCTGGAAGGACTTGTCTGTGCACCGGAGCATTTGATTCTGGACTCGGATACCTATCCGGAAATCGGCGGACTTTTGTGGGCACCTGAATTTCATGAGATAAATGGAAAACTCTATATTTTTCATGCGGCGACGACGGGGGAATTTTATTGGGAAGAAAGCCACCTGATGGAGTTAAGGGAAGGTGGCAATCCGGTTTGCAGGGAAGACTGGTCAAGACCAAAACGAATCAAGTGCGCAGATGGCAGTGATATTTGTGAAGCGGGAAAAGAAATTACACTGGATATGACCTGCTTTTTCTGGGAGGGAGATTACTATGTCATCTGGTCGCAGAGACAGTTTCTGCCCAAAGACCTCGGAGCATGGCTTTATATCGCAAAACTGAATCCGGATAAGCCGGAGCAGTTATTGACGAAACCGGTGATTTTGTCAAAACCGGAGTATGGGTGGGCAAATAACCATACATTTGTAGACGAAGGACCGTTCGCATTACAGACGAAAGAAAAACTTTACGTTACCTTTTCGAGTGCGGCAGTTGATGTTACCTATGTGGTTGGATGCCTTGAAATAGAAAAAGGAAAGAATTTGCTGGATGCATCAAACTGGCGGAAATATAACTATCCGATTCTGACTGCACGCAGTGTACCGGGAGAGTATGGAACCGGACACAACGCATATGTGATGGATGAAAATGGACTTACCTGGAACACGTATCATGCGAGACCGGGAAAAGAGGGACCGCGCAGCAGCGGAATCAGACGGGTACATTTTGATGTGGATGGGGCACCGATGTTAGATGTGACGGAAGAAAGGGATGTGCTGGAAGAATTTAAAAGAGTGGAGACGGTGCTTGAAACAGCAGTGCAGGAAGAATGAAGTGAGAGCAGGCACAAGGTTTGCCTGTTGTGGGAAAGGCAAGATTATTTATATGAGAAATCGTTTATGGAAAATAAAATTTGCAGCATTGTGCATGGTATGGGGTATGATGACACTGGCAGGATGTAACGGAGAGGAGCGTGAGGAAGTGGATTTGATGTCTGAAATGACAGAAATAAGCGAGATTGCAGAAGCGGATGCAGGAGCAGATACGGAAGGAACAGAACGAATGGAAGTTCCACTGAAAGATGCAATTGGAGCGGTAATGGGGGAAGATTTTATCACGGGAACCAGCATCACGGGATTTGACATTAAAGACGAACGTGAGATGGAACTTGTGACAAGACATTTTAACGCCGTCACGCTTGGAAATGAACTGAAACCGGATGCAATTTTTGGTTACAGCAGGGTGTGTCCGGGACAGGAGACCGTGACATTAAACGGAGAAGAACTGGCTGTTCCCAAAACGGATTTCAGTCTTGCAGAACAGATTCTTGATGTGATTTTAGAGTGGAACGAGGAACATCCGGATAATTTTATCCGGGTCAGAGGGCATGTGCTGGTGTGGCATTCCCAGACACCGGAGTGGTTTTTCCATGAGAATTATGATGAAACCCGGGACTATGTAGATAAAGATACGATGACAAGGCGTGAGGAATGGTACATAAAGACCGTTTTGGAACATTTTACCGGAGAAGACAGCAAATACAGAGAACTTTTTTATGGCTGGGATGTAGTGAATGAAGCGGTCAGTGACAATACGGGTACTTACCGCAGTGATGTAGAAAATTCAAGCTGGTGGGCAGTTTACGGGAGTCCGGAATATATCTGTAACGCATTTGTGTTTGCAAACCGGTATGCACCTTCAAATGTAGAATTGTATTACAATGATTATAACGAGTGGTACAATGTGAAAATAAACGGAATCATACAGCTTCTTGAGGATGTAAAGAATACACAAGGGGCAAGGATTGACGGAATGGGAATGCAGGGGCATTACCAGACGGAGAAAAGTCCGAGTGCAGATGAATTTGAGCGGGCAGCGAGAACGTTTGCAAGAATTGTCGGAAAAGTACAGGTGACAGAACTGGATATGGCAGCGAGTGCTTCCTATGATGGAACAGATGCCACAAGAGACGAGGAGTTTGACAGGCAGGCAAAACGGTATCAGAAGCTTTACCAGGCAATGCAGAAATTAAAAGCGGATGGCGTTAATATTTCCGGTATGACCGTCTGGGGAGTGGTAGATAAATATTCGTGGCTTCAGACGGCAAACAATGTGGGCGGAGCATCGGATGGAACCAGAAAACAGTGTCCGCTGCTGTTTGATGACAATTATGAGGCAAAACCTTCGTACTGGGTTTTTGTGGAGGAGTAGCATATGAAAATGACAGCAAAATTTCATCTTCCGGGGCTTCGTTATAATTATCCGTTAAATATGATGCTTCTCAGCCTCAAAGAAAAATATCCTCATTATTTCCGGGATAATATTGAGATTGCATCTTTCTTTGGGGAATTTCCAACTTCGTTGTGGAATGGTGGAAGATTCAGTAACGGGGATCAGTGCGACAGACGCTTTGTGGAAGAAGTGGTAAAGAGCATAAATACCAGAGGAATTCCGGTGCGTTACACTTATACAAATCCGCTGCTCACAGAGGAAGACCTTGCGGATGCCTATTGCAATTTCTGTATGAAGACGGCGGACAACGGAAAGAATGAGGTGCTGGTTGTATCCCCGATATTAGAGGCGTATATCAGGAAGAATTACCCGGGATTTACGATAAACAGTTCTACCTGTAAGGAAATCCGTGGTATTGAAGGTGTCAACGAGGAATTAAAAAAGGATTATGGACTGGTGGTACTTGATTATAATCTGAATAACCAGTTCGGGGAATTGCAAAAGATTACGGATAAATCCCGCTGTGAACTTTTGGTTAATGCATGCTGTATTCCGGAATGCCCAAGAAGAGGAGAGCATTACCGCACAATTGCGAAGCAGCAGCGCATAACATTAAAGAACCGCAGGCATCCGGCAGATAAACAGATACCAGTGCCCGGCTGGCACTGTGAATACGGAAACTGTAACAGCATCTATGATATTCAGGAATACAAGACTTTTATTTCGGCAGAGGACATATGGGAGAAATATCTGCCAATGGGATTTTGTAATTTTAAAATTGAAGGACGCACAGCAGATTATTTTAATCTGATTGATACCTATTGTTACTATCTGATGGAGCCAAAATATAGAGATGAAGCAAGACTGCTCCTTCTGATGAATCTGGAACGGAGCCGGGTTATCCGGGTGAGTAAACCGAAACCTGGAAACTGGCAGTAAATAGAAATAACATAAGAGAGAATAAGGCAGGGAAAGAGATGGAATTAAATCAGAATCAGGAAAAATTAAAAGAGTATCGTAAACGTGCCAAAGAGCTGGTTGCGCAGATGACGCTGGAGGAAAAGGTCGGGCAGACGCTTTATCAGGCACCTGCAATCCCAAGACTTGGGATAAAGGCGTACAACTGGTGGAACGAGGCACTGCACGGTGTGGCAAGAGCGGGAACGGCAACCGTATTTCCACAGGCAATCGGAATGGCTGCTACATTTGATGAGGATTTACTGGAGCAGGTAGGAGATGCTGTTTCCACAGAGGCGAGAGCAAAGTTTAATATGCAGCAGAAAGCCGATGACACAGATATCTATAAGGGACTGACTTTCTGGGCACCGAACGTGAATATTTTCAGAGACCCGAGGTGGGGGAGAGGACATGAGACTTTCGGAGAGGATCCGTATCTTACAAGCCGGCTTGGAGTCCGTTATGTTATGGGGTTACAGGGGCATGATGAGGACTATTTAAAGGCAGCAGCCTGTGCAAAGCATTTTGCAGTGCACAGCGGACCGGAAAGTGTGAGACATGAATTTAATGCAGAGGTCAGCGAACAGGATTTAAGGGAAACCTATCTGCCGGCATTTAAAGCCTGCGTGCAGGAGGGAAAAGTAGAAGCAGTGATGGGTGCTTACAACCGGACGAATGGGGCACCATGCTGTGGAAACAGCTATCTGTTACAGGATATTCTGCGAAAAGAATGGGGCTTTGAAGGACACGTTACCTCAGACTGCTGGGCAATTAAAGACTTTCATGAGGGACATCTGGTGACAAGTACGCCGGTGGAATCGGTTTCTATGGCAATGAACAATGGATGTGACCTTAATTGTGGAAATCTGTTCCATTTTCTGACACAGGCGGTGGAAAACGGAATGGTAGATGAGAAACGGCTCGATGAAGCAGTGGAAAATTTGTTTATGGCGCGCATGAAATTAGGCGTTTTAGATAAAAAAGAAGAGAATCCATTCGATAAGATTCCGTATACCGTTGTGGATTCCGAGGAAATGCGGAAATTAAACCGTGAGGTGGCAAGACGTTCTGTGGTACTGTTAAAGAATGAGAATCATATCCTGCCACTCGATAAGAAGAAATTACATACCATCGGAGTCATCGGACCAAATGCCGATAGCCGCAAGGCACTTGTTGGAAATTATGAGGGAACTTCTTCACGCTATATCACAGTGTTAGAGGGAATCGAAGATTATGTCGGGGAGAACGTGCGTGTTCTTTATTCGGAAGGCTGCCACCTCTACCGTGACCGCACCAGTAATCTTGCGATGGAGCACGACCGGGATTCCGAGGTGCGGGCAGTCTGCGAGGCGAGTGATGTCGTCATTGCAGTGGTAGGACTTGATGCAACGCTTGAGGGTGAAGAGGGAGATACCGGAAATGAGTACGGAAGCGGTGATAAGCCGAACCTGAATCTTCCGGGCTTACAGCCGGACATCATCCGTATCGCAAAGGAAAGCGGAAAACCGGTAATTGTAGTTTTACTTGCCGGAAGTGCGATGGCTCTTTCCTGGGAGGATGAACACGTTGACGCAATTCTTGACGGTTTTTACCCGGGTGCGCAGGGCGGGGCTGCCATTGCAGAGATTTTATTTGGAGGGGCAAACCCAGAAGGAAAACTTCCGATTACGTTTTATCAGACAACCGAGGAACTGCCGGAGTTTACAGACTATGCGATGAAGGGAAGAACCTACCGCTATATGGAGAATGAGGCGCTCTATCCGTTTGGCTATGGCTTGTCTTATACGACCTATGCGTATGGAAACTTAGAGTGTGTCAAGCCGTTTGATGCACAGGATGGAATTACATTACAGGTTACGGTTACTAATACCGGAGACAGGGAGGGCACCGAAATCTTACAGGTGTATGTAAAGGCAAAGCGGGAGGGGACGCCAAATCCACAGCTTAAGTATGTGAAAAAAATAACATTAAAGCCGGGCGAATCTGTGACAGAGGAAATTCACCTTTCGCCGGAAGCGTTTATGCTCTATGACGAGAAGGGAAACTTCACACTTGAAAAAGGTGCGTATGATATTTTTGTGGGCGGCTGCCAGCCGGATGCAAGGAGTGCGGCACTGACCGGAAATGCACCGCAGAAATTGACAGTGACATATTAGAAGAGACGAGTAAAAATGCTCCGCCGGAAGGCGGGGCATTTTTCGCAATATATGGGAAAAAGAAGGCTAGGGTTAGGAAGTATTTGGATAAAAAAACAGATATGATAGTGGTAAAAGAACAGAATCTTGTGAAGGGGGAAATATAGATGACAGGTGCATTTGAGACAGGAATTTACCGGAATGTCTTTAAGGAGTGTGGTTACACAGAGGCAGAAATAGAGCAGAGGGTAGAGGATACATTCCGTCGTATTTTTCATGGGACAAAGGAGGAATGCTTTTATCATGAAGTCGGGGAAGATATGGCGTATGTGGAAGATACCGGAAATCATGACGTGCGCACGGAAGGAATGTCCTATGGCATGATGGTGTGCGTACAGCTTGACAGAAAAGAGGAATTTGACCGTCTGTGGAAATGGGCGCGGACATATATGTATTTAGAAGGCGGCAGCGGGCATAATTATTTTGCGTGGTCCTGTGCGGTTGATGGAAGCAAAAATGCCGAGGGACCGGCGCCCGATGGAGAAGAATTTTTTGCAATGGCACTCTTTTTTGCATCAAACCGCTGGGGAGATGGGGATGGAATTTTCGCATATAGCAAAGAGGCGCGAGCAATTCTGTCTGAGTGTATTCACAAGGGGGAAGAGGGGCATCCGGGAGAACCGATGTGGAATCCGGACCTTCATCTGATTAAATTTATCACAAATGTAGAATTTACAGATCCGTCCTATCATCTACCACATTTTTATGAATTGTTTGCGTTGTGGGCAGATGAGAAAGACCGTACATTCTGGAAAAAGGCAGCGGAGGCGAGCCGGGACTATCTGCATCTTGCCTGTCATGAAAAAACCGGGTTATGTGCAGAATATGCGGATTATGATGGAAAACCTCATGAGGGGGATGTACAGTGGTTTGGACGTCATGACTGGTATTACAGCGATGCCTATCGCACGATTGCAAATATCGGGCTGGATTATCTGTGGTTTAAAAAAGACCCATGGCAGGTGGAAAATGCCAACCGCCTCCAGCGATTCTACTGTGAGGAACAGAGAGAACATTGGGATGGAGTTTTTCTGATCGACGGAACAAGGCTTGAAGAGAAGGCACTGCATCCGACTGCCATTATCGCCGTGAATGCCCAGGCATCTTTAGCGGCAGATGGAAAATATGCCGTGGAGTGCGTAAAAAGGTTTTGGGAAACACCGCTTCGCACAGGAGACAGGCGCTATTATGATAATTTTCTGTATCTGTTTGCAATGCTTGCGCTGAGTGGAAATTACCGTATCTGGAAATAAACAGGGAATGAGGGGAAAAATGATGAAAAAAGAAAATCCGGTCATATGGTCTGATTATCCGGACCCTGATATTATTCGTGTAGAAGATACATATTACATGATTAGTACGACCATGCATATGATGCCGGGAGGAGTGGTGCTTCGCTCCTACGATTTACTTCACTGGGAAATTGCTTCTTATGTATTTGCGGCACTTGACCATACACCGGGGCAGCGCCTGTGTGATGGCATTGGCATTTACGGGAAGGGAATGTGGGCAGCGTCGCTTAAGTATCATGATGGAATCTTCTATGTGTGCTTTGTCGCAAACGATATCGGAAAAACCTATCTATATACAGCTAAAGAGGTGAGTGGTCCATGGGAGAAACATCAGATAGAGGGATTTTATCACGACTGTTCCCTGTTCTTTGAGGACGATGGAAGCGTGTATCTGATGTATGGGAATCGTGATATTTATCTTACGGAGCTTGCAGAGGATTTAAGCGGACCGAAGGAGGGCGGACTGCACCGGAGGGTCCTTTCTGATACGGATGACTATGGACTTGGATTTGAAGGAAGTCATTTGTATAAGATTCAGGGGAGATATTATGCCTTTTTTATTCACTGGCCGAAGGGCGGGAATGGACGCAGGCAGCAGGCGTGCTATGTGGCGGATTCCCTGACTGGAGAATTTAAGGGGGGAAATGTACTTGACGACGCAATGGAATATCAAAATGCCGGAGTTGCGCAGGGGGGAATTGTAGACAGTCCTGATGGAACCTGGTATGCAATGCTTTTTCAGGACCGCGGAGCAGTCGGGAGAGTGCCGGTATTAGTGCCGGTCTGTTTTGAACAGGGATTTCCAGTATTTGGGGTGCAGGGAAAGGTGCCACTTATGATGGAGACGAAAAGTGAAAGACCAGAGTATGTTTATACGCCTTTGTATGCGGATGATGATTTTACAGGGGAAACGCTAAATGCCGTATGGCAGTGGAATCATGAGCCGGATGATTCCCTGTGGTCACTTGCAGAGCGGAGTGGATATTTCAGACGAAGAACAAACGATATCTGTAATAATATAATACAGGCAAAAAATACACTGACGCAGCGGACATTTGGACCGTGCTGTACAGCGGAGATAACGGTGGATGCAGGAAATATCAGAGAGGGAGATTATGCAGGAATCGGTGTCCTGCAAAGCAAATATGGATTTCTCGCTGTCACCAAAAGAGCGGGGGAGTACGCTCTCGTTTTGCAGAAATGTGGTAAAAACCAGGAGGAGAAGGGAGAATGGAGTCATTATAGTGATTGCATGGAGCCGGTGGAATGTGAGATAATGAAAATACAATCAGAATCTGTCGAATTAAAAATTATATGTGACTTCCGGGATGGAAAAGATGTGGCATATTTTTACAGGAAAAGTGATGGACAGTGGAAGGAGTTTGGGGAACCACTTTCTATGGTATATTCACTTGAACATTTCATGGGATATCGTTTTGCCATTACATACTTTTCAACGAAGGAGACAGGAGGGACAGCAGATTTTACCAATTTTAAACTGCAGATTGTAGAAAGACCGGAAGATGCCATGGACAAGGGGGAATAAAATGACTGGCAGAAAAGGAACCTTTTTTTACATACTTTGTGCCGTGTTATCCGGTGCATCTCTTGTGGGATGCGGTGGGGGAGAAAACACGGAGGAAGTGTTTGTGGTGGAAAAGGAAGAGAACGAAGTGGAATATAGTATGGCTGCGGTAACAAGAGGGGATGTGGTCTTAAGCCAGAAGATACCATGTGTGTATGAGCAGGTGAATGAAGAAGAACTGTATTTTCCTGTGACAGGCCGGCAGGTGGATACGGTATTTGTCAAAAAGGGGGACGAGGTAAAGAAAGGAGACCTTCTTGCACAGCTTGTGATGGATGGAGAGGAAAAACAGCAGGAATATGAGTATGTAGTGGAACGAAATGAACTTCTCATAAGTCAGGCAAAAAAGAAGTGTCAATATGATGTAGATACGCTTAAACTGAATTACCGTACCGGAATAGAGACACCAGAGGCAAAAGACCAGATGGATTATCAGATTAAAGAGGTACAAAGAAACTGCCGTTATGTGGAAGAAGACTGCGAGGATGCCATACAGATTGCAAAACTCCGTCTTGCTGAATTAGAGGAGGAGAAAAAACGTTCATACCTGTATGCTGGCATGGATGGAACGATTTCCTACATTAAAGAAAACCTGAATACGTCTGTATCGGACGAGAATGAAGTTGTTTTTAAAATCAGTGATAACGGGCATTGCGTTTTTTCTTCGGATTTGATGGAGTGGAAGGATTATTTCAAAGAAGGAACAGAAGTCGAATTTGTGTTAAGCAGTGTGGAAAAAGACAATGTTTTTCATGTAATCCCTTATGAAATGGAGAACTGGACGGAGCGGATGATGTTTCAGGCAGGAGATGATATGCAGGATTTAACGCTGGCAGTTGGAAATACCGGTATGATTACACTGATACTTGACAGCAGGGAAAATGTGCTCCGTGTTCCTGTTTATGCAGTCCATACCGCTGCGGAAAAGAACTATGTGTACGTAGAGGGTGACAATGGGATAAGAGAGGCAAAATGGGTGACAGTCGGGCTGGAAGGAAATGACTACGCAGAAATTGTGGAAGGATTAGAAGAAGGGGATCTGATTATTGTAAAATGAGGGGACAGACAAAACAAATGGCGGTGATACTGCTTGCCGCAGCACTTGGGATTGGTGGATGCGGTGCCGTCGAAACAGAAAATCCATCAGATGAAATTACATTGTTAGAACCTGTAAATGCAAATGCAAATACGGAAAAGGTGATGCTTCATAATCTGTATGATTATGAGGTGGAGCCGGGATATATTTATCCCAAAATAAAAGAATATTCTTTTTTGGAAGATACAACTTTTTTCAGCTATGTTGCTGCACCCGGAACGGAAGTGTCATCGGGCAGTGTTCTTGCAAAGGCGGATGCACAGGGCATTGAAGAACAGATAAAGAGCGTGGAGGAACAGGAAAAGAATCTGACGGAAACTTACGAAGAAGAATATAAGGATTTGACGGATCTCATTAAGGAGCAGAAGGAACTTATCGAGGAGATAAAGGAAAATCAAAAAGATGAGACAGAGGAGGAAAAATCTTATTCTAACCGTCAGGTGATTCTTATTGAGAATGATATCCGTGGTTATGAATTGTCATTAAATCAGAACGAAGAACTCTATGCACTTGATGCGGATTATTATGAAAAACAGCTAGAATATCTGCACAGAGAGCAGAAAAGCAGACTCCTTTATTCAGATATGAATGGCATGGTTGTAAATGTTGGTTCATTTGCGCCAGGGGATTATGTGCCGGCAAAAAAGTCAGTAGTAGCAGTTGGAGATTTTTCAGAGTTAATGTTTACCTGTAATGATATCGGGCAGTCCAAACGGAAGCAGGCACAGGAGTTCTATCTCTTTGTAAACGGAACATCCTACGAGCTTGGTGAGGAGACAGAACGGGAAGCATCCGAACAAGAATACTCCACATTTTCGATAAATGGGGATACAAGTGCATTGAGTGCCGGAGATTTCGGAGTCCTTGTCGCAGTCTATGAAAAGCGGGAAAACGTTGTGGCAGTTCCAAAGAGTGCATTGCAAAAGGGTGTATCGGGAATGTATGTCTACCGGATTGAAAATGGGGAAAAAGTCATGACGGATGTTGTCACGGGAATGTCGGATGGTGTATATACAGAAATTTTGTCCGGTGTTTCAGTAGGGGATGAAATTTCGCTGTCGGAAAGTGCAATTTCGCATGGAAAGGACACGGCGCAGGTTTCGTATGGAAGTATTTCCGCTTCTTTTGAGGAGAGTGGGTCTTTCCAATGCCCGATTACTTATGTTGTAAAAAATCCGGCAGAAGTCGGGACTGTCTGTCTGGTAGGATATAAAAAGGAACTGTTTTCCTATGTAAATGCAGGAGAAGAGATTGCAGAAATACGGGTGGAGACGGATGCAGCTGCGAAAGAGGAATTAAAGAAAAAAATGGAACGTGAAGAAGCGCGTATCCGTGATGCGGGAACATTTGAAAATGAAAAAGAGGCAGCCCGCAGACAAAAAGCTTTAAAAAATTATCAGGAAGAACTTGAAAAACTTGAAACGGCAGAGCAGATTTCCCAGATTTGCGCAGACAAAAGCGGGATTCTTGTATGGACGATGGACAAAAAGGAGAATGAGACCATAGCGTCTGGTGAAACAGTTGCAGTCATCGCAGATGAAAAAAACTGTTATGTTGCTGTTTCCAATGAGAATGGTCTGCTGAACCTTGGAAATAAAGTGCAGGTATCTTATCAGGACACGCTTGGGAATACCACGGTATTTGAAGGAAATGTAATCAATGCATCCAAAGCGGGATTGTCGGAAGAACTAGAAAGTGCGGATGCCTATATCGGACTGCCACACGAGATGACGGAACAGATTTCCGCTGCCATGGCAAACGGTGGATTTTACCGGACGAAGCTGTCAGTGAGCGCCGACGTAAGAGAGATGAAAGGGGTTCTTACCGTTCCGAAGGAGGCAGTAAAGCGGATTGCGGGAGCCTGTTATGTGACAATCTGCAAAGATGATGGAACTTATGTCAACCAGAATATTCTTGTTGGGGGAAATGATGCGAAAAATTACTGGGTTCTGGATGGATTGGAAGAGGGGATGGTAGTATGCTTGGAGTAATGCTGCAAAAATTATGGCATAAAAAGTGGATGGTTGTCTGTCTGCTTTTGGGAATTGTGCTGCTTGTGGCAACGGTTGTGAGTTTTCCGATGTACCGCAAGGCAGCATATGACCGTATGTTAGCCGACGAATTTACGGAATATCTTGAGACAGAGGGAGACTGGCCGGCACGAAATCAGTTTCGGGTGATTTCCAAGCGGGATGCCGGTGGAAGGACAATTGCGCGGATGGAAGAATTCATGTCCAATCTGGCAGAAGAACTTGGGGTAAAGGAAAAAGAAAATATCCGCTGTTATCTTCTGGCGCGTGCAGCAGCAGAATTTCCGTATGAGCGGACCGGAATAGGGGAAACGGAAGTACGACTGGCATTTCTTTCCGGAATGGAGGAACATATTAAAATTGCCGCTGGAGAAAATCTCTCAGAGAGTGGGATGACAGAGGACGGATATGTCGAAGCGCTTGTAAGCGAAACCGCACTGGTATCTTTAAATGTGATGGTCGGTGACACATTTTGTCTGGATGCGGTGAAAGATGCCGCTGGAAACCCCATAAAAGTCCGGATTACCGGAGTGTTTCAGAAGACAGATGCATCCGATTTTTACTGGCAGGTTACAAAGCAGGAACTTCAGAATGCGTGTCTGATAAAGGAAGAAATTTTCAATGAAAATTTCTGCGGAGAACAGGCGGCTCAATATACGATTACCTGTAATTACTATCATTTATTTGAATATGAAAATCTTAGTGATGCACAGGTGGTTCCACTGCTTCAAAAGACCCGTTATCTTGAGGAAGAGAGTGACTACCGCAGCACGATGTCTGTCCCGCCCTATGAGCAGATTTTAAAAGATTATCAGGGAAAAAAAGTCAGAATCGATGGGTCGCTTGTGATACTCGAAATACCGGTTCTGATTCTTTTAGCAGCATTTTTGTTCATGATTTCCGGACAGCTTTATGAGATGGAGCGGAATGAGATTTCGGTGTTAAAGAGCCGTGGTGCTTCCGGAAAGCAGATTTTTCTGCTGTATCTGTATCAGAGCATTTTTCTGACGGGAGTGGGAGCTATACTTGGAATTCCACTCGGAGGTGCTTTTACAAAACTGTTAGGGGCAGCAGACCATTTTTTACAGTTCCAGTTCGAGCACAGCCTGACGGTTGCTTATACGGAGGAGGTCTTTTGGTATGCGGCGGCTGCCGGGGCGGTATGTATTCTGATTATGACAATTCCGGCGATCTGGCACAGCAGGGTAACCATCGTAAAATTAAAACAGCAGAGAAGCGTGCACAGAAAAAAATTATGGGAGCGCTGTTTTTTGGATGTCATTTTTCTGGCAGTGGGCTGTTACGGTTATTACAATTATTCAAGACAGATGACGATGATAGAAGAAAGTGCATTAAAGGGGGAGACGATGGATCCGCTTCTTTATGTCAGCTCTTCTCTTTTTATTTTGGGAGCCGGTATGCTTTTTATCCGGCTGCTTCCGTGGCTGGTGCAGGGCATTTACCAGATTGGGAAGAGATGGTGGAAGCCGGCGGAATATGCAGCGTTCCTTGAGATTATCAAAAACGGGAGCAGGCAGCATTTTATTATGTTGTTTTTAATTTTAACGGTCTCACTTGGAATGTTTCATGCAACCGTGGCACGCACGATTTTGCAGAATGCAGAGGAAAACCAGGAGTATCTCGATGGGGCGGATGTGATGCTGCAGGAGGTATGGAAGGATAACAGGGCGTTTCTGGGAATCAATCCGGATGTTACGTTTACGTACTATGAACCGGATTATGGCAAATATGCGGGATTTCCGGGTGCTGCATCCTATACGAGAGTTCTGATGGAACGGAAGGCGAGTGTGAAAAAAGAAAGCAAGGTTTTGATGACAGCGACGGTCATGGGAATTCATACAAAGGAATTTGGAGAGAACACGCATCTTTCCGATGCACTGCTTGCGCAGCCTTATTATGAATATTTAAACGAACTTGCGGTGGAGCCGGAGGGTGTGCTGTTATCTTCCAATTGTAAAAATGTACTGGAGTGCAATGTCGGAGATACTATTTTTTACAGTAACAAAGATGGCAGTGAGGCGAGAGGAAAAGTACTTGGATTTGTAGATTACTGGCCCGGTTACGAGCCGGCAGACATTTCTGTCAATGAGGAGGGGGAGGTTGTAAAACAGGAGAACCTTCTGATTATTGCAAACCTGTATACGCTCTGGGAGTTCTGGGGTGTGACACCGTATGAAGTGTGGATGACATTAAAACCGGGAACTGATACAGAGGCAGTTTATGACTGGATAAAAGAAAATGATGTACCTGTGAAAAAAATCACAATTAAGGCAAAAGATATGGAAGCAGTTTCAAAAGATCCTCTTTTGCAGGGAACAAACGGCGTGCTTACCATGAGTTTTATTGTGATGCTGGTATTATGTACGGCTGGTTACCTGATTTACTGGATTATGTCCATACGTGCAAGAGAAATGGTATTTGGAGTTTTAAGAGCATGTGGTATGCACAAGGGGGAAATTTTTAAGATGCTGTTTATGGAGCAGTTTTTTTCCGGCGTGTGTGCAGTATTTGCGGGAATCGGAATTGGAAAAATGACATCTGCCATGTTTGTGCCGATGCTGCAGCGCACGTATGCAGCGGCAAATCAGATTCTGCCGATGCGGATTATCTCTGATGCCGGCGACCAGATGCGGCTGTATGGGGGAATTTTATCTGCGATGTTAATATGCCTTGTGGTGTTGACTGTGCTTGTATTTCGTCTGAATATCACAAAAGCACTGAAACTTGGGGAGGAATAAGGATGGAAGAAGCAATGAAGGTGACAAATCTGACCCGTGTGTTTAAAGGGGCAGGCGGGGAATTTACGGCATTAAAAAATATCAATCTCTCTATTCCGGCAGGAAAACTTACCATCTTAAAAGGACGTTCCGGTTCTGGCAAGACGACTCTTATGAATATTCTGGGAACACTTGATGAACCGACATCGGGAAGCGTCATGTTAAATGGAATGGAACTTACCACACTCAGTGAAAGGAAGCGTGAAATTCTGCGCAGGACAGAAATGGGATTCGTCTTTCAGGCGGTTTCTTTAATGCCCACTATGAATGCATACCAGAACGTGGAATTTGCGCTCCGCATGGCAGGATGGCGGATGAAAAATAAAGCGCGTGTGGAAGAGTGTTTAAGGATGGTGGGGCTTGGAAAGCGCATGAAGCATATGCCGGCGGAGATGTCAGGAGGAGAACAGCAGCGTGTGGCGATTGCCCGTGCAATTGCAGGACATCCGAAGATATTATTTGCAGATGAACCAACGGCGGAGTTAGACAGTGCCATGGCAGCAGAGGTGGTGGAACTGTTTCGTGAAATCACACGGACAGAGGGGGTTACCATTTTAATGACGACACACGATATGGGACTGATGGATGCGGGAGATATGCAGATTGAATTATTGAATGGAGAAGTGGTATGTCAGAAGTAATGATTCAGGCGGATGGTCTGGTTAAAATTTACAAATCAAAACAGACAGAAGTACTGGCGCTCCAGGGACTTGATTTGACGGTGGAAAAAGGAGAGCTTACGGCATTAATCGGAAACAGTGGAAGTGGGAAATCTACATTTTTGAATATGATTGGCGGATTAGATCGTCCGAGTGCCGGTTCACTTCTGGTGGATGGAAAGAATCTGTTTACCATGGGGGAACGGGAACTGGTGTGTTATAAGCGTGATACCGTCGGATTTGTCTGGCAGAACAATGCGAGAAATCTGCTCCCATATCTGTCAGCACTGGAAAATATTATGCTTCCGATGCACATTTCAGGTCAGAAGAAGAAAAAAGAAAAGGCACTTGAACTGTTAGAACAGGTGGGTATGACAGCAAAACGGAATAATCGCTTAAATACTATGTCCGGCGGAGAACAGCAGCGGATTGCGATTGCTATAGCGCTTGCCAATAATCCAAAACTTCTTCTGGCGGATGAGCCGACCGGAAGCGTTGACACCAAAACAGCAGATATCATTTTTGACATTTTCCGGGAATTAAACCGGAACGGTCAGACAATATTAATTGTCACACATGATATTGCGCTTTCTAAGAAAGTACGGCGTGTAGTGGCAATCCGCGATGGAAAAATCAGCAGTGAGCGAATCCTTAAGGAGAAGTATGCGGACCGTCTCAAAGAACTTACGGTGGACTGGCGCAATGAAGATACACAGGAGGAGTATGCGGTGATTGACAAGGCGGGGCGTGTGCAGATTCCAAGAGAGTTATGGGATAAATTAGCGCTTCGGGACAATAAGGTGAAACTGGAATTGCGTGGGGATGAGATTCTTTTGAGCAGACCGGCAGAAGATGAAAATCGCAATATGTGAGGAATGAATCACAAGGGTTAGGAAGATTTTGGGGAATAAAAAAGCTATCATGAAAAAAACAAATCAGATATCATAACCCGAAAAGGAGAAGGAAATGAAAAAAAGTCTTAAAAAAATTGGAAATGCAAATCCGGTCATGACGCAGCGGTTTGGGGCAGATCCGTATGCAATGGTTTATGAAGACCGGGTGTATTTGTACATGACAGGCGATGATTTCATTTATGATGAAACCGGAGAAATCAAAGAAAATAATTACTCGAATATCTATACGATAAATGTAATTTCCTCTTCTGATCTGGTAAACTGGACAGATCATGGAAGTGTTTATGCGGCTTCGGAGAAGGGCGCGGCATCCTGGGGAACCAACTCATGGGCGCCGGCGGCAGCCTGCAGGGAAATCGATGGAAAAATGAAATTTTTCCTGTATTTTGCAAATGGTGGAAACGGAATTGCAGTGCTCAGTTCAGACAGTCCGACAGGTCCGTTCACAGATCCAATCCAGAAGCCGTTAGTTTCCAGGGAAACGCCCGGCTGTGCGTCGGTAACCTGGCTGTTTGATCCGGCAGTGCTTGTCGATGGTGAGGAGGCCTATCTTTATTTTGGCGGCGGGGTTCCGTCACCGGAGCAGGCGGCAAATCCGGGAACTGCAAGAGTGGCAAAACTCGGAAAAGATATGATAAGCCTTGACGGGGAGCCAAAGACCATTGAGAATGTGTCATATCTGTTTGAGGATTCCGGAATTAATAAAATAAACGGAAAATATATCTACTCCTATTGCTCAAATTTCTCTGTTCCGTGGGAGAAGAAAGAAGAACTTGGATTTGAATGTGGCGAGATTGTCACAATGGAAGCGGATGAACCAATGGGTCCGTTTAAACAGGGAAAAGGGATTTTGAAAAATCCGGAAGCATTTTTTGGAGTTGGCGGGAACAATCATCATTGTATGTTCGAGTTTCACAAGCAGTGGTATATGGCATATCACTCGAGAATTCTTGAAAGAGAGATGGGCGTATTAAAGGGATACCGCAGCACCAATATTGACCGCGTAACGATATCAGAGGACGGGACGATTACACCAATTCAGGGAACTGAAAAAGGAGTTGCGCAGGTAGGAACGTTGAATCCGTATGAGAGACAGATGGCATCTACAATGGCAGTAATGGCAGGAATCCGTACGGCTCCGTATGGAGAAAACAGTGTACGTTATGGTTCCGGTGATATGATTGTGACCGGAATTTCAACCGGAAGCTGGATTGGGATTTATGGAGCTTCATTCGGCAGCGAGGGTGCACAGGAAATTCAGTTTGAGATAAGGGGCAAACAACAGGGAAAAATTCTGGTGTACATGGATATACCGGAAGGAAAGGCAGTAGCAGAGATTGAAGCTGCAGCGGACAGCGAAGAAGAATTCGGTACGGTCGCTGCCAGACTGGCAGCAACGGTTACAGGTACTCACGATATTTTCTTTGTTTTTGAAGGGGAAGGATATGAACTTAAAAGCTGGAAATTCTGCTAAAAATATGAATCCGATCATTTGTGCAGATTTTCCGGAACCGGATGTTATCCGAGTGGGAGATACCTATTATATGATTTGTGCCACGATGCATTTTTTCCCGGGCGGAACACTTTTAAAATCCTATGATCTGGTGCATTGGGAGATTGCTGCACATGTATTTGAAAGACTTGATGATACGCCGGCGGAGCAGCTCGAAGGAGAACAGAGCATTTACGGAAAAGGAATGTGGGCGGCAAGTCTGCGTTACCACAAAGATACTTTTTATGTCTGCTTTGCATCTTATGATACCGGGAAAACCTACATTTATCGTACAAAAAATATTAATGAACCATGGGAAAAACGCAGCCTCGATGGGGTCTATCATCACCCATCTCTGTTATTTGATGAAGATGGGCGCATCTATATGGGATACGGTTTTAATGAAGTGCGGATATTAGAACTCAATGATACCCTTACAGCACCGAAGGAGGGCGGTTTTGAACGCCTTCTGGTGGAGGAAAAGCAGGATGCGTATATCAGTTATGAGGGTGCACATTTTTATAAAAAAGACGGAACCTATTATATTTTTGTTATCCAGTGGCTGAAGGGAAACCTGACCCACAGAGAGCAGCTCTGTCTCTATGGAGACAGTCTGGATGGCGAATTTAAAAAAGAGATGGTTTTTTCAGAAAATCTGGGTTTTCCGATGAAGGGTGTTGCACAGGGCGGAATTGTGGATACACCGGAGGGAGACTGGTATTCGGTAATGTATCAGGAACATGGGGCGATTGGAAAAATGCCGGTGTTAGTGCCGGTGAGCTGGGACAAAAAACGTCCGGTATTCGGAGACAATGGGAAAATGCCAGCGGAGATTCGGGTAAAAAGTACGAGACCTTACTATGTATATACGCCGGTTTTTTCGTCGGAAATTTTTGAAGAAACACTGGATGGAAAAGGAAGAATCAAACCGGTATGGCAGTGGAACCATGAGCCGGATGCGGCACTCTGGGAACAGACGAAACGTGGGGGATACCGGATTACAACCGGAAAAATCAGTGTGAATCTGATTCAGGCGGTTAATACATTGACGCAGCGCGCCATGTACCCGGAGAGTACGGTCGAAGTGACATTAGACCCTTCTGATTTGAAGGACGGGGATTTCGCAGGGCTTTGTGTGCTGCAGGGATGCTATGGATGGATTGGTGTGACCAGAGAATATGGGCGTTATTATATCGTAATGTGGAACAGAAAACTGCAGGATTGTATGTTTCATGAACTGGCGCCGGATTATATGCCGGGAACGGAAGGATTCCGGGTTCCCTATGGAGGAGATGATATCCGTCTGAAAATCCATGTGGATTTTACAAATATGCGGGATATGGCAGAAATTTTTTACCGGAGTGGAAACAGATGGCAACGAGTGGGCAGCCATAGGCTCTATTTTAAACTTGACCATTTTATGGGATGCCGGTACGGATTGTTTGCCTATTCTACAGCCAAAACAGGCGGAAGCGCAGAATTCTATGACTTTGCATATCGTGTGGAAAATATATGACAGATGTTAAGGCTGCATCTTACAATAGTAGGAACGATACTCACTTGGGGTGCAGCTTTTTTGCTGCCGGAAAATGCGGTTAAACGTGGAAATGCTTGAAAATCCGGAACGGAAAGCAATTTCTGTGATGGAAAGCTCTGGCTCTGTCAGAAGTTGTTCTGCAACTTTGATTCGTTTGTAGCTTAAATAATCATAAAAGGTCGTGTTTGCATACTGTTTGAACAGCCTTGTAAAGTGATATTTAGAAAAACCGCTGTAAGAGGCAACGGCATCTAAGGTTAAATCCTCAGCATAGTGAGCATCAATATAATCCAGCACATCATTAAACTTCTGAAGGTATTCCTGCTGTTTGTAGATACGCACATTTGGAAACAGCTGTACATTGTTCAGGTGGTTCCTGCCGTACAGGATAAAGAAGTTCAAAAGATGAGAGTAGATGGCAAGTTCCCGCAGCTCGTTCAAACTGAAATATTCGTTGCGGATCTGCACAAAAAGCTGATAAAAATCATCGTATATCTGAGGAAAAGAAGTTTTGTTGATGTAGATACAGGTTGTCATCTGTGTCTGGATTGCAGTAAAACCCCTTAATTTAGTGATAACAGACAAATCAAATAAAAAGATAAAGCGGATGCCGCTTTCCGGTGCAATAAGCTGATGCATTTCGCCGGAGGGAATCACAAGAATTTCTCCCGGTTCTATATGATAAGAATTTGAAGCAGTGATTACGTCATAGTAATTTTCTACCGGCATAATCACCTCCATGGCAGTATGCCAGTGAGGGGCATAAGATTCACTTTGTTCGTTGTACCAGATTCGTACAGAGGAATCATTCTGATATTTTACAATTTCACAGTCGTCTTTTAAGACACGTTCTTTCCAGTCTGCATTCTGTGCGTAGAGTGATAAATAATTATTTTTCAGTTCTGCTTCCGCCATTCTTCCCACCATCCATTAAAAATTGCTCTTGTAATCAGGTACGTTGATATTAAAAATTGCTGCTTTTATATTAGGACATACGTCAATATGACGAAAAATCACGCTTTTGATAATACAAAATATAAAAAGCGTGAATAAATTTTAGCATAATGACTGTTAAATGTAAATATTTGACTAATAAAAATATTCTGAAACAGAAAAAACAGGGCAATATTTGAAAAATGACAAGCAATATGTGATAGGCGGTTATGTGCAAAAATGACTATCATTGTTCTTGTAAGAGAAATAGACAGACAAGTGCACCGGGGCGAAAAAGGTGCGTTGTGTTGAGGAAGAGTGGTGGAGGGTTTATGAAAGGTGAGGTAAAAAAGGGAATAATCCTCGTCGGGGTGGTTCTGGTAATCGTGATATTCTGCATCGTAAGAAAACAGATGTCGGCAGTGGAAAATTATCAGGACAAATACCAGGGAGCCGATTTAACCGTTGAAGTGGACGGACTGGGCAGGGAAGGAACCTACACAGAATATCAGAACAGTCATGAGACGGTATATCCTTCAGAAGACATCCCGATTGATGTATGTGATTATGAAGAGGGAACAGACGTTACAGTGTATCAGGATTTTGACGGAGCCAAAGAAGCGCTTTATACCGGAGACAACTCAAAGGTTACCTGGAAGGTGGATGTAAAAGAAGCCGGATTGTATCAGGTGTATCTGGAATATCAGACGGTGGAGTCAAGAGGCGTTGCGGTTGAACGTGCCCTGTATATTAACGGAGAACTTCCATTTGCAGATGCTTCCAATCTTACATTCAGCCGCCTGTGGACAGATGGCGGAGAAGTGAGAACGGATAATCAGGGAAACCAGATACGGCCGACACAGGTTGAGGTATATGACTGGCAGGGAAGTTACTGCCGGGATGATATGGGATATACAGTGAAACCATATGAGTTCTATTTTGAAAAAGGAGAAAATGAACTCACACTTGAGGCAGTCAATGAGCCAGTCATCCTTCGCGCAGTTACTCTTTGCGCAGTAAAAGAAAAATGGGATTATGAAACATATCTTGCAAACCAGAAGACGGTTGGAGAAACACAGGAATACGTCACCAAGATTCAGGGAGAGGATTCCACACTGCGTTCAGAACCATCTCTTTATGCAAAGTATGACAGGGCTTCCGCAAACACAGAGCCGTACAGTGTGACAAACACCATTTTAAATTATACCGGAGGGGATGCGTGGAATGCAGCCGGACAGTGGATTGAATGGGAATTTGAAGTGCCGGAGGATGGATTCTACAACATTACGGTAAAAGGAAGACAGAATTACGCAAGAGGAAGTGTTTCATCGCGGTGTCTTTATCTGGACGGAGAAGTGCCATTTCAGGAAGTGGAAACCATTTCTTTTGAATATGACAATGACTGGAATGTGATGACATTGTCGGATGAAAACGGAACACCATATGAATTTTATCTGGCAGCAGGAAAGCACACATTAAGACTTGAGGCAACACTTGGTGGAATGGGAGAAATCCTTGAAGAACTCGAAGACTCTACGTACCGTCTGAATCAGATTTACCGTAGGATTCTGGTGTATACCGGAGCAAATCCGGATAAGTACCGCGATTACAATATCAATCAGGTATATCCGGAAGTAATGGAAGCAATGGATCTTGAGGCAAAGCGGTTATATAAGATTATTGATGATGTGGTGGCTTACACCGGACAGAAAGCAGAAAAGATTGCAACGGCACAGACACTTGCACAGCAGATGGAACTGTTCTTGAAACGTCCGGACAAAATTACGGTAAACTTTACAACATTTAAAGATAATATCACATCCCTTGGAACCGCTATCTTAAATATGAGTGAAACAAAACTGGATGTGGATTATATCGAGGTCAACAGCGTGGGAAGCAAAGTGCCGGAGGATAAGGCAGGTGCTTTTGCAAAAATCTGGCATGAAATCAAATCATTTGCGGCATCCTTTGTGGTGGATTATGATGCGGTCGGAGATGTTTACAGCGATAAAGATGAAGGAATTGTAAAGGTATGGATTGTCACAGGACGTGATCAGGGAACGATTTTAAAGACGATGGTAGACGATACGTTTACACCGGAGAGCGGAGTAAAGGTGAACGTTGAGATTGTAGACCCGACTGCACTCTTAAACGCAGTAGTGGCGGGCAGAGGACCGGATGTGGTGCTTTCTGTAGGTGCAGACCAGCCGGTAAATTACGCACTGCGAAATGCGGTGGAGGATTTAAGACAGTTTGAGGACTGTGATGAAGTATTGTCGGTATTTTATGACAGCGCATACCGTGCGTATGAATATAATGACGGATTGTATGCAATTCCGGAGACGCAGACTTATAATGTGATGTTTTACCGGAAAGATATTTTAGAGGAACTTGGTCTTACAGTTCCGGATACCTGGGATGAACTTGTGGATATGCTTCCGACGATTCAGGGAAACAATATGGAAGTTGGAATACCGTCCACTGCCAGCACAACGTTGCCGGATTTATCATTGTTTTACACATTACTCTATCAGGGAGGCAGCGATGTATATGATGATGAGGCAAAGAAAACCATTATTGATAACGAAGCGGGTGTAAATGCATTTGCTACTTATACAAGTTTCTTTAATGATTACGGAATGCCGACGGAATATGACTTTGTCAGCCGTTTCCGTTCCGGACAGATGCCGATAGGAATTGCAAACTACAGTATATATAATACATTAGTAGTTTCTGCACCGGAAATTCGCGGATTATGGGATTTTACACTGATTCCGGCGACAGAGGTGACAGACGAAACCGGAGCTGTCACGAAGAACCGCTCCGTATATTCCACCGGAACCTGCAGCATGATGATTAAGACTGAGGATGAGACGGTAAGACAGAATGCGTGGACATTTATGAAGTGGTGGGCACAGACCGATACACAGGTACGCTTTGGACGTGAATTAGAGGCACTGCTTGGTTCCTCAGCAAGATATGCAACTGCCAACAGGGAAGCATTTGATCAGCTTGCATGGAGTGCAGATGATGTGGAAGTATTAGAAGAACAGTGGAAGTCTGCGGTTGGATTCAGGGAAGTAGCCGGTGGTTACTATACAGGACGGCATATTGTTAATGCAGTTCGAAAAGTTATCAATGAGAAGGAAGATCCGAGAGAAACCATTCTTGATTATGCGATTACCATTAACGATGAGCTTATCAAGAAACGGACAGAATTTGGACTGCCGACAGACTGATAGGGGGTAGCAATGAAAACGTACTTGAAAAAATATCTGATCCTGCGCCGACATGAGTTTTCCATCATGGTAAAGAAGGCGAAGAAGAGCAAATCGTGCTATGCGTTTTTAGCACCCTATGCAATCCTGTTTTTTGTATTTTACCTTTTGCCGGTATGCTCTTCCATATTTTTTAGTTTTACCTATTACAACATTTTAGAGAAGCCAAGATTTATCGGATTGCAGAATTACATCAATCTGATCCTGCAGGATGACATCTTCTTAACCTCTATAAAAAATACCTTTTTGATTGCAGTTATTACGGGACCGCTCGGATACATACTGTCTTTCCTGTTTGCCTGGCTTATTAACGAGCTCCCGAGATGGCTGCGCACCATAGCGGTAATTGTATTTTATGCACCGTCCATTGCAGGAAACGTTTACGTGATATTTTCCATCTTCTTCCGTGGAGATGCATATGGATATGTGAATGCGTTCCTGATGAATTTAGGAATTATCGATTCACCGATTTTGTGGCTGACAAATCCGGATTATATGCTTCCGGTATGTATGATTGTCATTCTGTGGATGAGCCTTGGAACCGGATTTCTTTCCTTCGTGGCAGGATTACAGGGTGTGGATCGTTCACAGTTTGAGGCAGGGTACATGGATGGTGTCAAAAACCGCTGGCAGGAATTGTGGTACATTACCCTACCAAATATGAAACCGATGCTGTTATTCGGTGCGATTATGTCAATTACCCAGGCATTTAACGTCTGTGATGTCACGATGGCATTGTGTGGATATCCGAGTACGGACTACGCAGCACGCACGGTTGTAACACACCTGTTTGACTATGGATTTTCAAGATTTGAGATGGGATATGCTTCCGCGATTGCGACATTGTTATTCCTCATCATGATCTTGTGTAAAAAAGCGATACAGAATCTGTTGGGAAGAGTAGGGACCTGATATGAAAAAAATAGTAAAGAGAAGAAAACCGAACCGGTCGGTGGTGGGAGATGTCGTTATTTATTTCCTGTTATTTTTAATCGCACTTGCCATGGTATTTCCACTGGTCTTTGCGGTCAGCAGTGCCTTAAAGCCGTTGGATGAGCTGTTTTTATTCCCACCGAAGGTATTTGCACAGAATCCGACAATGGACAATTTCCAGGATTTGTTTGTTACGATGGGAAAGTCATGGGTTACTTTTTCAAGATACATATTCAATACTGTATTTATTACGGTTGTAGGAACTGCCGGACATCTGATTATTGCATCCATGGGAGCGTTTGTTCTTGCAAAATACGAGTTTCCGGGAAGCAAGCTGTTCTTCTCCATCGTCGTAACGGCATTGATGTTTAACGGATATGTAACCGCTATCCCAAACTATCTGATTATCAGTAAACTTGGATGGATTGATACATACTGGGCAATTATTGTGCCGGCATTTGCAGCACCCATGGGATTGTTTTTGATGAAACAGTTTATGGAGGGACTGCCAATGTCATTGGTAGAGGCAGCGATGATAGACGGGGCGAGCCGATGGAAGATATTTATCCAGATTATTATGCCGAATGTAAAACCGGCATGGCTGACACTCATTATTTTCTCTGTACAAAACCTGTGGAACAACAAGGCAGCAACCTTTATCTACTCGGAGGAAAAGAAGACGCTTGTTTATGCATTGCAGCAGATTCAGAGCGGCGGTATTGCACGAACCGGTCAGGCAGCAGCAGTAACAGTGGTCGTTATGGTTGTTCCGATTTTAATCTTTGTGTTGTCTGAGAGCCAGATCCTTGAAACAATGGCAAGCTCCGGTCTGAAAGATTAAAGATGGAGGGAAAGAGGATGAAGAGAAGGAGTTTTAAGATTCTTTGGGGTCTGGTACTTGCAGCGGGAATGTTACTTTCACCGTTTGCGGATGTCCATGCAGAGGATGGACTCGAAAATGGATATACCTACAATTATGATTACTGGGAAGAAATCCAGTATTCTCCGGATGCTTACAGCACGGTGGGAGTTTATACAGCGGCAGAACTTGGACTGGATAAAAATTTGAGTTCCCCGCAGGGAATGTGTGTACAGGGAAAAGAGGTTTATATCTGTGATACCGGAAACAACCGGATTTTACAGTTAAACCGGACCAGCAATGAAAAATTTGAACTGGTACGCATTATTGATGAAATAAAAGGATGCGATAATACTGCATTATCGGGACCGACAGATATCAGTGTCGATGAAGACGGAATCATGTATATCTGTGATAAGGGAAATAACCGGATTTTAAAAATTGACAAGGACTTAAATTATCTGATGGAATTTGGAAAGCCGACAGATGCGACATTTGACCAGTCGCTGTCTTTCCTGCCGGATAAGCTGGTTGTGGACGGTGCCGGAAGAGTGTACTGCATTGCGGATAACGTCAATAAGGGAATTGTCAAGTATGAAAATGACGGAACATTTACCGGATTTTACGGTGCCAGTCAGGTTACCTATGACTGGGCGGATTATATCTGGAAGAAATTTTCCACACAGGCACAGCGTGCAGCACTGGAATCATTTGTTCCGACAGAGTATGACAATGTCTATATGGATTCCGAAGGATTTATTTTTACATGCACTACAAATGTGAGCTCAAATGGTATCAAAAGTGGTGAAGACGAACCGATTCGAAGACTCAATCTGATGGGAAACAATATTTTAATTACAAACGGAAATTTCCGGCCGATTGGAGATATCTACTGGGGAAAAGCCGGTGGCTACGACGGACCATCTTTGATTGCAGATGTGACAGCGTTAGAGAATGGAATTTATTTTGGAATAGACAGGGTGAGAGGCAGATTGTTTGCCTATGATACACAGGGAAATCTGTTATATGCGTTTGGTGGAAACGGAAATCAGGACGGATATTTTAAGCGCCCCGAAGCGTTAGAACATATGGGAAAAGACCTTCTGGTGCTTGATTCCCAGGACGCAAGTTTTACCGTATTTACCCCGACCGTATTTGGAAATAAGATTTACCAGGCGATTGCTGAATATGACCAGGGAGATTATGAGAAATCCGGAGAAACCTGGCGGGAAGTTATGAACATGAATGGAAATTATGACCAGGCATATATCGGAATCGGAAGGGCTTTGATGCGTCAGGGAGAATACAAAGAGGCAATGAAGTACTTCCGGCTTAAGTGGGATGATGACAATTATTCCAAGGCGTTTAAGCAGTACCGCAAGGAGTGGGTGGAAGAACATATTGGATGGATTTTTCTGGCAGTATTTCTTTTATTTATCCTTCCGATGATTGTGGGAAGAGTGAAGAAAGTAAAATTTCAGATTGATACCGCAGAGATTTTTAAAAGTTGACAGGGAATGGAGGCAGATATGCTAGCTTCATTAAAGAATAAAGAAAAATACAGCCGCTATTTTGGCAGCCTCAAATATGCTCTTTATGTCATTACACATCCGCTGGATGGTTTTTGGGACTTGACGCATGAGAAGCGCGGTTCTATTGCAGCAGCAAATACAATTGTAATTTTGACAGTGCTGGCACGCATTATGTCACTGCAGTTTACAAGTTTCCTGTTTATGCAGGTTTACTGGGAAGATGTCAATATCTTTTTATATATTGCAAGTATTCTTTTTCCATTGGCGCTGTTTTGCGTTGGAAACTGGGGACTTACCACACTGTTTGATGGAAAGGGAAGATTGTCACAGATTTATATGGGAACAGCTTATGCGATGACACCTTATCCGCTCATCCAGTTTCCGATGATTCTGTTAAGCAATGTGGTTACAAAAGAAGAGGGAACATTTTATCATTTTGCAGTGGTACTTTCCCTGGCGTGGGCAGCGTTACTGATTATCTGTGCCATGATGGAAATTCATGAGTACAGCCTTAGCAAAACACTTTTGTTTATGGTGGCATCTGTTTTTGCCATGATGGTGATGGTATTTATCTTATTACTGTTTTTTAGCATGATTAGTCAGGGAATTGCCTATTTCGTATCAATTGCCAAAGAAATCATGTTTCGGATGTAACGGGTAGGGGGGAAAGAAAAACATGAAAGTGAAAGCTGCATTGAAAGAACAGGCAAAAAGCCTCCTGGTGCCAGTATTGTTTCTTCTGGCAATTGGAATTGTGGCACTTACTGTATCTCTTATTCCGGAAGAAGAGGAGACAGCAGAGGTGATACCGGTAAGCAAATATGAGGGAAACGGCGGGGAGCTGGTACTGGAAAATGATTCCGTAAAGTTTGTACTGGATGCAGAAACAACACAGTTTTCCGTGACACAGAAGGATAACGGAACCGTGTGGTACTCAAATCCACAGGATGCAGATGAAGATCCGGTGGCATTGCCGTCAGACATTGAGAATCTTAAGTCCACGCTGCTTTTGACATACAGTACCATTAACGGAGTTGATACACTGTACAACAATTATAAATATAGTATCGCGGCTAAAAATTATGAGATTGAGCAGGGAACAGATTTTATCAAAGTTCACTATTCGGTTGGCGAGATGGAAAAAGAGTTTATGATTCCAAAAGTCATCACAGAGGAACGGATGCTTTCTTTTATGGAGCAGATGAGTAAAACGGACGCCAGCACTGTAGGGGATTCTTACAAGAAATATGATATTAACAATCTCGGAAAGAAAGATAACCGTGAGGAACTTTTAGAACAGTATCCGGTTCTTGAAACAGAAGTCATTTATGTACTGCGAAACGGTGTAAAAGACAATATGAAAAAGAAGTTAGAACAGTATTTCGCAGATGCCGGTTATACCGCAGAGGATTATGCTTCTGACAAGGAGCTTGACTTATCAGAATCATCTTCATCAAAACCGGTCTTTAATATCAGTGTGGTCTATCGGTTAGAAGGTCAGGATTTGCTGGTATCGGTTCCGATGAATGAAATTGAGTATAAAGAGGATTATCCGCTTATTACGGTAAATGTGCTTCCTTATTTCGGGGCAGGCACAACGAATGAAGAAGGCTATCTGCTGGTGCCGGAAGGAGGAGGTTCGATTATCAATTTTAATAACGGAAAGACAGCGCAGAGCAGTTACTATTCCAATCTTTACGGATGGGATATGGCGCAGGGAAGAGATTATCTTGTGCATGAAACGCGTGTTTATTATGGACTGTTCGGAATTTCCAAAGGAGACAGTTCCATGCTGTGTATGTTGGAGGATGGAGCTTCCTATGCGGGCATCAATGCAGATATCAGTGGAAGAAACAACAGCTATAACTTTGTAAGTGCAAATTACACCCTGCTTCACAGGGAACAGTGTGATGTGGCAGATAAATATAACGGTGAGATGTTTATGTATGAGCAGGCAATTCCGGATGAGACAATTGTGCAGCGTTACCGTTTCGTTGATTCCGGCAGCTATGTGGATATGGCAAATGTGTATCATGACTATCTGGAACAGAAATATCCGGATGCTTTTGTGAAGAAAGAGGATACAGATGTACCGGTAGCAGTTGAAATTCTTGGAGCAGTTGATAAAGTAGAACAAATCTGTGGAATTCCTGTGTCGAGACCGCTTGCACTCACTACATATGAAGAGGCGGAAGGGATGATAACGGATTTAAAGAAATCCGGAATTGAGGACCTTTCGGTGAAGTTAAGTGGTTGGGCAAACGGTGGTATCAATCAGAAGATTTTAAAGAAGGTAAAATTAGTTGGAAGACTTGGAAGTAAAAAAGATTTAAAGAATCTGACTTCCTGTGCCGCAGAGAATCAGGTAGACCTTTATTTAGACGGAGTAGCGACCTATGAATATGACAGCAATCTTTTGAATGGCTTTCTTGTTTTCAGGGATGCGGCAACCTTTGCGAACAAGAAGAGAGTGAAGCTGCTTCCGTTTGACAAAATTTATTATGGTGAGCAGAATGACCAGAACCCGTATTATTTACTGAAGCCGGAGATAATTCTTCAGAATGTAGAGAATCTTTCAAAGGCAGCGGACACTTACGGTGGGGCAGGGATTTCACTCCGGGATATCGGTTATGAATTGTCGGCGGATTATAACCAGAAACAGCTTGTGACCAGAGAGAACATGAAGAAAGAGCAGGTGGCACTTTTAAATGGAATCAAGGCATCCGGTCAGAAGGTTATGACCAATATGGGAAACGATTATACACTCGGTGTGACGGATTTTATTACCAATATGGATTTAAACGGTTCCGGCTATACCATTTTAGATGCGGCAGTTCCTTTTTATCAGATTGCGATTCATGGATATGTGAATTATGCAGGGGAGGCATTAAACCTGACAGCTGATTGCGAGGAAGAGCTTTTAAAATCAGCAGAGTATGGAGCAGGACTTTATTTTTCCCTGATGGATGCAGATGCTACAGAATTGCAGAACACGAAGTATACACAGTATTTTGGCGCAAATTATGAGGCTTCAAAGGATGAACTTTTTGCAATTTATACAAGATATCAAAAGGAGCTTGGCAGTGTTTTTCATCAGAGAATCGTAGACCATGCAATTTTAGACAGTGGCATTACACTTACTGTTTATGAAGATGGAACAAAGGTATATGTAAATTATAACTATGATAATGTAACGACGGACGGAATAGAGATACCGGCAAGGGATTATCTGGTGATGCCGTAAAATGAGGGAAAGGGGTTATACGATATGAAGAAGCAAAGGAAGTTAAGAGGGCTTCAAAGAAAAAAGATGGTAGCCGGATATCTGTTTATCATGCCTTTTATCCTTGGTTTTCTGGCATTTATGGTGAAGCCGTTTTTGCAGTCACTTTATATGAGCTTTTGTAATGTGGAGATAAGCTCGACCGGTTTTCATATGATTTTTGCCGGAATGGCCAACTATATCAGAGCCTTTACCATAGACACGGAATTTAACCGTCTTCTGGTCGAGGAAATTGCCAAGATGACATACAACTCACTGGCAATCATGGTATTCAGTTTCTTTGTGGCACTGATTCTGAATCAGAAATTTAAGGGACGTGCATTTGTACGTGCGGTGTTTTTCCTTCCGGTTATCCTATCATCGGGTGTCATTCTTGGAATTGAGAGCGATAATTCACTGCTTGCAAGTGTACAGGATGCGATTCAGGATTCCATCGGAACTGCAAGCATTACAGACACCATCCAGAACATTCTTGTGACGAGCGGAGTGGGAATTAAAGCCTTTGAAAAAGTGTTTGAAATTGTAGATGGTGTATACGATGTGGCGATTGCATCAGGTATCCAGATTATCATCTTTTTGTCAGGGCTGCAGACCATTTCCACGAGTATGTATGAGGCGGCAAGTCTGGAAGGATGTACGAAGTGGGAATGCCTCTGGAAGGTTACATTTCCGATGATTAGTTCGTTGTTTTTAGTAAACTGGGTTTATACTATCATTGATTTCTGTATGAGGTCGGACAATGAGGTGATGGAAAAAATCAGTAATACGATGATTGTAGACATGAATTACGGCTTTGCCTCCTCCATGGCATGGATTTACTTTATGATTGTCATTGCCATAGTAGGAATCAGCTCATTGATTATATCAAAGGGGGTTTACTATTATGAGTAGAACAGTGGCAAAAATCAGCCGGAGAGAAAAATGGAAACGTTATATTGAGAAGAACCGTAAAGGAAACTGGTATTTTTTGAAGAAAGATGCAAAAGAAATTGTGTTTCGGATAATAAGATTTTTCATGCTGTTTGGAATGTGTTTTTTGATTTTGCAGCCGATTTTAAACAAGATTTCGGTCAGTTTTATGGCAGAAAAAGATTTGTATAATCCGATGGTAATTGCCATTCCGGAAAACGTCACAACAGCCAATTATGAACTTGCATCGCAGTTTATGGATTACTGGCGGACACTTGGAAATACGATACTTGTATCCCTTACGATTGCGTTGCTTCAGATTGCTGTTTGTACAGTGGTTGGATATGGATTTGCAAGATTTGAATTCCCGTTTAAGAAGTTCTGGTTTTTGTGTGTGATGTTAGTGATTGTGATTCCGCCGCAGACGATTTCAACGTCGTTGCATCTGCATTTCCGATACTTTGACATCCTTGGAATCATACAGGCGGTGACAGGTCACACCTTAAATCTGAGAGGTTCCGTTCTTCCATATTATTTGATGAGTGCAGGCTGCATGGGGTTGAAGAATGGACTGTACATATACATGATAAGGCAGTTTTTCCGCAATATTCCAAAGGAAATGGAAGAGGCAGCTTATGTGGATGGCTGTGGAATGCTTGAGACATTCGTAAAAATTATGCTTCCGGATGCAAAACCGATTCTGACGTCCTGCTTTTTATTTGCCTTCGTATGGCAGTGGACAGACAGCTTTTATTCCAAGATGTTTCTTGGAAATATTAAATTATTATCGATTCAGCTGGCACAGATTGGAGAAAAATTAGGAAACTACCTTATGTATACCCTTCATCGGGCAACCGGAGCTTCCGTGGGTTATACCCAGTGTATCGTATCTACCGGAACGCTGATGGTGATACTTCCAATCCTGATTCTCTATCTGTTTGCACAGAAGGGATTTGTAGAGAGCTTAAGCAGCACAGGAATTAAAATGTAGCGGTATAAATCTGCGGAAGATTTCCGGCAGACTTATATATAGGAGAAGTGTTTATTAAAAGGAGGAAGAAACATGAGAAATTGGAAACGGTTCGCAGCAGTGATGATGGCAGCTGCAACAATGGTAACAGGTCTTACCGCATGTGGTGGAAACGGCACAGCAGGTACATCCGGAAACGGGGATGCAGCAAACAGCGGTGACGAAAACAAAGTATCTGATGTGGAAGATGTTGCTGCCGGAACAGAAAGTGGTTCCGATGATGGTGAAATCGGTCAGTATACGGTATTAACCGATGCAGACGGAAATCCGTATGACTTAGGTGGCATGGACATTATCATTTACGACTGGTTTACAGCAGACCAGGAAGATAATGAAGATGCAAGTGCATATGATGAGGCGCGTGAAGAGTATCTTGACTGGATTCAGTCAACATATAATTTTACAATTAAACAGAAGGCAATGACTTCCTGGGCAGACAGTCCGGAGGACTTCTCCAACTATGCAGCAACTGGAGGCGATGAAAACTACATTTTCTGTCTGTATCAGGGCGGTGCACTGATGTCCGCAGAAGCAAATGGGCTGCTGTATGATTTAAGTACACTGGATTGTCTTGATTTTTCGGATTCCAAGTGGGAAAGCTCCGTGGCACAGCTTATGACAACAAGTGATGGAAAAGTATACGGAATGAGAGCCATTCCGCACGAGGCAACCGCAGGAATTTATTTTAATAAGAGACTGCTCCAAGAAGCCGGAATTGATCCGGAGTCCATTTATGAGCTTCAGAGAAACAAAGAGTGGACCTGGGATAAGTTTGAAGAACTTTGTCAGCAGGTACAGAAGGATACGGACAACGATGGTGTCATCGACCAGTATGCAATGACAAACTTTACCAGTTCCCTGTATCCGGCAGCCGTTATTTCCAATGGCGGTCAGTTTGTTGGAAAAGATGAAAAAGGAATGTATTACAATGATCTTGAGTCTGATGCAACCATGGAGGCATTAAACTGGGCACTTGATATGCTGGATAAGTATGAGATGGTATATCCGGAAGATGCAGCGTGGGATTATACATATACTGCTTTTGCAAACGGTGAGGCTGTGTTTACCTGTGCGGAGGCATATCGTGCCGGTGACTGGTCTGGCGAAGATGGAATGGAAGACGAATTTGGATTTGTCTGCTTCCCGATGGGACCACGCATGGATCATTATGTAAACTATGCACAGGATAACGTTTTTGTCATTCCGTCCTGCTATGATGAAGATAAGGCATGGAAACTCGCATTTGCATATAACCTTTACACAGATCCGGTTCCGGGGTATGAGGACTACGAAGCATGGAAAGTGGATTATATGAAATCCTTCTGTGATACGGAATCTGTTGATGAAACAATTGCTACAATGGTTGATTCCGGTGTGCCGCTGTTCGAGAAGGCTATCAACGGAATTGATATGGGACCAGACCTTTACTGGGGCATCAGCAAGGACAATACTCCTGCCCAGCAAGCAGAGGCAATCCGCAATACCTGGAAGGCATATATTGACACTGCAAACGGTTTATAATTAACAGGACAATAATGGGATGGTAACTTAGGATACCATCCCATTATCTGCAGGAAGGAAGAAGAAAATGGGAAGTGTATTTCGTTTGGAAGGCGGTCTGATGGGAGCGCTTACAAAAATATCGGATATCTGTATCATCAGTCTGCTATGGCTGTTTTGCTGCCTGCCGGTTGTGACAATCGGGGCATCCACGACGGCAGCCTATTATACAGTTATAAAAGTGGTCAGGCGTCAGTCCGGCAATCTTACACAAAGCTTTTTTCATTCATTCCGTGAGAATCTGAAAGACAGCCTGGCTGTGAATCTGAGTTATCTGGCGTTGACAGGGCTGCTTGTCTTTAATATTTATACGGTATATCAGTCTCTTGAAACATATGAGATGGCGCTGTTTCTGCTGTTTTTATATACAGCATGCCTGTTTCTTATTTTTATGGCAGGACTTTATACCTATGCATTTTTATCAAGATTTTCCATGGAAAGAAAGAATCTCATTATAATTTCCTGGCTTGCAATGTTTCGTCATATGCCATCCTCACTGCTTCTTTTAGCGCTGTTTCTGCTGACCTGTATTGTGATTGTGGCATTTCCGATTGGAGCCATTTTTATGCCGGGTGTATTTATTGCGTGCTACAGCAGAATCATGGAACATATTTTAAGAAAATATATGACAGCCGAGATGCTTGCAAAGTGGGAAGAAGATGAGGTGGATGCGCAGTGATAAAATTTGAACTTTATAAAAACAGGAAAACTGCAAATATAGTAATAGACAAGACTAATTTAAAAGAAAAAGATGCCCGGGGAATCAGAAGAGTTGCGCAAAAAGTCTGTAAAGATGTAGAACGCGTGACGGGAGTATGCCCGGTTATTGGGGAAAGTCTTTGCCGCACGGAAAATGAAGTCGTGGTGGCAGTTCTTGGAAAAACCTCGGATACGGATGGAGCGCTTGCAGCGGAGCTTATAGCAGAAATGCAGATGGATGTTTCTTCCATTCGCGGAAAAAGAGAGAGTTTTTTGTTTGTGGTAACGGAACAGAGGCTGCTTATTTTTGGAAGTGACAAGCGTGGCACAATTTATGGAATGTTTCATATTTCCGAACTTATGGGAGTTTCTCCGTGGGTGACATTTGCCGATGTGGTTCCGGAAAGAAAAGACGAAGTATATATGACAGAGGCAGATACTTTTTATTCAAAGGAACCATCTGTCAAATACCGGGGATTTTTTATCAATGATGAGTGGCCGGCATTTGGAAACTGGACATTTTCTCATTTTGGTGGTTTCACAGCCGAAATGTACGATATGATTTTTGAAACATTATTACGGCTAAAGGGAAATTACCTGTGGCCTGCAATGTGGACGTCTTCTTTTTCACTGGATGGACCGGGGGAGCAGAACGCAATCCTTGCGGATGAATATGGGGTAGTGATGAGCAATTCCCATCATGAGCCATGTCTGCGGCACAGTGAGGAATGGGATAAGGTGAGGGGGGAACAGTCTCCCTATGGAAATGAATGGAATTACAGCACAAACAGAGAAGGGCTTCTCAATTACTGGAGAGACGGACTTATCCGGAGTGGCGGTTATGAAAATATTATTACAATCGGAATGCGCGGGGAGAGAGACTCTTCCATGCTGGGGGAAGAGGCATCCCTAAAAGAAAATATTGATTTATTAAAAGATATCATCACGGAGCAGAGAAAATTAATCAGAGAATGTGTGGACAATCCGGATGTGCCACAGATGATTGCATTATATAAGGAAGTGGAAGCATATTTTTATGGAAATCCCGGAAAAAGAGACGGATTAAGGGACTGGGAAGGTCTTGACGGAGTGACATTTATGCTCTGCGAAGATAATTTTGGAAATATGAGAACGCTTCCAACGGAGGAACTGCGTGCCAGAAAAGGCGGCTGGGGAATGTATTATCATTTTGACTATCATGGCGGACCGATTTCGTATGAATGGGTCAACAGTTCTTACCTGCCGAAAGTGTGGGACCAGATGACGGAAGCCTATGAATTTGGAATCCGGGATATATGGATTGTAAATGTCGGGGATCTTAAATTCCAGGAGTATCCGCTCAGCTTTTTTATGGATCTTGCATACGATTATGAGAAGTGGGGAATTGCAAACCGGCAGGCGCCGCAGGAATATCTGAAATACTGGTGTAACAGAGAATTTAAAGCTGTATGTGACAGTCAGACATTAGAGCAGATTGCGGAAGTGATACAGGGGTACACACGGTTTAACCACAATTGTAAACCGGAGGCGATGAAGCCGGACACCTATCATCCGGTGCACGATGCGGAGGCAGAGCGGCAGCTTGAGCGGATAAAGAAAATTGATGAAACACTTGAGAAGATAAATGTAGTGATGGCGGAAGAAATGCAGCCGGCATTCTGGGAACTTTTGTATTACCCTGCGAAGGCAAGCCTTAACGTTCAGAAATTAAATCTTTTAGCAGGATTGAATCACTTCTATGCTGCACACGGGGCAGCGGCGGCAAATATCTGTGCAGAACAGATGAAAGGAGCACTTGCGCTTGACAAAGGGTTTACAGATACGTTTCATGGGATTCTGGGCAGAAAATGGGACGGAATGGCATTGTCAAAGCATATCGGATTTACAAACTGGAATGACGAGGAATGTAAAAATCCCGTCCGTGCTTATGTAGATCCGGTGGAGGGATGCCAGATTCTTGCTTACGTAAAGGGAGATGGAGATACGGTTACGGCAGGTGGTGCCTGGACAGGAAAAACGCTTATTATGGACTGCTTTGAGAGACCGGGGCAGAATGAGGGGATAATTGTGCTGCTTCAGACGGGAAATCAGCCTGGAAACTACAGGATTCACTGTGAAAATCCCGGAATTTCATTTTCTGAAACAGAAGGGGCGGTGGAGATTTGCAAAGAAATCCGGGTAATGTTAGAGCGGGAAAAATTAACCGGTGAGATGCGTTTTGAAATATGTCATGAAAATGGAAAGATTCCGGTCGAACTGTACTGCGAACAGCCCCGGATACAGAATGTAAAAAATATGACGTTTATAGAAGACCGTGGCATTATTTCAATGGAAGCATCTCATTTTGCAGAGAAAAAAGAAACTGCGGCAGGAGCTTTTGAAGTACTTTTTACATACGGAAAGACAAAAGACGGCATAAAAGCATATCCGTGCAGCCGCTGGTTTAAAGAAGAAGAGGCGCCGGGAGTTACCTACAGGCTTTGGGTAAGGGAAGCAGGCACTTACCGGCTGCATCTTTACTGTGCACCGGTCAATCCGATGTATCCGGGGGCAGCCGTGTGCTGCAGTGTCAGTGCAAATGGACAAAAGAGGCAGGAAATATCGCTGATTCCGCAGGATTATCGTGCAGGAGAGAGTTCCTGCAGGGAGTGGGCACAGATGGTTCTGGAACAGATTCGCAGGGTGGAGTGTGAGGTTTCGCTTCAGGCAGGGGAAAATACGCTTGAAATTTTTGCACTATCACCGGGATTTTTATTGGAAAAACTGGTACTGGTTCGTGAAGGGAAAATGCTTCGGACTTCTTATCTCGGACCGATGGAGAGTTTTTATACAGAATAAGAAGACAAAAAAGAAGGAGAGGGAATATGAAAGGACCAACAGCACCCAAAGATCCGGAAAAACGGAGACCGTTTTTTTATATTATACGGGACAAAGAAGTATTCGGGGCAAAAACGCCGGATGGCAGGGGAATCCAGTTTATTTATGAAAATGATGGCAGATTAATAAACAGTGCAAGGATTGTGGGAAATATTACAGATGAGAAGATACTCGAACTGTTAAAGACGACAAGGGGACTTCAGAAACTTGTACATAGCATTGGTGTTTCAGTCGAAACCGCACAGCAGGAGGAGCCGGTAAAGTTTGTTTTCCAGATGTATGGGAAAAAAGATATTTATGGCGGAGGAACGCTGCTTTGCGAGGAATTAAAAGGCGACGGAATGGAACGAAAAATCTGTTTAAAAGACGTGAACTGGAGAGAGGATGACTATGAACCGGGACAGATTCGTCTGGAATTTGAAACCCCGGAGCAGCTGGCAAAAGTCAGTGTACGATTTTACCTGAATGACGGATATGAAGCGCCAGAGGTATTGGAAGAGACAAAAGTAGATGTATCCTCTGCGGACTATCGTGCAATGATAGAGCGTTCTCTGATGCAGCTTGGGGACACCCGTAGAATAAAAAATATGATAGAGCGTGCAAAGGCAGGGGAAGATGTGACAATTGCCTATATCGGTGGCTCTATTACGCAGGGAGCCGGGGCAACTCCGATTCACACGCAGTCTTATGCGTACCAGTCCTGGCATATGTTCGACCTTGCCTATGGAAATGGGAACAATGTGCATCTGGTAAAGGCGGGTGTGGGTGGAACTCCGTCGGAACTGGGAATGCTCCGGTTTGAACGGGATGTTGTGCGTGATGGTGTACTTCCTGATTTGGTGGTAATTGAATTTGCGGTTAATGATGAGGGGGACGAAACCAAGGGCAGATGTTATGAAAGTCTCGTGCGAAAAGTGCTTGCCCTGCCGAATCATCCGGCAGTTATTCTGCTGTTTGCAGTCTTTGCTTCCGACTGGAATTTACAGACACGGCTTGCACCTGTGGGGGAAAAATACAGGCTTCCGATGGTGAGTATTCTGGATGCAGTCTGTCCGCAGTTTGGGAAAAAAGCAGGTGAAGGAAGAGTTATCTCAAAAAATCAGTTTTTCTATGATGTGTTTCATCCATCCAATATCGGACATACCATTATGGCGGACTGTCTGATGAATCTTATATATCGTGCAGAGAAGGAAGCGGTACAGGGGGAAGAGACGCCGTATGAGTTTTCTGATATTACACCTGTAATTGGAGGAGAGTTTGCAGAAGTAAAACTTCTCGACAAAAAAGATGCCTGCGAAAATGCCATTATCGATTGTGGCGGATTTACGGGGACGGATACGGAATTACAGTGTGTGGAGATGGACGATTCCCTGACGCCTGTGCCGGAATTTCCGTATAACTGGATGTATGACGGAAGTGTATCGGAAAAACCGTATTTTGAAATGAAGCTGGATGCGAAAGCAATTCTTCTTATTTATAAAGATTCCGGAGCGATGGATGTGGCAAAGGCAGATGTTTATGTGGATGGAAAAAAAGTATTTCTTGCAGATCCGCATGAAAATGGCTGGGTGCACTGTAATCCAAAGATTATCTGTGAGGAAAAAGAAAGCAGAGAGCATACGGTCCGGATACAGATTGCTCCGGGGGATGAGCATAAGAAATTTACGATTCTAGGATTTGGATATGTGAAGTAGGAGGGAAAACGTGGAGAAGGCAGAAACTATAGATACTGCAATGCCGGAAGAAATGATAAAAAGACAGCCGGATACAGATTATGGGGAACTGGTGAAGATTGAATATGGATCCCATCTGACCACAAAACTGAGACGTGCACAGGTATTGCTGCCGCCGGAATACGGGAAGGAAAAGGAATATCCGGTTGTCTATCTGCTGCATGGAGTTGGAGGAGATGAGAAGGAATGGTTTTTTGGACATCCGCAGGAAATTATCGGAAATCTGATAAAAGCAGGAGAAATCCCGGAGATAATTGCCGTGTTTCCAAATGAGAGGGTCAGAGAGGATGACAGAAGAAATCCTCCGGATGTATTCAGTCTCCAGCATTTTCAGGCATTCGACCGCTTCTTAATAGATATTGAACAAAACCTGATGCCATTTATGAAGTGCCGGTTTCAGGTCAGAGAGGGAAGAGAACATACTGCAATCGCAGGCTTTTCCATGGGTGGAAGGGAAGCTCTTTTTATCGGATTTCAAAGACCAGAACTGTTTGGATATATTGGTGCGTTCAGCCCGGCATTTGGATTGTTTCCTTATACAAACAATGGAGTCACGGAAGAAGGATTGATTCCGGAAGATAAATTTAAAATTTCACAGGAATATCCTACATTCGTGATGATTATGACAGGAAAACACGATGATGTAATTTATCGCGAACCAGAGCGCTATCATCGGGCACTTGTAAAAAATAAAATGCCGCATTTATATTATGAAATTCCAGGTGGACATGATTTTGAGGTCTGGGATAATGGATTGTACCATTTTTTAAAAAAAATATTTTAATTGAAAAATGCTCTTAAACCTGCAAATGGTTTAGGAGTTTTTTTGAATGGAGGGGAAATGGGTAAGAGAAGATTGTTTCATGAAGATTGGTATTTTTTGGAATTGGGTGTTGACAGTAAAATAGAAGACCTGTGGGAAAAAGAAAATGCGTTTAAGCAGGTAAATCTTCCACATGACTGGCAGATTTACCATGCAGATGAGCTGTACCGGGATGGAATAGGCTGGTATCGGAAGCGCTTTTTCTGCGAAAAAAAACCGGGAAAACAGTATGAAATTTATTTTGATGGTGTTTATATGGACTGCACGGTGTATTTAAACCGCCAAGTTCTCGGAGAATGGAAATACGGATATTCCAGTTTTTATTTTGATATGACAGATTTTCTTTGCGAAGGCGAAAATGAAATAGTAGTGCAGGTACGGTTTCTGGGACCAAACAGCAGATGGTACAGCGGTGCAGGAATTTACCGGAATGTATATTTGACAGAGTATGGGGAAAATCATTTTGTCACAGATGGAGTTTATCTTACAACAGATGAGAAGAAGGATGGCTGGCAGCTTACAGTGGAGGCGGAACTTGCATGGAACAGGCAGCCAGAGGGCGGTACTGATACATACTGCGTGGAGATTTCTGTAACCGATTTATCAGGGACACCTGTGGCAGAAGAATGTTGTCCATTATACGGAAAAGAAACTATGTTTGACTACATATTGAAGCTGCCACAGGTAGTGCCCTGGAGTTTGCAGAAGCCTGCACTTTATCTGTGCAGTCTGAAACTTATGGGGGATGACGGTAAAAAATTGGAGGATGAGGTATGCCAGCGGATTGGATTCCGGCGTTTTTCATTTGACACGGAAAAGGGATTTTTCCTGAATGGTGTGCATACAAAACTGAACGGAGTGTGTGAGCATCATGACCTTGGTGCGCTTGGCGCGGCATTTCACCGCATGGCGATGCGTAGAAAAATGCTGATTTTAAAGGAGATGGGTGTAAACAGTATTCGATGTGCTCACAATATGCCAGCACCTGAGCTTTTGGATTTGGCGGATGAGATGGGAATTTTGATTGTGGATGAGGCATTTGATATGTGGGAACGGGCAAAAACACCTTACGACTATGCGCGTTTTTTCCCAGAGTGGTATCAAAGAGATGTAAAGAGTTGGATATGTAGAGACCGCAATCACCCATGTATTCTGTTCTGGAGTATCGGAAATGAGATTTATGATACCCATGTGAGTGAAAGAGGACAGGAGGTAACAAGGCTTTTATATGATGAGGTGCGCAGATATGACCCGAGGGGGCATGCGATGGTTACCATCGGTTCTAATTTTATGCCATGGGAGAATGCAAGAAAATGTGCAGACATCCTGAAATTTGCAGGGTATAATTACGGAGAAAAATATTATGAGGAGCATCATAAAAAGCACCCTGACTGGTATGTGTATGGAAGTGAGACGTCCTCAACGGTGCAAAGCCGTGGGATTTATCATTTCCCCTACAGACAGTCCGTGTTAGCGGATGAGGATGAACAGTGTTCGTCGCTTGGAAACAGCTCTACAAGCTGGGGAGCAAAAAATTCCGAAACGTGCATTATTACAGAGCGGGATTGTGAATTTTCACTCGGACAATATCTGTGGTCGGGATTTGATTATATTGGAGAGCCGACACCATATCATACCAGAAATTCCTATTTTGGACAGATTGATACGGCAGGATTTCCCAAGGATTCTTATTATCTGTATCAGGCGGCATGGATTGACCGCAGAGAAAAAACTGTAGTGCATGTGTTTCCATATTGGGATTTTAATCCGGGACAGCTCATTGATGTACGGATTGCCAGTAATGCAGATGTAGTAGAACTTCTGGTCAATGGAGTTTCAAAGGGGCGGCAGAGAATAAATCATACAGGAGGAAGTAAACTTACTGGGGATTACAGGATTGCGTACGAGAAGGGGGAGATTACCGCAGTAGCCTACGATGAGAATTTAAAAGAGATTGCAAGGGAGACCCGCAGCTCATTCGGGGAACCGGTAAGATTGATACTGACACAGTACGAGCCGGAGCGTACACTTTTTGCAGGAACGGGCGATATGGCTTTTTTTACAGTTGTTGCTGTGGATGAAGCGGATCATCCGGTAGAAAATGCCAATAACCGGATTGAGGTATCCGTGGAGGGAGCTGGGTGGCTGACAGGACTTGACAACGGCGATAGCACGGATATGGATGAATACAAAGGAAACAGCAGAAGGCTTTTTAGCGGGAAACTGCTGATTTTAGCTGCCATCGGTGAGAATGCGGGAAATCTTCGGGTATCGGTATCTTCACGGGGATTAACCGGAGCATGGATGCAGATTCCGGTGGCGGAAGGAAAAAAAATCAGAGGAATTTCCCTGCTGCCGGAGCAATGGAATGAAAAAGTCAGGGATTTGGAACGCTGGGTGCGGAAAATCGAACTGACGTGTGAGGGAGGAATGCTGCTTTCAGAAGAAAATCAGACGGTTTTTGTGGAGGCTTCTATACTTCCGGAGGAAGCGGCGGCTAATGTGCAGGAGGACGAAATAATCTGGCGGGTTGTAAATGACGCAGGGATTGAAAGTCCAATTGCAAAGGTGCGGGCGGTCTCGGGAAGAACGGGACAGAAAATGGGAAAATTTTATGCAGAGGTGATGGCGTACAGCGATGGAGAATTTCATCTGAAATGTATGACAAAAAATCATACGGATAAAGTGAAGGTGATTTCACAGCTTGATTTTAGGGCAGAAGGACTTGGAGAGAGCCGGTTAGACCCCTATGGTTTTATTTCGGGTGGACTTTATACTTACGTGGAGGGGGATGTTGGGAATGGAAACGAACACGGTGTCTCTACCGCAAGGGAAGGAAGAACCGTCATTGGATATGAGAGGGTGGATTTTGGCAATTTTGGTTCTGATTGTATCACGTTGTCAGTGTTTGAACTTGGAGGAGCAGAGTGCCCGATAGAAATCTGGGAAGGGATACCAGGGGCGGCAGGGAGTGGATTATTGGCAACGGTGTGCTATCACAAACCTTCCATCTGGAATGTTTATCAGGAGGAAACCTATGCACTTTGCCGGAGAGTGACAGGGGTAACGCAGATTTCCTTTGTTCTGCATCAGAAGATTCATTTGAAAGGGTTCTCATTTGCAAGAAAGCAAAAGGCATATGAAAAGCTGAACGCAGCGGAAAATGATGGAATTTACGGCGATAATTACGAAATATGTAAAAAGGCTGTGCATGGTATTGGAAATAATGTAACATTAGAATATCGTGAAATGGATTTTGGGGATAAAGGCTGCGACACCATTGTTATCTGTGGAAAATCAGAGCACGACTGCAATACGATACATCTGATTTTTGATGATGGAAAAGAGGAAAAACGTTTTGTACTTGAATTTGCCGGAACAGCAGAGCTGTCAACCCAGCGCTTTTCATTTGAGATAAGGAAGGGAATGTATACGGTGCGTTTTGTCTTTCTACCGGGCAGCAGATTTGACTTTGAATGGTTTCAGTTTCAAATATAAAACTGTCATTTTAAGCTATGCGTTTGCCTTAATTTGGTCTATAATAGACGTAATGAGATTGGTGAGAAGGAGAAGACGTATGGACATGACAAAACTGAAAAACCCGGAGTTTTTTGAGGAAAACACAGTTCCGGCACATTCCGACCACGTTGCTTACCGGAGTGTTGCAGAGGCAGCAGGGCGTTATGGGGAACTGCCGGATGTACTTGGGAAAAACAGCAGCTTCCGCTATTTTTTGGACGGCAGTTTTAAATTCCACTATGCGGAGAATGTCACACAGACAATCCCGGGATTTGAAAAAACAGACTATGATTGCAGAGGATGGAAGGACATTACAGTTCCGGCACACATCCAGATGGAGGGCTATGGCGTGCCGCAGTATGTAAATATCCAGTATCCGTGGGATGGAACAGAAGAAATCTGGACGAAAGAGATGCCGGTTACCGAGAATGCGGTGGCAAGCTATGTGAAGTATTTTACGATTCCGGCGCAGATGAAAGGGGAACGTATCTTTCTTTCCTTACAAGGTGTCGAGAGTGCCTTTTTCCTCTGGTTAAATGGTCATTATATCGGTTACAGCGAAAACAGCTTTGACCCGTCTGATTTTGAACTGACCCCGTATCTGGTGGATGGAGAAAACAAGCTTGCGATTCAGGTCTTCCGGTGGAATATCGGAAGCTGGTGCGAGGACCAGGACTTTTTCCGGTTTTTTGGAATATTCCGCAGTGTATATCTCTACAGCATCCCGAAAGTGCACATTCAGGATTTAAAGGTGCGCCCGCTGGTAGGAGAGGATTTAAAGAGCGGCGAGCTTAAGATTTCCGTGAAGGTGCCGCAGGCATCCGAAGAAAAAGGATTCGTAAAAATGCGCCTGCTTGAGCTTGGACGCATGGATATGGAAGAGACGCTCTGGTCTGAAAACAAGACAAAAGTAGTTGCAGAGGTAGTGGAACCGCTTGATGGGGACAGCGAATTTTCTTATCCGCTATCTGAGGTGAAGCTTTGGAGTGCCGAGGAGCCAAATTTATATGAGGTTCAGATGGAAGTGTACGGTGCAGAAGGTGTGAAAGAGGGCGGCCTGCTCGAGTATGTGACACAGCGCATCGGTTTCAGACGGTTTGAAATGAAAGACGGGCTGATGCTCCTAAACGGAAAGCGTATCGTTTTTAACGGCGTCAACCGTCATGAATTTGACTGCGAAAACGGGCGTGTCGTAAGCCTTGAGGAAACTTTGCAGGACATCGTCACGATGAAGAAAAACAACATCAATGCCATCCGTACCAGCCATTATCCGAACAACATCGGTATCTATGAGCTGTGTGACCGCTACGGACTTTATATGATTGCGGAGAATAACTTAGAGTCCCACGGCACCTGGTCGGAAGTCTTTAACGGAAAGCATAAGGCAGAGGATGTCGTGCCGGGCAATCATCCGGAATGGACGGCGCGGATGCTAAACCGGGTAAATTCCTGCTATCAGAGAGACAAGAACCATCCGGCAATTTTAATCTGGTCTTGTGGAAATGAGTCTTACGGCGGAACGAATCTTCTTGCGATGGCAGATAAATTCCGGGAACTCGATGCGGAGCGTCTGGTACATTATGAGGGAATTTTTAACGACAGACGTTACGAGAATACAAGTGATATGGAAAGCCAGATGTATACCTCGGTTGCAAATATCAAGAAATTCCTTGCCGAGCATAAGGAAAAACCGTTTATCTGCTGTGAGTACACGCATGCAATGGGAAATTCCTGTGGAGCGATGCACAAGTATACCGACCTCACCGAGGAAGAGCCTCGTTACCAGGGCGGATTTATCTGGGATTATATCGACCAGTCTTTGACCAGAAAAGACCGCTACGGGGCAGAATATCAGGCATACGGCGGAGACTGCGGCGAGAGACCGAGTGACTACAGCTTCAGCGGAAATGGAATCTGCTATGCAAAGGACAGAAAGCCGTCTCCGAAGATGCAGGAGGTCAAATACAATTACCAGAATATCCGCATTGAAATCAAAGAAGATTCCTTTGTGGTAAAAAACAGACAGTTGTTCTGTAACACAGGAGACTACGAATGTTTCGTATTACTGCACCGCAATGGAAAACTGATAAAACAGCAGAAGGTACAGACTGCAGTGCCGCCGCTTTCCGAGCAGGAATTTAAACTTCCATTTGAACATCTGGGTAAGGAGCCGGGAAGCGAGGATGCAGTGTCCGTTTCCTTCCGGTTAAAAGAGGACAGACTCTGGGCAAAGCGCGGACATGAGGTGGCATTTGCACAGAAGGTATATCCGGTTATGGCAAAGGAGCATGCTGTGACGGGAAGCCGTCTTCATGTCGTTCATGGAACCTGGAACCTTGGCGTTATCGGAGAAGATTTTAAAGTATTATTTTCCTATAATACAGGCGGACTGGTATCCTATCGTTATCGCGGCGTGGAGTTACTTGAGAAGATGCCGGTTCCGAATTTCTGGCGTGCACCGGTTGAAAATGATTACGGAAACCGGATGCCGGGAAAAATGGCACAGTGGAAAATTGCAAGCATGTATCTTTCGAATAACAGCTACGGCGCTTTTGAGACCGAAAAGCCGACTGTAGAAGAGGAGAATGGAACAGTGAAGGTTTCCTTCCATTACTATATGCCGACGACACCGGAGAGCTGCTGCAAAGTGACCTATGAGGTGTCTGCCGACGGAACCGTGGAGACAACGCTTTCCTACGACCCGACAGAGGCACTAGGTGATATGCCGGAATTTGGAATGTTATTCCGCATGAAGGCGGATTATGACAGGCTTGAGTGGTACGGAATGGGACCGGAAGAAACCTATGCGGACAGAAAGCAGGGCGCAAAACTTGGAATTTACCACAATTTTGTGAAGGACAATCTTGCACAGTATCTTGTTCCACAGGAATGTGGCAACAAGGTCGGCGTGCGGTATGCAAAAGTCATGGATGCGCGCGGCAGGGGAATGCTCTTTGAGGCAGCGGCGGAGACACTGTCGTTTTCCGCACTTCCGTATACGCCGCATGAGATGGAAAATGCAACACATCCGTATGAGCTTCCGCCGGTACATTACACGGTAATCCGCGCAGCGAAGGCGCAGCTTGGCATTGGCGGCGACGACAGCTGGGGTGCACCGGTACATCAGGAATATCATATTGAACTGACAAAACCGCTCACTTTTACTTTCCGGTTCCGTGGAATTTAAGACGATACAAAAAAATGCGAAAATTATAAAAATTTTTCTTGTAAAATGCAGACATTTCATGTAATCTATAACGTGAAATGCGAAAAACAACTGTCCGTGTGCGAAAGACATATGCGCACGGGCAGTCAGCATGGATGGAGTTACACATGGATTTATTTGAATACATGAGAGAACAGAAGAAAGAGACAGAATCGCCGCTTGCGTCAAGGCTTCGCCCGACGACCTTAGAGGAAGTGGTAGGGCAGCAGCACATTATCGGAAAAGATAAGCTGTTGTACCGTGCCATCAAGGCGGATAAGTTGAGTTCTATTATTCTCTATGGACCGCCCGGAACAGGCAAGACGACGCTTGCCCGGGTGATTGCACACACGACAAGTGCGGAGTTTATGCAGATTAATGCGACTTCTGCCGGCAAAAAGGATATGGAAGATGTCATCGCCCAGGCGAAGAACAACCAGGGAATGTATGGCAGAAAGACCATCCTTTTTATCGATGAGATACACCGCTTCAACAAGGGGCAGCAGGATTACCTTCTTCCCTATGTGGAGGACGGAACGGTTGTGTTAATCGGAGCAACGACGGAAAATCCTTATTTTGAGGTAAACGGAGCGCTGCTTTCAAGGTCTGTCATCTTTGAACTGCACAGTCTTTCCAAAGAAGATATCAAGACTCTTTTACTTCGTGCAGTGCAGGATGAAAAAAAGGGCATGGGAGCTTACCATGCACAGATTGACGGGGATGCTCTTGAGTTTCTTGCGGATGTGGCAAATGGAGATGCCAGAGCGGCATTGACGGCAATCGAGCTTGGAATTTTGACGACCGACCGCAGTGAGGATGGTATCATCCACATCACGCTTGCGGTGGCAGAACAGTGTATTCAGAAACGTGTGGTACGGTATGACAAGACCGGGGACAACCATTATGACACGGTTTCCGCATTTATCAAGAGTATGCGCGGTTCCGATCCGGATGCAGCGGTTTATTATCTGGCAAGGATGCTCTATGCCGGGGAGGATATCAAATTCATTGCAAGGCGGATTATGATTTGTGCTTCCGAAGATGTGAGCAATGCCGACCCGATGGCACTTGTAGTTGCAACGGCGGCGGCACAGGCAGTGGAGCGTATCGGGATGCCGGAGGCGAAGATTATCCTTTCACAGGCAGTGACCTATGTGGCGAGTGCGCCAAAGAGCAATTCCGCCATCTGCGCAATCGATGAGGCGATGGAAGTGGTGGAGCGCACGAAGACGGCGCCGATTCCGGCACATTTGCAGGATGCCCACTATAAATCAGCCGGAAAGCTCGGACATGGTGTCGGATATCTGTATGCACACGCATATCCGGGGCATTATGTAAAACAGCAGTATCTGCCGGACGGGCTGACTGAGGAAGTCTTTTACCGGCCGAGTGACAACGGATATGAGAAGCAGATTCAGGCATACTTAAACAGAATTAAAAGCGGACAGACGGAAGAATCCGAAACAGGAGACATCCGTTTCCATAAATCAAGTGATATGCAGGAGGAATGAAAAAAAATGAAGTCGTATCAGAAAATGACAAAAGAAGAATTGTTTGCAGAAAAGGAAGCGCTCGAGGCAGAATACAAAAAATATCAGCAGCGAGGTCTGAAATTAGATATGTCCAGAGGAAAGCCGTCCCAGGAACAGCTTGACCTTTCCATGGGAATGATGGATGTATTATCCTCAAGTGTGGATTTAACCTGTGAGGACGGAACAGACTGCCGGAATTACGGTGTGCTCGATGGCGTGCCGGAAGCAAAAGTTCTGCTCGGCGATATGATGGAGTGCAGCCCGGAAAACATTATTATTTACGGAAACTCCAGCTTAAATGTTATGTATGACACGATTTCCCGTTCCATGACACACGGTGTGATGGGAAGTACCCCGTGGTGCAAACTTGACAAGGTAAAATTCTTATGCCCGGTTCCGGGTTATGACAGACATTTTGCCATCACAGAGTATTTTGGCATTGAGATGATTAATGTTCCGATGCTTCCGACCGGACCGGATATGGATATGGTGGAGGAGCTTGTGAGCAAGGACGATGCCATCAAGGGAATCTGGTGTGTACCGAAGTATTCCAACCCACAGGGAATTACCTATTCTGATGAGACCGTGCGCCGCTTTGCAAGATTAAAACCGGCTGCAAAAGATTTCAGAATTTATTGGGATAATGCGTACTGCGTACATCACCTTTATGATATCAACCAGGATCATCTGATTGAGATTTTAGCAGAGTGTAAGCGTGCCGGAAACCCGGATATGGTTTACAAATTCTGCTCTACCAGCAAAATCAGTTTCCCTGGCTCCGGTGTGGCTGCGATTGCAACTTCTGCAAACAACCTGGAAGATATCAAGAAGCAGTTAAAGATTCAGACTATCGGACATGACAAGGTAAACCAGCTCCGTCATGTACGTTACTTTAAAGATATTCATGGAATTGCAGAGCATATGCGCAAACACGCTGACTCCTTACGTCCGAAATTTGAGATGATTTTAGACACCTTTGACAAAGAGTTAAAAGAGCTTGAAGTCGGCAGCTGGATTGCACCGAAGGGCGGCTATTTTATCTGCTATGAAGCGCTTGAGGGCTGTGCAAAGAGCATTGTGGCGAAGGCGAAGAAGGCAGGCGTGGTAATGACTCCGGCAGGAGCGCCGTTCCCATATGGCAAAGACCCGAAAGATTCTGTCATTCGTATCGCACCGTCTTATCCGAGTCTTGAGGACCTGACAGTTGCAACACAGGTATTTGTAGTTTGTGTAAAACTTGCAAGCATTGAGAAGCTTCTGGAAGAAAAATAAAAATTTAGTGCAAAGCAAAAGGCAGTGAAAATGAGATTCATTTTCATTGCCTTTTTACAAAGGGGGGAGATTTATGAAGATTTCTGTATTTTATGACCATATATTACAGGAGGCAGAGCAGACGGGAAAGACGGTTCCTGCTTTATTAAAAGAGGCAAAAGATGCCGGGATTGCTGCGGTTGAAATCAATATGACGTATCTGAATGAACACGAGGAGACCTATGCGCTTTTAAAGGAAGCCGGATTGGATGTGAGCTGTGTCTACGAGTTTTACGAGATGGATTCGAAGGACGAGACGAAGCGGGCGCAGTGTCATGTTGCGACTGCAAAGCGTGCCGGAGCCGGGAAAATTCTTGTAGTGCCGGGCTTTTTTTCGGACGAGACGAAGGACTATGTGACCTGTATTCAGGATTATGAAAAGACGGCTGCATTTCTTTCGGAGAATGAGAAAGCGCTTAAAATGGCAAATGGGCTTAAGGGTATCACCGCAATGGCAAAAGAGCAGGACATTCTGACCGTCATAGAGGATTTTGACAACATCGATTCACCGATTGCCTGTGTAAACGGGATGAAGTGGTTTTTAGAACAGGTTCCGGATTTGCGGGTGACCTTTGACACGGGAAATTTTATCATCCATAAGGAAGATATTTTTATTGCATGGGAAGCACTAAAGGAAAAGGTGGTCCATGTGCACTGCAAGGACCGTGGTACACAGTCGGTTGCGGTGGGAGACGGTTACATCCCGATGAAGGAGATTCTTGGAAAAATGAAGGAATCCGGTTATAAGGGGTATCTTGCAATCGAGCATTTTGACGCTTCTGACCAGGAAACCTGTATCCAAAAATCGGCGCAGTTTTTAAAAAGCAATTTCTAATAAAAAACAATTTCTGATAGAAAAAAGTCAAAAGAGAAGAGGGGGAGAGATGGCATGATAAAAGTAACGGTCTGGAATGAGTTTAAACATGAGAGAGAACTCGAGGAAATAAAGAAAGTATATCCGGAGGGAATCCATAACTGCATTGCGGGATTTCTCGGAAAGTGTGAGGATATTCAGGTGAGAACGGCAACCTTTGAGATGCCGGAGCATGGTCTGCCGGAGGAAGCATTGGATGATACCGATGTACTCATTATCTGGAGTCATGCACTGCAGGATGAATTTTCAGATGAAGTGGCAGAGCGGGTACAGCAGCATGTACTGGCAGGAATGGGATTAATCGCCTTACATTCGGCACATTTTTCCAAGGTTATGAAGCGACTGCTTGGAACATCCATGACACTCAAGTGGAAGCATGGAGAGCAGGAAAAACTCTGGTGTCTGATGCCGACACATCCGATTGCCGCCGGGATTCCCGAAAAGATAGAGATTCCCAAGGAGGAGATGTACGGGGAATACTTTGATATTCCAAAGCCGGACGATGTGATTTTTGCCGGATGGTTTTCGGGTGGACAAGTATTTAGGAGCGGCTGCACCTTCACGAGAGGACTCGGAAAAATCTTCTATTTTCAGCCGGGGCATGAGGAGTATCCGATTTATCAGATGCCGGAGATTCAACAAATTATTACAAATGCCGTACGTTATTGTGCACCGGCGCTTTCGAAGAGAAAGAATTTAACATGTGAAGAAGTGAAATAAAGTAAAAAATGAGTGAGAGGTACTGTGTAACAGCAATTTTTCTCTCCAAGAGCTGCATAAAAAATCGCACCACAACGTGATTTTTATCCGTTGCGGTGCGATTTGCCTTTTTATGCATCTGCTTCATTCTGCCATTTTTCAAACTTCTCAAGTACTGCATCGTAGGTGCGCTTGGAGATATCCGGGAGTTCGTCGCCCCAGCTCTTGGTTGCAGCTTTATAGCCGTCCTTGAAAGCGTTCAAAAGAAGCTCTGCCTTGCTGGTGTCATTTCCGGATAAAGCCTTGGCGAAATCAAGAATACGGTCAGAGGTCTGTTCAACACCCCAGTAGCCGTCTTCAGAGATATCTTCTTTCGCCTGTGCAATCTCATCATCGGTGAGCAGGCTGTTTCCGTTCTCATCGGTGAAATTACCCTTTGCAAGGAAATGCCAGATGGAATCCGGATCTGAGTCTGAACTTGAGTTTGCGGAAGCGATGACAGCGCCCTGCTTGGTCATCATCTTCTCAACGAGAGAGCGAAGCTGTGAGGTGCGCTCCTCGGCGTCAGCTTTTAATTTGGCTACTAAATCGGCATTGTAAATCTTCTTTGTGGTGTCTGTCTTAGTGGTGTCCTGATTGGATTTCTCATAAATGACACCTGTATCATTCTTCTTGTCAGCAGAAGCTGTCGTGTCGGTTCTGGTTTCAGAAGCCTTCTTTGTCGATTCTGTCGTCTGATAAGATGTGGTCTGATTGTTTACAGCATTAATATCCATAAAAATTCCCTCCATTCCATGGAATCTGAATTGGGGATGCATCCGTGCAATCCCATAGTTCCTAAGTCTTATATCGGAACTTTGGAAAAAAATGTTTAGATGGAATTGACCTTTTTTGCCTGAAATGGTAAGATAATAATAGGATTGTATACAAAAAACATCAAAAATACATGGAGACACAGAAAATGAAAGATATTTCCGTGAAAGCTCTGGCGAAGATTAATCTGGGGCTTGATGTAGTACGAAGACGTGAGGACGGATACCATGAGGTCCGGATGGTAATGCAGACAATTCACCTGTTTGACCGGCTCGAGATGGCAAAAAATTCTTCCGGAGAGATTTCAATTACAACAAATCTTTCGTTTTTGCCGACAAACCGGAATAATCTGATATACCGTGCGGCAGAACTTCTGAGAGAGGAATTTCAGATTAAAGACGGACTTACCATTAACCTTCATAAGCACATTCCGGTTGCGGCAGGCATGGCAGGCGGAAGCACAGATGCAGCAGCCGTTTTATATGGCATGAACCGGATGTTTGATCTGGGATTAAAACGGGAAGAACTGATGGAACGGGGCGTTAAGATTGGCGCAGATGTTCCGTACTGCATTATGCGGGGAACCGCACTTGCGGAGGGAATCGGAGAGAAGCTTACCGCACTTCCACCGATGGTGAAATGTCCGGTACTGATTGCAAAGCCGCAGATTAGCGTTTCGACCAAGTTTGTCTACGAGAATCTCAGACTGAATGATAAGACCGTGCACCCGGATATTGATGCACTTGTGGAAAATATCAGAAAGAAAGATTTAAATGCTGTGGCGTCTGAGATGGGAAATGTGCTTGAGACGGTGACAATTCCGAATTATCCGGTCATTGCGCAGATAAAAGAGCATATGTTAGAGCAGGGAGCTGTCGGTGCAATGATGAGCGGAAGCGGTCCTACCGTGTTCGGACTTTTTGAGGACGGAGATACCGCTGTGGCTGCATATGAGAAGATGAAAGAGTCGGGACTTGCCAAACAGGTATATCTGACCAGTATTTATAACAATGCACGATAAGAATTGAAAGGGAGAAGAAAATGACAGAAGATTTGACACTGAACATGAATGCCTATCTTCCGTTGCGGGATGTTGTATTTAATACTTTGAGGGAGGCAATTTTAAAAGGGGAATTACAGCCGGGCGAGAGGCTGATGGAGTTACAGCTTGCGTCCAAGCTTGGAGTCAGCCGTACGCCGATTCGTGAGGCAATCCGTATGTTAGAGCAGGAAGGCTTAGCGGTAACTGTGCCAAGAAAAGGTGCCGAGGTTGCCAAAATGACCGAGAAGGATATGGAGGATGTCTTACAGGTGCGGGAGGCACTTGATGAACTTGCAGCGTCTATTGCCTGTGAGCTGATGACGAAGGAAGAATTAGAGGAACTGCGCGGCGCAATGCGCGAGTTTGAACTGTCGACAAAGACAAAAGAAATCAAACGCATTGCCCAGGCGGACGTGGACTTCCACGACATCATTTACCGCTCAACGGACAATCCGAAACTTGTCAGCCTTTTAAATAACCTGCGGGAGCAGATGTACCGCTACCGCGTGGAATATCTGAAAGATGAAAAGAATTATCCGATTTTGATGAGCGAACACAGTGAGATTGTGGAGGGATTGCAGAATAAAGACAAGGCGCGTGTGACCGCCGCAATGCACAAACATGTCAAAAATCAGGTAGTAGCGGTCAAGGAAATTATCAGAGAGCAGGAATAGATTTTTACAAAAACGGAAATAAATAAGGAACAGAAATCAAAAAAGGATAAGCAGTGATGCTTATCCTTTTTTGATGTGAAAGCAAGCAGGAAACGGAGAAAGGAAATGCAGGAGAAGACACCGGTTACACGAACACTCGAAGAAAACATTGCGCATATGGAAGAACTGTTTGCCGTGTGTGATGACATCAAGAAGAAAAAGTTCTGTCTGGGAAAATGCATGGATGTGCCGTGCTATCTGACTTTTATTGAAGTTTCGGTGGACATGGGAACCTCAAGCCTTGGGGAGCTGCTCAAGTATTTTAACACGTTAGAGCGGGATAAAATCTACGAGGCACTCGAAAAAAATGCGCTCGGTGTATCGGATGCAACTTATTTTGAGAGTATCGAGGAAGCAGCGGACGGACTGTTGACCGGAGAGTGCATCCTGTTTGTGGAAGGGTTTGACAAGGCAGTGAAAATCCCGGATGACGGCTATCCTTCTATGGGAATCAACGAGGCAGTGTCGGAGAAGGTCATCCGTGGTTCGAGCGAAGGATTTTCCGATTCGGTAAAGCAGAATGCGGCGCTGATACGAAAAAGAATCCGTTCTCCAAAGGTGAAAGTGAAGGAAATTAAGGCGGGCGTGCGTTCTAAGACAAATGTCTACCTTGTTTATATGGAGGACCTGATTTATCCACAGGTGCTCACGGAGATAGAGAGACGGCTTTCAGATTTTGAGGTGGACGGGGTCTTAGACAGTGGCGTGTTAGAGCAGCTTGCGGAAGAAAAATGGTATTCGCCGTTTCCGCAGTTTCAGACGACGGAGCGTCCCGACCGTGCGGCAATGTCGGTGCTTGAGGGGCGGATTATTCTGTTGTCAGACAACTCTCCGGTGGGACTGATTCTGCCGACCGATTATAACTCCTTTATCAGGACAAGCGATGATTATTACAACCGCTGGGAGGTTGCGAGTTTTGCAAGAATTCTCCGGTATGTGGCATCCTTTTTTGCGATGACATTGCCGGGATTATATTTGGCGGTCACGAATTTCCACACACAGATTCTGCCGACGTCTCTGATGCTTTCCTTTGCGGAGGCGAGGGCAGGCGTGCCGTTTCCGGCGGTGGTTGAGGTACTTATCATGGAATTATCCTTTGAGCTCTTACGGGAGGCGGGAGTGCGGCTGCCCGGCGCGATGGGAAATACGATTGGAATCGTGGGAGGCTTAATCATCGGACAGGCGGCGGTGGAGGCAAATCTGGTGAGCTCGATGGTGGTCATTTTGATATCATTTACGGCGCTCTGTTCCTTTGCGATTCCAAATGAGGAATTTGCATCGGCATTCCGCCTGCTAAAGTTCTTCTTTATCGCGGTCTGCGCATGGCTTGGATTCTTTGGACTTTTGGCAGGAATTTTGTTTGTGCTGCTTCATCTTTCCCACTTAAAGAGCTTCGGCATCCCTTATATGATGCCGTTTGTAGGCGCAGATGTGACGGATTATGAGGATGAGCGGGACTTTTTGTGGCGGCTTCCGATGCGGGAATTAAAAAAACGTCCCATTTATGCCAGACGGGATAAGCGCACCAGGCTGCGATTCTTTGCGGAAAGGAAGAAAAAATAATGTTTTCGGATAATAACAGAATCTCCGGGCGTCAGGCGTTCCGGATTCTTACCTATGACCTGCTTGGGGCGGGAAGCCTGCTTGTCCCCGGGATTCTTGCAAATCGTGCGGGCTGTGACGGGATTTTTTCCATCGGGCTTGCGGTGGTGTTTGCACTTTTTTATGTAAAGGTGCTATCAGGAGTCCTTGCTGACAAGAAGCAGGACACGTTTGGAACTTATCTTGAGAGACGGCTTGGAAAAGTGGCGGGAAAAACAGTTTCAATTTTGTATGTCGTCTACTTCATCCTGCTGGCGGGATATGTGGCATATCATTTTACAAACATCATTTTAAAATATCTTCTACGGGAGGAGAGTTTTCTGTTAATTCTTTTTATTCTGGTGCTTCTCGCTGTCTACGGGCTTTCTGGTGGTCTTGAGGGAAGAGCGCGCGCTTATGAAATTCTGTTCTGGTTTGTGATGGCGCCGTTGTTTTTGATGCTTCTCTCTGCACTGGATGAAATCAGTGTGGATTACTGGACACCGGTTGTGACTGCGGCGCCGCTTTCCGTGCTTGGGGGCGCATGGGAGGTGTTCTGCTGGCTGTCGTTGGTATTTTTGCTGCTCTTTTTGGGCGGATCGGTCAAAAAACAGCAGATACTGGTGCGTGCAGGGCGGTGGGCAGTGCTTTTTGCAGGCATTTTATATGCGGTGCTGTATCTGATTCTGCTAGGAATCTTTGGAAAAAATGCGCTCTCCGTGATGGAATATCCGGCGGTCACAATGATGAGCACGATAAAAATAACCGGCGGCTTTTTAAAGAGGACAGATGCTTTCATGCTTGCCATCTGGTTTTTCACGCTGTTTGCACTGCTTGGAGGCACGGCATTTTACGGCGGAAATCTGCTTTCGGACCTTTTCGGGAAAAAATCGGCGTGGGGAGGAAAATATGGATTTTTCATCCTTGTGGCGGCATTTGCGCTGGCAGAAGTTTTTTATCACTCGAAAACACTCTGCACGTACTTTGAAATCTGCTTTCAGACTGTGATGACGCCGTTTGTAATACTTGTTCCGGTGCTGTTGTGGATGCCCGGGGGAAGGAGGCGCGCATGAAAAAAAGAAATTATTTCGGGGGACTGCTGTTGCTTGCGATGACGTTTTTTCTAAGCGGATGCACGACGGCGGAGCTTGAGGACAGGAGCTTTCCGATTGAGCTTGCGGTGGATGATACGGCGGATTTCGGGCTCAAGTGGCTGAACGAAGAGCAGTCCGGCAGCAAGTATACCGACTATAACCATTTAAAGGTGCTGTTAATCGGAGAGGATTTTCTCTCGGATGAAAAAAAGATGCAGGAGCTTTTGGATTTGCTGGAACAAAAACCGGATATCCCGCGCAATACCTATGTGCTTGCTGCGAAGGATGCCGGAAAAATCATTGAACTTGGGCAGGAGACGGGTACCTATCTGGAGCAGTTGATTGAAAATTCTTCGCTGATGGAAAAAGAGGCATATCCGACGATTGGAACGCTCTATGCGGAGCAGGAAAACCGGGTCGAAACCCTGTTTTTGCCGTATGTGGAGCTTCGGGACAGTCTCCCGGTCATTACCGGCTATTATGCCTGGGTGCGCGGGGAAGCAGCAGGAAGAGTTGATGCAGCAACGGCGCTGCTTTCGGCATTTACGGCGGGAAATGTGGAAAGCTATACATTACAGCTTGGGCAGAGTGATTTTATCCGGCTCTGGGATATTCAAAGAACAATGACAATTGTAGAGAACGAAATTGAAGTCAATATTTCGTGCAAGGGAGAAATTCTGACAGAAAACGAAACGAGCGAAGAAAAACTCTGCGATTTGGCGAAACAGTATCTAAACGAGACCGCAGAGTACGCAAGGGAGCACTACGGGGTGGATGTGACAAACAGCTACCGGAAGCTTGGAGGCTATAACCGCGCCCTTTATTTTAAATATCAAAAGGAGCCGGAGGCGTACGAAAAAGAGATGGCGATTGTTTACGGGCTTCAAATTACATGGGTCAATCAGTGACATAAATCAGTGCTGCCTGTATAAAAAGAAAAAATTCGGGAATATTCCTCTTAGAATAAGAAGGAGGAAGTTCCCGGATGAAAAAGGATTGGATCAGGCAGACTGGATACATAGCAGGCATGACCGTGGTGACGGCGGTGTTGTTTCTTGGCGGAATTAAAATCAGACAGCAGAGTTTGCAGCAGGGAATCGCAGAAAAAATATTGAGATTTCATGTGCTTGCGGCAAGTGATACGAAGGAAGACCAGGAATTAAAATTAAAGGTGCGGGATGCTGTCGGTGTTTATATGGAAGAGGAACTTGCAGATGCTTTGAATAAATCTGAGAGCGAGGAGCTTGTGCGGCTGCATTTAGGAGAAATCGAAGCGGTTGCAGAGCAGACGATAAAAGAGGCGGGCTATGATTATCCGGTGACGGCATCTTTAGCGTATGTGGAATTTCCGGAAAAGACCTATGGAGCGTATGTGTTCCCGGCGGGCACCTATGAGGCACTTGAGGTTGTCATCGGGGAAGGAAAAGGGCATAACTGGTGGTGTGTGATGTACCCGAACCTCTGCTTTTCGGGGAGTGTGTATGAAGTCGCGGATGAGGAGGCAGAGGAACGGCTGCGGGAAGTTTTAAGTACGGAGGAATATGAAGCGGTATTTTCCTCCGGGAATGTAAAGGTGGAGTGGAAAAGTCTGGCGTTTTTTAAGGAGCTGGTTTCAGATTTGAAATAGGGCTTGCATCCCCGGAAAAAAGCAGTTAATATAGTGCATGAAACTTGAAAGCGCAGCAGTCTGTGTACAATCACAGGAACAAAAGGAGAAACATGACAAAGGAAGTACTTGTAACCATCAGCGGCTTACAGTTTGCAGAGGACAGGGAGAACGAGGAGGTAGTGGAGATTATTACTGCCGGAGATTACTATAAAAGAAACGGAAAGCACTACATCGTGTATGAGGAAGTGACTGAAGGATTTGATGCGCCGACCAAAAACATTATCAAAATGTCGGCAGACAAGATGGACATCACCAAATCCGGCACGAACAGTGTTCATATGATGTTTGAGAAAAAACGCAAAAATATGTCCTATTATTATACGCCATACGGGAGTCTCTTAATCGGAATTGATGCGACAAATATAGATATCAAGGAAACAGAAGACAATATTGATGTGAAGGTGGATTATAATCTCGAAATCAACTATGAACATATGGCAGACTGCTCCATTACGATGAACATCCGCCCGAGAGGCGTCGGAGAATTTCATATCTAAATTTAAAGAAACACGAATAAAAAAACGCTGAGGTCGAATGAAGACTTCAGCGTTTTTTGGGATGAAAAATTATTTATTTTTTGCAGCTTTCTTGGCGGCTTTCTTTGACTGCTTTTCGGCATCTAACTGCTTCTTCTCAGCCTCAAGCTGTGCATTTGCCTTGGTTGCCTTCTCTCTGAGGCGGGTGCGCCAACTTTTCTTGCCTTCCGGCTTCTCAAGCGGTCCGCGAAGACCTGCAACTTTCGTGATATAGATGCCGCTCACAGTAGCTTTGACTTCCTTCTTAACCGGAATCATATCAAAGATGGCGTCATCTGCAATTAAAGACATTACTCTTGGACCAACCTTTGCTTTTACAATCGGCATCTTGGAACGGCGCATCAGCTTTGGTGTCTGGTCAAGAACCGCCTGCGGCAGACCCGAATCCATCAGCTTCATCCGTTTCTTGTCGATAATGAGCATTGTGACAGTCTGGGCAGCAGCGGCAAGCTGCTCGTCCTGCTCAGCTTTTTTCTTCTGAGCTTTTTTTCCGAGAAAATATAAAACAACCATAGCGATAATCAGTATGGCGACGATCACAAGCAAGACAATCGTAATTTTACTCATAAATAACATCCTCCGTCATGAAATAGAATCTGTGTTTAATTGTAGCATTGATTTTTCCAAAAAGCAATTGCCGCCAATAAAGTTTTGGGAAAACTTTGTGAAACTTTTTTAAAAACTTTGGCGGATGCCTTTTATTTTGGCTAAAACTGTGTTATGTTAGTAAAGTTAGACGAAAAGAATCGTCTGGATAGAAAGGTAATAAGAGATGAAAAAGAGATTAGTTGCGTTGCTGCTTTGTGCAATGACTGCGATGACAGCAATGGCAGGATGTGGTAGCAAAGAGGGAGAATCAGTGGGAACAGAGAGCACTGAAAATTCAGGGGCAGATGTGTCCGGTACCGGAATCGGAAGCAGCGAAGTATCCTATGAGAATTATGTGAGTGTTGATTTTGATTTGAATCCGGAGGAGCTTGTAACATTATGTGATTACAGTGCAATTCCGGTCGAACTGACAGAAGACTATACGGTTGATGACGGCGATGTTTCCGATTATTTTGCACAGTTCTTTTCTTCCCAAGGACCATTTTACACCGCAGATGACACGAAGACAACTGTAGAAGAAGGCGATATCGTAAATGTCGATTACGTCGGAAAATTAGACGGAGAGGCATTTGAGGGCGGTACTGCTGAAAACCAGAACATCGATGTTTACAACAACTGTGCGGCAGGCGGCTCTAGCAGCTACATTGATGGATTTACCGATGGCTTAAAGGGTGCATCCGTAGGAGATGTGATTGACTGTAATGTAACTTTCCCGGATGAATATCCGAACAATGAAGACCTTGCCGGAAAAGAGGTTGTATTTACCTTTACCGTCAACTCCATTCAGAAGGAAGTGACCTTAGAGGAAGTGGATGATACGTTTGCAAAGGACTATTTCCAGGCTGAATCCGTAGATGCGCTGTATGAAAACATTAGACAGTACCTTGAGCAGAACGCGGAATCTTCAAAGGAGAGCGCAATTTATACTGCAATGCAGGATTATCTGCTGGCAAACTGTACCGTGGATGTGCCGGAGGATTATCTTGAGGCGAGAACCTACAACTTAAAACAGCAGTTTATTGCAAACAACTGCAATGGTGATGAGAGTCAGCTTGAAAGCTACTTAAGCACCTATTATGGACTGACCGTAGAGGAAGCAGAAGAGCAGTGGAAAGACATAATGACAGAAAACATCAGCCTGGAGTTAATTATGCAGGTCATCTGTGATGAAATGGGAATCGAGGCAGACGAGAGTGGCTTCCTTAGCTATGTCAATAATATTGTTACAAACAACAGTTTTGATTCAGAGAAAACCTTATATGAAACCTACGGCTATGGCGATGCTGACTGGGGAAAGAAATATTTTGAAGTTATTTACCGTGGAAACCTTGCGTTTGATGAGTTAAGACAGACTGCTGTCGTTACCGTAAAAGAACCGGCTGAGGACACGGAGTCCGTAGAAACTACGGAAGAACTTGATGAAGACACAGAGAGTGCCGGGGATACACAGGCGGAATAAATTTTAAAATTAATAAAGATTTTTTGAAAAGGGATTGGAGGAAAGATTATGGATTTGGTAAATGTCAGAGAGTTATTCCGGGAACGGGAAAAGTATGTGGATACGACCGTGACGATTGGCGGATGGGTCAGAAGCAACCGTAATTCCAAAAATTTCGGGTTTATCGTTGTAAATGATGGTACGTTTTTTGAGCCGGTACAGGTGGTATATTCAGATGGACTTTCCAACTTTGCAGAGGTGGAGAAGATAAACGTAGGAGCTGCCATTATTGTAACAGGAAAGCTCGTAGAGACACCGGGAAGCAAGCAGCCATTTGAGATTCAGGCAGAAGAGGTTGTGGTAGAGGGAAGCTCTACACCGGATTATCCGCTTCAGAAAAAGAAGCACAGCTTTGAATATCTGCGCACAATTTCTCACTTACGTCCGAGAACCAACACTTTTGAGGCAGTGTTCCGTGTGCGCTCCCTGATTGCTTACGCAATCCACAAATTCTTCCAGGAGCGTGATTTCGTTTATGTGCACACGCCGTTAATCACCGGAAGCGACTGTGAGGGTGCCGGCGAGATGTTCCAGGTAACCACACTTGACCTTAAGGATGTTCCGAAGAATCCGGATGGAAGTGTTGATTACTCCAAGGATTTCTTCAATAAGCCGACCAATCTTACCGTAAGCGGACAGTTAAACGGCGAGACCTATGCAATGGCATTTAAGAACATTTACACCTTCGGACCGACGTTCCGTGCAGAAAATTCCAACACGACACGCCATGCGGCAGAGTTCTGGATGATTGAGCCGGAAATCGCATTTGCAGATTTGAAGGACGATATGGTGCTTGCTGAGAGCATGTTAAAATATATCATCAACTATGTATTAGAGAATGCACCGGAAGAGATGGCATTTTTCAACAGCTTCATCGACAAGGGACTCTTAGAGCGTCTGCACAACGTGGTAAATTCCGATTTTGCACACGTTACCTATACAGAGGCAATTGAAATCCTTGAAAAGCACAATGACAAGTTTGATTACAAGGTATCCTGGGGCTGTGATTTACAGACCGAGCATGAGCGCTATCTGACAGAGGAAATCTACAAACGTCCGGTATTCGTGACCGATTATCCGAAGGAAATCAAGGCATTCTATATGAAACTCAACGAGGACGGAAAGACCGTGGCAGCCGTTGACTGTCTCGTACCGGGAATCGGTGAGATTATCGGAGGAAGCCAGAGAGAGGATGATTACGAGAAGCTTTTAGCGCGTATCAATGAACTAGGACTCAAAGAAGAAGATTACAGTTTCTATCTTGATTTGAGAAAATATGGCTCTGCAAGACACGCCGGATTTGGTCTGGGATTCGAGCGCTGCGTGATGTATCTGACCGGTATGTCAAATATCCGTGATGTCATCCCGTTCCCAAGAACCGTAAATAACTGCGAATTATAGAAAATGGACAAGCCGGGGCCTGTTTTATGGGTTCCGGCTTGTTGTGCTTTAGGGGAAATGATAGACCTGGCAGGGAGGAGAAAGTAATGAGATATTGTCTGGAAAATGAAACGCTGCGCGTGGAGATTGATACGCACGGAGCAGAAATCAAATCCGTTGTGCGAAAGGAAGATGATACGGAGTACATGTGGAACGGCGATCCGAAGTACTGGGGACGCACGTCGCCGGTGTTGTTTCCGTTTGTCGGTGCTGTCCGTGACAAGGAATACCGCCATGAGGGAAAAACATATGCGATGGGACAGCATGGATTTGCGCGCGATATGGAATTTGTGCGGATAGAAAACGAAGAGACAGAGCAGGAACATAAACTGCAAATGTGGTTTGCACTAGAATCAAATGAGGAGACGTTGCAGAAATATCCGTTTGCGTTCCGCCTTGAAATCGGTTATGAACTTTCGGAAGATAAGATTACTGTGCACTGGAATGTAAAGAATCCGGGGGATGAGACGATGTATTTTTCCATCGGAGCACATCCGGCATTTCGCTGTCCGATTCGCGGAGAGGTAGATAAGACGGGATACGGACTTCATTTTGAGGGGCTTAAGGAGCTGCATCATCATGGAAATACACCGGATGGCATGGCGGTGATGGAGGATGAGGTGCTGCCGCTTACGGATGGAGACGTATTTTTTAAACCAGGATTTTTTGACAAGTGCACCTATATGGTCGAAGGAAAACAGACCGGAGAGGTTTCACTTCTTGATACGGACGGAAAGCCTTATGTGACCGTTTCATTTGACGCGCCGTTATTTGCCGTGTGGTCACCGGAGAAAAAGGATGCACCGTTTGTCTGCATCGAGCCGTGGTACGGAAGATGCGACGCAGTGGATTTTGCCGGAGACTTAAAAGAACGCGATTACGAGCAGACACTTGCGGCAGGAGCCGGATTTCAGGCAGAATACCGGATGAAATTCCGGTAATAGGAAGGTCAGACGGCTCATACAATGGAGTATATCTGTTTTGGGAGCGTGACCGTTATGAATCTGCAAAGAAAATTAAAGGCGAGGAATGAAAAGGGCAGCCCTGCGGCTGCGGTCGGAACCGCCGTGTTTGTCATGTTTGTCATCAGCGGATTGTTACTGCTTTTTCTCGCAATGCTTCTTTATAAAATGGAATTGAGCGAGGCTGTGGTAAAAATCGGCATTGTGGTCATCTATGTGATTTCGGGTGTTGCAGGAGGCGTGATTGCCGGAAAAATGCGGGGAGAACAGAAGTTTTTATGGGGACTTACCGCAGGAATCGTTTATTTTGCGGTGTTGTTTCTGGTTTCTTTTGCGGTGCAGAAGGGAATGCCCGAAGAGCCGGTGAAGATTTTTACCACACTTGTTCTCTGTGGAGCGTCCGGAATGGCAGGCGGAATGATTGGCTGAGAGAATGAAAAAAGTACTTCCCATAATGAAAAAGGTGTGATATACTAAACAAGTTAATAGAATCGTGCGTAAAAGGGTACATAAAAGCGCGGAGAGAATGGAGGATAAGCAATCATGAAACATGTGAAGACATTAAATACCAAGAGATTACAGAACACAATGAAGAAGGGTGGATGTGGTGAGTGCCAGACATCCTGCCAGTCTGCATGCAAGACATCCTGCACAGTAGGAAATCAGACTTGCGAAAACAATAAATAAGCAGCTTTTTACGAATAAAAAGCCTTTTACAAACGACCGTTCGCGCAGCGTGCGGTCATTTGTACGTTATAGCGAACCTTAAAAGAAGAAGGAATTAAGTTAGAAAGAGAGGAAATATTATAGTGGTTCATCAGTATAAGAACAACGGCTATGATATTGTTCTGGATGTAAACAGCGGAGCAATTCATGTAGTGGATGATGTCACTTATGATGTCATCGCCCTGTATGAGAATCACTCCGCAGAGGAGATTGCCGCAGAATTAGCAGGCAGATACGATACAGAGGAGATTGCAGAGGCAATCGAAGAGGTGCAGGCGTTAGTAGACGCAGAAGAGCTTTTCACAAAGGACGTCTATGAGAACTATATCATGGATTTCAAGAAACGTCCTACGATTGTAAAAGCACTTTGCCTGCATATTGCACATGACTGTAACCTTGCGTGCAGATATTGTTTTGCAGAAGAGGGAGAGTACCATGGAAGAAGGGCACTGATGTCCTTTGAAGTTGGAAAGAAAGCACTTGATTTTCTGATTGCAAATTCCGGTCAGAGAAGAAATCTCGAAGTGGATTTCTTTGGCGGAGAGCCGCTTATGAACTGGCAGGTAGTAAAAGACCTGGTTGCATACGGAAGAGAGCAGGAGAAGCTTCACGATAAGAAGTTCCGTTTTACTCTGACCACAAACGGTGTGCTCCTCGACGATGAAGTGATGGAGTTCTGCAACCGCGAGATGGGAAATGTCGTATTGAGCATTGACGGACGAAAGGAAATCCATGACAAGATGCGCCCGTTCCGCAAGGGAGCCGGAAGCTATGATTTAATTGTTCCGAAGTTCCAGAAATTTGCAGAAAGCCGCAATCAGGACAAGTATTACGTAAGAGGAACTTTTACCCGCAATAATCTTGATTTCTCAGAAGATGTCTTACATCTTGCAAATTTAGGATTTAAGCAGATTTCGGTGGAGCCTGTTGTAGCAGAGCCGACAGAGCCGTATGCGCTCAAAGAAGAAGACCTGCCGCAGTTATTTGAACAGTATGACAAGCTTGCAGCAGAGATGGTAAAACGGCATAAAGATGGAAAAGATTTTAATTTCTTCCATTTTATGATAGATTTAGAGGGCGGTCCATGTGTGGCAAAACGTCTTTCCGGCTGCGGTTCCGGTACAGAGTACCTCGCAGTGACACCATGGGGCGATTTCTATCCATGTCACCAGTTCGTAGGAAACGAGAAGTTCCTTCTGGGAAATGTGGATGACGGCATCGTAAAGACAGAGATTTGTGATGAATTCAAATGCTGCAATGTCTATGCGAAAGAAAAATGCCGGAACTGTTTTGCGAAATTCTATTGCAGTGGTGGATGTGCGGCAAATGCGTACAATTTTACCGGAGATATCTGCGGAACTTATGATATTGGCTGTGAGCTCCAGAAGAAGCGTGTGGAGTGTGCCATTATGATTAAGGCAGCACAACAGGACGAGGAATAGCAGCAGAGAGAACACGAGAATTATTGGAGGTAGAAACATGAAAAAGGGTAAATCAGCAGGGATTCTGATTTTAATCCTTGCCATTTTAGCAGGACTTACCTACTACACATCGCTCATCCTTTCTTCCACCGGTACCGGTGAGAACATGAGTATTCCGCTTGGACTTGATTTGTCCGGCGGTGTGTCTATTACCTACCAGGTAATGGATGAGAACCCAAGTTCAGAAGATATGAGCGATACGGTGTACAAGCTGCAGAAGCGTGTAGAAAGTTACAGTCTGGAAGCAACTGCTTACCAGGTCGGAGATGACCGTATCACGGTTGAAATTCCGGGTGTGACAGATGCAAATGCCATCTTAGAAGAACTTGGAAATCCGGGTTCCCTGGAATTTCAGAAGCCGGATGGAACGGTATTTATGACCGGAGACCAGATTGCAGATGCACAGGCAGTGACACGTACCGATAACTATGGAAACAAAGAATATGTGGTACAGCTTACCATGACAGACGATGGCGCTGAGATTTTCTCAGAAGTGACCGGAGAATATGTCGGAAAAAAACTTGCCATTGTTTACGATGGAGAGACCATCAGTGACCCGGTTGTAAATCAGAAAATCAGCGGAGGAAGCGCAGAAATCTCCGGACAGAGCACCTATGAAGAGGCAAATGCGCTGGCAACACAGATTCGTATCGGTTCCCTTTCCTTACAGTTAGAGGAATTAGAGTCAAGTGTTGTAGGTGCACAGCTCGGAAGCAATGCCATCGCATCCAGCTTAAAAGCAGGCGCCATCGGTCTTGCACTGGTTGTTCTTTTCATGATTGTGATGTATGGAATTCCGGGTGTGGCAGCGTCTCTTGCCCTTGGTGTCTATACAACACTTGTAATTTCAACGGTTTATCTGTTTGAGGTAACGCTTACCCTTCCGGGTATTGCCGGTATCATCCTTGGTATCGGTATGGCGGTGGATGCAAATGTCATTGTATTCTCCCGTATCCGTGAGGAGATTGCAGCGGGCAAATCTGTTCTGACTGCAATGAAGATTGGATTCCAGAAGGCATTGTCTGCAATCCTTGACGGTAATATCACTACCTTTATCGCAGCCCTTGTGCTGATTGCACTTGGTTCCGGTACGGTAAAGGGATTTGCTTACACCTTGATGATTAGTATTATCTTCTCTATGTTCACTGCACTTATAGTAACAAGATGGATTCTCTACGCAATGTATGGCATTGGAATCCGCAATGAGAAGTTTTACGGAAAAGCAAAAGAGCGTAAGGTTATCAATTTTATTGGAAAGAAAGGCATTTTCTTTACCATTTCCATCGTGGTTATTGCAGCCGGATTTATCGGAATGGGCGTTCACAAGGCAAAGGACGGAAATGCATTAAATTATGGTCTTGACTTTGTCGGCGGAACTTCCACAACCGCAGATTTCGGAAAAGATTATACGATTGAAGAAATCGAAAATGAGATTGTTCCTTCCGTTGCAGAGTTAATCGGCGACAAGAACATCCAGACGAATAAAGTAGAAGGAACTACCCAGATTACAATTAAGACACGTTCACTTGAGCTTGAAGAGCGTGAAGCACTCTATACGCTTCTTGAGGAACAGTTCGGTGTCGAGGAGTCTACGATTACCTCACAGAACATCAGCTCCACCATCAGTGGTGAGATGCGTTCTGACGCATTTGTTGCTGTGCTTGTGTCCGCTGTATGTATGTTAATCTATATCTGGTTCCGCTTTAAGGATATCCGCTTTGGTGCAAGTGCCGTGTTAGCATTGCTTCACGATGTACTCGTGGTACTGACCGTTTATGCGCTGTCCCGACTCTCTGTCGGAAGTACCTTTATCGCATGTATGCTGACCATTATCGGTTACTCCATCAATGCGACCATCGTTATCTTTGACCGTGTCAGAGAGAACCTTGCAAAGCTTCCGGGCAAACAGACCAAAGAGATGCTCGCAGAAGTGGCAAACAAGAGTGTTACAGAGACACTTTCAAGAAGTATCAATACCACAATTACAACCGTAATCATGGTATTCATGCTGTATGTATTCGGTGTGACAAGTATCCGTGAGTTCTCCATCCCATTACTTGCCGGTATGGTATGCGGTGCTTATTCTTCTACCTGTATCGCAACAGAGCTGTGGTACGTGATGAAGGTACACTTTGGAAAGAATAAAGTAAAATAAATGAGCAGGAAAAACGCGGCGCAAAAAAGATGCGCCGCGTTTTTTTATGCATGGAGGTAAAATGAAATTACTGTGGATTTATCTGCTGGTTATGAATGTGTTTGGGCTGCTTTTGATGGGAATGGACAAGCAGAGGGCAAGAAAAAAGCTGTGGAGGATTCCCGAAAAACATCTGTTTTTGTGCAGCCTGCTCGGTGGAAGTATTGGAACCTGGGCGGGGATGTATGTGTTCCGGCATAAGACAAAGCACTGGTATTTTGTGGTCGGGATGCCGCTTATCTGCGTGCTTCAGGCAGCGATTGCACTGGGAGTCTGGTATGGATTCTTCCATTAGAATTTATCGGTGGGGCTAATGGAATTATAAGGAAAAGTGATATATGATTTTGGATTTATAATTGCCAAATATAAAAAACTATCCTATAATGAAATGTAGGTTGAAAAGACAAATGTTTTTCAGAGAAAGACAGACTATAAAACCGTATTGCGTGAAACGCAGGGAAGGAGATTTTATTTCATGTATACGTTAGAGGATATTAAGGCAGTGGATGCAGAGGTGGCAGATGCCATTACTGCGGAGTACGACAGACAGAACAGCCACATCGAGCTGATTGCATCCGAGAACTGGGTAAGCCCGGCAGTGATGTCAGCAATGGGAAGTGTTATGACCAATAAATATGCGGAAGGATATCCGGGAAAGCGCTACTATGGTGGCTGCGAGTGCGTGGACGTTGTGGAGGAGCTTGCAAGAGAGCGCGCAAAGAAGCTGTTTGGCTGCGATTATGTCAATGTACAGCCTCATTCCGGTGCACAGGCAAACATGGCAGTACAGTTTGCAATCCTTGAGCCGGGTGATACCGTGATGGGAATGAACTTAGACCATGGCGGACATTTAACACACGGAAGCCCTGTCAATTTTTCTGGACGCTATTTCCATATCGTTCCTTACGGCGTAAATGATGAGGGATTCATCGATTATGATAAAGTCATGGAAATCGCAATGGAGTGCAAACCGAAAATGATTATTGCGGGTGCTTCTGCTTATGCGAGAACGATTGACTTCAAGAGATTCCGTGAAATCGCAGATGCCTGCGGTGCCGTTCTGATGGTTGACATGGCACACATTGCAGGACTTGTGGCAGCAGGACTTCATCCAAGCCCGATTCCATATGCAGACGTTGTGACCACCACAACCCATAAGACACTGCGTGGACCGCGTGGCGGAATGATTTTATGCAATCAGGAAGTGGCAGATAAATATAACTTTAACAAGGCTGTTTTCCCGGGAATCCAGGGAGGCCCTTTAATGCACGTTATTGCAGCAAAGGCAGTCTGCTTTAAAGAGGCATTACAGCCGGAGTTTAAGGTTTATCAGCAGGGAATCATCGACAATGCACAGGCACTTTGCAAGGGTCTGTTAAATCGTGGTATTAAGATTGTTTCCGGCGGAACGGATAACCACCTGATGTTAGTAGACCTTACAAACTTCGACCTGACCGGAAAGGCAGTGGAGAAGTTATTAGATTCTGTCAACATCACCTGCAATAAGAATACGATTCCAAACGACCCGAAATCTCCGTTCGTGACCAGCGGTGTGCGTCTTGGAACCCCGGCCGTAACCTCAAGAGGCATGAACACGGAGGATATGGACCAGATTGCAGAGGCAATTGCACTCATGATTAAGGAAGGAGAGCCGGCAGCAGAGAAGGCAAGGGCAATTGTGAAATCCTTAACAGATAAATATCCATTGAAATAAAAGAGGAATTTTCATGAAAAAAATTGTGATGGTAACCGGGGGCGTGGAAACACTTGAGTACTTTACCCTGCGCATGGGCGAAACCTTTAAGGACCTGGGGTATGCAGTGTTTTATCTGGATTTAAAGGATGCAAAAAACAGTGCAAAGCGCGCGTGCAGGTTTATCAAACCGGGGGAAACAGCGCTTGTGACCTTCAATTTTGAAGGACTTGAAAAAGAGGAGGGCGTTTATCGGGAAGGACTCGGATACATCTGGGACTCCTACGGGATTCCCTGCTATAACATCGCGGCAGACCATCCGTATTATTATCATGACAGACTGAAGGAGCTTCCAAAGACCTACCGTCATATCAGTATTGACAGGGAGCAGGAAGCGTATTTTCACAAGTTTTATCCGGAATTTGAACACAGAGGTTTTTTGCCGCTGGCGGGGAGCATGCTTCCTGCCAGTGAGCTGTTTTCAGACGGAAAAGATTCTGAGGGCAGAACGATAGATGTCATTATGACGGGAAATTATACGCCCCCGTCTTTCTGCGAGCCATATATTCACCAGATTAATGAGGAATATGCGGCATTCTATCAGGGAATCATTGATGAACTGATTGAAAAACCGTGGCAGACGGTCGAGGAAGTGGCGCTCCGCCACTGCGAGCGGGAGATGGGCGAAAATGATTACAGGGATTTACGCCTTGCGCTTCACCGCATGATATTTATTGATTTGTATGTGAGAAATTACTGGCGTGGTGCCGCCGTGCGTGCGTTAGTGGAAGCGGGCGTGACAGTGGATGTCTACGGAAAAGGCTGGGAGGCGCTTGACTGTGGAAATAAGCAGATGCTTCACATTCATCCGCAGACGGATTCTGTTACCTGTTTACAGGAAATCAGCCGTGCAAAGATATCTTTAAACGTTATGCCGTGGTTTAAGGACGGAGCACATGACAGAGTGTTTAATTCTATTTTAAACGGGGCGGTCAGTGTGTCGGATAAAAGCCGTTATTTATGCGAAGAACTTGCAGAAGGCGAAGGAGTCTGCTATTATAATTTATTAGAGACAGATGTCATGGTGCAGAAGGTAAAAGATTTGCTGCAGGAGGAACAAAAGCGACAGGATATTCTTGCGAAAGGTATGTCAAAAGTGAAAGCAGAACATACCTGGGCAGCGCGGGCAAAGACGATTGCAGCGTGGATAGAGGAGGATGCCGCAAAGGCATAATGCAGGGGAAGTCTGAAAAATGAGATTTGTGCATGGACAAAAGAAGTGGAGTGGGATTTTCTTCATAATTATAGTCTGCTTATTGGGCGTACAACTGGAATACAATCAGGGGTTCGCCTATTTGTCGTATATTGAAGATGCACGTTTTTATGTCGCACAAAATTCTGCGGACGAAGGGAGTCCTCCCGGTGCATCGGATGAAATCCGCGAGACGGCATTTTTTAAGGCACTGGTGGCAAACGAGGACAGCAGTACCTGTTTTAATGCCGTAAACAGCCGCATGGCATTCGAAACCGCAAAGACAAGGCGGGGAAGCCCGTTTCGGTGGTTTGGACTGTCGGTTTTGGCAGTTTTGTCTGCGTTTTGCGCGCTAAAAAAAGAAGAAGGGCACATCAGAGGAAGAGAGCGCCCGACTGTTTCGAGTCTTGAGAAGATGATTGCTTATATCCATCACCAGGATGGGGAAAAAGCAGTAGCGATTCTGTTGTTATTTCTGAAAAAATTAGAGATGATAGGAGAATCCTGTAATGAAAGAAATTATCTTTGTAATTATAATTGCAGCAGCACTGATTGGAATTTCCGTCTGGAGCTGGTGGCTTGAAAACGGACCGGAATCCGTACAAAAGAAAGACAAAAAAGACAGAAACGGGGAAAGTATAAAATAACATAAAATGCCCTTTCGGGCGGGAGTAAGCCGGTGCGTGCGGCGGATAGAAAGCCGCATGTGCCGGAAAATGAGTTGGAAACGAGGAGCAATGAGGTTATGAAGAAGTATCAAAGATGGGTAGCACTGGCAATGGCTGCGGTTTTGACCGCTACGTCCCTACCACAGACGGCATTTGCAGAGACTGCGTCAGAGGAGGTCATAGAGACCGAGGCAGTTTTTGACGCCGAAGACACGGAAGCAGGAATGACCGAGGAGACCGAGGCGACCGAAGCAACCGAGAGTACAGAAGCCGGGGAAACCGGGGAGACGGAAGCAACCGAGAGTACAGAAGCCGGGGAGACGGAAGTAACCGAGAGTACCGAAGCCGGGGAAACTGAGGAGACGGAAGCAGCCGAAGCAGCTGAGAGCACCGAAATCAGTGAGACCGAGAGCACGGAAACCGAGGTAATCGAGGAGACTGAGAGTACGGAAACCGGGAGCACGGAAACTGAGGCGGTTGAGGAGACGGAGAGCACCGAAATCGTAGAGGTTACACCGGAAGACGATGATAAGTTCGCAAGACCGTGTATTGCATTAGAGGACGGGGTAGAGGTGCGGCAGCCGGAAGGAGACCATATGCTCTATTCGTTCAACCCGAAGAGGGACGGATGGTATCGCATCAAGGGAGAAAGTCTGAACGGACAAAAAATGTATGTCGACCCGGAAAAGACAGTTTACTACACGAAGAATTCTAACGGAAAGAGTGTGGAAAATGTATCTTCCATCAGCGCAGGTCTCTTTGAAGTTGGAACGAAAGTAGAACGCATGGTGTATCTGCGCGCGGATGAGCAGTATTATTTTTACTGCGGCCAGGAGGGTTCTAACCCTACTGCAACGCTTGACTATAAAGTGCAGGTGAAACAGGTAGATGTGGACCATATTGAAGTGATTCAGGCACCGACGGAACGTTCCTGTGGCTACATCGATTTTACCGGACTTAAGGTAAAAGTCTGGTATACCGACGGAAGTTCTTCCATCAGCGATATTTCTGCTAAAAATAATTACTCCGGTGAGTCTTATTTTTATATGGATATATTCGACTGGTCAAGACTTTTTGTGAAACAGCAGAAGGGTGCCCGTACTCTGGACTTTAAAGTACAGACTGCTTCCGTAGACGGAAAGGCATGGAGTGCAAACGGCGGAGATGGAGAATTCTCGGCGTTAAAAGACGGCACACATACTGTAAACTGTATTCTGGGCGAGTACATTTTAAATAACAATAACTCTAATCCGGATGATGGAACGTTAAAGAAAGCAAAAGAATATGCGTTTTCTTTTCCGATTACGGTGGCAAAAAATAACATTGCTTCCATCGAAGTGTTAGATGCAAAGACAGAATTTACACAAGGGTACAACGAATATCTTTCGGATATCCGGTTAAAGATTACTTATAATGACGGCACGCCGGAAAAAGTTGCAACATTTGATATGCCGTCCCCGAAGGATACGAATTGCCGTGCCTATTTGAAATATAAAAAAAACGGGAAAGAGGATACGATAGCCTCCATTGACTACTGGCTCAAATATGGAGGAAAACTCGGAAAAGCAACCGTATATGTAACCTATGGCAATGCGTCCACTACTTATGAGATTACGATTTCGGAAAATCCGTATCAGAAACTGGAAGTGACACCGGAACGTACCGTGCTATACACAGGCTGTGAATATGATGCGGGCGTGAAACATAATTATGGAGACCGTGTGACCGTTGATTCCTCACCAATTACACTTTATAAAAAGGATGGAACCAAGGAGAATTATGCGAACTGCTATAAGGTTTCCCAATACTGGAAAACCGGAATTGAATATGGACTGAAATTAGACGGTGCAAGCTATGGATATGTGAGCAGCTACATTGCTGCCGGGGGAAAGACCGGAACAGCGACCGCTTATATGAAGATAAAAGGAGTTGAGACAACCTGGTCGGTAGAGATTAAGAAGAATCCGTATGACCATATCCGCATTGTAACGGAGCCGACGAAAAAGCAGTATGTGTCAAACAGCGAGTCCGCGCTGAATCTATCAGGACTTGTATTCTATGCCTACAAGGATAAGACGGAAAAATCAAACAATTACGACACATATAGTTATGATGAATATGTGAAAGCGAAAAAGGGATATTTCACAGGCAGCATGACCGAAGAAAAGTATGACCTCATGAGCCGGATGTTTGATACATATCTCGGCGAAGATGAATACATCAAGTATCTGGATAACGGAACGCATGAGATTTCAATTTATTTTATGGGACATAAGGCAACCTATAAAATTGAGGTGGCAGATAAGTTTGCAAATGCCCTTAATATTGAAAAACTGCCGGATGAGATACTTGGATATATCGGACAGTGCAGCCATACGGTGAGCAATTATGGAATGGAATTTACCATTACGACCGCCGGAAGCAGCAAGAAGTACCGCACATATAAAAACGGTCTGGAAGGATATGGAGACTGGAATGACATCAAGTCGGAGGTGACCGTTGATACATCGCAGATTAACTGGGATACACCGGGTGTCTATAACGTGACCGTAAGCTATAAAGGGGTAAGCGATACCTATGCGTATACCATCGAGGAAGCTCCGGTAAAAGAGATACAGCTTGAGGGAACTCTGAAAAAACCGGAAGTTTATGTTTATGAGACCGATGGAAAAGGGGCAGATTTATCGGGACTTACCGTAAAGCTTCTGTTTTCAGACGGAACATCAAAGAAGGTAAACCTTGGGGAAACATTAGATATATTCTATTATAATGGAGTAGACTTCTATCTGGAGAAGGAATGGAAGCAAAAGACAGGAACGAGTGCCACACTTGGAGAAAATGCAGTTATCATTTCTACCTGCGGCATATCGGTGGAGACAGAAGCGATTACCGTAAAGAGCAATCCGGTAAAATCAATTGGGGTGACAAAGAATCCGGATAACATACAGGGATGGGGAAAGGTGGATTTATACGGACTTTCCCTGAAAGTGACCTACGCGGATGGAAAAGCGGAGACACTTAAGATTACCGAACATAACTCTGAGGTGGAAGCAGCAAATTCCCTAGGCGGAGCGATTTCCGGTGAGTTTGTTTATAACAGTGGAAAGACTTACGAAAAGATAAAGCTTACCTATCAGAATGCTTCCTGCACGATTACAACAGATTCGGATATCAGTAATGCAAAGAGTACAGCGCTTACGAATGAGAGCAGCTTTACAGTTAGTCTGTCGCGGAGCGATTCGGTAAAAGTATATTCCTTTAAGCCATCCAAAACAGCAGACTATACGTTTGGATTGGAAAGCAATAAAGAAGAAAATATACGCATTGATTTGTACAATGCACAAAAAGTAAGACTAGATTATGGAGTGGGTTATAAAACCAATGTCCAGGCAAATTTACAGAAGGGCAGTACCTATTATATTGTTGTTTATAAAAACGACTGGAATGATACGGTGCATACGCTTGACTGCTATTTGAGTTCGACCTACGAAACCTTTTCAGAGGTTGCTGTGAAGTCGATAAAGGTTACAAAGCCGGTAAAAACAACCTGGTATGATTTTGAGTCAACCGGAAACATTTACATTGGCTCAGGCGGGGTATCGTTAGAGGGAACCGAGTACGAGATTACCTACGCAAATGGCTGGAAGAAAACGGAGACGGTAAGCAGCTCCTCAAGCAAGGTTCAGATTGGGGACAATACGCTTTCTGCATCATGGAAGTACACAGACGGAAACTATATCTCCAAGCGAAATGGCAATGTGCTGACCTATACCTGGGGCAGCCAGACATTCCCATTTACGGGAACCTTTGGAAAAACGACACCTGTAAAAGCGATAACCGTTACGGAGAATCCGTGGAAAACAGCACCTGCTTATGAGTATGAGGTGGAAAATTCCTGGGATTTCCCGTCACCGCGCGGACTGAAACTGAAAATTGCGTACAGCGACGGAAGAACAGCGGATGAGGTTGTGTGGGACAACGACGACAGCACATACGAGCTGAACGGTTATACGATTGAGCTTGCGCATAAGGGAGACGGACTTGCCGGTGGAAACAATACGGTGGTTGCCAGCTATATGGGCAAGAGCACAGAGTTTTCCATGGAGGTGCAGAAAAACCCTGTTTCTGAAATCAAGGTGTTAAAGCTTCCGGAAAAACAGGAATATTATCCGTTTGATGATTACGCAGATTTGTATGGAGCAAAATTACAGCTTGTTTACCAGGACGGTACAAAGAAAACGGTGACAGTTGACGAGCACAGCAATTGGTTGTATCCGGATGAGACATACAGCAGCCAGAGAGCAGAGGCGAACGTTTCAATGCGGCAGGATGCAGGTGGAACAAAGTACCGCATGGTCACATTAAGTTATATGGATTTGGATGTTGACATCTTAAGATGCAAAGAAAAGAATCTTGCGGCGGAGGATGTGCAGGAGATTGCTGACGGAGATACCAACGAGGTGAATCTTGGAAGTGGTGGCTATATCATCTATCAGCTTACCGTTTCGGAGAAGAAGCAGTATACGTTTACTTCCATGATGGAGAGGGGGAGCGGAAATATTACAGCTGACAGCGCAACACTTTATGTTTATCAGGAAGATGGAACTGCGTTAAAATCCGCTTATCGTCAGGTGCAGCTCACACTTGACCCCGGAACCTATTATTTTGTAGTGAAAATTTATAACAATGCGAGTGCACATAAATCCATTATTCATGTGGAAGCGGAAGAAATAGAAGAACCGGAGGAACCAGAACAACCGGAAGAACCAGAGAAGGTCATTGCCGTGAAATTAAGCTACTTGTCAACGCAGAAGAACTTTACCTACGGGGATGGCACATGGAATGTCAGTGCACAGATTACCGAGGACGGAAGTGCTGTCACAAGAAGTGTCCAGTGGGAGTATCCAGATACGGATGCTTATGATTTTAAGGTAAGCAGCGACAAAAAGACACTTTCAGTGACACCGAAGCGTGCGACAACGGGAAGTGAGAGCTTTAAAATAACGGCAAAGGATACCACAAGCGGCAAACAGGCTTCTGTTGCGCTGAAAACCGCATGTGCGGCGCTTGATAAGAAAGATACAAACGGAAAAAATATCTACATAGTCTCTGCAATCGCAGACCAGAAGTGGACCGGAAAACAGGTCTGCCCGGCAGTTACCGTAAAGAATGGAACTACCCAAAAGACGCTTGGAACGTCCGATTATCAGGTGACCTATCAGAACAATGTAAATGCCGGAAAAGCGACTGTAGTTGTAACCGGAAAGGGAAATTATACCGGAACACTCACACAGTATTTCTGGATTAAGGAAGAACAAAAACCGGAGCAGAATACCGAGAAGGAGAATCCGAATCTTAAGGTTTCCAAGACTTCTTACAAGAAGGTCTACGGCGATAAGGCATTTTCGTTAAAAGCCAGCTCAAATTGTAAGATTACTTACAAGTCCAGTAATACAAAGGTTGCAACTGTAAAGAACGGAAAAGTTACCCTGAAAAAATGCGGTAAAGCAACGATTACGCTGACCACCGGAGGCGGAAATTATAAGAAGCAGACAAAGAAGGTTACGATAACGGTTGTTCCAAAGCAGGCATCGGTGAAAAAAGTAACCAGCAAAAAGGCAGCACAGCTTACCGTTTCCTGGAAGAAGCAGGCGGAGGCATCCGGTTATGTCGTAGAGTACACGACAGACAAGAACTTTAAGAAGGGCGTCAAGAAGGTCACAATCAGCAAGAACAAGACAACGAGCACGACGATTAAGAAGTTAAAGAAGGGCAAAAAATATTATGTTCGTGTGAAACCGTATACTACAATTGACAAGAAGAAAGTGTATGGAAAGACAAGTAAGACCGTAAAGGCAACCGTCAAAAAGAAGTAGTATAAAATATGCAATATGCACATGGAAGGTGCATATTTGCACATGGAAGGTGCATATTTGCACATGGAAGGTGCATATTGCATATGGGGCTTGATTTTGGGATACAATGAGTGTATAATAACGTCAGAATTTGGCAGTGATGGAAGCTACGCCAGAGGACTGTATCAGAGAGCCGGTGGGTGGTGTGAACCGGTACAGAAGCCTGTCTTTCCACTTCCGGAGCCGGTGATGAAAGTCACGGGGTCGTATCCCATAGCATACGAAGCGAGAGGTCGCGGCAGAGGATGTCGTGGCAATATGGGTGGCAACGCGGAAGAGTAATGATTAGCCTTTCGTCCCATGTGCAGGATGGCACATGGAACGGAAGGCTTTTTTATAGGAAATTCCGCTGGAACTTCCTATAAAAAAGCAAGCAAGCTTGCTAATATGCGCACCTCGCGGAGAAGAGGTTTATGCTTCGCATACCGCTTGGGCGCGAAAGTGTGCGTCAGGCGCACACTTTATTCAATGTCATCCGGCAGGATACCAAACGCGGGAAAACCGCAGAAAGAGGAGAACCATGATTGATTTAAAATTTTTAAGAGAGAATCCGGAAGTTGTAAAACAGAACATCCGAAACAAATTTCAGGATCATAAACTTCCACTCGTCGATGAAGTAATCGAGTTAGATGCAAAGGCAAGAGCCGTTCAGACAGAGGCAGATGACCTCCGTGCAAGAAGAAACCAGTTGTCCAAGGAAATCGGTAAGCTGATGGGACAGGGCAGGAAGGACGAGGCAGAGGCAGTCAAGGCAGAGGTAAATGCAGATGCAGCCCGCCTTGGAGAGTTAGAAGAGCAGGAAAAAGAGCTCTCTGACAAAATCACCAAGATTATGATGACAATTCCGAACATCATCGACCCGTCCGTACCGATTGGAAAAGACGATTCCTGCAACGTCGAGATTGAGAAATTCGGTGAGCCGGTAGTGCCGGATTTTGAAATTCCGTATCATACCGATATTATGGAGCGTTTCAACGGCATTGACCTTGACGCAGCCGGAAAAGTGGCAGGAAACGGTTTCTATTACCTGATGGGAGATATCGCAAGAGTACACTCCGCAGTCATTTCCTATGCAAGAGACTTTATGATTGACCGTGGATTTACTTACTGCATCCCGCCGTTTATGATTCGTTCCAATGTCGTAACAGGCGTTATGAGTTTTGACGAGATGGATGCCATGATGTATAAGATTGAGGGAGAGGATTTATACCTGATTGGTACTTCCGAGCACTCCATGATTGGTAAGTTTATTGATACAATCAATGACGAAGAGAACCTGCCATATACATTAACCTCTTATTCTCCGTGCTTCCGCAAGGAAAAAGGTGCACACGGAATCGAGGAGCGCGGTGTATACCGTATCCATCAGTTCGAGAAGCAGGAAATGATTGTTGTCTGCAAACCGGAAGAGTCTAAGACGTGGTATGATAAATTGTGGAAAAACACCGTAGATTTGTTCCGCAGCCTTGATATCCCGGTTCGTACGTTAGAGTGCTGCTCCGGTGACCTTGCAGATTTGAAGGTGAAATCCTGCGACGTAGAGGCATGGTCTCCAAGACAGAAGAAATACTTCGAGGTCGGAAGCTGCTCCAATCTCGGCGATGCACAGGCAAGAAGATTAAAGATTCGTGTCAAAGGCAAGAATGGCAAATACTTTGCACATACCTTAAACAACACGGTTGTAGCTCCGCCACGTATGCTGATTGCATTCTTGGAGAACAACTTAAACGCAGACGGAAGCGTAAATATTCCGGTAGCACTTCGTCCTTACATGGGTGGAAAAGAGAAGCTGATTCCGGTGAAATAACCAGAACAAAAAACAGGGGTTCCAAAGGGAATCCCTGTTTTTGTGTTGGATTAGGAGATGCTTAGCATTTCTCCGGTTCCGGGTAAGAACCCCCAAAGGTTTCAACGGTTACTTTTTTCATCACCTGCGGAGCAAGCGGTCTGTCGGAGTAGTCGGTTGTAGTTTCTGCAATCTGATTTACGACGTCCATTCCCTCGATGATTTTGCCGAAAGCTGCGTAGGCACCGTCTAAGTGCGGAGCGTCCTTGTGCATGATAAAGAACTGGCTTCCTGCGGAATCCGGGTGCATGGCACGCGCCATGGATAAAACGCCTGCGGTGTGTTTTAATGGATTGTCAAAACCGTTCTGGGAGAATTCGCCGCGGATATCGTATCCCGGACCGCCCATTCCGGTTCCGTCCGGGCAGCCGCCCTGAATCATGAAGCCGTTGATAACGCGGTGGAAAATTAAGCCGTCATAATAGCCCTTGTTTACTAAGCTGATAAAATTGTTTACCGTATTTGGTGCAATCTCCGGGTAAAGCTCCGCTTTCATGAGATCGCCGTTTTCCATTTCAATGGTGATAACTGGATTTGCCATATCAAAACCTCCATCTGCTATTTTGCGGGCATCTGCCGTCTGGAAGAATACCCAGTGAATCTATTTTAACGAAAACAGACAAAATAGTAAAGTAATTTTTGTTTTACAAAAGATACTTGATAAAATGCGGGTGGGAGTGTAGAGTCATGTTCAGAAAGAGTTAGTATGGGAATTTGCGTATGTTGGAATTAGAAAAAATTTTGATGGATGCTCTGCCGAAGGAAGAAGAGCAGTTTTTAGAAGAGCATTTAAAAGGAAAAAAATGTCTGGTCAGATATGAGAAGGGAGAGCCGTTTGAAAAATGGCTTTCCTCTTTTGATGCCACAAAGACACTGCTTGTCTCTGAAAATGCAGCGCACTTAAAGGCGGCACAGACAGCAGGGATGGCAGCGCTTGGCTATTTAAACCCGGACGTAAGGCAGCCGGACGGGGAATTGCAGGCGGTTGGGGAATTACAGCCAGCCGGGAACCTACAGGCGGATATGTTTGCGGAAGGGTTCGAGGAAGTAGACTTTGCATTTCTGGAAAAGGTATATAGAAGGCATCATGGACTGCCATGGACGATTCTTACCACAAAACGCTGCATCGTGCGGGAATTTTGTATGGATGACCTGGATGATTTGTTTGCCCTGTATGCGGGAAAGGGAATGACCGATTACATGGAGCCGCTTTACGAGTACGAGAAAGAGCGGGAATATGAGCAGGCGTACATCGAGCATATGTATGGATTTTACGGGTATGGCATGTGGGTGGTCATCGAGAAGGAAACGGGTGCGTTAATCGGGCGCATGGGCGTTGAGCACCGGGAGGAGCTTGGCGGCGAATTAGAGCTTGGTTATGCGGTTGCGGTGCCGTATCAGAGGAAAGGCTATGCGGCGGAGGTCTGCACGGCAATCATTTCCTATGCGAAGGAGGAGCTTGGCGTGCCATTTTTAAACTGCCTGATTGAAGAGGGAAATACGGTATCGGAGCATCTTATAAAACGGCTCGGGTTTACCTATCAGGAGACGATTCTGTTAGGTGGAAAACGCATGAAAAAGTACACGCTTTACTTTAATGATTGCATTTTATAAGGAAATAAAATATAATATTGGAATATAAAATATCATGGATGAAGTGGGTGATGTACATGGCAGATATTTCATCAGAACAACTGGAAAAATTAGTCAACGAGGACGGGGAGGGATTAAAGCCCACCAAGGATTTTGAAAGCCCGGAGAAATTGTACGAGGGGCTGATTTCCTGCGTGCAGAAATACCATCCGTCAGCGGACATTTCGATGATTGAAAAAGCATATAAGCTGGCATATCAGGCACATGACGGACAGGTGCGCAAGTCAGGGGAGCCGTATATCATCCATCCGCTCTGCGTGGCAACGATTCTTGCAGAGCTGGAACTGGATAAGGAAACCATCATTGCCGGACTGCTTCATGACGTGTTGGAAGATACGATTATGACGGAGCAGGAGATTAAGGATGAGTTCGGCGAGGAAGTCCTGCTTTTGGTGGATGGCGTTACCAAGTTACAGCATCTGCATCTGACGGATAACAATCCAAGTGAGAAGGACAAGTCCGCAGAACGTCTTGAGATGCAGGCGGAGAACTTAAGAAAGATGTTCCTTGCGATGGCAAAGGATATCCGCGTCATCATGATTAAACTTGCGGACAGACTCCACAACATGAGAACACTCAAGTATCAGTCCAAGGAAGGACAAATCCGGATTGCAAGAGAGACGCAGGAAATCTACTGCCCGTTAGCACAGCGGCTTGGTATTTCCAAAATTAAGATTGAGCTTGATGACCTCTCCTTAAAATATCTGGAGCCGGAAGCATATCAGGATTTGGCGCGTCAGATTGCACAGAGAAAGAGTGTGCGCGAGGAGTACATTCAGAGCCTTGTGGAAGAAGTGCGCAAGCATATAGATGCGGCAGGGATTCCGGCGAAGATAGACGGACGTGCAAAGCATTTCTTCAGTATCTATAAAAAGATGGTCAACCAGCACAAGACGTTGGACCAGATTTATGATTTGTTTGCCATCCGTATTATCGTGGATTCCGTGAAGGACTGTTATGCGGCGCTCGGCGTGATTCATGAAATGTATAAGCCGATTCCGGGAAGGTTTAAGGATTACATTGCGATGCCGAAGCCGAATATGTATCAGTCTCTTCATACGACATTGATAGGACCAACCGGACAGCCGTTTGAGATTCAGATTCGTACCTATGAGATGCACCGCACGGCGGAATATGGTATTGCGGCGCACTGGAAATATAAAGAGGCAAGCAATAACGGCGGTGTAGCGGCACCGATGACTGTTACCGAGGAGGAAAAATTAAGCTGGCTCAGACAGATTCTCGAGTGGCAGAGAGATATGTCCGACAACAAGGAATTTATGAGCCTGCTGAAAAGCGACCTGGATTTATTCTCGGATACGGTATTTTGTTTCACACCGACCGGCGAGGTCAAAAACCTGCCAAACGGTTCCACACCGATTGATTTTGCATACAGCATCCATTCCGCAGTCGGAAATAAGATGATTGGGGCAAAGGTCAACGGAAAGTTAGTGCCGATTGATTATGTGATTCAGAACGGAGACCGGATTGAGGTTGTCACTTCCCAGAATTCGAGAGGTCCGAGCCGTGACTGGCTTAATATCGTTAAGAGTACACAGGCAAAGAATAAGATTAACCAGTGGTTCCGAAGCGAATTAAAGGAAGAGAATATCACGCACGGCAAGGATTTGCTGATTGCGTGCTGTAAGGCAAAGGGTATCAACTTTGCGGATATTAACAAACCGGAATATCAGAGCAAGATTCTGCGCAAATACGGATTCCATGACTGGAATTCCTGTCTTGCTACCGTAGGACACGGGGGCTTGAAGGAAAGCCAGATTATCAACCGGATGTATGAGGAATACAAGAAAGACCATATTGCGCAGATTACGGATGAGGAAATCTTAGAGACTATCTCCGAGAGCAAGGAAAAAGAAGGAGAGAAGCGCTCAAAGAGCGGTATTATCGTCAAGGGACTTTACGATGTGGCAGTGCATTTTTCCAAATGTTGCAGCCCGGTTCCGGGAGACGAGATTGTCGGATTCGTCACAAGAGGAAGAGGTGTATCTATCCACCGTACCGACTGTATCAATATCATCAACCTCTCTGACATGGAGCGGGAACGTCTGATTGATGCAGAGTGGCAGCAGGAGGATGAGGAAGAAAGCGGCAACGGACTTTACCGTGCCGAAATCAAGATTTATGGAAATAACCGGACGGGACTTCTTGTGGATATCACGAAGGTATTTACCGAGAAAAATATTGATATCAACGCAATCCATTCCAAGACGAGCAAGCAGGAGATTGCAACCATCGATATTTCCTTTAACACGAGGGGAAGAGCAGAACTTACAAATGTCATTGAAAAACTGCGCCAGGTGGAAAGCATCATTGATATCGAGAGAACGACCGGCTGATAAGGAGGAAGAACGATGGCACCGCTTCGCGTCGAATGTTATGTGGTAGGTTCAGTACAGACGAACTGTTATTTCGCGGTCAATGAGGACACAAAAGAGATGATTTTGATTGACCCGGGAGCAGCGGCAGGGCAGCTTGCGGCAAAAATAAAAGAAGAAGGCTTAAAGCCTGTGGCAATCCTTTTGACACACGGTCATTTTGACCATGCAGGGGCGGCAGCAGAGCTTTCCGAGCATTTTAACGTGCCGGTCTATGCCGAGGAGCATGAGAAGGAGACGTTAGAGGACCCGGAAGTGAATTTGAGTGGCTGGGAAGGCGTCAAGAAGACTTATCACGCCGACTGCTTCCTTAAAGACGAGCAGGAAATAGACCTTGCCGGATTTCATATCCGTGTGCTTCATACACCGGGACATACGGTGGGCGGCTGCTGTTATTACTTCCCGTATCAGAACGTGGTGTTCAGCGGGGACAGCCTGTTTGCCATGTCGATGGGAAGAACGGATTTCCCGAAGGGAAGTGCTTCAGCGTTAATTCGTGCCATTCAGGAAAAACTGATGGTATTGCCGGACGAGGTGGCGGTCTATCCGGGACATAACGAGGAAACCACGATTGGAACGGAGCGGATGTATAATCCGTATCTGTAAAGAAATGGAAATTAAACTAACATGATAGTTGCAAAATTAAATCAATCAGAATTTGAATATGATATACATTCCTTAATTAAGGCGTTTTATCCGTCTGAAAATGTCAGTGCGACGGTGGAGGACAAGGAATACGGAGAACCTGTCACAAGCCGGATGACGGTCGATTACGGCGAAAACCGTATTGACATCTGCTGGTGGAACGGCGATGCGAAGACGCCGGAATCGTCGGATATCATTGCACAGGCAGAGACGGAGGTGGATTTTTCGGACCGGAAGGAAGCAAAAAACAGCTTAAAGCGGCTGCTTTATGGAATGTTGTCCGAACATACGGGAAAGAAGCTCCCATGGGGAAATCTGACCGGAATCCGCCCGACGAAGATTCCGATGAAGCTTTTGGAGGCAGGAAAGAGCCGGGAAGAAATCCGTACCTTTATGAAGGATACTTATGCGGCATCGGATGAAAAGATTGACCTTGCGGTCGATATTGCGGAGCGCGAGCTGGCTCTGCTTGATAAAATTGATTATGAGAACGGCTACAGCCTTTACGTGGGAATCCCGTTCTGTCCGACGACCTGTCTGTATTGTTCGTTTACATCGTACCCGTTAGCATCCTGGGAAGCCCGGATGGACGCCTACTTAGACGCGCTGGAAAAGGAAATTGATTTTGTGGCGGAAAAGTTTCGGAACAAATATCTCAATTCAATTTACATTGGCGGCGGAACGCCTACCACGTTACATCCGGCGCAGTTGGAACGATTAATTACCAAAATTAAATCCAGCTTTGACTTATCACACTGCCTGGAATTTACAGTGGAAGCGGGAAGACCGGACAGCATCACAAGGGACAAGCTTGTGGTGCTACGAGAACAGGGAATTTCAAGAATTTCCATCAATCCGCAGACGATGAAGCAGGAGACACTTAAGCTGATTGGAAGACACCACACGGTGGCACAGACGATAGAGAGCTTTCAGATGGCAAGAGAGCTTGGCTTTGACAACATCAACATGGATTTGATTTTAGGACTTCCCGGGGAAGACCTTTCGGATGTGGAACACACCATGAAAGAAATCGAGAAGCTTTCGCCGGATAATCTGACGGTGCACTCGCTTGCCTTAAAGCGTGCGGCACGGTTAAATATCGAGCGGGAAGCGTATGCAGGTTATCAGATGGTCAACACGCAGGAGCATATGGATATTGCGGCTTCCTATGCAAAGAAAATGGGACTTTTACCGTATTATCTGTACCGGCAGAAGAGTATGGCGGGAAATCTTGAAAACGTCGGATATGCCTTGCCGGGAAAAGCAGGGGTATATAATATCTTGATTATGGAAGAGAAACAGACTATAATGGCACTTGGCGCTGGCGCCACCACGAAGTTTGTGCGCTATCTTCCGAAAGAGGGCACGGGAGAGAAGGTATTTGAGGCTGTGCGCGTGGAGAACGTAAAAGACGTTGCAAACTACTTGGAACGGGTAGATGAGATGATAGAACGAAAAAGAAAGAAGATGGAGGAACTCTCATGGCATTAAGCAAAAAGCCGGTCAACGGCATGAAAGATATTTTACCGGAGGAAATGCAGATTCGTGATTACGTGCAGCAGGTAATCCGGGAAACTTACCGCAGCTTTGGATTTACACCGATTGAAACCCCTTGTATGGAAAATATTGCAAACTTAAGCAATAAGCAGGGCGGAGAAAATGAAAAGCTCATTTTCAAAGTGATGAAGCGCGGTGAGAAGTTAAAAGTAAAGGAAGCAGAAACAGAAGCAGATTTAGTGGATTTTGGAATGCGCTATGATTTAACCGTTCCGTTAGTCCGCTATTATGCAAACAACGCAAACGACCTTCCGTCTCCGTTTAAATCCCTTCAGATGGGAAATGTATGGCGTGCAGACCGCCCACAGCGCGGACGTTACCGCCAGTTTATGCAGTGTGATATCGACATTATCGGAGAGCCGAGCAATCTTGCGGAGATTGAGCTGATTCTGGCAACAACTACAACTATCGGCAAACTTGGCTTCCGCAATTTTGAAATCAAGATTAACGAGCGCCGCATTTTAAAGGCAATGGCAGCTTACAGCGGATTCCCGGAGGAAGAGTTTGACACCGTATTTATTATCCTTGATAAGATGGATAAAATCGGACTTGAGGGTGTCGCAGAGGAGCTTGAAAAAGAGGGCTACGCAAAAGAGAGCATCGACAAATACCTGGCACTGTTTAACGGCGTGGAGCAGGCAGAGAACGGCATCCGTTATCTTGCTGACGAGTTAGAGGGCTTTTTGGATTCGGAGGTAGAGCGCAACCTGCTTGAGATTATCGACAGCGTGGAAGCGGCAAAGACCGCAGATTTCCGTATGGTATTTGACCCGACTTTAGTGCGCGGCATGAGCTATTATACCGGAACCATTTTTGAGATTTCCATGCCGGAATTAGGCGCAGCCTGCGGTGGTGGCGGACGTTATGACAAGATGGTTGGAAAATTTACCGGAAATGATGTTCCGGCATGTGGATTTTCCATCGGTTTTGAGCGTATTATCCTGCTTTTGATGGAGAGCGGATTTACGGTTCCGATGCAGCGCCCGAAGGTTGCCTATCTGATTGAGAAGGGTTACCCGGCAGAAAAGCTGACAGAGGTGATTGCGAAGGCACAGGAAGAGCGCGTGGCAGGAAAACAGGTGCTTGTTGTGCGCATGAACAAGAACAAGAAGTTCCAGAAGGAAAAGCTTGCGGCTGAGGGTTACAAGGAGTTAGTCGAGTTTTATAAAGACTAGGAAGTACAAAATTAAATTTAGATATATTTTTCAGGAGGAAATGACATGGCAGAGTCAATGCGTGGATTACACAGAAGCCATAGATGTACCGAGGTTTCAAACGCAAATATCGGGGAAACCGTTACAGTTATGGGATGGGTACAGAAAAGAAGAAATTTAGGAAGCCTTATTTTTATCGACTTAAGAGACCGTTCCGGTATCTTACAGGTTGTATTTAACGAGGAAAATATCGGCAAAGAGGGCTATGAGAAAGCCGGAACACTCCGCAGCGAATATGTGGTAGCTGTTGTTGGAAAGGTAGAGAAACGTTCCGCCGCTGTCAATGAAAACTTAAAGACCGGTGATATCGAGGTGGTTGCAACCGATATCCGTGTACTTTCCGAATCCGAGACACCTCCATTCCAGATTGAAGAGAACAGCCAGACCAAGGATGAGGTACGCTTAAAATACCGTTATCTTGACCTGCGCAGACCGGATATCCAGAAAAACCTGATGCTGCGCAGTAAGGTTGCATACCTGATGCGCGATTTCATGATGAAGGAAGGATTCTTGGAAATCGAGACGCCGATGTTATGTAAATCCACACCGGAGGGAGCAAGAGATTATCTGGTGCCAAGCCGTGTGCATCCGGGACATTTTTATGCACTGCCGCAGTCTCCGCAGCTTTACAAGCAACTGTTGATGTGCTCCGGTTATGACCGTTACTTCCAGATTGCAAGATGTTTCCGTGACGAGGATCTGCGCGCAGACCGTCAGCCGGAATTTACACAGGCAGATATGGAGCTTTCCTTCGTGGATGTTGAGGACGTATTAGATGTCAATGAGCGTCTGTTAAAATATATCTTTAAAGAAGCAATCGGCGTAGACGTACAGCTTCCTCTGCCGAGAATGCCATGGCAGGAGGCAATGGACCGTTTCGGTTCCGACAAGCCGGATACCCGTTTCGGAATGGAACTTACAAATGTCTCTGACGTGGTAAAGGGCTGCGGTTTCTCCGTATTTACCGGAGCGCTTGAGGCAGGCGGTTCTGTCCGTGGAATCAACGCAAAAGGACAGGCTGGTATGCCTCGTAAGAAGATTGACAAGTTAGTAGAGTTTGCAAAGGGTTATGGCGCAAAGGGACTTGCTTATCTGGCAGTCAATGAGGATGGCACCTACAAATCTTCTTTTGCAAAATTCATGACAGAGGAAGAGCTTGCTGCACTTGTGGCAGCAATGGACGGACAGCCGGGCGATTTACTGTTATTTGCAGCAGACAAAAACAAGATTGTCTGGAATGTACTTGGCGCACTCCGCTTAGAGCTGGCAAAAGAATTAGATTTATTGGATCCGAATCAGTACAACTTCTTATGGGTAACCGAGTTCCCGTTGTTAGAGTGGTCCGATGAAGAGAACCGTTTCATGGCAATGCACCATCCGTTTACAATGCCGATGGAGGAAGACTGGGATAAGATTGATTCCGACCCGGGTGCTGTCCGCGCCAAGGCATATGATATCGTATTAAATGGTACAGAGCTTGGCGGTGGTTCCGTCCGTATTCATCAGGATGACATCCAGGAGAAGATGTTTGAGGTCCTCGGTTTTACAAAAGAGCGTGCACATGAGCAGTTTGGTTTCCTGTTAGATGCGTTCAAATACGGAGTACCGCCTCACGCAGGACTTGCATACGGTCTTGACCGTCTTGTAATGCACATGGTACATGCGGATTCCATCCGTGATGTCATTGCATTCCCGAAGGTAAAGGACGCTTCCTGTCTGATGACACAGGCTCCTGGAATCGTCGATGCAAAGCAGCTTGAGGAACTGGGACTTGAGATTGAGCCGGTGCAGGAATAAAAAGTACCTTTTTATGGAAAACTGAATGAAAAGTATGATAATAAGGAGAACGATATGAAAAAGTGGATGACAAGGATTACCTGTATCGGTTTGCTGATGTTTGTGCTCGCCGGATGTGGAAAAACCACAGAAAGCGCAGACGGAATGTCCGGAAGCTGTGAGGATATTTTACAGAAGGTTTATGATACGGCAGATTTGGATGACTCCTTCCGGGAATCTCTGCAGTATTATGAGACAGGGGAACTTAGTGCAGACAACTGTGAATATATGCTTGGAACGACAGATGTCTCCTATTCGGATTCCGTGTATTCGGTTCCGATGATGAGCTCCGTACCTTACCAGTGCGTGATTTTACGCCTTTCTGAGGGCGAGGATGTCACTGCTGCAAAAGAAACGTTATCCAAGAATGCAGACCCTGCAAAGTGGATATGTGTGGTAGCAGAGAGCGTTGCTGTGGAAAACGTGGGTGATGTTGTGCTGGCAGTGATGGGAGATACGGATACGGTGGACGCTGTAAAAAATGCGTTCCTTGCATTGGGAGAATAAAATATGCTTTTTCCGAGTATTACGTTTCTCTACTTTTTTCTTCCGGTGTCGCTGCTTTTATATGCGGTGATGCCGGAAAAAGGAAAGAATGCGGTACTGTTTGGTACAGGCATTCTTTTTTATTTCTGGGGTGAACCGCTTTATGCGTTTCTTCTGCTTGCGATGGTGCTGGCCGGCTATGCAGGGGGAAGAAGCCTTGCGGCGTTTACAAAATGCGGCAGAAAAACGGCGTGTAAAATTCTGCTTGGAAGTCTTGTGGCGGCAGTGGTGTTTACACTTGGATTCTTTAAATATGGGAAAATAGCGGCGGGGCTGCCGCTTGGCATCAGTTTTTACAGCTTTCAGGTCATCAGCTATCTTGTGGATGTGTACCGCAAGGAGCCGGAGGAAAAAAGTTTCCTTGATTTTGGTGCCTATCTCACATTTTTTCCGCAGCTTATAGCGGGACCGATTGTGCGCTATGGCGATATGCGTCCGCAATTAAAGCAGAAGAAAAAGCCGGAGCATTTCTGGGATGGGACCTTTCGTTTCTTCTGTGGTCTTGCCAAAAAACTTTTAATCGGGGATGTACTGGGCGAATTTGTGGCGGAGTTAGATGCCATGTCCGGAAAGGGAACGTTTTCTTACTGGGTACTCGCGGCTGCCTATGTGTTACAGCTTTATTATGATTTTTCCGGATACAGCGACATGGCAATCGGAATGGGGCAGATGTTTGGATTTCATTTGCCGGAGAACTTCCGATATCCGCTCACCTCAAAGAGCATTACGGAATTCTGGCGCAGATGGCACATGACGCTTGGAAGCTTTCTGCGGGACTATCTGTATATTCCGTTGGGGGGGAATCGTGTGGGTGTGCTGCGCTGGTGCTTCAACGTACTGCTTGTCTGGGCAGTCAGCGGAATGTGGCACGGTGCCGGGGTGAATTTTCTCCTCTGGGGGGTGCTGTTTGGCGTTGTCCTGATTCTGGAAAAACTGGTGAAAACAGCACTTTCAAAACAGTTTGGAGAACGGTTTCGGCCGTACAGCCAGTCTTTTTTAGTTACGGGATTGCGGCATATGTATGCACTTGTGGTGCTTACCTTAAGCTTCGTGCTGTTTCGGATAGAAGATATGGGGGAACTTTTTTCCTGCTTAGGTGCAATGTTTGGTCAGGAAGGAAATGCGACAAATGCACTTTTCTGGTACGAATTAAAAAATTATGGCGTGATTTTATTTTTCGCCTGCATTGGGGCGACACCGCTTCTGAAACATCTGGCAGAAAAGTGGGTTCCGCAGGCGGCAAGGAAAGCGTTGTGTCAGTGGGGCAGTGCCGTTTTGCTTGTTCTTGTGACGGCATTTTTACTGGGAAGTCAGGCACATCCGTTTTTGTATTTCCGGTTTTAGAAAGAGGGCGGTGATGGAATGAGAAGAAAAGAAATCGGTAAGTGGGTGCTTTTGGCACTTCTTGGGATTGGAATTTTTCAGATTTTTCTGCCGCAGCAGGAAATATCGACCGCCGAGCGGCGCAGGCTTGCAAAACGTCCGGAGATTTCCATTGTGGGCATAAAAGACGGCAGCTACGGAGAACAGCTAGAGGCGGGGCTTTTAGACCAGTTTCCGGGAAGAGAAGCATTTCGGAGTATTTACGCCTTCGTGCAGCAGAAACTTCTTGGAAAATGGGACGTGGCAGATTATTATATCGTGGATCAGAATATTTCCAAACTTGATCCGGTGCTTGAGGAAAAGAATGTGATTCGGGCGGCAATACAATTTTCTGATATTTGTAGTAATTATTTCCCCGATGCGGACTGTTATTATGCCATTATCCCGGATAAAAATTATTTTCTTGCGGAGGAAAACGGATATCCGGCGCTTGACTATGAGCGGTTGTCTGCGCTGATGAAGGAAAACTTCACAGCGGGGGATGAAATTGTAATCGAAGACTTATTAGAGCTTACGGATTATTACCGGACGGACTTGCACTGGAGACAGGAGGAGCTTTTGGATGTGGCGGAAAAAATGATTTCTGTCATGCAGCAGAAGGAAGAGACCGGACTTTTAAAAGGAAGCTTTCAGATGGCATCCGACCGCTTTTACGGCGGTTATGCGGGGGCATCCGGCTTTATGGTTAAACCCGATACACTATTTTATTATGAGAGTCCCATGCTTTCTAAAGTGAAAGTCTATGACTATGAGAAGCAGGAGGAGACAGGGATTTATGCGTTAGAAGCACTGCAGGAGGATGCACTGACGGACCCCTACGACTTGTATTTAAACGGGGCAAGGGCGCTGCTTCGGCTGGAAAATCCGGAGGCGTTGAGTGAGAAAAAGCTTGTGATTTTCCGGGATTCTTTTACAAGCAGTCTGGCACCGCTTTTGGCAGAAGTATATTCGGAAATCATTCTGGTGGATTTGCGCTACGTTTCACTTTCCTATGCGATGGAGATTTTTGACACCGGAGACTATGATACCGTATTATTTTTATATCATACGGGCATGCTCAATCACAGTGAAACACTGCGATTTTAAGGGCACATTTCCGCACTCTTGACAAATATTTTTCTCGAACGTATAATAAATCATAGTTAATAGATAGGAATACAGAATAATTCGGAAAAACGGACTGTTCGCATCCTAGCGGAAATGAGGATTAAAATGAAAATTTCGACAAAGGGAAGATATGCACTGCGTCTGATGATAGACCTTGCCATTCACAATACAGGAGAACCAATCAGCTTAAAGGACGTGGCAAGACGGCAGGAAATATCCGATAAATATTTAGAGCAGATTATTTCCATTCTGAATAAGGCAGGCTATGTAAAGAGCATCCGGGGGGCACAGGGTGGTTATATGTTAAAGAAAGACCCAAAAGATTACACGGTCGGCATGATTTTGCGTGTCACGGAGGGAAGTCTTGCTCCGGTAGAATGTGTGGAGGAAGGCATGGCAGAGTGTGAGCGCATGAACGAATGTGCGACGGTTTTAATCTGGCAGAAAATCAACGAGGCAGTCAACAATGTCGTTGACAATATCACACTGGAAGATTTAGTGGAATGGCAGATGCAGAAATCGGACCAGTATGTGATTTAATAAAAATGGTGTATTTGTATAAAAACATAGTATCCATAGCTTGACAATAGGAAAGATTGGATTATAATATTTATATCCGAGTAACATACTAGGAAATAAAGGAAAGAGGCACGGCAATGAACAAATTGATTTATTTAGATAATGCAGCTACTACCCAGGTTTATCCGGAAGTATTAGATGCAATGTTACCGTTTTTTACAGAGCATTATGGAAATCCTTCCGCAATCTATTCGCTTGCAGGAGAATCCAGAAAGGCTGTTGCAGATGCAAGAGCATCCCTTGCAGATCTGATTGGCGCAAAGACAGAAGAGATTTATTTTACCGGCGGCGGAAGCGAGTCCGATAACTGGGCACTTAAGGCAACTGCGGAAGCATATGCGTCCAAAGGAAAGCATATCATCACCACAACGATTGAACATCATGCAATCCTGCATACATGTGCCTATCTTGAGAAACACGGATATGAAGTGACCTATGTCAACGTTGACGGGAATGGTACGGTAAAACTCGATGAGTTAAAAGCAGCCATCCGTCCGGACACCATCCTGATTTCTGTTATGGCAGCAAACAACGAGATTGGAACAATTCAGCCGCTCGAAGAGATTGGTGCCATCGCAAAAGAGCACGGAATTTTATTCCACACCGATGCGGTACAGGCATTCGGTCATATTCCGATTGATGTAGATGCAATGCACATTGATATGTTAAGCGCAAGCGGTCACAAAATCAACGGACCAAAGGGAATCGGTGTCATGTATATCCGCAAGGGTGTTAAAATCCAGTCCTTTATCCACGGTGGCGCACAGGAGCGCAAGCGTCGCGCAGGTACGTTAAATGTGCCGGGAATCGTAGGATTCGGCACCGCAGCAAAGCTTGCCAAAGAGCATATGAAAGAGCGCATGGAGTATGAGAGCAAGCTCAGAGACCATCTGATTGACCGTGTGTTAAAAGAGATTCCTTATACCAGATTAAACGGAGACCCGGTAAAACGTCTGCCGAACAATGCAAACTTCTGCTTCCGTTTTATCGAGGGAGAGTCCATGCTGATTTTACTTGACCAGAAGGGCATCTGCGGTTCCAGCGGTTCCGCCTGCACATCCGGTTCCTTAGACCCGTCCCATGTGCTGCTTGCCATCGGACTTCCGCACGAAATTGCGCATGGTTCCCTGCGTCTGACCCTGTCAGAGAAGACCACCATGGAAGAGATTGATTATACTGTAGACGAGCTGAAAAAGATTATTGAGCGCCTGCGCAGCATGTCACCGCTTTATGAGGATTTTGTCAAGAAACAGAACTAAGTGGACAAGATGTCAGGTGAGAAAGGAACGATAGAGTATGTATAGCGAAAAAGTAATGGATCATTTTAATCATCCTAGAAATGTAGGAGAAATGGAAAACCCAAGTGGTGTTGGAACGGTTGGAAATGCAAAATGTGGAGATATCATGCGTATGTATCTCGACATTGATGATAACGGAATTATTCAGGAGGCAAAGTTTAAAACCTTCGGCTGTGGCGCCGCAGTGGCTACCAGCAGTATGGCAACAGAGCTTGTAAAGGGAAAAACTGTCCAGGAAGCACTTGAGGTTACCAACAAGGCAGTGATGGAAGCGCTTGACGGACTTCCACCGGTAAAGGTACACTGCTCCCTGTTAGCAGAGGAAGCAATTCATGCGGCTTTGTGGGATTACGCAGAAAAAAATAATATCAAGATTGAAGGACTTGAGCGTCCGGTGAATGATATCAGTGAGAAGGAAGAAGAGGAGGAATATTAATTCCGCTTCCGAAATTCCCAATCTCATTTGAAAAGGGCTGCTGCCAGAAATGGCGGCAGTCTTTTTTTGTGGGAAAATTCTCTGGGAGTTCCTATGAAAAAAGCAAGCCTGCAAAAAAAATTTTCAAAACCGTGCAACCAAATTGCCGCAGATGACGTCTTATAGAGGGAACGGAAAGCAGGATTTGTCATTCATCATTTATATATGTTATGATGGGAAAAGGAAATACGGTAAGGAGAGGGACAAATACATATGGAAGACAGCAAAATTGTAGATTTATATTGGGAGCGCAACGAGGCGGCAATTGGTCACTCGGCAGAAAAGTACGGAAGGTACTGCCTTAAGATTGCATCGAATATCGTGAGGGATAAGGAAGACTGTGAGGAGTGTGTCAATGATACCTGGCTTAAGGCGTGGAATGCCATGCCGACAGAGCGCCCGGAAATCTTATCGGCGTTTTTAGGAGCCATCACACGAAACCTGTCGCTTGACTGTTACCGCAGAAAGCACCGCAAAAAGAGGGGGAACGGAGAAACGGAACTGGTTTATGAAGAATTAGAAGAATGTATCGGTCATAACAGCCCGGAGCATGAGGTGGATGCAAAACTGCTTGGAGAGTGTATCAATCGTTTTCTGGAAGAAACAGAGAAAGAAAACAGAATTATATTTGTAAGAAGATACTGGTATATGGATTCCATCCAGTCGATAGCGGATAAATGCTGCGTGAGTGAGAGCAAGGTAAAATCCGCACTGTTTCGCACCAGACAGAGACTGAAGACATTTTTGCAGCAGGAGGGATATGAAGTATGAGACTCGATGATTTGATGGATGCAATTGGAAAAATTGACTTGCGGTTTGTAAAGGAAGCGGAGGATGCGTCTGATTATGGAAATGAAGAAAAAGATCAGGCTTCCCCAAAGAAGATGTTTAAGTTTGTCAGAAGAAATCGTATCTTAACGGCGGCAGCGTGTCTTGCCATTATTCTTGTTGGAGGAAGTTCGGCGTTTCTTCTGACATTCCGCTGTGGTTCTTCGCAAAAGAGCGCTGATATGACGGGAGCAGTAGAAGAGGCAAAAAATGATGCTTACGAGGAAAATGCGGCAGAGAATAATGCCGCAGATGCCAGTTCGCCAGACAGTGGTGCAGATACAGGTGGCGGACAGACGGATACGGAGGGGGTTGCAGAGAGCGATGAGGCTCTTGCGGAAGAAATTCACATCAATGAAATAGACCAGGTGATTGGGACAGCCATCTGCATGGCACAGCCAAGTGGAATAAAAGAACTGACAGTAGAGGAAGCGGAAGCCTACTATGGCGTGCGTCTGATGCCGCAGACAATCTCGGAGGGCTTAAGCTACGATGATACGCAGCCAATTCAGGTAGGATATACTTCGGATGGCATGGTAATGGATGACAACAATACGCTGCGATTTTTAGACGAGGACGAAACGGCGCGTATTAAGATTTCGGCACGCACGACAAATTCCGGTACTATTACGGAATTTGCATCGGACAGCCTGGAAACATCTGTCATTGGAGATACGACACTTACGATTGGTTACGATGCTTCCGGGGACGGATATTACCTTGCAATCTATGAGAAGGCAGGGACAACTGTGACGGTCGAGGGAATAGGAATCGGTGAGGATGAGATGCTTACTGTACTGCGGGCACTTTTGGCAGAATAGAAGGAAGTTATGGTATTGAAATTGATGTCAGGTCGTTGCCTTTTTGGGGGAAGCTGGGTATAACATACTGAAAGACCACAGTATGAAAGGAAAGCAAGCCTGATTTTGATTGTATCCGGCATTATTTCAACGGTTGGATATTTATCGCCGCTGCCAGACGCAAAGAAAGCCCTGGTTTTGGTATTTCCACCTGAAATCGGAACACTGTTTTATTCCTGGACATTTGGCGGAAATTCCATTCCGTATCTTGCAAATTTTGTACTTTTAGCGATGACAACATCGTACTTTATTGAGTCTGTCATTATTTATTTTGCAATTCCTTTTACGGCAATTTCGATTATTTTATGATTTTCAGCCCGGAAACCATTGCCGGAAGTGAATACACAATGGCAGGAGTTATCACAAGAATTTTTCTGTTTGCAGTGACAGCGGTTTTCAAGGGAAATGATGCAGTTGTGACAGCGAAAAATGCTATCCTTTCGATGGAAGAAACGGTCAAGACTGCAAGAGAATCTACGGATTCACTGCTGACGGAAATGAGCCGCAACTGATGAGGCAAGCCGCATCGTCGGAGAAGAGACCATAATGAAATATTATGGATGAAACACTTTGGTATAACTTTAAGGCATGATGAATATAAGCCCTCAGAATAATCTTGACACTCAAAAAAGAAAGTATCATAATGTGTGTCAGAGAATTTGAGATGGCGGTCAGAGACGAGATGAAAAGGTGCTGCCACAACGAGAATGGAGGATTCGTTATGGATATCAGATTTGTAAAAAGAGATGTTTTAAAAGAGAAACCGAATCAGAAGGCATTGGGCTTTGGAAAATATATGACAGACTATATGTTTGTTATGGACTGGACAAAGGACGAGGGCTGGAAGGATGCAAGAATCGTGCCGGAAGGACCAATCACGATGGAGCCGTCCTGCGTTACCCTGCATTATGCACAGGAGACTTTTGAAGGTTTAAAGGCCTACCGTACCGCAGAGGGAAAGATTCAGTTATTCCGTCCGGAAATGAACGCAAAGAGAATGATTAATTCCAACGCAAGACTTTGTATGCCGGAATTTCCGGTAGATATGTTTGTAGATGCGGTAAAGGCACTTGTAAAAGTGGAAGAGGACTGGGTTCCGTCCGAACCGAACACTTCTCTTTACATCCGCCCGTTTATGTTTGCAACGGAGGCTGCACTTGGCGTACATATGGCAAGCGCTTACAAATTTATGATTATCTGCTGCCCGGTAGGAAATTACTATGCAGAAGGTCTTAACCCGGTGAAGATTCTCGTAGAGGATGAACTGGTACGTGCAGTAAAAGGTGGAACCGGTTTCACTAAATGCGGCGGTAACTACGCAGGTTCTATTTTAGGACAGGTTAAGGCAGAGAAGATGGGATATTCCCAGGTATTGTGGTTAGACGGTGAGCACCGCAAATATGTAGAGGAAGTTGGAACCATGAACATCATGTTCAAGATTGCCGGTGAAATCTACACCGCACCGATTGAAGGAACCGTTCTTCCGGGTGTTACCAGAGATTCCATGATTCATCTGCTCCGTGACTGGGGTTACAAGGTAAATGAGACCAGACTTTCCGTAGATGATTTGATGAAAGCCGGACATGACGGTACACTCGAAGAAGTATTCGGAACCGGTACAGCAGCCGTTATCTCTCCGGTTGGCGAGCTTCGCTACAAGGATGATGTCGTAACCATCAATGATTTCCAGATTGGTGAACTGACCCAGAAGTTATATGATACCTTAACCGGTATCCAATGGGGAAGACTTGAAGATAAGTACGGCTGGACCGTAGAAGTAAAATAATGAAATAAAAAAAGGCTCTCTTTATCGGAGGAAACTGGTTCGGTAAAGAGAGTTTTCTTTTTCCGGCAAATGACAACTGGACTTTTTGGTCATATCATAGTATAGTAATACCGTTGAAGCGTACCTTGAAAACAGAATAGATTGTATGTTCAGACATACGGTTCCCCTGACAGCAGATAAATTTTCCAAAAGCGCCATGCACCTGCCTTCTGGCAGGTTGACGAGGAGAAAGGTGATCGAAAATTCGGCGGATGCCTTTCCGTACCTTCCAGTGCGTCAGAGACCGGCAAATATGCGGGTGACTGCAAAACAAATACGGGCTCATGGAACAAAACGTTAGAAGAAAAGTCGACTGAGATAGATAGAAAGAATGAGGAAAATTTATGTGTGGAATTATAGGTTATACAGGCAGTGAGGACGTGAAGGAGATTTTACTCGACGCACTGGAACTGTTGGAATACCGCGGATATGACAGTGCGGGAATCGGTGTCTGTGATGAGGCATCGGGAGCAACAAAGGTATATAAGTGTGCCGGACGTGTGAGCGACCTGCGTGCTATCTGTGCTTCTGAGAAAATATTGTCCCACTGCGGAATCGGTCATACCCGCTGGGCAACCCATGGCGGAGTCAATGATGTGAATGCACATCCGCATAAAGTGGGAAAAGTGACATTAGTTCACAATGGAATCATTGAAAATTACAGAGAGTTAATCGCAGACTATAATTTGCAGGAAAAATTGCAGTCTGAGACAGACAGTGAAGTGGTAGCTGCATTACTCGACCATTTTTATACCGGTGACCCGGATGAGGCAATCAAAAAGACCGTTTCCAAATTAAAGGGAACATTTGCGCTCGTGATTTTGTTTGCAGACCAAAAAGATGTCATTTATTCTTCCAGAAATGTAAGTCCGATTGTCGCAACGCTCTGCAAGGAAGGCGCCATGTTAGCATCGGACCTTACTGCGCTCTGCCGTTTTACAAACCGCTACTTTGTTGTACCGGAGTATCATATCTTAGAGCTTCACAAGGATAAGCTGGTGTTAAAGGATTTTGACGGAACAGTAAAAGAGCCGGAGTTTCTCGAGGTTGACTGGGAATTAAACAGTGCCGGAAAGAATGGCTATCCGTTTTATATGGAAAAAGAAATCATGGAGCAGCCGGATGCCATTGCAAATACGATTGCAAACCGCATCAAAGGCGAAATGCCAGATTTTTCTGCGGAGAAAATCCCGGATGAACTGTTTACGGATTGTGAGCGCATCTGTGTGGTAGCTTGCGGAACTGCGATGCACGCCGGATTAGTGGCGCAGGCGCTTGTGAAATCCATTCTCCATATGCACATCGACGTAGAGATGGCATCAGAATTTATGTATTCTGACCCGGTAATCGATGATAAGACACTTGTAATAGCTGTTTCCCAGTCCGGTGAAACGATTGATACCTTAGAGGCAGTCAAATATGCGAGACGCCGTGGAGCAAAATGCCTTTCCATTATCAATGTGAAGGGTTCTTCGATTGCAAGAGAGAGCGATTACGTGCTTTATACGAATGCTGGCCCGGAGATTGCTGTGGCAAGTACGAAAGCGTACACGACACAGCTTGCCGTCTTTTATCTGGTTGTGGCAAAAATGGCGCAGCTTCGTGGTGTGTTCGATGTGGAGCAGACGCAGAGCTTTATCAGAGAATTGCAGCGTGTTCCGGATGTCATCAAGAAGGTGCTTGAGGACCGCCGCATGATACATGTGCTTGCAAACAAGGTGCTTGAGGCAAAGAATTTGTTTATGATTGGAAGGGGACTTGATTATTCCATTCTGCTCGAAGGCTCTTTGAAATTAAAGGAGGTTTCCTATATTCATTCGGAGGCTTACGCATCCGGCGAATTAAAGCATGGACCGATTGCGCTCATCACAAATGATACGCCGGTTGTGGCAGCCGTGACACAGGAAAAGCTGCTCTCAAAAGAGCTTTCCAATATCAAGGAAGTGCGTTCCCGTGGGGCATCGGTGGTACTTTTTATCAAGGAAAAGATTGCAGGCGGGCTGGAAAACGAATACGATGTATTCAAGCTTCCGGATATGCACGATGAATTTATGGTAATGCCGGCATCGGTTGCATTGCAGCTTTTAGCATATTATGTTTCTTCCGATAAGGGATTTGATGTAGATAAGCCAAGAAATCTGGCAAAAGTAGTAACAGTAGAATAAAAGAGTCTGCTGGCACGGGAAACCGTGTGTCTGAACATATAAGAGGGAATGTGTATTTGCGTGCAGAATACACATTCTTTTTTTTGCCGCATAGAATAAAGCGAACAAATTTTTGAGGTTGCTATGTCTGAAACTAGGTATACGCAAAACAATAATGTTGACACGGGAACGCTGCGCGTTTCGGTTGTTGGAACTGCCACCAGAAATCCAATCAGAAATGCGCAGATTACCCTGTCTTATTCCGGGGAACCAGGCAGGACACTTGAGGAGGTAAACACAGATGAATCTGGAAATTCCGAGACGCTTACGCTTGATACGCCTCCACTTGAGCTGTCCATGGAGCCCCAGGGATAACATGAGTTACTACAAATTTTATCATATAAAAGAAAAGCCTGTGATTCCAAAGGATTCATCAATTGTAATGCCTGATAGAATCCGGTGCCAGAATTCCTGTTTTCCCTTCTGCGTCAGCTTATCGTAAATCTCCCGCCAGTTTTCCGGGATAGATTCCATGAGCGCTAAAATCCGCTCTTCGTGATTCTGATTCATTTCCCTCGAAAGTTCTTCAATCTTAAACTGTAGAGAGCTGTATTTCGATTCATATTCCTGCTCTGTAATCCGCCCCTTTTCAAACATATAATTTACGCGCCGGAGTTCGCCCTGTAAATCTTCAAGCTGCTGCGAAAGTATTGTTTTGGCGTCGGAATCCGTTTCCGTTCTCGACTGGACGATTACTTTATCCAGCTCTTCATCCAGATGTTCCAGGAGATATTTTTCTACGGTGTCCTGATTGAGAGAGTTGATTTTGTGTAGTTTGAACTTACTGCCCTTGGAACAGCGGTAATAGGTGTAATACTTCCGTTTCGTGGCAGACATCTTCCGGTTTGCGTAGATGCCGCACATGGATGCGCCGCACAGCGGACAGCGGATTAATCCGGTAAAGAGATAAATATTGCCGGATGGTGTGAGTTTTATCTGTGTGATGCTGCGAAGCTTGTCAAACTCGGATTCCGTGAAGTATGGCTCGCAGAAATTATGATTATCCCGGCACTTCCCGATAAACAGGTCAGAGTTCAGCATCGTGTTAAATTTGTTTGGCGTAAAATCCGGAAACCACTTTTCCCTGGCATATACGACAGTAGCGCGCTTACTCTTGCAATTGCGGTAATAGTTGAAAATGTCCATGACAGCTTCCGGCTGGTCCTTCACGATGCGCTTGTGTCCGTCAATCATTTCAATTTTATATCCGGTCGGAACGTTTCCAGTGTAAGCGTAGCCGCTCAGAATTTTATATTTGGCAGTGTCCTTATATCTGGCAGAGGTCATTTCCCACTCGTATTCGGCAAATCCCGCCATCTGATACATCATCTGTTTTCCCGCCGGGGTGGTGGTATCAATCTGCTGGGTGATAGAGATTAAATCACAGTGGTGCTTTTCTAACTCGTGGTAAAGGCAGACGAAGTCGTACATATTTCTTGCCACGCGGTCGTATTTGTAAATGGCAATGACGTTTAAATAGCCGCTTCGGACGTCATTCATCATCCGCTGGAAGTCTTTGCGCTTCTTGATGGAATGTCCGGTAATGGCGTAATCTCCATCGTATACGATGATTTTTATTTCCTGCCCAGTAAAGCGCTTTTTCAAGTGTTCCGTGGACATATCAATCTGCATCTGCATCGATTCGGAATTGTCGTTTGCCTTGGACTTTCTCGGGTAGATTCCACATACAATCATGTTTGCTCCTCCTTAAAAAAGTGTATAAAAATAACAGCCAGCATAGAACTTCTGTTCCGCTTGCGTTTGGCTGCTCCGAATGATACAATATGCTTGCTTAGGGCATATGCTTTTCGGAGCTATGTTTGCCGCTCTGGTGTTGATAGCACCGGGGCGGTTTTTTGTTTGACAAAAATGCAAGGTAGACATATAATATACTTAACGAGGCAGCCGGAAGGTGAGTGCACTTCACCCGACCCGGCGAATTTAATACTAAGTTATCAAGAGATAGCCGTTCCTAAACTTTGACGAGAGCAGGACGGCTATTTCTTATGTTTTCTGTGGGCATCTATGTAAGTCAGTATTGCCATCAGCATGATGACAAAAGTAAATAAGTCATTCCATGAAACCATAATAATCATCCTTTCCGTGAGACTCGGATCAGATGAGAGCACGTCCTCCAGCTGCCTGGGTAAGTATATTATATTGTCGGTGTGTTGGTCGCTTAGGAGTGACCACGTTATTTACAAGATATTAAATAGTAATAGTCAGTTATTATATAAATCTAATTCTTATATTAATGGGGTAAAAATTACACCGTCGGTATAGGGTAAAAATTACGCCGCCGCCCGGAAGGGTAAAAATTACACCTCCGCTATCATAATAAAACCAAACGATAACCAAACAATAACCAAACTAGAGTTTATTTTAATATGCGATAGCCGGTTACCCATTTTTCGGATTTCTTACCTGTTTCTTTATTGACCCAGTGAACTTTTGACAATTGGATTAAGTCTGTTTTTCGCAATTCTGCTTTGGCATTTTTTAGCGTCTTTAAACTCCAAGATAGGTCGTTTGCTAAATCTTCATCTGTACGAAAGAAAAAATCCTCTTTTTCACCTGTGTAACGTTGTTCTAATTCATTAAGCCAGAAGAAAAGGAGCTTTGCTTTATCTGATATGTCGTATTTCCATATTTCCCTGCTTACTTGCATGAAAAATACATTATTATGTTTCATTGTAATTTTCCTATGAGTTTAGTTTATCAATTACTTTTCCGAGTGTGATAGCAGTTTCATTAAGAGGTATATCTTTATAATCTTTATTCAAAGAGATTAAAGCAGCTTCTCCAAGTTTCTTTACAAAACATTCGTTGTCAATTTGGAATATTCCGATATCCCCGACCTCGATTTCTCTGGTAGCTTCTACAAGAAGAATATCTCCATCATGAAAAGCTGGTTCCATTGATGAGCCATTTACACTAATTGCGTAGCTCACATTTCTGTATTCAGGCTTATCTGGAATTTCGATTCCCGTATCCGGGAGATTATCTATTATAAGCTGACCTGTACCGGCAGAAGCATTTTTGAAGTAATAGCTAATTAAACGCTTTGGAAATTGTGATATCTTATTCGGCTCATCAGACAGTTTTCCATATTTTTTGATTCGTTCATATTCCTTTTCCAGTGTGAAGTCTACCATTTCTTTGCCATGCTTATCGAGACCACGGTATTTTTTTATATGTTCATATTCAGATAAATTTATGTCATTACCCTTTGGTGGAATGTGTATACAATCTTGGAATAAGTAATTTGCATTCACACCGAGAGTTTCCATTAACTTATAAATGATTTGCTCCTTGGGATGACTAGTTTCTTTTTCATAATTTGTGATTGCAGAGCCTGTTACACCGACTTTCTGCCCTATCTTGTTTGATATAGCCGTCTCTTTCGAGAACGGAGAAAGCATCTTCTGGTAGAGTTTTTATTTCATCATTAGAAAGAGAGTATTTTTCATCGAATAATTTCAGAATATTGTAGGCGTTTTTTGAAAGCATAGTTTTCTCCAATCGTTTTTGAAAATTACAGCACAGAAAATAAAAAAGAGAAAAAGAAAGCTACATCTAAATTTTAGACACGTAGTCTTTATATGTTAACAGAAAAACCGCAACATATTGATACTTTGTTTTGGATAAATGGGACAGTAGAAGGGAGATGAGAAGGGTGAGTAAAGAACCAGAAACCGACAAATCAACAATAGAAGAAACGCTCCAAAGCATTGATGGTACCTTGAAGCGTATCGAGGAGTTACTTAGTAAAGAAAACCGTATAGAAATTTTTGCCGAAGAAATCACAAATCGGCTTGCGGATTCTTTGGGGGCTTTGCCTGCCCGCGCCCAGTTCCTAACCGCAGCCTTCCAGTCTTTCATTTTGCTTTTACCCACCATCCACCCATTAGAGGTGTAATAATCAACAAACCTTTCTACATCAAGGTCACTAAAGCCTTTCTCTGCACAATACTCTGCAACATCCTGTCGTGTGGGTGGGGAAAAGCGGGAGCTTTTCTCTATACTCTCTTTTTTAATAACAGGTACATTATCATTATCAGGGTTATTTTGCTTTTCAGAAAAACCATGTGCTTTTTTTGCTTTTGTTTGGTTTTCATCAGAAGCATTTGCTTTCGGTCTGCCACCAAGTTTTCCGGCTTCCCTGCGCTTCTCAACCTTTTCCAGATAAAGGGCTGTATCACGGTCTATTCTCTCTTGGATTACTCCGAAAATCATATCTGTCACCGGGTCAAGTTCTGGTACAGATTCCCCGCTGTATAACACAAAATCGCAGTAAATAATGCTCCTCTCTGCTCCATGCTAAGTTTTTTCACATGTCTGAGATATTCTGCATGGCTTGTCCTTCCATGCCGAACCTAATCGGCATCAGCATTTTGGCTTTTTTCCTCGCCATCTTCACCAACTCGTTTGAATGAAAGACTTTTCAACGTAAGTCCTTCCTGTCTGCAATAGATTTCCACGAGAATGGTAAGTATCTTTTCTGCATCCATCTTGCACCCTCCTCCCGTCTATTTACCGGGCATAGCAACAAATCACCCATTCTTTTCTTATGTTGCCATTCTTCTAATCATAACTACACTGCTAGTCCTTTTTACTCCTCCTTTCCGTCTGCGATATTCTGCATACTCCACAATAATGTCTGCAAAGCATTTTTCTCTTCCTGCGCGGTTTGGTACTCCTCACCGCCTTTTTCAAGCATGAGGGATTTTGCCTTTTAACAAACGAGGATGCTAAGGTGTGGGAAGAATATAAGGCGATCGGCACACCGGAAGAGTGCCGGGCGGCTGTGGAGAAGCAGACAGCGATTTCGAGAGAAGTTATCGAGGGAAAATACTTCTGCCCAAAGTGTCATAACCTAATGCCTTATCCGGGATATTGTGGGTGTGGTCAGAAAGTGTATTGACAGGAGGGCAGACGATGAGACTGATTGATGCGGATGCGTTTAAAAGCCAGATTGCAGGAATGGCTATTTCAAATAATTATCCTGCAAATAAGGCTAATGCACTGTGTGAGCTGATTGACGCACAGCCGGCCGCCTACGACCTGGACAAGGTTGTGGAGCAGTTGGAAAAGGTAGCGTTTGAACGATACGGAAATGATGGCATGGGCGGCGAGATGGTAGTCAACATGGATGACGCAATCGAGATTGTGAAAGGTGGCGGTGTAAAGTGACAAGAGAAGATAAAGAAGCAATTTTAAATAGTTTTGACGAAACAATGATACAACCGGATGAAGCAATGAACCTCACAGAAATGAGAGTGTATGTAAAAGGTTTTGAAGATGCTAGAAATGCAATGTTTGATGCGACTGACAAGTTTTATCGAAATAATAAGACGGATTAGAACCGTACATCCGTTCGGACCGTGCAGGAGATTGAACAGGAGTTCCGGCGTGCAGAGCAGGCGCTTGACGGCAAGATAAATGCCTGGTATCAGCGGTTTGCTGCCAATAATGGGATTTCAATGGTGGAAGCCAGACGTCTGCTTAACAGTGACGAACTGGAAGAGTTCCGGTGGGATGTGCAGGATTACATTAAATACGGGCGCGAGAATGGCATAAATCAGCAGTGGGCAAAACAACTTGAGAACGCATCCGCAAAGGTGCATATCAGCAGATTGGAAGCGCTCAAGGTGCAGACACAGCAGGAGATTGAAAAACTGTACGGAAATTATCATGATTCCATAGATGAACATATCGCAAATCTGTATACATCCGGGTATTACCATACTGCATACGAAGTGCAGCGAGGCATCGGTGTTGGCTGGCAGATGCAGAGCTTTAACCCGGAAAAGGTCAATGACATCATACATAAGCCCTGGGCAGTGGATGGACGCAATTTCTCAAAGCGCATCTGGACGGATAAAACGAAGCTGATTAACAATATGCACGATTCCTTAACGCGGATGTGCATTACCGGGGAATCGCCGGATAGAGCCATACGGGAAATATCCCAGAATATGAAAGTAAGCAGGTCACAGGCGGCGCGAATCGTTCAGACGGAATCAGCGGCTTTTTCTGCAAAGGCACAGGAAACTTGCTTTTCTGACCTTGACGTGGAAGAGTTTGAAGTGGTAGAGACATTGGACAGCCACACTTGCCCCACTTGCGGGGAAATGGACGGGAAACACTTCCCGATGAAAGATTATAAGATTGGTGTTACCGTGCCGCCGTTTCATCCAAATTGCCGGGGTTGTACCTGCCCGTATTTCAACGATGAATTTACCACGGGGGAAAGAGTTGCACGCGGGGCGGACGGTAAGAAGTATTATGTGCCGGAGAATACGACGTATGAGGAGTGGAAAAAGTCGTTTGTTGATGGGGATAAGCCGGACTTGAAACCAGTGAAAAAAGATGATACAGTGGAATTGAAAAGTAAGATTGCTGATACAGATGTTCAGATTTCCGATTTGAAGAAGCAGTTTAGCGATACAACAGATGGTTATTCTTATGATGAATGGTTTAAGGATTTTAAATCAATAGAAGAAGGTTATGGTGAAACACCAAATGGTGATGAAACATTTGATAAACTTAAAGACCTCGACCAAAAAGTTAGAAATGTATCAACCAAACGTTCGAAGTTATTGAAACAGAAAGAAAGACGTGGGCAATTAGATACTGGATATAAAGGGAAAATACCGGATGATGAATTAGATGCTTTTAATAAAAGGGCACTTGAACAGATTAAGCTAGACACAGGTTATTCAGATGAAAAAGCAAAAGAATTTCAAGATGCGCTTAAAGAATATTTTGGCGGTGATTACGGGGCAATTCTTTCAGGTGAAACACAAACAGCAAAAGTTATTAGGGATGGACTTGACCTGATGCCCGTATATGATGGTGGTATAAGTAGGGGTATGACACTGAATAACTCTGATGTGGCAATGTTCAGTAATTTGAAAATAGGTGATGAATTGCCACAACGGGGTATAATAGAAAGTTGGACGAGCGAAAAAGGGACCGCCATTGGGTATAGCGGAATAAGTGACTATGAAAGAAGTTCTGTTATACTTGAGTGTGAAAATAATGAAACTGCTGTTGGTGTACAACACTTATCTTTATTTGGAACTGACGAATCAGAAGTATTAAGTAGTTCAAAGTATGAAGTAGTTGAAATGATTACAGAAAACAAATACGATTACCTGTCAAAGCATAAGGAGTATTTATACTTTCCTGAAGATTTAGAAGATGAAAAGGCGGTTTTGAAGGAGAATGTAGTATGCATAATCAAAGTAAAAGAGAAAAGTTGATAACTGAATACAGAGAATTATTAAAAAGACGTAGAGAGGCAATCACAGAGGAAGAACAAAAATATTTTTCGGATTTATCACACAAAAAACATCAGGAAATACTGATGGAACAATTTGGTGGAGATAAAAACATAGGAAGATTTAATGAATATTAGGAAAAAGCACGTGACATAAAAGCTGTTGGCTTGGATGAAAGCGAAGTACTTTATGAAAGAAACAGCGAGTTGGAATTGGAGTGAGTAAGGAAGACGTGTTCAGAAGCATTCAGGAAATATATGAATGGAGAAAGTATTTCACTAGAAGCTCAAGAACTGATTGAGAGGGTAATCCTATGAGTTTGAAAGATGATTTCTTGAAAATCAAGACATATGAAGAGTATGATCAAAAAAGAGAGGTGTTCAAAGACTTGGATTATAGTGATAAAGAAATTTTTGAACATTGGGGAAACCTGTTCCCAAAGCTAGAAAAAAGCGGTTGGGAGGATGGAATAATTGTAGAAGCGTATAAAGATTCACCAAATAAGCGAAAACAGTAATTTACCACCAGTCAGAAATGGCATGGTGGTATTTTTATACCCAAAATCAGAAGGAGTGAGCATATTGCAAAACATGATAACAGCGAATGACAAAGTATTGCATTGTATAGCCAGAATTATACAGGAGGGCATGAGTGGACATACTACAAAATGCCTGTATTGCAAGTATGCGCCAGAATGCAGACATGAATTTGAAACAACAGGAAATGTACTGTTTATAGATATTTTAAGAGAATTAAGAGAAAAAACGAGCGTAGACATTGCCTTAGAACCCGAAACCACGCAGAAAAACATCCTGCATGGCTCGTGGCTGGAAGATTATCCAGAATTGTTAAGAGAATTTACCAATATGCCTTTTGGTGAGCAACTGGACAATCTGCGGCATCCGGACATTCTGAACCATTTACACAATCCAACTGTGTAACGATGGCATAGGTATGTTCATCGCCGAGAGGTGCATATTTTTGATATGTAACAGGGATGATAACCTCTTCTTGGACAAAGGGGCAGAATCCCTGCATATGGAAGATTCTTCGATTCGTGGTGTCGGTCGTGAGATGCTCACGCAGATTATCAGAGCCGAGGCTAATGTGCTGATTGCTGCCGGATATTCTATCGGTATTTATTGCAATAAAGATTGGTATGACAACGTATTAAACGTTTCAGAACTTCAGGACTTCCCGTTCTGGATTGCCCGGTATGTAGCAAATAACGGTAAGATGCCGGCGGATGAATACAGTCCTATTAATCTTAAGGGTGCCAAAGCTTGGCAGTACACTTCGACTGGCTCCGTGGATGGAGTGAGAGGAAACGTTGACTTGGATGTAGCGTTTGAGGATTTAACGGTTGGTGATGCAACGCCTGCACCAACTCCGGCAGCACCAGCTCCGGTATATGAAGTCGGCAAGAATTACACATTACAGGTGGAATTAAGAGTTCGTACCGGACCTGGAACAAACTATCCGGCAAAGACACATAGCCAGATTTCAGCAGATGCGAAAAAGCATGATGCTGACAAGGACGGCGCACCGGACAAGGGAACGGTCGTTACTTGCAAAGAGGTTGCGCACGTAGGCAATGACATTTGGATTAGAACACCTTCCGGATGGATGGCGGCGTACTACCAGGGGAATGTTTACATCAAATAAGGTAGAAAGAATTAGGACAAAAAGGAACCGGCACGGAGAAGTCTGTGCCGGTTTATTGGTAAAATGTAACAAAAATTTGTGGCTAACATTGCGATTTGTTTTAAAATGTGCTAAGTTCATAACATAAAAACAGACCAGAAAACGTTGGGACGGAAACTGGTCTGTTTACCTTAATTAAGATAGATATAGTATATCACAACTCGACATATTTTTCAAATTATATTGCAGTATTTGACAAAAATAGTATAATGAAAGAAAAAACGTTGGGAGAGTGGATGATATGGAAAATAAGCAAATGTATGTTGCAGATATCAATGCAGTTTTTGGAAAGGAGGAAGAACCTTTAATTAGATATATTGACAGCATAGTTCTTCCAGCACTAGTTAGTAATATAGTAGCTGATAGTACAGAGAAAACTAGATATTTTTTTGAAGATGTGCAAGTTCGCAATATTGGAGGAGAGTTTGTTTTATCAGGTCTGTTAATTAAGGATACAATATTAGAAGTACTATCAGAGTATACTATGAAAGAGGGATTAAAAAAGACAGATAAGCATTTTAAGTCCTCACCATATTCTTTATTTATGATATACTTAAGAAATCATAGGATGATGCTTGTAAAAAACCAAAATGGCAGTCCTGATACTAGGGCGTTTTCTTTTGCATTTAGAACAGTTATTGATAAATATATTAGAAAGCATAATGATGAGATTAGAGCTGATGTAGCAAATGAAAGCAAGGTGTATTTTCCGTATGTGCGTGTCAAAGTATCTGGAATAAAAACATCTGCAAGTGTGAAAGATGCTTTAAAAGATGTGGAAAAAATCACCGAATTAACATTAAAATTTTATCCACTGAATTCTGAATGGGATTATGGAAACGTGTTCGGCGATATTGACAGCAAGATAAGAAAAGTCATTGGCAGTTCGAAGGGCAAAATGACATTTCCTTCCCCTGAAAATATGAATGGAGTAGCTTCTGTTATAGAAAAGACCGAGGGGATGGCAAAAACAGAAATGAAGGTGAAATATAAAGAAGGTACTCACGGAAACAAAAAAACAGGAAAAATTAAGGACAATGAAATTTCAGATGTTTCAAGCATAAAGATATCGGTAGACCTTGACAGTGCATATGAAGAAATTGGAAACATAAAAAAAGAAATACCATCTATGAATGTTGAAAGTCAAAATAATGTTGTTGAATATGAAAAATTTATAAAGAAATTAAATGAAAGGTGAGGTAGATGACCGAAGACGTAATAAAAAACATTCAAGAGTTGAACGATAAGAGGAGCAAAAAAGAAATTTTATCAGAATGTTTATTGGAAATAAAATGGAGTAAAAGTTCTGCATGGCAATTTATTATAAGCTTAATTGGAGCATTTGCTGTAAGTATTTGTGCTACATTTTTTTTCAATACGGTTGAAGCAACAAAAATAATTACTTCAACATTTTTGGATGTTCAGCTTGCGTTTTTTGCGGTAATTTTTGGGGCATATGCAATTTTTCAAGCTTTAATGAGGGATGAAATTATAAAAGAACTAATTAGAACGGAAAATAATATACTGAAAGACAGTAATAGAACTTTTTTGAATCTTTCAATATTATATATTGGAGATATATTTATTACGATATTAATCAGTTTGATTGCCAATATGTGCCCTAAAGATTTTTTTATTTATAATATAGATTTATCGAATGGAGTATACGTAATACTAGCATTCATATATTGCGCTTTTAATTTTCTACTTATTCTAGAGAACGTAAACTTTGTTATTAACTTGTATAGAATGTTCAACGTGTATAATATTTATCGTGCACTGGATGTATGTGATGATGAAAAGAAAAAGTGAAACATTGCCCCAGCCATCCGGTTGGGCGTTTTTCATTTCCGTATTGCATTTTGAGTTGATGAATGTTATTTTTGACGTAAAAATATATCATAATATAACAAATGTTTACTTTTTTATGACGAATAGAATAAAATAATGTCTGTAAAATGTCCACAAAGGTGTCTCAAAACGTTGATTTACTAACATAAGATATAATAAAAAGTTTCAAAAAAATGTTGTAGTAACCCACACTATCCCCAGGAAGAGCAGCCCTATGCCGAATATACCATTGAAGTCTCTGCAGAAGGATTTCGCCCGGTCACTATCTCAGGAATTGAACTTATGTCCGGGCAGGCGTCGCTTCAGGAAGTGCGGATGGAAGAAGAAAGGACGGTAGGCAATCCGGTTGATGATATCGTCATTCCGGCACATACGCTGTATGCGGAGTATCCGCCCAAAATTGCAGAGTCGGAGATAAAGCCGGTATCGGAGACCGGAGAAATCGTATTAAGCCGCGTGGTCATCCCGGAATTTGTCATCGTCCATGACGGCGTTCCGACAGACCCTACGGCAAGAGATTACTACATCCGTTACCGGGATTATATTAAAAACGTAGCGTCCAGCGAGATTTATTCCACCTGGCCGGAGGACACGATACGCGCAAACGTTCTTGCAATCATGTCCTTTACGCTCAACAGAGTCTATACGGAGTGGTGCCGAGACCACCACTTATTCGTGGTACTTCACATTATATTCCATCACATATGCCGTATCATCCCGCGGGTCAATTTTATCCTCTTCATGGGAGAAAGTAAAACCACACGACATCTGTAAATTATGGGATGCAAGATTTGCTTTGCGGCAGCAGGCACGAAATTCTGTCGCATTGCGGTGGTCAAATGCCTCCTGTACCAGTGCGTTTAAAATCTGTTTTCCATAGCCCTTTCCGGTAAAAGCAGGGCCGATTGCGATTCCGCTCTCTTCAAAAACACCGGGCTCAAGTTCTCTCATTCCGGCAAAACCGATTGCTTTTCCCGTGCGTTTTTCATAGACGAGCAGGGCATATTTTTCCTTCTTTTCAAATTCGACCGTGCGCTCCATCCGGGAAAAGGCGTCCGCCTCTGAGGTTGTGACATTCCAGAGCATATATTTAGCACTCTCTTTGTACTGCCAGAGATTCTCATACATATCTTTCCAGTCATCCTGCATGGCCTTCTTTAACAGCAGGTCTGCGGTTTCAATTCTTACATTTTCATAACTGCACATAAAAATCCTCCAAATTCTTACGCTTTTTGCGTTATCCAAGGTTGAGAAATAACCTATTTCAGTATACAGCAGACCGTCGTATCTGTATTATAGGAAAAACCTATAGCAGGTTCAAAGATTTAAGAAATATACAATTTCACACCGTTTTGGTATGATATGAACAGAAAAACAGAACGGAAACTTTGAAAGGCGGAAAAATGTATGGGAAGAACAATTTCAACAAAATGTATTCATTTAGAGACAGAAGAGGCGTGTAAGGAGCACTATGGATCAATCAGTTTTCCGATTTATCAGACAGCGACTTACGCACATCCGGGTGTGGGACAGAGCACCGGCTACGATTACAGCAGGTTGCAGAATCCGACCAGAGAGCAGGTCGGAAAAGTGGTAGCGTCCTTGGAAAATGGCGTGGATGCGCTTGCGTTCAGTTCAGGAATGGCGGCAATTGCTACATTAATGGAACTGTTTCGCCCGGGCGACCACATCATTGCGGATGCGGACCTCTATGGCGGAAGCATCCGGTTGTTTGACAATATTTCTGAGAAAAACGGAATTTCATTTACCAGAATTGACTTCGGAACAGAAGACCCGGAAGCGTATATCACGGAAAATACGAAGGCAATCTACTTTGAAACGCCGACAAATCCGATGATGAATGTTACGGATATTGCAAAAATGAGTGCGCTTGCTAAAAAACATGGGCTGCTGCTTCTCGTCGACAACACCTTTTTATCCCCGTATTTTCAGAATCCGCTCGACCTTGGTGCGGATGTGGTCATCCACAGCGGCACGAAATATTTAGGCGGACACAACGACACGCTTGCCGGATTCCTTGTGACTGCAAGGGAGGACATCAGCGAAAAACTGCGATTTTTAATCAAAACCAGTGGTGCAGGGCTGGCACCGTTTGACAGCTGGCTGATTTTACGCGGAATCAAGACGCTTGCGGTGCGGATGGAAAAGGCACAGCAGAATGCGTTTTTGATTGCGGAGTGGCTGTTAAAGCAGGATGCCGTGACGAAAGTTATTTATCCGGGGCTGCCGACCCATCCGGGCTATGAGATTATGAAGAAACAGAGCCGCGGATTTGGCGCGATGGTGACATTTGAGGTAAAAAGCGAGGCGTTTGCGAAATCCATTCTGGAAAAGGTACGCCTGATTCAGTTTGCAGAGAGCCTTGGCGGCGTGGAGACGTTAATTACCTATCCGGTGACGCAGACGCATGCCGATGTGCCAAAGGATATTCTGGAGAAAAACGGAATCACGACACGGGTACTGCGTTTGTCGGTTGGCATTGAGGACGGCGCGGATTTGATTGGAGAATTTGAGGAAGTATTTCAGAAAACGGAGGAAGAACTTTCAGATGGCAGAAAAGAATCTTGATTTTGATACGATTGTAGACAGAAGAAACACAGGCTCCTTAAAATATGATTTTGCGGTAGAGAGAGGGATGCCGGCAGATGTTCTGCCGCTCTGGGTGGCGGACATGGACTTTAAGACCTCTTCTTACGTGCAGGAGGCACTGCAAAAACAGGTGGAACACGGAATCTGGGGTTACAGCGAGCCGCTTGCAGGGTATTTTTCGAGTGTACAGGGCTGGATAAAGCGCCATCACGACTGGGAGGTCAAAGAGGAGTGGTTAGTAAAGACGCCCGGAATCGTATTTGCACTTGCGATGGCGGTAAGGGCGTTTACGGATCCGGGGGACGCCGTGCTCATCCAGTCGCCGGTTTATTATCCGTTTTCGGAGGTTATCCGGGATAACGGCAGACGGGTGGTGAGCAGTGATTTGCAGTACGGCACAGACCACCGTTACCAGATGAATTTTGAGGACTTTGAGACGAAGATAGTAGAAGAAAAAATCAAACTGTTTTTCCTCTGTAATCCGCACAACCCGGTTGGAAGAGTGTGGACGAAGGAAGAGTTAGAACGGTTGGGAGACATCTGCGCAAAGCATCAGGTGCTTGTGGTCAGCGATGAAATCCATGCAGATTTTGCATTTGTGGGAAAACATCAGGTGTTTGCCGCGGTGAAAAAAGAGTACGAGGATTTCACCATTACCTGTACCTCGCCGAGCAAGACGTTTAATTTGGCGGGATTGCAGATATCAAATCTTTTTATCCCGGATAAGGCGCTTCGTGCGGCATTTAAAAAGGAACTCGATGCGGCGGGCTACAGCCAGTTGAATGTGATGGGACTTGTTGCGTGCCAGGCGGCATATGAAAACGGGGAAACCTGGTATCAGGCGATGCACGCATATGTAAAAGAAAATATTGCATTTGTAAAGTCTTATGTAGAAGAGAATCTGCCGGGCGTTGAGATGGCAGAGCATGAGGGAACGTATCTTGTGTGGCTGGATTTCAGAGGACTTGGGCTTAGCACAAAGGAGCTTGAGGACTTTATCATCAACCGTGCAAAGTTGTGGTTAGACAGCGGCAGAATCTTCGGAGACAGTGGAAAAGGTTTCCAGAGAATCAACACCGCCTGTCCGAGAAAAGTGTTACAGCAGGCATTGGAACAGATAAAAAATGCGTTATAGGTTCAGCCTATAACAGCAATGCGAAGACCCTTTCGGGCGCAGGCAAAAAGGAGAAGGGCGGCAGTAAGCTGTTCCGCAGCTACAACGAGCGGATTTTATCAAAGGTTGATTTTGATGCACTTTGGGCAGATGACGGCGCGCGCAGAGCGTTGAGCCGCACACCGGATGAAATGTTTTTGCGCCACCCGGAGAATGAGACCTATGAGAGTTACGCAAGTGAGATTTCCACAACCATCTGGAACAGTCCAGCCTGGGATGACAGAAATCCGAAAAATGGTACATTATCCGTGGATGCATCCATCAACCCGTTACAGGGATTGCTGTAAGAAATCCTGTGGAATAAAATTTTGAAAAGTTTTACGCGGCGGTTTTGCAGAAAGCCGCCGTTTTTGCATCTGCAAAAACGGGGCTAAGAGTTGACGCAGTGCGGAAATCTTTGTATAATATATCCTATTGAAACAATAGGAATAGTGAGGCATCAATAAAATGGAACAGACGATAGAGGTAACAGCGGAGCAGCTTGCAAAGTTAGAGCGCCTGCGGGAGTATTTAAAGGAGCTTGGCTCCGTTGCGGTGGCATTTTCAAGTGGTGTAGATTCCACATTTCTGCTGGGCGTGGCACATGAGGTGCTTGGTGACAAGGTGATTGCAGTGACAGCGGAATCCTGTTCGTTCCCGAAGCGGGAGTTAAACGAGGCAAAGGCCTTTTGTGAGGAAAAGGGAATCAAGCATTTTATCTGCCATTCGGAAGAACTTGAAATCGAGGGATTTGCGCAGAACCCGAAAAACAGATGTTATCTGTGCAAGCGGGAGCTGTTTGAAAAAATACAGAAAATTGCAGACGAGAACGGGATGGCATCTCTTGCAGAGGGCTCGAATATGGACGACAATGGCGATTACAGACCGGGACTTGTTGCAGTGGCAGAGCTTGGGGTTAAAAGCCCGCTGCGTGCCTGTGAGCTGACCAAGGCGGATATCCGTGCCCTGTCAAAGTATCTTGGACTTCCAACCTGGGAAAAACAGTCCTTCGCCTGTCTTTCTTCCCGGTTTGTTTACGGGGAAACAATCACAGAGGAAAAGCTTGGAATGGTTGACAAGGCAGAACAGCTTTTGCTTGATATGGGATTTCACCAGGTTCGTGTGCGGATTCACGGAATGATGGCACGTATCGAGATTTTGCCGGATGAATTTTTAAAGCTTGTGGAAGAGGAAAAACGGACACGCATTGTGCGGGAATTCAAAAGTTACGGATTTACCTATGTGACCATGGATTTGATGGGATACCGCATGGGAAGCATGAACGAAACATTAGATAAGAAATAGAAAATCCGATGATTTTCTACAGAAAAGAGGGAAGCGTATGACCAGAGAAGAAGCGTGGGAACTGCTGACAGAATATAATCAGGATGAATTTCATTTAGAGCACGCGCAGATTGTTGAGCAGACGATGAAATATTTTGCAGAGAAATTGGGCTACGGAGAGGAAAAGGAGTTCTGGGAAATCGTGGGACTGTTACACGATCTCGATTTTGAACAGTTCCCGGAGCAACACTGCATCAAGGAACAGGAAATTATGCGGGAGCGTGGTGTGGACGAGCGCATCATCCATGCGACGGCGAGCCACGGCTATGCCATCACGGTGGACATTGCACCGGAGCATCAGATGGAAAAAGTACTCTATGCGGTGGACGAGCTGACCGGATTAATCGGTGCGGTAGCGTTAATGCGGCCGTCTAAGAGCGTGCAGGATTTGGAATTAAAATCCGTGAAGAAAAAATATAAGAGCAAGAATTTTGCGGCGGGCTGTTCAAGGGAGGTCATCGAGCGGGGAGCAGAAATGCTCGGATGGACCCTCGATGAGCTGATTGAGCAGACAATAGAAGCCTTGCGGACATTCCGCCCATAGGAGAGAAAGATGTTAAACCAGTTTTCAAGAACACAGTTATTAATAGGAGAAGAGGGAATAAACCGTTTAAAAGGGGCAAAGGTTGCCGTATTTGGAATCGGCGGCGTTGGTGGTTACGTCTGTGAGGCGTTAGTGCGAAGCGGTGTGGGTGCGTTTGACCTGATTGACGATGACAAGGTCTGTCTGACAAACTTAAACCGCCAGATTATCGCCACACGCAAGACCATTGGAAAATACAAGGTGGATGTGATGAAGGAGCGGATTTTGGATATCAACCCGGATGCCGATGTGCAGGTGCACAAGTGCTTCTTTCTGCCGGAAAATGCAGCGGATTTTCCATTTGAAGAGTACGATTACATTGTGGATGCCGTCGATACTGTGACAGCAAAGATTTCGCTTGTCATGAAGGCAAAAGAGCTTAACATTCCGATTATCAGCAGCATGGGAGCCGGAAATAAGCTCGATGCCAGCCTTTTTAAGGTGGCAGATATCTATCAGACGAAGGTCTGCCCGCTCGCAAAGGTGATGCGCCGGGAATTAAAAAAACGCGGCGTGAAGAAATTAAAGGTAGTTTATTCGGAAGAGCAGCCGATGACACCAATCGAAGATATGGCAATCAGCTGCCGTTCAAACTGCATCTGTCCGCCGGGAGCAGCGCATAAGTGTACGGAGCGCCGGGCAATCCCGGGAAGCGTGGCATTTGTGCCGTCTGTGGCAGGATTAATCATTGCAGGAGAAGTGGTAAAGGATTTGATTGCAGAATAAAGTTTTTCCTATAAAAAAACAGGTTCGGAAAATGAAGTTCATTTCCCGGACCTGTTTTTATGTGATTTTATTTTTTGCGTAAGAAGAATACGACAGCGCCAATCACTGCAACCACTGCGATTACGATGACGGCAACAACAGCCGGATTTATACCATTTGTAGTTACAACAGTCTCCTCCGTTTCGGAAGGAGCAGCCTGCTCTGTGTCATCGGTGGAGGAAGCAGCGGCATTTTCGCTCTTCACGAGAACCAGAGCAGAAATCGGCTCTACGGTAGCGGAACCGGTGATGGTGGAAAGTGCCTCTGTTCCGGCGGTAGAAGCGTTCACGTATACATCCCAGGAGCCATCCGGAAGTTTGACGGAGGTTTCGGAGGCATTTGGGTTAAAGATGATAAAGAGTCCATCAGATACTTCACCGTTTACTCCGCCGTTAATCTGGAAGGCAAGAACGTTTTCATCAAGTCCGTCGATGGCGGTAACGTTGTCCGCCACATCCTTTGCATTGGTTAAGCGCAGTGCTGCATGAGCCTTGCGGAATGCAATCAGCCCCTTGTAGTAATTGTAAACATTCTGGTATTTTTCTTCATCTAAGGTATCCCACTTTAAGCTGTTGATGGCATCGGAGGAGTTGTAGCTGTCTTCCACAAAGTTTCCGGTGGAGTCAATCTTGGTGCGAAGCATTTCTTCACCTGCCTGCATAAACGGGATTCCTTCTGCGGTCATATAGATGGCAGCGGCAAGATTATTCATGCGTATGCGGTCTTCCCTGGAAACACTCGGAGTGGACTTTGCAATGCGGTCCATCAACGTCATGTTGTCATGGCAGGAAGCGTAGTTGATGCTCTGGGAAGGAGTGGTGCACCAGGTACCCGCCTGTCCTAAGAAGCAGTCTTTGATGGTATCGGCAAGTCCGGAAGCACCGGATACATAACCAAGCTCTGTGGTAGAGAACACACTTCCTTTTAACGCATCGCGCAGTGTGTCACTGAAAAATGCAAATTCCGGTACTTCAGTGGAGTTAGTCTGTGTGGTCATGGTATAGCCGTCTTTTGTGACTGTGGTATCCATCGTCCAGCCCTCGCCGTAGAAAATAACATCCGGATGGTCTGCATGAACTTCTGTAATAATTTCATTGATGGTTTCAGTGTCAATGAGTCCGACTAAGTCGAAGCGGAAACCATCAATATGGTATTCATCGGCCCAGTATTTCACAGAATCCACGATGTATTTACGTACCATGGAACGCTCGGAAGCGGTGTCATTGCCACAACCGGAGCCGTTGGAATATTTGCCTTCCTCATCCACACGGGAGAAGTAGTTCGGAACAATCTTGTTAAAGCAGAAAGCACCTGCACTATATACATGATTGTATACAACATCCATAACAACGCTGATTTGGTTGTCATGAAGCGCTTTTACCATCTGTTTCATCTCGGACACGCGGACAGCACCGTTATAAGGGTCGGTGGAGTAGGAGCCTTCCGGTACATTGTAGTTTACCGGGTCATATCCCCAGTTAAACTGCGGGGTATCAAGCTTTGTTTCATCCACAGAGCCGTAATCGTAGACCGGAAGCAGGTGCAGATGCGTGATGCCGAGGTCTTTGATATGGTCTAAGCCGGTCGGAATACCGGAAGCGGTTGTGGTGCCTGTCTCGGTAAGTCCTAAGAACTTTCCGGCATTGGTGATACCGGAGCTTTCATCAGCGGAGAGGTCACGCACATGAAGCTCGTAAATGACGGCATCATTGTAGGTAAGACCGGAGTTCGGGTTGCTGTCATTGTCCCATCCGTCCGGGTTGGTGGAGGAGAGGTCAATGACCATTGCGCGGGCACCGTTGACACCGGTTGTGCGTGCGTAAGGGTCGCAGGCTTCATTTTCTTCACCGCCGACTGATACCAGATAGGTGTAGTAGGTTCCGTTTAAATCGCCTTCTTTTTCGGCTACCCAGGTGCCGTTTGCATCAGAAGTCATCGGAATCTGTTCGGTCAGGTCATCCGTGTCCGGGGTACCGGAAGCGTAGAGGTTTAAGGTGACAGCATCGGCAGTCGGAGCCCATACGCGGAAAGTGGTTTTTTCCGGCGTCCATACAGCACCTAAATCATCGCCGGTGTAAGTATATTCTTTTTCAAAATTTTCGGTAGAATAAATATTTGGCATGATAATCTTATACTCGTTTCCTTCAAAAATAATGTTATAATTTCTGGTCGCCTCTAATGGCTGTTCCAATGTTATAGTATAGTGGAATGTTTCGTCTCCGGCAACCCCTGCAACAGGAATTGTGCCATCACTGCCCTCAACAGAAAAAGCAGTAAGAAGGTCGCCGTCGATGGCACCGGTCATCGTGACTTCAATTGTAGATTCCCCATCATAGCGCGCAGCTGCAAGCTTGGTTCCGGTCACGGCATCCTCGCCGTATTCCTTTGTGTAGCCTTCCACACCGGATTCCACATAGATGTCTACCGTACCGGAGACCATCTCGGAAATGTCGATGAACTGGTCAGCGTCTACATCCTTTGTCCAGTCTGCGGTTCTTACGATAAAACCGACGGAGGTTGTGCCGGGTGTGATAACCTTGGTGGCAACCATCTCGCCGTCTTCCTCGGCAAACTCATAGGCGCCGCCGTCTTTGCCATCTTCCCATAACCAGACATCCCAGCCGTCGTAGGCTCCGTCATCCCTGTGATAGTGCAGCTTCAAAGTTAAATCTTCGGCTGCCTTTGTGACAAGTGCGCCCTGCAAAGAGGTGAAAACCGTCAGCAAAAGCATGCACAAAGCCATGGAAAATGCTTTGATTCGTTGTTTCATGTGTAATAGTTCCCCTTTCTTTTTTATTTCAAAATTGAAATCTGGTAAAATTGTAGCATAAAAGAAATAAAAAATAAATAGATTTTAGTAAAAATTTTGCAAAAAGCGAAAAAATACGAAAAAACATCCGAAATATTTCGATTACAAGAAGTTATTCCCATTTTTGGAAAAAACAATCCCAGGAAATAAAACAACCCGTGCCTGTCATAAGATAGAAATAAGGGAACATCCGGGAGAATCTGAGATGAAAGAACAGAACATAAAGGTGCAAAAAGGGGAAAAGAACTGGAATGTCACGTTGAAATTCCAAGAGGGGAACGAAGAAAGCGAGCAGATTCGCAGCGAAATTGTGGAGATGCTTTCCGGCACGCTGTTGGAGGAGTGCCGTTGAAGCGGGTGCGGATGCTGCTACGGGTCAGCTCCGGACAGCAGCTTGAGGCGGATGGCGATTTGTCTGTGCAGAGACGAATTTTAAAAGAATATATAAATGCGCAGCCGGACTGGGTACTCGATGAAAAGGAATATTTTGAAGGGAGCAAGAGCGCATTTAAAAATACGGCAGAGGAGCGGGAGGTTTTGCAGGAAATTTTAAAAGATGCAAAGGATGGTGCGTTTGATATTCTGGTTCCTTATAAGGATGACCGTGTCGGACGTCTGCTGCTTGACTCAACTGCATATGTGGTTGCACTGAAACAGTACCGGGTAGATATCTATACGGTAAAAGACGGCTGTATTTCGCCAAAGTCAATCGATGATATCAACGGGATGATGATGTTAATGTTCCGGTTTGCGAATGCGCAGAAAAGCAGTCTTGACACCGGAATGAGAGTCAAGGACACGGCAAAAAAACTTGTGGAAAGCGGGAAATTCATGGGCGGACGGGCGCCCTATGGCTATAAACTTGCGTTGTCCGGTGAAATCAGTAAGCATGGACGGGCACTGCATGAGCTTGTGCCCGTGCCGCAGGAAGTACAGCTCGTGCGCTACATCTACGAATTATCGCTGACAAGGGAGTATGGTTCTGCAAAGATTGCGAAGACTTTAAATAAGGAAGAAGTCCATAAAAAGGCGGCACCGGGCGGTGTCTGGAAAGCCGGAACCATCACCGGAATTTTAACCAATCCGATTTATGCGGGCTATCCGGCATATAAAAGGAGAGAGTGCATCGACGGCAGATGTCACAGGATGGAGGAAGAGGCATGGATTCTGGCAGAAAAACCAAAAGAAGAGCTTGTCGTCATCGACCCTGCGGTTTGGAGGCTGGTGCAGGAAAAGCGGAAGAGCCGCCGTGAGAAGTTTGCAGGAAAAAAGGAGAGTCCCGTGATTGGCAGAAATGAGGGGACGCTTGTGTTAAACGGTCTTTTCTACTGCGGTTACTGTGGGGGGAAGATGGAGAATGCAACCCGCTACAGTTATTGGACACTTCAAAAAAACGGAGAAAAGCGGAGCCGGAAAAAAGAGATTTACAGATGTCAGGGAGCAAAAGAGGGAGTTTTGCATGAACAGGGCACACAGTATGCTGCGGAGCAGGTGGAGCCTGTCATATTTGAAGTCGTTGCCCGCTGCATTGATGTGCTGTGCAGGGACATTGATGGAGCAGCTCTTTTAAAAGAGAAGCAGGAACAGAACACGGGATTTTTGCAGGCGGCTGTCCACACGGAAGAGAAGGAACTAAAAAAATTGGAGCAAAAGCTTGAGCTTTTGGAAAATGCCGTCCCGGATGCGATGGCAGGAAGCTATCCGCTTTCCTTAGAGGAACTCGCTTCACTTTTGAAAAAGCAGAAGGAAAAATGTGCCGTTCAGCAGAAAATCACCAACCAGAAGCGCACAGAATATGAAGCGGCAAAAAGAGCCTGCAAAATGCCATCAGCAGCGCCGCTTCCCCCGTGGGGAGAACTCTTTTTGCGGGCGGATTCTGCGGCAAAGCGGGTGGTACTTCATAAGCTCATCCGGCGCATCGAGGTGCGGCAGGGGGAGCTGGTGGTGGAGATGAAAATGGGGGGAAATCAGGAATTTTTTTGATTTATGGTTTCTAAAAATGTAATCAGGGAATCCAGTTGATCCGGAGAAAGTTTATTCGTTGCATGTATCAGTTCGATTTGTTTCTCTGTGAGGGACACAGGCTGTGTTCCGCTTTCCATAAAAAACTGTGACAGCGAGATACCAAATGCGTCACAGATACGTTCCAATGAAGAAATAGAAGGCGTTACATGTCTGCGATACCAGGATGAAATCGTAGATTGTGTCATTCCGGCTTCCTCGGCAAGCTGATATTCTGACCAGCCTTTTGCAGTTCTAAATTCTACAATTCGATCTAATACGTTCATTTGCTATCTCCTTACTACTTCACTATATCGTTTATTATAGTGTGCATAATCGTAGTAGAATAATTTAAAAATGCGTAAAAAACATTTATTTATGCGTATTATAAATATTGAAATAGTAAACGTATTATCGTATAATTAGTACAAAATATAGTAGTAATAAAAGTTGAGTGGTTGGAGAAATTAAAGTACAGGTATGAAATGAGTTGCATTAGGGGAGAAAAATAGAGATATGCAGAATAGCGGGGATGGCTTGCCATCCCTTATTTAGTTCATAATTATGGGGCTGTTTATGTAATGTATGAAATATTATTTAGGGGGAAAGAATGGCATTATCATTTTACGACATAGATAAAGATTACGTTAAATACTTACAGAAAGAAGAGACGAATGAGCGAGGATTTACCAGGGTTCGTTGCGTTTTAATTATATGTTTCCAGTTCCGGATACATGTATAAAAGAGAGAATTATAGCGGATGATCCAAATAAAATTTTATTAAATTTAGAATGGAAATTTTGCAATGAGAATGAGGCACATATAAGAAATAAAGCGAAACAAACTTATTCAAAGGTAGTAAATAAAGTAACCCCAGGGATTGTGAATAATAGTTGTGATTTTAAATTTTTAGAAAAATTATGTGCTACATATAAAACAGGTCCTCTATAAAATAGGGAATAGGAATCTGAAATTGATAGAGGTGTGGGACTGCCAGTCACCACTCCTCCATCAAAAGAAAATCACGGATATTTCGGTGTTTTATCCCGTTGCGGCTCATATCAAATTCATCCAGGGAGATAACATATTTGGGATAGTTGTCGCGGATATTGTCATACACGCCAAATTCGCGGCTGATGGTCTCGTCTGATGCGAGCAGATAGGTGACCTGGATATAAATTTTATCGGCTTGTCTGGTGCAGACAAAGTCGATTTCCTTATCTCCAACCCTTCCAATGGTGACGCTGTATCCGCGGCGGAGCAGCTCCATATAGACAATATTTTCCAGAATGAGCTGGATGCTTTGTGTGTTGCCGCCAAAAACAGCTTCCCGGATGCCGTGGTCAGCGATGTAATATTTTTCGTTGGAAGAAAGAATCTGCTTGCCCGGCAAATCCTCCCGTTTCACCTGATAGAACAGATAGGCGTCACAGCAATATCGGATATAATTTAAAATTGTTTCTGCGGAAACAGTACGCTGCTCGTTTTTGAAAAATTTGACGAGAGAGGTTGCGGAAAAAGTGGTGCCAATATTTGTCATAACATAGGCGATGATTCGTTCCAGTAAATCCACATCCCGGATTTTATTCCGCTTTACGATATCCTTGAGCTGAACCGAATTGAAAAGGTCGGTCAGATATTGTCTGGATGGTTCCGTTTCATAGCGGATATTCGCAAGGTAAGGCATACCGCCGGAGACAAGATATTTTTGAAAACAGTTCTGGATGGACGCCTCCGGTGCGATGGGGCGGTACAGTTCTAAAAATTCCGCAAAAGAAAACGGGTAAATGATAAATTCGACGTAACGTCCACCGAGGTAGGTTGCCAGTTCGCCGGAAAGTAATTTGGCATTGGAACCGGTGATATAGATGTCACAGTTTAGTCCAACGCGGAAAGAATTGATACATTTTTCCCAGTCGGTTACTTCCTGAATTTCATCAAAGAACAGGTAGGCTCTGCCTTCTATTTGTGATGCTCTCTTGGTAATCTCTTCGTGCAGGACTTTTGCCGTATGCAGGTGGTCATAGCGCATATCCTCAAAATTGATGGAAATAAACTGAGATGGATTGATACCGGATTCCACCAGTTCCTGTTTAATCAGCTCTAACATAACGGATTTGCCACAGCGTCGGATACCGGTCATAACTTTGATAAGCTCCGTATATTACATTTATATCGAATAAACAACCGATAAAACAAAATTTTATCGGTTATAACTGATAAAATCCGTTTTTCTACAAAAAATGACAGACACAACCAACAAAACACATCTTTCAACCCTGAATAAGTGTTGGTCTCGGGGTATCGAAACAAGGGCTACAACTTTACCATTACATCCTCCACCGCCTATGACCAGAAATTCATGTACGGAAGAAATGTCTTCCAGAGCATCTCGGATATCGTGGATGAGCTGTTTCAGAACTACCTGTCGAGACCGAGCGTAAGACAGCCGATTCTGACGCAGTACTGCGACGGACAGCGGGTGACCTGTACCAACTGGTTAAGCCAGTGGGGAAGCAAATATCTAGGCGACCAGAATTACAGTGCGATTGAGATACTGCGGTACTACTACGGAAATAATATGTTTATCAACACAGCGGAGGAAGTGTCCGGAATCCCGGCATCCTGGCCGCGGGTGGACTTGACGATTGGCTCTACCGGAGATAAGGTGCGCCAGATACAGGAGCAGCTTGCACGGATTTCACAATCTTATCCGGCGATTCCGACTGTGACACCGGATGGAATCTTCGGGTCTGCGACGCGGGCGGCGGTTGAAAAGTTCCAGTCCGTATTCGGACTGCCGGTGACAGGCGTCATAGATTACCAGACCTGGTATAAAATATCGGAAATCTACGTGGCAGTGACAAGGATTGCGGAATTAAGCTAGAAATTGTGCGGTTAATATGGTATCATGTCCCGTAGACATGATAAGCCAGAAGCGGTGAAAAGACCGCGGCAGAATGAGAGGAATCCATGAACTACAGGATGGTAATCGAGTATGACGGCACAAGATATAAAGGGTGGCAGACCTTAGGGGATACCGCAATGACGATACAGGGAAAACTACAGGATGTTCTATCGAAGATGGCGGGAGAACAGGTGGAACTGATAGGCTCCGGCAGGACGGACACAGGGGTTCACGCCAGAGGACAGGTGGCGAATTTTCATCTCAGTGAGAGAAAGAGTACGGCAGAAATCTTTGCCTATGTCAACCGTTATCTTCCGGAGGACATTGCAGTGCTTACCGTGGAGGAGGTGCCGGAGCGGTTTCACAGCCGCTATCAGGCAGTAAAAAAAACATACCTCTACCGGATTCATACCGGGGAAGCGGGCGATGTGTTTTCCAGAAAATATGTCTACGATTACCGGAAACCTTTAGATAGAAGACGGATGGAGCAGGCGGCACAGTATTTGATTGGAACGCATGATTTTATGGCATTCTGCGGAAACCGTAAAATAAAAAAATCCACGGTGCGCACGATTTACGAAATCCGTTTTGAGGAGCGGCCGGGGGAACTTGACATTTATTACACCGGAAACGGATTTTTGCAGAATATGGTGCGGATTCTGACCGGAACGCTGATTGAGGTCGGAGACGGCAGGAGAGAGGCGGAGGAAATGCCGGGACTCCTTGAGAGCCGCAACCGGGAGCTGGCGGGATATACGGCACCCGCAGCAGGACTTACCTTATTAAATGTCGAATATGAGGAAGACAGATAGCAGGATATGGAAAAGTGGTTTGTAATTAACAAAGGAGCAGATTTTAACGCCATCGGGCAGCAGTTTCACATTCATCCGGTGATTGCGCGTTTGATACGCAACAGGGAAGTTGTGGGCGAGGAGGCAATCCGCCGTTATCTTTCCGGCGGCAGGGCGGAGCTTTATAATCCGCATCTTCTGCTGGACGGAGAGCGGCTGGTGGAAATTCTGCATGGCAAAATAGAACAAAAACAGAGCATCCGCATTATCGGAGATTACGATATCGATGGTGTGATGTCGACTTACATCCTTTACCGCGGAATTACCCGCTGTGGGGGAAAGGTGGACTATCAGATACCGGACCGGGTGAAGGACGGCTACGGAATCAATGAGCATCTGATTGATGCAGCGAAGGAGAACGGCATCGACACGATTGTCACCTGTGACAACGGAATTTCTGCTATCCCGGAGATTGCCCATGCAAAGGAGCTTGGAATGACCGTTCTTGTCACGGACCATCATGAGATTCCGTTTACAGAAGAGGCGGGGGAGAAAAAATACCGCCGCAGTGCGGCGGATGCCATTGTAAATCCGCATCAGGCAGAATGTAAGTATCCGTTTAAGCAGCTCTGCGGGGCAGCGGTTGCGTGGAAGGTGATACAGCTATTATACGAAGCGTGCGGGATTCCGGTGGAGGAAAGCTTTGAATTTCTGGAAAATGTGGCGTTTGCAACGGTCGGAGACGTCATGGATTTAGTCGATGAGAACCGGATATTAGTCAAAGAAGGATTAAAACAGATAAAACACACTAAAAATCCCGGAATGAAAGCATTAATTTTAAAGAATAAATTAGAGATGGAAAAAATCAATGCGTACCATTTCGGATTTGTGTTAGGCCCCTGCATCAATGCCAGTGGAAGACTTGAGACAGCACGGATTGCCTTACAGCTTTTTTTAGAGGAAGACTTTGCAAAAGCGTCCCGGATAGCGGAAGAGTTAGTGGAGTTAAACATCCAGCGGAAGGATATGACCGCAGAGGGCGTGGAAGCAGCAAAAGCAGAGGTGGAAAAGGGAGCAGTCGGGGAGAAAGTGCTTGTGATTTATCTGCCCACCGTGCACGAAAGTCTTGCAGGAATCATTGCGGGACGGATTCGTGAAGCCTATCACAAGCCTACATTTGTACTAACGAAGAGCGAAGACGGCGTCAAGGGCTCCGGGCGTTCCATCGAGGAATATTCGATGTATGAAGAACTCTGCAAATGCAGTGAGCTTCTGACGAAATTTGGCGGGCATCCGATGGCGGCAGGGCTTTCGATGAAGGAAGAGGACGTAAATAAGCTGAGAGAGCAGTTAAATACATATTCTCGATTGACAGAAGAGGATTTTATCCCTAAGATAAAGATAGATATTCCGATGCCCGTAGACTATCCGGACAGGGAGCTGATTCGCCAGCTTGATTTGTTAGAGCCGTTTGGAAAAGCAAATGTGAAACCGTTGTTTGCAGACAAAGACCTTGGAATCCTTCGGGCATTTGTTGTGGGACGTAATCAGAACGTGTTAAAGCTGACCTTATCCACACCGGCAGGCAGCAGGGTCTCTGCGGTCTACTTTGGCGATGTGGAGGCATTCCGGCAGACGATGACAGAGAAATACGGCGAAAAGGAAGTGGAGGCGGCGTTTGCAGGACGTCCGAATAACATCCGGCTGTCGGTGGTTTATTATCCGGAAGTCAATGAATATCAGGGCACGGAAACCATTCAGATGACGATACGCAATTACAGATAAAAGATCCGAACAGAAAGGATATGAGAAAAGATGTTTACAGGAAAGAGGGAAAGAGCGCTTGAGGAAGAATTAAGAGCGGCGCAGGAGAAGGCAGACAAAAACCAGAGAAATCTCGAAAAACATTTGCAGGAATTAGAAGAACAGATGACTTCCGTGGAACAGGTGGCAGAGCAGAGCGAGGCTGCGGCAGGTGCAATCTACAGTACCATTTTAGCAGGAAAAAACGGTCTGGAATCGTTTCGCGCCAGTCATACCGTATTTTTAGGCAAGGTCAAAGAACAGTCAGACAAGGTGTCAGAGGCGGCGGAAGAAGGCAGAAAAGTGCAGCAGAAAGCCGAGGAATTGCTGACGAAGTTTGCGGAGCCGGAACAGCCGGACGATATTTGTAATCGAATGAAGAACGGAATCGACCAGATGCACGAATTTTCAGGAAAGATGAGTGTCCTTGCGTTAAATGCAGCGATTGAGGCGGGACGGCTTGGAGAAACCGGCAGCAATTTTATCACAGCGGCAGAAGAAATCCGTTCTTTTGCGGGGGAATACGAGTCAGCTGCACAGCAGATGGAAGAGCTGCTGCACCAGTTAGAGGAGCAGAACCGCACCCTTAAGGAAGAACTGAGGGAATTGCAGGAGAATGCAAAGTCACAGGCAGTTTTAGTAGCACAGACAGCGATGAATGGCAAAAAGACGATGGCTGAGTACGAGGCAGGACAGGTGCAGATTCAGGAACTGATTCCGGATGAGGCGTTAGACCGGTTAGATGCACTGCGTCAGGCACAGACACAGATGCTTCACTGGAAGGAAGAAATACAGTCCGAAATGACAGAGATGAAAGGAAAACTGACATGGTAAAAGAAGAACAGATTCAATTTCAGTCAAAAGACGGAAGAACGACCATTCATGGATTTAAGTGGGTGCCGGAAGGAGAAATTCGTGCCGTGCTTCAGATAAACCATGGCATGATTGAATATATTGAGCGCTATCGTGCGTTTGCGCAGTTTTTGGCGGAGCATGGATTTGTCGTGGCAGGCTATGACCATATCGGTCATGGTGCATCCGTTGTTTCCCAGGAGGAATGGGGCTTTTTCCATGAGAAGGAACCAAGCAAGACGCTTGTAGAAGACATGCACCAGTTCCGCACACTGATGCAGAAGGAATATCCGGGGCTTCCGTATTTTATGATGGCACACAGCATGGGCTCTTACCTTCTTAGAAGATATCTCTGCTGCTACGGAGAGGGCTTAAGCGGTGCGGTTATTATGGGAACCGGCTGCGTATCCGATATCTTTATGAAAACAGGAATGGCAATCTGTAAAGTGATGGCGGCATTCCGTGGCTGGCATTACCGCAGCAGGCTTGTGCAGTCACTTTCCTATGACAAATATTATAAAAAATTCGATGTGACCGGCGCAAATCCGGCAAACAGCTGGCTGACAAAGGATGTAGAGGCAGTAAAAAAATATTATGCTGACCCGAGATGCACCTTCCGGTTTACCATTAACGGTTATTATGGACTGATGGAAACGGTATATTATGACAACCAGATGGAAAATATAAGAAATATGCAAAAAGATGTGCCGTTATTTTTGGTGTCCGGTGCCGATGACCCGGTGGGCGGTCTTGGAGAAGGTGTCAAAAAGGTGTATGATAAATTTCAGGCGTCAGGGATAAAGGATGTCACCTATAAGCTCTATGAGACGGACCGTCATGAGATTTTAAATGAGACAGATAAGGAAAAAGTATATGAAGATATCTGTGCATGGCTTACCGTACATACACAGTCATAATGGAGCGATACCACTGCGGTATCAGAATGGAAGGAAAAATGACAGATAGAAAAAGACGGCTTGCCTGCGCAAATGGAACCGAGACGGCAGACCTTGTATTAAAAAACGGAAATGTGCTCAATGTATTTACCGAAGAAGTGTTAAAGGCAGATGTGGCAATCTGCGGTGATACAATTGTCGGCGTTGGACACTATGACGGAAAAGAAGAAATCGACTGCACCGGAAAATATCTGGTGCCGGGATTTATTGATGCCCATATGCACATCGAGTCCTGTATGCTTGCGCCGGGAGAACTGGCAAAGGTGCTTGCGGAGGCAGGAACTACGACAATCGTTGCAGATCCGCATGAGATTGTAAATGTCAGCGGAAGCAAGGGAATGGATTATTTTTTGCGTGCGACGAATGATATTTTAGTCAATGTATTTTTCATGATTCCGTCTGCAGTGCCGGCAACCGATGTCGAGACAAACGGAGCAGGACAGTTCCTTGCAGCGGATATGATGAAATATGTCGACAATGCAAGGGTGCTTGGATTAGGAGAAACCATGCGTTTTGAAGAGTGCTGCTCCGGGGAAAAGCGCATGGCGGATAAGTTAGAATTATTTTCCAAGAAGCACATTGACGGTCATGCACCCGGAATCACCGGAAAGCAGGTGCAGGCGTATCGTCTGGCAGGCGTGGAGAATGACCACGAGTGCTCTACACCGGAGGAAGTGTTAGACAAACTGCGTGCAGGACTTCATATTTATATCAGAGAGGGAAGCGGCGCAAAGAATCTCGAGACACTGCTTCATACACTCTTAGAGGCAGAGGTTTCCTTAGACCAGTGCGCATTCTGCACGGATGATAAGCATGTGGAGGAAATCCGCAAGGAAGGGCACATCAGTACCTGTATCCGTAAGGCGATTGCTATGGGAGTGCCGGTGGCGCGTGCTTATAAGATGGGAAGCTATCAGACGGCACAGTTTTATGGGTTAAAGAATTACGGTGCCATCGGAGCCGGTTATCGTGCGGATATCGTATTTTTGGATGACCTGACCGGCGTTCATCCGACCGATGTGATGAAGAGCGGCAGAATTTTGACTAAGGCAGATTATGTAAAGGATTACTCGGTTCCGGTGCCGGAAGAACTGCTTCACACCGTCCATACTGAGGGCGTGACCCGGGAACAACTTGCGCTTGCCTGTGATGGGAAGACAGATGTAATCCGGATGAACGCACATCAGATTGTGACGACACATCTTGTGGAGGAAGTTCCGACCGAGAACGGTTATTTTAAGCCGGATAGTGTATACAACAAAATCTGTGTGGTAGAGCGCCACGGAAAGACCGGAGAAATCGGTGTTGCACCGTTAAAGGGATTTGGCGTGAAGTGCGGAGCGGTTGCAACGTCTGTGGCACATGATTCCCACAACCTGATTGTGGCAGGAGACAATGACGAAGATATTCTTCTGGCAATCGAGGCAGTGCAGGAGGCACAGGGGGGTTATGCAATCGTATCCGGTGGAAAAGTCCTTGATGTGCTTCCGCTTACCATCTGCGGACTGATGAGCGAAGAGACATCCGGCGTTGTGACTGCAAAGGTGGCAACCATGTTAAAAGAAACAAGAAAACTTGGTATTTCAGCGGATATTGATCCGTTTATTACCCTTTCGTTTATGGCACTTACGGTAATACCGGAGATTCGTGTGACAGAGCGCGGGGTATACCTGTTCGGAAATTAAGAAATTGGAGTATAATTTTAATATGAATAAAATTCAGATTATCAGTGATGGTTCCTGTGACCTTACAAAGGAGCTTACGGCTCAAAAAAATATAACTGTTGTTCCGTTTTATGTTTCATTTGACAGCAAAACGTATTTAAAGGAGATGGAAGAGTTAGAACCACGTCATCTCTATGACCAGATGGTAGAGAATCCGGGTGTATACCCGAAAAGCTCCATGCCGTCTGTGGATGATTATTACCGTGTGTTTGAACCACTTGCAAAGGAAGGTGCAGCTATCATCTGCATCTGTATTACGACAAAATTCAGCGGCTCCATGCAGTCAGCCGTCACCGCAAGAGATATGCTGCTGGAAAATTACCCGGACACAAAGATTACGGTCATCGATTCCCAGATTAACACGGTACTGCAGGGACTTTATGTGCTTGAAGCGTGCAGACTGCGGGATTTAGGCTATGAATATGATGAGATGGTAAAGCGCCTTTTGGCAATCCGGGAGAGCGGACGCATCTTTTTTACCGTTGGAAGTATCGACTACTTAAAGCACGGCGGACGCATTGGCAGGCTGGCAGGACTTGCAGCAAGTGCTCTGCGGATTAAGCCGCTTATTACTTTAAAAGAAGGCGAGATTTTTAACTCCGGAATCGCAAGAAGCCGGGAGAAATCCATGAGCAAGATCATTGATATGTTGGAGGAATACATCAAAGAACGTTCCATCAAACCAGGAGAATACAGCTTTGTCATCGGTTACGGATATGACTATGAGGAAGCATGCCGTTTCCGGGAAAAATTACAGCCGATTGCAGAGGAAAAACTTGGAATTAAGGAAATCAATCTGTTCCAGATTGGGGCTACGATTGGGGTGCATACAGGCCCGTACCCGATTGGAGTCGGCATCATCAGGCGTGCAGATCTGGACTAAAAAGAGGAATACATATGGAGATTAAACGGATTGGAGAAAATAAAATCCGATGCGCACTCAGCGAGAGCGAGATTGAGCAGCTCGGATTTGATATTGATGAAATTATCGGGGACAGTGAGACGACCCAGCGCTTTATCCAGAGCGTGTTAGATGCGATGGAAGAGCAGGAGAACATTCATCTGGAACATATTTCACCGATGGTGCGCGCAGAGCTGCTTCCCGACCACAGCATGGCAATTACATTCGGTGGCGATTCCGATATGGGAATCCAGGATCTTGTTGACACTGTCAGCAATCTGATGAGCAGGATTGCGCCGGAGCGTCTTGAGGAATTCAAACGGCTAAACCAGCCGAAGGAAGAGACGAAAGAGAGCACATCGGAACAAAAGAGCAGGGATGCAGCGGAAGAAGCGCAGAAGGAATCACGCATGATATGTGCACTTCGTTTTCCGAATATTGTGGATGCCTCTGAGATGTGCAAAGTCTGTTTTCAGGATAAATTTCCGAAGAGCGCACTGTATAAGCTCGACGGGGAATACTATCTGGTTCTCGATTTTACGAAGTTTGAGAAAAACGAGATGCGCCCGTTTGCCTTTGGTGCGATGGAGTATGATGCCGGACATATCTCGGACGAAAAACAGATTGCATTTATTAAAGAGCAGGGAAGCTATATTGTAAAAAAAGATGCGGTTGAAATGCTGATGCAATTGTAAATAATAGATAAATCCCACGTTGTAAATAGACAAAAGCCTCAAAACAGATATAAATTTTTCGTGAAAATGCCGAAGAGATTCTTATTCCAAAATCTACCAGATATGCTATGATAGACAAGGTGTGCAATCAAGATATGGTGGCACACACAATATGCAGAAAGTTGGAGAGAGGTTATGAGCAAGGAGCAGCTTTGGGAACTGGAGGAAACAAAACGGGGACTATTGGTACAGGCATATCGTATGAAACAGGAACATCCGCATATGTCTCCGGTGGGGCTTGAGTGCGAGATGTACTCTGCAATCATGGCGGAGGTGAGAGAGCTTACAAGCCGCATCCAAAGAGGAGCAGAAGCTTAATACAACAGATAAATCTTAAGAAATGAGAGATGATTGCAAGATTGCAGTCATCTTCTTTTTTTGTTATAATGAAAGACAGATGACAAAACAGAGAGGATGACCCTATATGGATCGTGAAGAACGCAGATTAAGGAGACGCAAGGATACCAGAGACGCTGTGGTTGTATTGACAGTATTTGCAATGATTGTCGCGTTGGTTGTGGCAGGTGCGGTATTTGGAATCAGCAAATTGATGTCCGGCAGGAATCACACCCCGGTAAATGGTAATGTGGGGGCGGATACACAGGCGACAGAGACACAGGAGACTGAGAGTATCCCGCAGACAGAGGAACCGGAAGCGACAGAGGCGCAGACGCAGACGGTGGTTGACCCGCTTGTGGAGCAGGCGGCACAGATTGTTTCGGGAATGACCTTAGAGGAAAAGGTTGCACAGATGTTTTTTATTACGCCGGAGGCACTGACCGGTTATGGACAGGTAACTGTGGCTGGAGATGCAACAAACGAGGCATACCAGAAGTATCCGGTCGGCGGACTGATTTATAATTCCCAGAACCTTGTGGATATCGACCAGACGAAGACGATGATGGCAAAGATGCAGCAGTATGCGGACAGCCGGATATCTCTTCCGGTATTTTTAGGTGTCGATGAAGAGGGAGGCAGTGTGACACGGATTGCGTCCAACGAGGCATATGGGCTTACAAATGTCGATAATATGAGCGATATCGGTGCGACAGGGGATACGCAGAATGCTTATCAGGCGGGTGTTACGATTGGAACCTACCTGTCAGACCTTGGATTTAACCTTGATTTTGCACCGGTGGCAGATGTACTGACCGTATCGGATTCCGTGATTGGAAACCGTTCTTTTGGAACGGACAGTGAGCTTGTGGCTTCCATGGCATTGTCAGAATTACAGGGATTAGAGAGCATGGGAATACAGGGAGTTGTGAAACATTTTCCGGGACACGGAGGCGTGAGCGGAGATTCACACAGCGGAGCAGTATCGACGGACAAATCATTAGAAGAACTGTTCGCATCTGAACTTGTCCCATTTCAGAGAGCAATCGACGGGGGAGCAGAGTTTTTAATGGTTGGTCATATTGCAGCACCGAATGTGACAGGGGATGATACACCGGCATCGTTATCAAAAGTCATGATTACGGATGTATTGAGAACCCAGATGGGCTATCAGGGAGTTGTCATCACAGATGCCATGAACATGACGGCAATTACAGCAAACCATGCGGCGGATGAAGCGGCAGTCCTTGCGGTGAATGCCGGAGCGGATATGATTTTAATGCCGGAAGATTTTGGAAAGGCATATAACGGTGTGATAGATGCCGTGAATAACGGAACGATTGAAGAGTACCGGATTAATGAGGCGGTTGTGCGTATCGTGAAAGCGAAACTTGCACTGTCCGCCCAATAGGACAAAGAAAAAGAGCTGTTGCAATATGCGACAGCTCTTTTTCTTAATCCATTGTTTTCAATATCTTATTCTAACAAATAAAAAACGAATTCTATTTCAGAAAAAGGTACATGAGAAACTACTGATTAAAAAGGATTATTTTACTACGGTTACGTTTGTTGCCTGAGGTCCTTTTGCTCCCTCTACAACTTCAAACTCTACTGCAGCACCTTCCTCAAGAGACTTGAATCCCTCCATGTTGAGTCCTGAGTAGTGTACGAATACATCGTTGCCTGCTTCGTCAGAGATGAATCCGTATCCCTTCTGGTTGTTGAACCATTTAACTGTACCTTTCATTGAAAGTACCTCCAAAAAAATATTACTGGTTGCAATCTCTGCAACTAGGTCAAGAATACCATATCAATATCAAAAAGTAAAGCAAAAGTATGAACTTTTTGTGAAGATTTGTGAATAAAAATTCAATTAAGAAAGTTTTTCATAAACAATTCCATTATTTTTTAGGAACCGTTCTACCAGACGGTCCCATTCGTGTTCCAGACTTTTGTCCGGACAGAAAATCCGGTAGGAGACGCCGGTTGTAAGCAGCAGTGCATCGTTCTGGAATTTGAGATTCAAAAAGACACCGGAAATGTCGGCGGTGGTAAAGCTGCTGTGAATCTGTTCTAAGGTACGCGCAAGGTTTGTTGGGGAAAGTTCAAGAACAAACTTAAAATAGGAAGGAGTGCGTTTCCCTTTAATCAGGTCAAAGCACTGGGAACGCAACATTCCAAACGGCAGGCAGGAGAAGCCGGTAAGACCTAAGGACTCTGTCTCGTCGGTGGAATAAAATTCATGGTCCATGGTTCCGTCGATGGTAAAGGTGACAGCGGTTTTGATGACTGCTTCCTTTAAAAGAAAGTGGTCGAAGGTTTCACTGCACAGCAATTTATTCATGAATTCTTTGATTTCGGGAAGATTTAATGCGGTCATCTGCATCCTCGTTTCTGATTATAATAGACTTTTTATATATTTTATCAAAAATAACTCTTAAAATCTACAGCGATTTATAGTAATATAGGTAGGAGAGCAAATGTTACAGGTTGCTTTAGAATGGAGATTGGAACATGACAGAAACACAGCATTTATTTAATTTATTAAAAAAAGGGGTTTCTCCGGTTCATGCGGTAGCAGCCGCAGAGGAACGCCTTGTGGCAGCCGGATTTGAAAATCTTGATTATGGAAAAGACTGGCAGCTTCTGCCGGGAAAGAAGTATTACTTAAATCACCATGACACCACACTGTTTGCATTTACGATTCCGATGCAGTGGCAGGACAACAATAAGCCTGCAATCCGTATCGCAGCCGCACATACCGATTTCCCATGCCTTCGGATTAAGCCGTCCGCAGATATGAAAACGGATGTTTATGCGCAGTTGAATGTGGAGGTATACGGCGGAGCCATTTTAAATACCTGGCTGGACCGCCCGCTTGGAATTGCCGGAAGAGTTGCCGTGCGCAACGATAATCCGTTTGTTCCACAGATGAAATATTTTGTGTCTGAGAAGAACCTTTTGACCATCCCGAATCTTGCCATACACATGAACCGCAAGGTAAACGAGGGAGTGGAGTTAAACAAGCAGATTGATATGATTCCGCTGCTTGGTCTGATTCCGGAGGGAGAAGACGGCAAGGATTATTTCTTAAACTACATTGCAAAAGAACTTTCCGTGGCAAAGGAAGATATTCTTGATTTTGAACTTACGGTATACTGCAAGGAAGAACCGCAGTTTGTAGGTATCAACGATGAGCTGATTTCAAGTCCGAGACTGGATAATTTAACTTCCTGTTCCGCACTCCTTTCTGCCGTGACAGAGGCAGAGCGGGAGGACGGAATCAATATGATTGCACTCTTTGACCATGAGGAAATCGGCAGCCGTTCCAAACAGGGTGCAGCTTCGATTCTGCTTCACGATATGTTAATCCGCATCTTAAGAGAAATCGGAAGAGATGAGATGGCGGAGGCGGACATCTATAACGGAATGTTTTTGTCCGTGGATGTTGCGCACGGACTTCATCCGAACCAGACCGGAAAGATGGATGTGACCAATAAGCCGGTTCTTGGCAGTGGTTTTTGTATCAAGGAAGCATCCTCCCAGTCCTATGCGACAGACTGTGAGGCGATTGCCATCATCCAGCAGATTTGTGATGCCGCAAAGATTCCGTACCAGAAATTTGTAAACCGTTCCGATATGCCGGGCGGTGGAACCTTAGGCTCCATTGCATCTGCACTGCTTCCGGTAAAAACGGTTGATGTGGGAATCCCGCTGCTTGCAATGCACTCTGCAAGGGAATTGATGGGAACAGCTGACCAGCAGGCATTAAAGGACTTAACAAAGGCATTTTTCGAGGCATAGACCGTTGTTTATCAAAATTTCATTCTTTTTTTAGAAAAAACCCCTATACAAATAGGGGTTTTTATGTTAATATCACGTAGTAATGAAAACTACTTGTTCTGGAAAAAGAGAACATATTAAAAGTTTTTGAATAACTTGTCAGATAATTTCAAAAAATAGAATCGTTTGATAGATAATGGAGGGTCGCGTATGTATAAGATTGTGATTGACAGCTGCGGTGAGCTGCCGGAAGAATTAAAACAGGATGGACATTTTACAACGGTATCGTTAGAACTTGAAGTGGATGGTTACCGCATCCGGGATGATGAGAGCTTCAATCAGCTCGATTTTCTGCGAAGAGTAAAGGCGAGCCTGAAAGGACCAAAATCCTCCTGTCCGTCACCGGAAGAATACATGAAGGCATACGAGGGAGAGGCGGAACACGTTTATGTGGTAACACTTTCCGGAAAACTCAGCGGTTCTTACAACAGCGCAGTTCTTGGAAAGAATCTCTATGAGGAAGAGCATGAAGGGGAAGCTGCAAAACAGATTTACATCTTTAACTCCAAATCTGCCTCCATCGGAGAGACGATTATCGGTATGAAGATTCAGGAATATGAAGAGGCAGGGCTTAGCTTTGAGGAAGTGGTAGAGAAGACGGAAAACTACATTTCTTCCATGAATACCTTTTTTGTTCTTGAGACACTTGAGACTTTGCGCAAAAATGGCAGACTTTCCAACTTAAAGGCATTTCTTGCCAATACCTTAAACATTAAGCCGGTTATGGGTTCCACCAAGGAAGGACTCATCTGCCAGCTCGGGCAGGCAAGAGGCATGAAGAAGGCGCTCGACCAGATGATTTCCGATATCATTGAGAAGACAAAGGACTGCGAGAACCGTGTTCTGGCAATTTCCCACTGTAACTGCCCGGAGCGTGCGGCACAGGTGAAGGCAAAGATTGAGAAGCTTGCGAAGTTTAAGAAGATTATTGTGATTAATACAGCAGGTGTCAGCAGCATGTATGCGAATGATGGTGGTGTCATTATCGCAGTGTAAGATATCAGTGCGCCGCGGTAATTTTTAAGAAATTCTGAAATTTTTAGCAGGTGCCGTCAAAGTCTTGACAACCGGAAATCCGTGTGCAAGAATAAGCTACTGTAGCAGGAAAGCAGTGTGCTTTTGCAAAATGGAAAGAACGGTGCATGACATGAAAGAAAGAACCTATGAGGAAGTCATAGAAGAAATAGAGAATAAACGTAGATTTGAAAACCTTGCGGGAGTAGAAATTACAGAGCGGATGTTAGAGAAGCTCAAAGGTTCCTGCAAGGTTTCTGATTTTATCCATATAGCGGGGACAAATGGAAAGGGTTCAGTCTCTGCTTTTTTGTGTGCAATTTTACAGGAGGCGGGGCTGAAAACCGGCATGTTTACGTCGCCGCATCTGATGGATTTTGGGGAGCGCATCCGCATAAACGGGGAAATGATTGCAAAGGAAGACGCAAAGCGGTTAGGAGAAGCACTTTTAGCGATGGACTTTGGCGTGCATCCCACGATGTTCGACTATTGTCTTATGATGGCGCTTCTTTATTTTAAGGAGAAAAAATGTGATGCGATGATTCTTGAGACAGGGCTTGGCGGCAGACTTGATTCCACAAACGCAGTTGGAATACCGGATGTATCGGTCATCACAAAGATTGGCTATGACCATATGGCAATCCTTGGCGATACGCTGTCTGAGATTGCAGCTGAGAAAGCAGGGATTATCAAACCTGGAACGATTCTGGTCACCGAAAGCCAGGAGTCTTCGGTGCAGGAGGTATTTTCTCATGCGGTGAAAGAGGCAGGTGTGACCGATTACAGACGGGTGAATCTTTCTGAGATTACAGACAGGCACGCAGATGAAACGGGAGAGTATTTTTCTTTTGAAAACTATAAAAATCTTTCCATGAAGATGCTCGGTGTGCACCAGTATGAAAATGCAGCGGCAGCGATTCTTGCGGCGGAGGCATTTTTAGAAAAAAGGGGAATGGAACCGGCACGAATCCGGACGGCAGTCCGTGCCGGAATCGAAAAGGCAGTGTGGCAGGGACGCATGGAGATTTTGAATAGAGAACCGTTTCTTATGGTCGATGGCGCACACAACAGCAATGGCGTTGCCGCATTAAAGGAGAGCCTTCTTACTTTGTTCCCAGGAGAAAAATTCCACTTTATCATGGGCGTGATGGCGGATAAAGACTACGAAAAAATGGTGGAGGAGCTGCTTCCGCTGGCACTTGATTTTGTGACGGTAACAGTGGAGAGTGAGCGGGCACTTCAGGCGGACAGTCTTGCCGCCTGCATTGAAAAGAAGGGTGTGACGGCATATTCCTGCGCAAATCTGAAAGAATGTTTTGATTTAAAAAAGTGGGATACGGCGCATAAAACAGTTGCATTCGGTTCACTTTACTTTATTGGGGAAGTAGAAGCTTTTTTTACAAAAGTGTTTCGGAATTAAGGCAATATGACAAAATTCCTAAATTTTCGCTAAATCTACGTAATAGATTCCTATTTTAAAGACAAATTGGGTATACTATCAGAGAAATAAGGAAAATACAATTATTAGAAAGGATTGCAAGGATGGTATTCAGCAGTTTTGAATTTTTATTCCGGTTTTTGCCGGTTTTTTTATTAATATATTACATTGCACCGCGAAAGTGCAGAAATCTGGTACTTTTTACAGGAAGTATCATATTTTATACCATTGGGGAGGCACAGTACGTTGTGCTGCTTCTTTTATCTGTTATCGTCAACTATCTGCTTGCAAAACAGATGTACCCAAGGAAGGATACAGGAAGAGGCAGCAGGCAGAAGGCGCTTCTTATCCTGGCATTAATCTATAATTTTGGTATTTTATTCTTCTACAAATATAGCGGACTCGCAAAAGAACTTCCGCTTGGTATCAGCTTTTATACGTTTCAGATCAGTGCGTACATCATTGATGTTTATCGTGGAAAAATACCCGCATCAAGATCTTTTGTGAAGCTTGGAACTTATCTTACGATGTTTCCACAGTTGATAGCAGGACCGATTATCAACTATTCTGAGGTCAGTGCACAATTAAAACGCAGGATTGTGAAGCTGGAAGACTTTGAGGACGGATTAAAGACCCTTATCATCGGACTTGGTGCGAAAGTTATTGTGGCAGACCGTATCGGATTACTGTGGAATAACCTCCAGTCAGTCGGATTTGAGAGTATTTCGACACCGGCGGCGTGGCTTGGTGCATTCGCATATTCATTAGAGCTTTATTTTGACTTTGCCGGCTATTCCATGATGGCAATGGGACTTGGAAAAATGTTAGGCTTTGACATTCCGGTGAACTTCAGGCAGCCTTATATGTCCCACTCGGTATCGGAATTCTGGCGCAGATGGCACATTACGCTCGGAAGATGGTTCCGGGAATATGTGTATATTCCGCTTGGCGGAAACCGCAAGGGAACGGCACGGACATTTTTTAACCTGTTTGTGGTATGGACACTGACCGCACTGTGGCACGGTGCGGAGCCGAATTTCCTTATCTGGGGAGCGTCATTGCTCTTTTTGCTTGGAATTGAAAAATTATTTTTACTGCGTTTTCTGGAGAAACACCATGGGATTGCACATATTTATCTGCTGTTTGTAGTACCAATAACCTGGGTGGCTTTTGCAATCGAAGATGTGTCAAAACTCGGCGTCTACTTAAGCCGGATGTTTCCATTTTTTACGGAAGCGGCAGGAACGGTAAATTCCATGGATTATGTGGGGTACTTAAAAGATTATGGACCGTTATTTTTGCTCGCCATATTTTTCGCAACGTCCGTTCCGACAGCCTTTTACAAGGTGTTTAAAAAGAAATGGCTTGGAAACATCGGGGTGACGGTGATACTTGCACTGAGTTTGTATTATCTTACAGTGTCTACGAATAATCCATTTTTGTATTTTAATTTTTAGTGAGTAATTGCAGTGAGAAAGAACGGGTGAGTCAGAGTGAAGAGATTTTTGAGATGCAGGATAACGGTTGTTGTTTTTTTGGGCTGGATAGTGCTTTCCGTGATTGGTTATCTTGGACGGGACAACATTTATAAAAATTATACGATAGATGTCAAAAAAACACCGTATTTTGTTCTGGTTTTCCAGGGAATCCACGATGGAATTTATCCGTGGAGCGCAGAGCCGAAGGATTTCTGGGAAAAATGGAATGAACAGCAGGGTGGAACGGAGCCGGGAAGCGAAATGGTGGCAGAGACCGAAGAGACACAGGCAACAGAGGAAATTACAGAGGCGGAAGAAACAGGTGCAACGGAGGAAGCTGGTGCTACAGAAGAATCCGGTGCTACAGAGCGCGTGGATGAATCCGTGGACGATACAGAATCTGTGGGAGAGACAGAGAAACCGGAGACGAAATCGTTTGTGGATGTAGATGAAAGCTATTTTGAAGATGCTGTGTTTATCGGAGATTCAAGAACGGTCGGTTTACAGGATTACAGTGGATTAAATGCAACGTTTTATGCTACGGTGGGGCTTAATGTCTACGATATGTGGGATGAAGATTTTTGTAATTTGAACGGAAGTAAGGTTTCCCTGGAACAGGCGTTATCGGTAAAGCAGTATAAAAAGGTTTATTTCCAGATTGGAATCAACGAGATGGGGCGCGGCACGATTGACACCTTTATGGAGGCGTATCAGAAATCCGTAGAGAAGTTCATGGAACTGCAGCCGGATGCCATTATTTATGTGCAGGCAATTATGAAGGTGACCAAATCCAAGTCGGACAATGACCCGATTTTTAATAATGAAGGAATTACCGCCCGCAATGAACGGATTGCCGAGCTTGCGGACGGACAGAAGATTTTCTATATAGATGAGAATGAGGTCGTGTGTGATGAATCCGGCGGATTAAACCCGGAACTTACGTTTGACAATCTGCATCTTTATGGCTCCCAGTACGGAATCTGGGTGGACTTTTTAAAGACCAAGGGAATCAAGATGGATTAGCCGTGTGTAGGCACCCATGCAGCAGCGTGGGTGCCTTCCTGCATTTTAAAATGATTTTTGTGGAAGGTGAAATATCCCTCGTCCTGTAAACGTCCCAGCTCGCTTGACATGGCACTGCGGTCGACGGACAGATAGTCGGCAAGCTGCTGGCGGTTGAACGGAATATCAAATTCGAGACTGCCCTGACGGATTGCCTCTGCGGAGAGGTAGGAGAGCAGTTTTTCTCTCGTGGTGCGCTTGGACATATGCTCTAATTTTTTACTGAGCCTGAAATTTTTCTCGGAAAGCACGGCGATGAGGTTGTGAATCAGACGGTTGTGAAATTCACAGGAGGAACCGCAGGTTGTCAGCATCTTATGAAGATTTAAAAAAAGAATTTCGGTGTTTCCGACTGCCTGGATAGAGACCTCGGACGGAACATCCGAGCGGATGGCATAGGATTCCCCGAAGATATCTCCCGGCGTACATTCTGCCATCAGATTGACATTTCCCCAGAAATCTTCCTTTAAAATATGGACATTTCCCTCGAGCACCAGGCCGATGGACTGGATGAAATCACCGTGGTGCAGAATGAAATCACCCTTGTGAAAATGTGCGTAGCGTGCCGAGAGACACCCTAACATGGAGTGAATTTCTTCCGGCGAGATTCCGGCAAAAACCGCGGAGCGTGTCAGCACGGCGTCGTATTGCTTCTGTTCCTGTTCCATAAATTTCCTCCCCAAATTGTACAAAAATTAAAAATGTTGTAAAAACAACGGATTCTTTGCGCCCATTATAGTATGATACCGTTGTCAGGTCAAGAGCATACAGATTTTAAATAGAAAACAGGAGGAAGAAAATGGTAAGACAGATTATTGAAATTGATGAGGAAAAATGTATTGGATGCGGGAAATGCGCAGATGCTTGTCATGAGGGCGCAATCGCAATGATAAATGGAAAAGCGAAACTGATGCGGGATGATTACTGTGATGGACTCGGCAACTGCCTTCCGGCATGTCCGACCGATGCAATCTCATTTGTAGAGAGGGAAGCATTAGCATATGACGAGAAAGCGGTAGAGCTGCATAAACAGATTAAGGAGCAGGCGAAGGCTGCAAACCCGCTTGCCTGCGGCTGTCCGGGAACCCAGTCGAAGAGTATTAACAGGGCTCATAAGAAAGCGGAAGAAGCGATAAACGATACAGCTGTAATGTCCGAGCTTTCCCAGTGGCCGGTGCAGATTAAGTTAGTTCCGGTAAACGCACCTTACTTTAACGGTGCCAATCTTTTGGTGGCAGCAGACTGTACTGCTTATGCGTACGGCGATTTCCACCGGAAATTTATCCGCAATCACGTAACGGTTATCGGATGCCCGAAGCTTGATGAGGGAGATTACACCGGGAAGCTGACACAGATTATCGCAAACAACGACATTAAGAGTGTGACGATTGTGCGGATGGAAGTGCCTTGCTGCGGCGGCTTAGAGCAGGCAGTCAAAAATGCACTTCAGGCGAGCGGAAAATTTATTCCGTGGCAGGTGACCGTCATTTCCACCGATGGTCAGATTTTGGAGAGATAGTTTAAAAACAGATGTTTGTAAAGTCTTTTACAGAAAGGAGAACAGATATGAGTGTAAATCAGAGAAAAGTTGCAGTAATTGGATGTGGATTTGTGGGTTCTGCCACAGCATTTGCCTTGATGGAGAGCGGACTGTTTTCCGAGATGGTGTTAATTGATGCGGACAAAAACCGCGCAGAGGGCGAAGCGATGGATATCAGCCACGGACTGCCATTTGCAAGACCGATGAAAATTTATGCCGGAGAATATGACGACATTGTGGATGCGGCAATTATCATTGTGACTGCTGGTGCAAATCAGAAGCCGGATGAAACCAGACTTGATTTGGTGCATAAAAATGTTTCAATTTATAAGAGCATTATCCCGGAGATTGCATCGCGTGGATGTGAGGGAATCCTTCTTATCGTGTCCAATCCGGTTGATATTCTGACATATGTCGCATGGAAACTTTCCGGGTTCCCGAGAAACCGTGTGCTTGGTTCCGGAACCGTTTTGGATACCGCAAGATTAAAATACAACTTAGGCGAGCACCTTGGGGTGGACAGCCGCAGTGTCCATGCGTTTATCATCGGCGAACACGGTGACAGCGAGCTTGCAGTGTGGAGCAGTGCCACAGTTTCCGGCGTTCCAATTCACAAATTCTGCGAGATGCGGGGGCATTACAATCACGATGAGGCGGCAGAGCGTATCCATGAAACGGTAAAAAACAGTGCATACGAAATCATCGAAAAGAAGCGCGCTACTTATTTTGGGGTTGCAATGGCGGTGCGCCGAATCTGCGAGTGCTTAGTGCGCGATGAAAAATCCATTCTTCCGGTTTCCAATCTGATGCAGGGAGAATTCGGAATCAGCGATATTGCACTCAGTGTTCCGGCGGTCGTCGGCGCAGACGGCGTGGAAAATATCGTTCCGGTATCGTTAAACGAGGAAGAACTCGAGAAGCTTCAGGCGTCCGCGGCGACTTTAAAAGAGATTGCAGAAACCGTTTTATAAAATCCGGTAATAAAATTTCCTTTTTTTTCACATACTGATTGCAGAAACTATCATCGTATGTGAAAGGGGAAACGGATGTCATTAAAAATTTCAATTACAGATGTACACGCAAGACAGATTTTGGATTCCAGAGGAAATCCGACGGTAGAGGTTGAGGTCACAGCGGAGACGGAGACGACCGGAAAGAAAATCACGGCAAGGGAGTCTGTACCTTCCGGCGCAAGTACCGGGCAGTTTGAGGCGATTGAGCTGCGGGACGGGGACGACAATTATTTCGGACTTGGTGTCAAAAAGGTCGTAGAGCACGTCAATACCAAAATCCGCGAGGCATTGCTTGGACAAAATGTGTTAAACCAGGCAATGCTTGACCGCATTATGGTGGAGCTTGACGGAACGGATAACAAGGGAAGTCTTGGTGCAAACGCTATTTTAGGTGTATCGCTTGCCTGCGCAAAGACTGCGGCAAAAGCGCTTGATATGCCGCTTTACCGCTATATCGGCGGTGTTGGGGCAAAGCTTTTGCCGGTTCCGATGATGAATGTCATTAACGGAGGCGTGCATGCGAAAAATCCGCTTGATTTTCAGGAATTTATGATTCTTCCGGCAGGAGCGGGAAGCTACAGCGAGGCGCTTCGGATGGGAACCGAGGTCTATCATTTTTTGCGGCAGATTTTAAATGAAGAAGGACTTTCTACAGCTGTTGGAGATGAGGGCGGATTTGCACCGGATTTGGCGGATGCAAAAGAGGTGTTCCGTTATCTCTCCCGTGCGGTGGAAAAAGCGGGCTACCGTGTTGGCATAGATGTTGTGTTTGCGATGGATGCAGCGGCAAGTGAGCTTTATGATGAAAAGAGCGGCAGCTACAAGTTTGCAGGAGAACAGGTGGAGCGGAGCACAGAGGAAATGATTGCCTTTTACGAGACGCTTATTAAGGAGTTCCCGTTAGTGTCCATTGAGGACGGACTGCACGAGGATGACTGGGAGGGCTGGAAAGAGCTTACCGCGCGCCTTGGAGATAAAATCCAGCTTGTCGGCGACGACTTTTTTGTCACAAATCCAAAGCGGATTAAATGTGGAATCAAGCTTGATACGGCAAATGCCGTGCTGATAAAAGTCAATCAGATTGGAACGGTCACAGAGGCACTCGATGCGATATTTATGGCAAAAAGTGCGGGAATGCGCACCGTGATTTCCCATCGTTCCGGCGAAACGGAGGATGCGTTTATCGCGGACCTTGCCGTTGCGGTAAATGCCGGACAGATTAAGACGGGTGCACCGTGCCGCAGTGAGCGGACGGCAAAATACAACCAGCTTTTGCGCATTGAGGAAGAGCTTGATGCACAGGCGGAATTTATCGGAAGCAGCTATATGGGATGCCGTTATTTCCCGGCTTCACAGGAGCATTGTCCGACGGATGGAGTCTCTTCTTAAAAAAATGGTTGAAAATGCCATGACTTCATGCTATAATATAAAAAGTTATGAGTTGACAACCTTAGGGAGGAAATCATCGTGGCAGTTTTAAAGACAATTTTGACCGTTATTTTCATATTGATCAGCCTTGCATTGACTGTAATCATTCTGATGCAGGAAGGAAAATCCGCAGGACTTGGCGCAATCGCCGGAGCAGCAGACACCTACTGGGGAAAGAACAAAGGACGTTCCGTTGAAGGTATGCTGGTAAAATGGACAAAGATTTGTGTAATCTTGTTCCTGGTAATCGCTGCAGTATTAAATATGGGAATTTTCTAAGAAACATGGAGGCTGTCGTTTGGACAGCCTCTTTTTTGATGGAGGAGAGATGGAGAAAGAACTTTTAAAAGAGCGGATGGACACGATTTACGGTTTCATCTGTGATGAACTATATGTGCCGATGAAGGCAAAAGAGATTGCCATCGTGCTAAATATCCCAAAGCAGCAGCGCATGGAGCTTCAGCAGGTCTTAGATGCACTCGAGGCAGAGGGAAAGATTGAGGTATCGGCAAAGGGCAAATATAAAAAGGCAGAGGGCAAGTTTTTAACCGGCGTTTTTACCGCACATCCGAGAGGGTTTGGATTTGTGACGGTAGAAGGGGAGACGGAGGACATTTTTATCCCGGAATCCCAGGTAAATGGAGCTTTTCATACCGATACCGTACAGGTTGCCATTACCGGTGAGAGCGCAGAGCGCGGCGGAAAAGGAAAGCGGCGCGAGGGAAAGGTCGTAAAGATTCTTGCCAGAGGGGCAGAGCAGATTGTCTGTACCTATGAGAAGAGCAAAACCTTCGGGTTTGCCGTGCCGGATAATCCAAAGTTTGCAACAGATATTTTTATTCCACAGGAGCGCTCAAAAGGCGCTGTGACCGGGCATAAGGTTGTAGTCGAGATTACTGATTACGGCAGCGAACGAAAGAAACCGGAAGGAAAAGTAGTGGAAATTCTCGGGCATATCAATGACCCGGGAACGGATATTCTTTCCGTTGTGCGCGCCTATAACCTTCCGGTGGAGTTTCCGGAAAAAGTGTTAAATCAGGTGGAGCGCGTTTCAAATGAGGTGAGCACCGCAGATATGGCAGGACGCATGGATATCCGTGACTGGCAGACCGTGACCATCGACGGGGAGGATGCAAAGGACCTTGACGATGCCATTACCCTTACAAGGGAGGGGGAGCGTTATCGCCTGGGCGTGCATATTGCGGATGTCTCGAATTATGTGCAGGAAAAAAGTGCGCTTGACGTGGAAGCGCTAAAGAGAGGAACCTCGGTGTATCTGGTTGACCGTGTCATTCCGATGCTGCCACATAAGCTGTCAAACGGTATCTGTTCGCTAAATGCAGGAGAAAACCGACTGGCATTAAGCTGTATCATGACGATTGACGCAAAGGGAAATGTGGTTGACCATAAAATTGCAGAGACGGTAATTAAGGTTGACCGCCGCATGAGTTATACAAGTGTAAAAAAGATTCTTGAGGACCATGACGAGGCAGAATGTAAAGAGTACGAAGAGTTAGTGCCGATGTTTGAGCTGATGCAGGAACTGGCTGCCATTCTGCGTCAGAAGCGGATGAAACGTGGCTCGATTGATTTTGATTTCCCGGAAACAAAAATTATTCTCGATGCAGATGGCAAGCCGGTGGACATCAAGCCATATGAGCGGAACGTGGCAACCAAGATTATCGAAGATTTCATGCTGATTGCAAATGAGACGGTTGCACAGGATTATTTCTGGCAGGAGCTTCCGTTTGTATACCGGACGCACGATAACCCGGACACGGAGAAAATCAGAAAGCTTTCAACGTTTATCAATAATTTCGGTTACTCCATTCATATCGGGCAGGATGAGGTACACCCGAAAGAGTTACAGAAACTGCTACAGAAGATAGAGGGAACACCGGAGGAAGCGTTAATCAGCCGCCTGACACTGCGTTCCATGAAGCAGGCAAAATACACGACAGAGGGAACCGGGCATTTTGGACTGGCAACTTCCTATTACTGTCATTTTACATCGCCGATTCGCCGTTACCCGGATTTGCAGATTCACCGCATTATCAAGGATAATCTTCGCGGACGGATGAATGAAAAGCGCATTACGCATTATGAAAAAATTCTGCCGGAGGTTGCGAAGCAGTCCAGCGAGATGGAACGCCGTGCAGATGAGGCGGAGCGTGAAACCGATAAACTGAAAAAAGTGGAATATATGTCGGAGCGGATTGGTAATATTTATGAGGGCGTCATTTCCGGTGTGACAGAGTGGGGCTTTTATGTGGAACTGCCGAATACGGTAGAGGGACTGGTACACATAACCACACTTGTAGATGACTATTTCCATTATGACGAGCGCACCTATGAGCTCATCGGCGAGACCACGAACATGCGCTATAAGCTGGGACAGAAGGTCAAAGTCATGGTGACAGGAACAGATAAGCTGATGCGCACGATTGATTTCTCAGTAGTATCGGCAGAAGCGGAAAGCGTGTCGTAAGACGCGGTTTTTTGTGCCAGCATAAACGTATTTTGAGACTTGCGGAATCGGTGAAAATACAGTATAATACAATAACCGGAGGTAATAGACATGGCAAAGGCAGAGAAAAAGTTAATAGCGAACAACAAGAAAGCCTATCATGACTATTTCCTGGATGAGCGCTTTGAAACAGGAATTGAGCTTCACGGAACAGAAGTGAAATCGCTCCGTATGGGAAAGTGCAGTATCAAGGAGGCTTTTATCCGAATTGAAAAGGAAGAGGTCATCATCTACGGAATGCACATCAGCCCGTATGAGAAGGGGAATATCTTCAACAAAGACCCTCTTCGCCCGAAAAAACTGTTGATGCACAAATCCGAAATCCGCAAGTTGATTGGGAAAATCAAAGAAAAAGGGTATACACTTGTTCCGGTGGAAGTATACTTTAAAGGAAGTCTTGTGAAAGTGGAAATCGCACTGGCGCGAGGCAAAAAGCTCTATGACAAGCGGCAGGATATTGCCAAGAAGGATATGCGCCGGGAGGCAGAGCGGGATTTCAAGGTAAGAAATCTGTAAATATCTGGGCTTGTAATGGTTTCGACAGGGATCATGAAGCTGGAGAAGCGAGTCGCATGCAATGCGTTAAATGGCAAACTTAAAATTAAACGCTGAAGATAATTTAGCGGTTGCAGCCTAGTTGCTGCAACTTGGCTGCCTAATGGCAGCAGTCTGACCTAGAGCACTCACACTTTAGGACCCAGGCTTCGACTATGTGAGAAACGACACGGGCAAAGCTTTGAGCCCGTGGGCGTAATATGAAGCTACTGAAAACGTAAGGGTGTCTGCTCCCGTGCGGCAGAGGGAATGTCAAAGAACAGAATACGCTCGTAGAAGGACAGGGGATTGGTTTTTGGACACGGGTTCGACTCCCGTCAGGTCCACTAAAAAGTGTAAAAAAGGATTGGCGAAAAAACGCTAATCCTTTTTTAATGTTTCGTCCAGAACTTTTTCCAGCTCCTTCCAAAACTCCGGGCTTGCTTTTGAAAGTGCAGTCACGAAACGCTTCCGGAATGATTCGTCTTCCTCCACCATGACCTGGTTAGCAAATGCGACAATCTCCTGGTTCCGTGTCCGTGGAACATACATCTCACCTTCTCCGGTGCGAAGCCAGTCTTCACTGACATTGAACTCGCGGCAGATGGATTTAAACATCTGTTCTGGAACGCTATTTTCTCCACGTTCCCATTTTGATACAGCACTCTTCTGAACTCCGAGAGCCGCACCGAATTTTTCAAGAGTGAGACCGAGGGCTTTTCTTAATTCTTTAATTCTTTCGTTCATAAATCCCACCTTAATAACGTTTATAAATTTCGCCGCGATTGCCGGCATCAATTACCAGGATAACACATTCTCCGTTATTAACAGTATAAATAATCCGGTATTCACCGACGCGAAGCCGGAGCAGGTTATCATATCCTTTCAGAGCTTTAATATCTTCACCATTTGGCAGCTTTTCAATAGCCGAGAGAACACGGAGTTTCTCATTACGGGGGAGTTTTTCAATAAATTTCTTTGCCCGCTTTTTTAAGACAATCTGATACATTACTCTATCCCCCACTCTTTTTTGCATTCATCCAGAGAATAACAGGTGTCTTTTTCAGGATCAGGGTCATTTTCATAACTTTCCATCATGCGTTGGCAGAACAGGTCGTCTGCTTCTTCATCAGCGGTGATGCCCTGCACATAGGCGAGAACATATCCCATTTTATATTCAGGAACATCATTTAATAATTGTATGATTTTTTCTTTGTCGCTCATAAAGCACCTCCTTTTATTTTCTGCTCTCATATTAACACTGATAAAATCTTGCGTCAATAAAAAAGTGTCTTATAGACACAAATAACAGCAATATTCGAGGAGGTGCAATCTTATTGAAACTCGGAAGGGCACAGCCACAAAAGAGTGACTTTGATAAGCGCCTGATTCCGTAGATTGTGAAAGACGAGAATACAAATTGTAACACAGATTGTGTTACAAAAATGAAATGAAATAAAACACATGATGTGACACAAATGCCATTGCATGTTTGTGATATAGAAAATGGGTATGCAGACAATTATAATAAAGTAGAAAAAGTAAGCAGGAAGGGGGGTATTACAGTATGAACAAGTTTGTAATTACGCCAAAAGACGATGATAAATCACTGACTGTTACAGTACGTGTGAGAAAAGCATTGTTGGATGAATATGACGATTTAGCCGTAAAAACGAATCGGTCTCGAAATGAACTGATATGTATGGCACTGCAATACGCTCTTGAAAATACAGAACTACACGAAGCATGAATAAAAAATATATGATTTTGAAAAAGATTTAAAAATTTCTATTTTTTAAATCTTTTTTCTGGTTGTGATTGTCTCACTTCATAGAAAGGGGTGAGAGTAGGATGCAAAAAATCATCAGGTGGTTTGTAATGCTCATTCACAAAGACATGCAGAACTTTGAAATGGACAGCAAAACAAGTCAGACTGTTTACAACAAAATTATGAAAGACATCAAAAAGGAGGAAGATTAAATCTGTTCAAATTGCCATGCCGGATTTGGTAGAAAGGAAAAGGTGCAAAAGGATAAACGGCGTGAAAGCATTGTAATAGTTTCATGGAAAAATCAAAAAGTTTTTACAAATCTTTATACGAATTATGCAATAGGAGCTGAGTTTGGAAGGAAACATCCCAAACTGGTCAATTTTATTTTTAACATATTCAAATTTTTTGCTCTGCTAATATCTGTGGTTTTATGGGTAGGAACCTGCCAGGGCGATTTACTGATTACCATTGGACAGAGTCTGGGAACACGCATTATCAGCATTTTGTATTGTCTGTTTGTGTGGGGCGGCATGGTCGGTCTTATCGTTCTCAAGGAAAAGAAAGGAATGGATTTATTTAGATTGTCAGGGATAAAAATAATAAAATCCGTGAGGCTTTTATCCCCAGGCATACGCCTATGAACAGGCAGCGGAATCCTTTGTGCGCTACATAAATAACATGGAATATGGGACACCTGTAACTATGCAGATTCTGATTGAAAAATATGACAATGATGTACACAGACAGCAGGAAATGCAGCACAGTTGGCACAGCAGAATCAACGTTTAGGTGAGATTAGCAGCAAGCTGAACAACAACGCAACACATGTGACGGTAGATGGCACGTTGCACATTCGATAATGCAGGCAGGAGAGACAAAATGACATATACGCAAGCAGTTGAACTGGCACTTAATGGGGATTCATCAGGCTTTGATTTCCTTTATAATTCCACAAAAAACAATAAATATTATCTGGCATTGAAGTATGTAAAGAATGAGGAAGCGGCAAAGGATGTATTGCAGGATGCATACATCCGGGCATGGAAAAATCTGGACAAACTGAAAGAGCCGGAGAAGTTCGATTCCTGGCTGGCGCAAATTGTAGTAAACACTGCCAAGAATGAATTGGAAAAACGAAACCACACTCCGCTCGATTTGCGGACAGATAGTGGAGAGGATGAAGATGACACAGAAATTTTCGACAGGGCAGTAAGTTCATGGGACAACGTTCCTGAATTGGAATACACCAGGGAAGAGACAAGACAACTGGTGCATGAACTGATAGATTCTCTGTCTGACGAACAGCGTCTCGTCGTGATTGCCTTTGAATTAGAAGGTCTCACCACAAAAGAAATCGCGGAACAGCTTGGCTGTTCTGAGGCTACGGTGAAATCCAGACTGCGCTACGGCAGGAACAACATTAAACAGAAAGCGGAGGAACTGCAAAAGAAAGGATACAAGCTTTACAGTATTGCGCCGGTTACATTGCTTTTGTTATTGCTGCAAAAGGAGCAGACCGTATTTGCAGCAGAGATTTCTGCGGAAACTGCACTAAAACAATGTGAAAAACAGATTTTGAAAAAGGCAAATCACGCCAAAGCAGCCGGGGCGGATACAACTGTTCATGCAGCTGCAAGAAAAGCATTTTTTGCAACAAAGGTGGGAAAAATTACAGCCGGAATTATTACGACAGTAGTAGTGGGTGGCGGGATAGCAACAGCGGCTGTTCTTAATCAGGGAGAGCAGCCTCCTGAAACGGTGGTAGAGCAGCCCAAGGAAACAGCGGTAGAGCAGACCCCGGAAACTCCGGGAAATGATGGGAAAGACCCATATTTTGATTATGAAAAAAGGTTTTCACCTGAAGAACCTGACAGCTATGGAGTCAGCGGTGATTACAATAATGTTGATTTGGAACATGTTGCCAGATTTACAGGAGAGAAAATACAGACAGTAGACGAAGATGTGGAAGTAAATTCCGTCCAAGGGTATATCAAACTTATGACAATTCTTTATAAGGAAAGTAATGCCCGTGCAGCAGAGTTTCCTTCGGATGGCAACGAATATACACTCTCTCCGAAGAATGATTCTGAAATTTTGAATGGAACAGCCGTACATGTCAGTGCTGATATTGAAATACCAGCCGAGCATATTTGGGGAGTTCAGGCAAGAGGTTATACAGTAACCATTTATGAGGTGACGATTGAAGGGGATACCGGATATGTGTTGCAAAACGTATTCAACGGCAGCCCGACAGATGTAAATCCGGCAGATGAATAAATTAAAAAAATAATAAAAATTTAAATCTATTTTGAAAAATGTGTTGTCTAACGAATGTAAGGATAAGAATCCTGTACATAAAACAAAAGAAAGAAGGGAAATGAGTATGAAAAACGAGTGCAGCGTATGACATAAGCTGTAAACCACAACGATAACTACATGAACATGCCATGTTCACAGGGTGAGCTTGAGTACGTTATGCACTTAAGCAAATCCGTAATTGCAAACATGACCGACACGGAATACATGAGGTTCTATGCAAGACGTAAGAAGTTAAAAGAATGGGCATGTGCAAACGGCATACGCACCTGGTAACGGGTGCACCGAAAACAAGAATATCCAGGAAAGGATGGTACAACATACCATGAGAAAGATTAAAATCATCGCTGTCATGATGACAGCAGCATTAGCAGCAACAGCATTCGCAGGATGCGGAAACAATGAAGTCGCCACTGGGGCAAAACCTGCGGTAACAGAAAGCAAGACATCCGAGACAACAGAGAGCAAAACATCCGAGACGAAAGAGACAGAAGCAGCAGAAACAGAAAAGACATACGACCCGGATGACAACACGCTTTACCATCTGATGTCCGACCCGTACTTCGACATGGACAATGCAATCAAAGATGAAGAAGCGATGGAACATCGGAAACTGTACAACCATGATGATAGAGAAGTCCTCTATAACATCATGGACGGGGACCGGTACATGGAACTCACAGGTGCAGCGGTCATAGAAGTAAACAAAACCTTTGATATAGAAGAAGTATATAACAGCGAATATGGTATAGGCTGGCTTGACCTGTGCGGCGGAGAAGGTGTCTATTCAGCATTCTATAAACAGCTTACTTACTATGGCATAAACCAGTATTCCGAAATGGAGTTCCATCTCATGGATACAACCATAGCGTCTGTTTCAGGCGATGGTGGTAAAAATGTCGCTGACTGTGAAACAGTAACAGTCTTAAAAGCTTACACGATTCCATTAGACCCGAACCAGGACGGATATCCAGTTTTCATTCTCGAAGCTTTCGACTGCGATAGACCCGTTGGCTTGCTCTGTGAAGTGGAAGCGGACGGCGAACAGGGCTATATGGTCCTGTCAGATTGGTTCCTGTCAGATTACTTAGGTGTCGACCTAAGCAGCGTTGTAGACACAGACAATGAATAAGAAAGCAGCACAAAAAGACTTTAACATCCCCCAGACGAAACGTCTGGGGGATTTTTTTTGTCACTGATTTTGTCATATATTGGAAAAGCAAGAAAGTTATGATAAAATAGAAATTAAATCAGAGAGACCTAAGTATTTTTGTACTTTGGGATAATAGACCAGAAGTTACGAAGGATATAGCAAGGAGGAGATGCCAATGAAATTTATTCATATTTTACAGCTTATATGGTGGATTGCGTTGGTAATTCTGTTATTTTGGAATCCGTTTTTTGGATTTATGCTTATCATCGGAACTTGTGTAGTAGACTTTATTAAGAAAAAGTGGAACGAACCATTTTTGACGATTGTGACAAAAAAAGAAATTCGGGACAGCAGGAATCGGTATGGATTTTAAATATTTTATTTTACTATTTATTGTACGGAAAAAATACCAAACGGCGAAGATGCTGCGGGCAGAACTGATAAATTACACATTTTATTACCGCCTTGTTTCGAGCAAAGTAAACACGCATGATGTAAAAAGCAGTGAGTATCGAAAATTTAAAGAGAAGCATTACCCATTTTTTGAACATAAGAATCGAGAGATTGTAGATATACTCTGAAAGTACATGTAATTTGCAATTTATAAATAATAGAATGTACGCTGGATTAGCAGCTGGTTCTTTTAGAGAGTCCATGATGGAGGGGTATAGCGATGAAGATAAAACAGCAGAAACAAATCAAGGTGTTTTTGAGCGAAGAATTCGGAAAAGACAGAGGAAATGACCTGTTTGACAGGCAGGAGAAAGCGTTAAATACACTTATCGAAAACACACAAAACAAGTCGGAAAATCAGATGAAAACGCTTACGCAGACCATTCTTCCACGCATAGCACTGTATAAGACTCTATTAAAAGATGGTTTACCCGAAGACGAAGTATATAAGTATATGCGAAAATATATGCTGGAGAAAGTCGCAGCAAAAAAACATGCATCTACAGCAAAAATGGAATTAGTACCGGGATTTTACAGGATTTACAGTCATATATTTCTTAAAATTATGCGTACAACCGACCTGCAGGAAAGCATACAAAGCCGCGGCAGGGATTACTATGATATTACAATTAAAAAGTGCCTCTGGCATACGGCTTGCGTAGAAAACGATTGTGCGGATTTGTGCCGTCTGTTCTGCGATGTTGACGACGTGACCTATGGCGGACTGAAAAAAATAGGCTTTTCGCGTACCAAAACCTTGGGGTATGGTGGTGATTGCTGTGATTTTCACTTTTTTAGAAAATCGGGATTGTAAGGAGAAAAGCATGGATATAAAGCAATTTTGGAAAGCTGTTATTGCCCAGGATGAGGAAGAAATCAGAAAATACTTTCACAAGGATGCCTATGTAAATTGGCATTGTACTGATGAACATTTTACTGTGGATGAATATATTATTGCGAACTGTGATGCCGGTGGTAGAAACGGTGGTATTGCTTATCAGTATCCTGTTTTTTATGCAGAACCGGAAATGAGGGAGGATGGTATGGATAATGGGATTGTTTAAGAAAGAAAAAACAACAAAAACATATGATAAGGAGCATCAGAAACCAGTAATCAAAGCAAGTATCTGCAATGGAGAGCAGGTTGCAGGTTTTAAAGACATCCATACAGGTAAGATAGAAGAGGTAATGTTACTTAAAAGTCCGGAAGACCTGAAAGCTTTCAAGAAAATGTATGGAATAGAAGAGGAAATAGCGAAGGAATACTGATATGAATATACAGATATTTGGAACAAAAAAATGCAATGATACGAAGAAAGCAGAACGTTTTTTCAAAGAGCGTGGCATAAAGTATCAGTTTATTGACATGAAAGAAAAAGGCATGAGCAAAGGAGAATTTAATTCTGTAGCTCAGGTAAATGGTGGATTAGAGAATATGGTCAACTGGGATGGAAAGAACAAGGATTTACTTGCCCTCATTAAGTATAGCGCAGATGAAGATAAACTCGAAAAGGTACTTGAGAATCCACAGGTAATGAAAACCCCGATAGTTAGGAATGGAAAACAATCAACAATCGGTTATCAGCCAGATATATGGAAAGGATGGAACTGAGTTTCTATTTGTCGGCATTGGATGGCAATTCCTCTATTAGACTTATATTGTGCAGACGGTCTGCACAAATGGAAGAGATTTTTCTGTTGTCCGTCAACTAATCGGCACCCGAAGTCCGAAAAGATTTCGGATTTTATGTGTCACACCGCAAACGAATTCCACCAAACCCATTGCGTTTTTGTGCCCTGTAAGGTATAATAATAAAATCGTAATCAGACAGAATATGTCCATAGGAAAGAAAAAGGACAAAAGGAGACAAGAGTCATGAGCCAGGCAAAAGTGGATCGTTATAAAGAAGAGAAGGCAAACCGTAAAAAGACAATAGCAAAGGAGAAGATGCTGCGCAGAGTGAAGATGGCTGTCGGAGTTTTAGTGGCAGTAGTCATCGTGGGCTGGGCAGGATTTTCCGGATACCGTGTCTATGAAAATAATAAGCCGATGAAGACAATCTACACGAATCTTTCTGCAATCGAAGATTATATGACAACTTTGGATACAGAGGAATAAGAAGCGAGGGCTGTTCCGCAAAGCGGGGCAGCCCTTCCTTACTCTATAGGAAATATCGTGTTACGTTAAAGCGTGAAAATCATGTTTCCTATAGAGCAAAAAGCCCTATCGGGCAGAATGCGCAGCTCGCGGAGGTGAATTTATAGCTTCGCTATCCGCGAGCGCGCGGAACAAAAGCTGTGCTATTGATAGAAGTTGAGCGCGGAAGTGTGCGAAGCACACTTTTGTTTATAGAAAAATCTTATTCGTTTGCTGCGCTTTCTGCCTTTGAGAGCGCATTGTCAATTGCCTGTAATAATACCATTGAGGTATACTGGTTGTCGGTCTGATATGTAATCCCTTCGGTAGACTGTTTTTCCAATACCTGTGTCCGGATGCTCTCCATTGCCGGCTCCATCAGAGGATACATGGTTGTGACGGTATCGTCGAGATTTACCAGTGCAATCGAAGTGATACGGTTGCTGTCCACGATAACCTGCACATCTACGGCATGCTCCTGAAAGGTGATGGAGGAGGTGTAGACACCTGCGGTATATCGCATGGTTTCTGTGGATGTATCGTCTTTGTTCCTTGGAAGAAACATGAAGAGCAGCAGGACGATAAGCAGGATGCCAAGCCCTGCAAAAATGAGGGTGTAAATGAGTTCTTTCATATGAAGGACGACTATTTTTGTTTTTGCACTCACCGGAAGCCTCCAATTACTGATTATTAGATTGTATGAGGGGAACAGGGGAGATATGACAGCATTTGAAGGAGAGATTTTTTACTGGCGTAGCAGTATAAAAATTTTTGAAAAAAAGTGTTGACAAAACGGATGAAAGTGAGTATTATATTAGATGTGTCTGACAGACAGATACGTAAGCGCGAGTGGCTCAGTTGGTGGAGCACGACCTTGCCAAGGTCGGGGCCGCGGGTTCGAGTCCCGTCTCGCGCTCTC